>NZ_BAAASB010000009.1:0-379645 GCF_039532665.1 Streptomyces amakusaensis | reverse complement strand
CCCTCACCGCCGAACGCTTCACCGCCAACCCCCACGGCACCCCCGGCACCCGCATGTACCGCACCGGCGACCTCGCACGACGACGCACCGACGGACACATCGAATTCCTCGGACGAGCCGACGACCAGGTAAAGGTGCGCGGCTTCCGCGTCGAACTCGGCGAAATCGAAACCGCCCTCACCCACCACCCCCACGTCACCACCGCCACCGTCATCCTCCGCGAGGACTCCGGAGTGCCTCAGCTGGTGGCGTACATCACGGGTACGGCCGACCCCGTGGCGCTCCGCGCGAGCCTGGCCGGCGAACTCCCCGACTACATGGTCCCGGCCGCGATCGTGGCGCTGGAGGAGCTGCCGACCAATGTGAACGGCAAGCTCGACCGCGCCGCCCTCCCCGCGCCCGAGGCTTCCTCGGTCACCCTGTCGCGGGGGCCGCGCAACGCTCGCGAGGAGATCGTCAGCGGCATCCTGGCGGCGACGCTGGGGCTGGACTCCATCGGTGTGGAGGACGACTTCTTCCGGCTCGGCGGGCACTCGCTGCTCGCCACGCGCGCGGTGAGCCGGCTGCGTACCGCGCTGGGTGCGGACTGCTCCGTACGGGATGTGTTCGAGGCGCGCACGGCCGCCGCTCTCGCGGCCCGCCTCGGCGGCGGGTCCGCCGTCGAGCGGCCCGCGCTGACCGGCGCGGCCACCAGGCCGGAGCGGCTGCCGCTCTCCTACGCCCAGCGCAGGCTGTGGCTGATCGACAGTGCGCGCGGCCCGGGCACGGCGTACAACGTGCCGTTCGCGGTACGGCTGCGCGGCGCGCTCGACATCCCCGCGCTGGAGGCCGCCGTACACGATGTGATCACCCGTCATGAGGTGCTGCGTACCCTCTTCGCCGAGCACGAGGGTGAGCCCTACCAGCGCGTTCTGCGGCCGGATGAGGCGCGGGTCCCGTTCTCGGTCCGTGAGGTTCCCGAGGAGTGGCTGGCGACGGAGGCGGAGTCCGTCTGCGGTCAGGTCTTCGATCTGGCGGTGGACGTACCGGTGCGGGTGACGCTGCTGCGCACCGCCGAGGACGACCACACCCTCGTCCTGCTGATCCACCACATCGCCACCGACGAGGGGTCGACCGGGCCGCTGCTGGACGATCTCGACACGGCTTATCGGGCCCGGCTCGCGGGCGGGGCACCGGAGTTCGCCCCGCTGCCCGTCCAGTACGCCGACTACGCCCTCTGGCAGCACGAACTCCTCGCCGACACCCCCCTCGCCACCGCACAGACCGAACACTGGCGCACCGCGCTCGCCGGGCTCCCCGACGAGCTGCCCCTGCCCACCGACCGGCCGCGACCCGCGACCTCCAGCCACGCGGGCGACGTGGTGACCTTCGAGGTGCCGGAGGCGACGGCCCGGGGGCTGGCGCGGATCGCCCGGGAGACCGGCGCGACGATGTTCATGGTGGCCCATGCCGCCGTGGCGGCGCTGCTGCACCGGCTCGGCGCGGGCGAGGACATCCCCCTCGGCAGCCCGGTCTCCGGGCGGGGCGAGGCGGCGGTGGACGAGCTGGTCGGCTTCTTCCTCAACACTCTGGTGCTGCGGGCGGATCTCTCCGGCGACCCGACCTTCGCCGAGCTGGTGGCGCGGGTGCGGGACACCGGTCTGGCCGCGTTCGAGAACGCGGATCTGCCGCTGGAGCGGGTGGTGGAGGCCGTGGGCCCGGCCCGCTCGCAGTCTCGGAATCCCTTGTTCCAGACGATGGTGACGTACTACTCGACCGGTGAGGGAGTACGGGAGCTGTTCGGTCTCCCGGCGGCCGAGCTGCCGGTGGAGATCGGCGGTGCCAAGCTCGATCTGGAGGTGGCCTTCGCCGCGTCCGAGACCGACGGCCGGCTCTCGGGCGGTGTCCGGTACGCCACCGATCTCTTCGACCGCTCGGGGGCCGAGCGGCTGACGGACCGGCTGCTGCGGCTGCTGGACGCGGTCGCCGCCGACCCGGGGACGCCGGTCTCCGGCATCGCGGTGATGGATCCGGCGGAGCGGGAGCGGGTGACGCACGGCTGGAACGACACCGCCCGTGAGCTGCCCGGCCCCCTCACGCTGGCCGCCCTGGTGGCCTCCGGGGCCCGTGATCTGGCCGCCGACGCCCTGGTCCTCGACGGCGAGCGGCTCTCGCGCGCCGGTTTCGAGGAGCGGGTGAACCGGCTGGCCCGGCTGCTGATCGGGCGCGGGGTCGGTCCCGAGGCGGTCGTGGCGGTGGCGCTGCCCCGCTCGTTCGACCTGCTGGTGGCCGTCCACGCGGTGGTCCGGGCGGGCGGCGCGTATCTGCCGCTGGATCTGACGCTTCCCGGTGACCGGCTGGCGTACATGACACGGACGGCACGGCCCGTCTGTGTGCTGACCGACACCGCGTCCGAGGCGCTCCTTCCGTCCGGGGTGACGGCCGAGCGGATCGCGCTCGACGCGCCCGCGACGCTGGAGCGGCTGGCTTCGCTGGCCTCCTTCGAGGTGACGGACGTGGACCGGTCGACGGCGCTGCTGCCGCGCCACCCCGCGTATGTGATCTTCACTTCGGGGTCCACCGGCCGCCCCAAGGGGGTGATGGTGGAGCACGCGGCCATCGTCAACCGGCTGAAGTGGATGCAGGGCGCGTACGGCCTCACTCCGGCGGACCGGGTGCTGCACAAGACGCCCGCCGGGTTCGACGTCTCGGTGTGGGAGCTGTTCTGGCCGCTCGCCGAGGGCGCTCCGCTGGTGATCGCGCGGCCGGACGGCCATCGGGACCCGGAGTATCTGGCCTCGCTCATCCGCGAGGAGCGGGTCAGTGTGCTGCACTTCGTGCCCTCGATGCTGGAGGCGTTCGTCGGCGAGGTCGAGGTGGCCTCCTGCCCGGGGCTGCGGCTCGTGGTGTGCAGCGGTGAGGCGCTCCCCGGCGATCTGGTGGCGCGTTTCCACGCCTCGGCCGGTGCGAACGCGGTGGCGCTGGAGAATCTGTACGGTCCGACCGAGGCGGCCGTCGATGTGACCGCGGCCTCCTGCCGGGCCGAGGACGGCGCGGCCGGTTCGGTCTCCATCGGCACTCCGGTGTGGAACACCCGGGTGTACGTCCTGGACGGGGCGCTGCGGCCGGTTCCGGTGGGTGTGGCCGGTGAGCTGTATCTCGCCGGGGCGCAGCTGGCCCGGGGTTACACGGCGCGGCCGGGGCTGACGGCCGAGCGGTTCACCGCCGATCCGCACGGGGGGCCGGGGGCGCGGATGTACCGCACCGGCGATCTGGCGCGGTGGCGGGCGGACGGCGGGCTGGATTATCTGGGGCGCGCCGACGATCAGGTGAAGCTGCGCGGTTTCCGGGTCGAGCTGGGTGAGATCGAGGCGGTGCTGGCGGCGGCCGACGGGGTGGCGCGGGCCGTGGTCGTGGTCCGGGAGGACGTTCCGGGGGTGCGGCAGCTGGTCGGCTACGCGGTGCCCGTCGCCGGTGCGGGCGGGTTCGACGCGGGGGCGCTGCGGGCGCACGCGGCCGAGCGGCTGCCGGAGTACATGATTCCGTCGGTCTTCCTGGAGTTGGCGGAGGTGCCGCTGTCGCCGAACGGGAAGCTGGACCGCCGGGCGCTGCCCGCGCCCGCGCCGGTCGTGGCGCGGCCGGCCGGGCCGGCGGCGGCCGTGGGCACGGTGCCGGATCCTTCGGCGGGCGGGTCTCCGGTGGAGGTCCTCTGCCGGGCGATGGCCGAGGTGCTGGGCCGTCCCGGGGTCGGGGCGGACGACAATTTCTTCGAGCTGGGCGGCGACAGCATCGTCTCCATCCGGCTGGTGAGTCTGGTCCGCAGGGCGGGGCTGACCATCACGGCGCGGCAGATCTTCCAGCAGCCGACGCCGGCGGGTCTCGCCGGGGTCGCCAAGGGCGCGGCGGCTGCCGTGGCCCGGCCGGTGGACGACGGGGTCGGCGCGCTGCCGCTGCCGCCGATCGCGCGGTGGCTGGCCGGGCGCGGCGGTCCGTTCGAGCGGTTCTGCCAGGCCAGGCTGGTGCGGTTGCCGGCCGGGGTGCGGGAGGAGGATCTCGTACCCGCGCTGGGCGCGCTGCTGGACCATCACGACGGGCTGCGGCAGCGGCTGACGGTGGGCCGGCCGGGGGTGTGGAGCGCCGAGGTCCGGCCGCGCGGCGCGATCGACGCGCGGGCGGTGCTGCGGACGGTGGACGCGCGCGGTCTGGACGAGGACGGTCTGCGGGAGCTGATCGGCCGGGAGTCGGACCGGGCGGCCGGGGAACTCGACCCGGTGGCCGGTGAGACGGTGCGGGCCGTGCGGTTCGACGCGGGGCCGGGGGTCGCGGGCAGGCTGCTGCTGGTGGCGCACCATCTGGCGGTGGACGAGGTCTCCTGGCGGATTCTGCTGCCGGATCTGCGGGCCGCCTGGGAGGCGGTCGTCGCGGGCCGGGCCCCGGCGCTGGATCCGGTGGGCACCTCGCTGCGGACGTGGACGGCTCATCTGCTGGCGGAGGCGCACGCGCCGCGCCGGGTGGCTGAGCTGGACCGCTGGCTGGAGGCGGACGCCCCGGTGCGTACGCTGACGGCCCGGCCGCTGGATCCGGCGCGGGACACGGTGGCGACGGCACGGGATCTGACCGTGCGGCTCTCGGCGGAGCGCACCGCGCCGCTGCTGGAGTCGGTGCCGCAGGCCTTCCACGGGACGGTCAACGACACGCTGCTGACCGCGCTGGCGCTGGCGCTGGGCGACTGGGCGGCGCGGGCCGGGCACATCGGGGCCGGTGCGCCGGTCGTGGAGCTGGAGGGGCACGGCCGGGAGCAGGAGCTGCTGCCGGGCGCGGATCTCACGCGGACGGTGGGCTGGCTGACCAGCCTGTATCCGCTGCGGCTCGGCGGCGGGGGCTATGACCCGGTCGCGGTGCTGGCGGGCCGTGAGGACGCCGGGGCCGCGCTCAAGGAGGTCAAGGAGCTGCTGCGGGGCGTCCCGGACGGGGGGCTCGGCGCGGGGCTGCTGCGGTATGCCAACGCGGCCACGGCGCGGCTGTTCGATCCGGGGGCCCGTCCGGAGGTCCTCTGGAACTATCTCGGCCGCAACACGGCCGAGGCGCTCTCGGCGGACTGGGGTCCGGCCGCCGAGGCGGACGCCCTGTCCGTACGGCCGGATCCGGCGACTCCGCTCTCGCACCCGCTGGAGATCAACGCGGAGATCGAGAACGGCCCGGACGGGCCGAGGCTCGTCGCCGGGTTCATCTGGGCGGGCGAGGCACTCAATCAGGCCACGGTCGGCGAGATCGCCGACGGCTGGCTCGCCGCACTGGACGCCCTGGCCGCCTGGGCGGCCGGCGGTACCACCACCGGGGGTCATACGCCCTCGGACCTCGACCTGGTCGATCTCGACCAGGACCAGATCAGCATGCTCGAAGCAATGTGGAGGGATCAGCAGTGACGCAGGCTCGAATCGAGGACATGCTTCCGCTGTCGCCTCTTCAGCAGGGCATGTTGTTCCATTCCGTGTACGACGCCGGGGCGACGGACGTCTACACCGTGCAGGTGTCGGTGGCGCTGGCCGGGCCGGTGGACACCGGGCGGCTGGAGCGGGCGGCGGCGGCGCTGCTGCGGCGGCACGCCAATCTGCGGGCCGGGTTCTGGCACGAGGGCGTGCCGCAGCCGGTGCAGTTCGTGCCCTCCGAGGTGAGCGTTCCGGTGGGCCGGGTCGATCTGTCGGAGCGGGGCGCGGGCGGCCACGGGAGCTCTCTCGCCGAGGCGCTGCGGCGGGTGGAGCGCCAGGAGCTGGCGCGCCGCTTCGAGCTGCACCGGCCGCCGCTGCTGCGGCTGCTGCTGGCGCGGCTCGGGGAGGGTGATCACCGTCTGGTGGTGACCGTTCATCACATCCTGGTCGACGGCTGGTCGATGCCGCTGCTGGTCGGGGATCTGCTGGCGCTGTACCGGAGCGACGGCGACGCCTCGGCGCTGCCGGCGGTGCGTCCGTACCGGAAGTATCTGAAGTGGCTGAAGCAGCAGGACGGGCCGGCCGCCGAGGCCGCGTGGCGTTCGGCGCTGGCCGGTCTTGAGGGTGCTTCGCTGGTGGCTCCGGCCGATCCGGCTCGTGGCTCGGTGCGTCCTGGTGTGCTCGGGGTGGAGCTGTCGGAGGAGGCCACCGGGCGGCTGACCGCGACGGCGAGACGGCTGGGCACCACTCCTTCCACGCTGATCCAGTGCGCCTGGGGTCTGGTGCTGGGCGGGCTGACCGGCCGTCAGGACGTGGTGTTCGGGCTGACGGTGTCGGGGCGTCCCGACGAGCTGCCGGGCGTCGAGTCGATGGTGGGTCTCTTCATCACCACGGTGCCGGTGCGGATCACTCCGCGCTCGGGGGAGAGCGCCGAGGAGCTGCTGCGGCGGTTCCGTGACGAGCAGAACGGGCTGCTGGCCCATCACCATCTGGGGCTGCGGCTGATTCAGAAGCAGGCGGGCGGCGGGGAGCTGTTCGACACCCTGGTGGTCATCGAGAACTATCCGGTGGACCCGGACGCCCGGCCGGAGCCGGGGGACGGGCTGAGCGTCACCGGGGTCGAGGCGCGGGACGCCACGCACTATCCGCTCACGCTCGCGGTGTCGCTGGAGGAGCGGGTCCGGCTGGAGCTGGAGTACCGGCCGGATCTCTTCGACGAGCGGCGGGCCGGGCTGATCGCGGAGCGGCTGGCCTCGGTGCTGGACCAGCTGTCCACCGCGCCGGAGACGGCGGTGGGGGCGCTGGCTCTTCTGTCGCCCGCGGAGCGCGAGCAGTTGCTGGGCGGGGCCCGGGGGGCCGCGTTCCCGGTGCCTTCGGGCACGGTCGCCGACCGGTTCGCCGAGCGGGCGGCGGGGGCCCTGGACGCGCGGGCGGTGGTCTCCGGGGCCGAGGAGCTGACCTTCGGCGAGCTGGACGCCCGCGCGGGCCGGCTGGCGGCGCTGCTGGCCTCGCGCGGGGTGGGCCCCGAGTCGGTGGTGGCGCTGGCCGTGCCGCGTTCGGCGGACTCGGTGGTGGCGATCCTCGCGGTGCTGCGGGCGGGCGGGGCGTATCTGCCGCTCGATCTGGACCATCCGGCGGACCGGCTCGGCTACATGATCGAGGACGCGGCCCCGGTGTGTGTGCTGACCACCTCGGCCGCTGCCGGGCTGCTGCCGGAGGGCGGCGGTCCGGAGCGGATCGTGCTGGACGGCGAGTGGACCACGACCCAGCTGGCGACCTTCGACGGCCGCTTCGCCGCCCCGGCGGTGAGCCCGGACCATCCGGCGTACGTCATCTACACCTCGGGTTCCACCGGCCGTCCCAAGGGCGTGGTGCTCACCCACGGCGGTCTCGCCAATCTCTACGCCAACCATGTCGACCGGGTCTTCGGCCCGGTGGCAGGCGCGTCGGGCGGCCGTCGGCTGCGGGCGCTGCACACCGCCTCGTTCAGCTTCGACACCTCCTGGGAGCAGCTGTTCTGGCTGATCGCCGGGCATGAGCTGCATGTGCTGGACGAGGTGGGGCGGCGGGACGCGGAGTTCGTCGTCGGCTATGTCCGCGAGCGGCGGATCGACGCGATGGACGTGACGCCGACCTACGCCCAGCAGCTCGTGGAGTGGGGGCTGCTGGACGGGGAGCGGCACCGGCCGGCGCTGCTGCTGCTGGGCGGCGAGGCGGTGCCGGACTCGCTGTGGACGCGGGTGCGGGCGGCGAGCGGGGTGATGTCGGTCAATCTGTACGGGCCGACGGAGTACACCGTGGACGCGCTCGCGGCGGATCTCGCGGACAGCGCGACGCCGGTGGTGGGCCGTCCGATCGGCAACACCTCGGCGTATGTGCTGGACTCGGCGCTGCGGCCGGCTCCGGCGGGCACGGTCGGCGAGCTGTATCTCGCGGGCCGGGGCATGGCGCGCGGCTATCTGGGCCGGTGCGCGCTGACCGCCGAGCGGTTCGTGGCGGACCCCTACGGCGGGCCGGGTACGCGGATGTACCGCACCGGGGATCTGGTGCGGCTGCGGGCCGACGGCGAGCTGGAGTATCTGGGCCGGGCCGACGACCAGGTGAAGATCCGGGGCTTCAGGATCGAGCTGGGCGAGATCGAGTCGGCGCTGACGGCGCTGGCGGGTGTGGGCACGGCCGCCGTGGTGGTGCGTGAGGACACCCCGGGGGTGCGCCGGCTGGTGGCCTATGTGACCGGCGGGGCGGAGCCCGCCACGGTGCGGGCGGAGCTGGCCGCCTCGCTGCCGGAGTACATGGTCCCGGCGGCGGTGGTGGTGCTGGACGAGCTGCCGACGAATGTCAACGGCAAGCTGGACCGGGCGGCGCTGCCCGCGCCGGTGCTGGGCGGCTCCGAGGTCTCCCGTGCGCCGGAGGGCGGGACGGAGGAGACGCTCGCCCGGGTCTTCACGGAGGTGCTGGGGCTGGCCTCGGCCGGTGTGGACGACGACTTCTTCGCCCTGGGCGGCGACAGCATCGTCTCGATCCAGCTGGTGTCCCGGGCGCGCAAGGAGGGCCTGGCGCTGACCCCGCGCGAGGTCTTCGAGCACCGTACGGTGGCGAAGCTGGCGGCCGTGGCGCGGCCGGCGGCCGCGGCCGGCGGGCCCGCCGCCGCCCCGGCCGGGGAGCAGGGGCCGCTGGTGGTCCTGGACGAGGCGCAGCGCGAGGTGCTGGGGCGGGCGTTCCCGGACGCCGGGGAGGTGCTGCCGCTCTCGCCGCTCCAGGAGGGGCTGTACTTCCACGCGGTCTACGACGACCGGGCGCTCGACGTCTATCTGATGCAGAACTTCCTGGAGCTGCTGCACGCCGTGGACGTGTCCGCGCTGCGGGCGGCGTTCGACGCGCTGCTGCTGCGGCACCCGAATCTGCGCTCCGCGTTCTGGCACGAGGGTCTGGACGGGCCGGTGCAGGTGGTGCCCGCCGGGTGGGAGCTGCCGTGGCGGGAGCTGGATCTGACCGGTCTGGACCGTGCGGCGCAGGACGAGGCGCTGCGGGAGTTCTCCCTCGCGGACGCGGCGACCCGCTTCGACCTGGCCGCGCCGCCGCTGATCCGGGTGACACTGCTCAAGTTCTCCGCCGAGCGGTGGATGCTCTGTGTGACACAGCATCACATCCTGACCGACGGCTGGTCGGAGTCGCTCTTCTTCGAGGAGCTGTTCACGCTGTACGCACGGGGCGGCGAGGTGGACGGGCTGCCTCCGGTCACTCCGTACCGCGAGTATCTGCGCTGGCTGGCCGCCACCGACGGGGAGGCGTCCGCGCTGGCCTGGCGGGATCATCTCTCGGGGCTCGACCAGGCGACGCTGGTGGCTCCGGCCGATCCGCAGCGGCGGCCGGTGACGGCCGAGGTGGTGGAGATCGTGCTGGACGAGGCGGTCAGCGACCGGCTGCGCACCTTCACCCGGGGCTGCGGCGTCACGCTGAACACGGCGCTCAGCTCGGCGTGGGCGCTGACGCTGGCGCAGCTGACGGGCCGGGACGACGTGGTGTTCGGGGCGACGGTCTCGGGGCGTCCGGGGGACATCCCCGGGGTCGATCAGATGATCGGCATGTTCATGAACACCCTGCCGTTCCGGGTGACGCTGCGGCCGGACGAGCCGCTGCGGGAGCTGCTGGTGCGCGTCCAGGGCGAGCACGCGGACCTGCTGCCGCACCACTATGTGGGGCTGGGCCCGATTCAGCAGCTGAGCGGGGTGGGACAGCTCTTCGACACCCTCTATGTCTTCCGCAACACCCCGCTGGACGACGCGGCGCGCGAGGAGGCCGTGGAGCGGCACCGGATCGGCTGGACGCACAGCGTCGACGGCACGCACTATCCGCTGACCCTGGCGGTGACCCCGGAGCGCGAGCTCGAACTGAGCGTGGCGTACCGGCCCGATCTCTACGACCGCGAGAGCGCCGAGCGGATCGCCGGGCGGCTGCGACTGCTGGTGGAGCAGCTGGCCGACGGCGGGGCCGCCCCGGTCGGGCGGCTGCGCACGCTGGCCGACGGGGAGCGCGCGCGGCTGCTCGCGCTCGGCGACGACATGGGGCATCCGGTGCCGGACACCACGGTGATCGAGCTCTTCGGCGAGCAGGCCCGCCGCACGCCCGGCACCACGGCGCTGGTCTTCGACGGGGAGCGGCTGAGCTACGCGGAGCTGGACGAGCGGGCCAACCGGCTGGCCCGGGCGCTGATCGCCCGGGGCGCGGGTCCGGAGCGGGTGGTGGCCCTCGGGCTGCCGCGTTCGGCGGACTTCGTGGTGGCGCTGTTCGCGGTGCTGAAGACGGGCGCGGCCTATCTGCCGCTGGATCTGGACCATCCGGTGGAGCGGCTGGCGACGATGGTCGGCGACGCGGCTCCGCTGGCCCTGGTGACCTGCGCCCCGGTGGTCGGGCGGGTCCCGGCGGGCGGTGCGCTGCTGGTGCTGGACGCGCCGGAGACGGTGGCGGAGCTGGCGGCGCTCTCGGGCGCTCCGGTGGCGGACGCCGAGCTGAGCGGTGTGCGCGACGGCCGGCACCCGGCGTATCTGATCTACACCTCGGGCTCCACCGGCCGCCCCAAGGGGGTGGTGGTGCCCTACTCGGGGCTGACCAACATGCTGGTAAACCACCGGGAGCGGATCTTCGCCCCGGCGGTGGCGAAGGCCGGCGGCCGGCGGCTGCGGGTGGCGCACACGGTCTCGTTCGCGTTCGACATGTCCTGGGAGGAGTTCTTCTGGCTGGTCGACGGGCACGAGGTGCATGTCATCGGCGAGGAGCTGCGGCTGGACCCGGCGGCGCTGACCGCGCACTACGACCGGGTGGGCGTCGACGTGGTCAATGTGACCCCGTCGTACGGACAGCAGCTGATCGACGCGGGTCTGCTGGATCCGGGCCGGCACCGGCCGGTGCTGGTGCTGCTGGGCGGCGAGGCGGTGCCGGACTCGCTCTGGTCGCTGCTGAAGGCCGCCGAGGGCACCATGGCGTACAACCTCTACGGTCCGACCGAGTACACGATCAACGCGCTGGGCGCGGACGTCGACGGCAGCGCGGGCTCGTGCGTCGGGCGTCCCATCCACAACACCCGTGCCTATGTGCTGGACAGCGGCTTGCGGCCGGTTCCGGCCGGGGTGCCGGGCGAGCTGTATCTTGCGGGCGCGGGGCTGGCCCGGGGGTACTTCGAGCGGCCCGCCGCGACCGCCGAGCGCTTTGTCGCGGACCCCTTCGGCGAGCCGGGGACGCTGATGTACCGCACGGGCGACCTGGTGCGCTGGCGCGCGGACGAGAGCATCGACTATCTGGGCCGTACCGACCACCAGGTGAAGATCCGGGGTTTCCGGATCGAGCTGGGCGAGGTCGAGTCGGCGGTGGCCTCGCTGCCGGGGATCGCCGCCGCGTCGGTCGTCGTCCACACCGGGCCCACCGGGATCAAGCGGCTGGTGGCGTACACCGTGCCGGCCTCGGGCACGGTCGGCGCGGAACCGGTGCGGCTGCGGGCGGCGCTCTCGGCCGCCCTGCCGGAGTACATGGTTCCGTCGGTGTTCATGGAGCTGACGGCGCTGCCGCTGACGGTGAACGGCAAGGTGGACCGGGCGGCGCTGCCGGCCCCGGACTTCGGGGACGGCGAGAGCGGCCGGCCGCCGAAGGACGCCCGCGAGGAGCTGCTCTGCCAGATCTTCGCCGAGGTCCTCGGGCTGGAGCGGGTCGGGGCCGAGGACAACTTCTTCGAGCTGGGCGGCCATTCGCTGCTGGCGATGCGGCTGGTCGGCCGGATCCGTGCCGAACTGGGCATCCCGGTCCAGGTGGGCACGGTGATGTCGGCCCCGACGGTGGCCGATGTGGCCGCCCGGATCGGCTCCGACGCCCGCCGGGACGCGCTGCGCACCCTGATGCCGCTGCGCGGGCGCGGCTCGCTGGCACCGCTGTTCTGCTTCCACCCGGCGTCCGGTTTCAGCTGGCAGTACACGGGACTGCTGCGCCATCTGGACCGTGAGCGGCCGGTGTACGGGCTCCAGTCGCCGGGGCTCTCGGGCGCGCTGCCCGAGTGCGCGGACCTGGCGGCTCTCGCCGAGCTGTATCTGGCGGAGATCCGGACGGTGCAGCCCCGGGGGCCGTACCACTTCCTGGGCTACTCCTTCGGCGGGACGCTCGCGCAGACCCTGGCGGCACTCCTCCAGGAGCGCGGCGAGGAGGTCGCGTTCCTCGGTCTCCTCGACGCCTATCCGCCGGAGAACGACGACTGGTCCCATGTCGACGCGCCGGACTTCCGGGAGCGGCTGGAGCGGGAGGAGAGCGGTTTCCTGCTCTCGGTCGCCGGAGTGAGCGCGGGCGGCGGGGAGGCGGGCGCGGAGGGCGGCGCGCTGAGCCGGGAGGAGGCGGTGACCGCCATCCGGGACAGCCAGGGTCTGCTGGCCGGTTTCGACGACTCGCTGCTGAGCGCGATCGTGGAGACCAACGTCCACTGTGTGCGGCTGCTCTCGCGCAGCACCACCCGGCGGTACCGGGGCGATGTGCTGTTCTTCACGGCGGCGCGGAGCACCGGGCCCGAGGACGAGCCGCTGAAGGTGTGGCCCGCGTTCGTGGACGGCGAGATCACCGAGCATGTCCTGGACTGCTCGCACGACGAGCTGATGGACACGGGCAGGCTCGCGGAGATCGGGCCGGTCCTGAACGCCGCGCTCGCCGCGCTGTGAGCGGGATCCCCGGCTGCCAAGAGGCGGCAAATTATGCAAGGCTTACCTAAGTTCACCCCCTTCGGAAGCGAGTCAGTACCGTGGAAACCAGGAATCTGCCGGACATCGAGGTCGTCTACCACGACATAGCGGTCCGTACGCTGGAGGTCCTGCGCGTCACCCGGCCCACCCCCCGGATGGTCCGGGTGACCCTGGGCGGGCCCGAGCTGGCGGGGTTCGTCGACCGCTCCCCCGCCGATCATGTGAAGTGCTTCTTCCCCGAGCCGGGCGCCGAACTCCCCGTGCTGCCGCGGGTCGCGGACGACGGCGACGGCCTGGAGTTCCCGACCGAGCCCCCCTTCCCGGTCTCGCGGGACTACACCACCCGCCGCTACGACGCCGAGGCCGGCGAACTGGACCTGGACTTCGTGCTGCACGGCAAGGGCGTGGCCTCCGTCTGGGCCGAGCAGGCCGCGCCGGGCCAGAAGATCGGGGTGGCCGGGCCGCGCGGCTCCATCATGGTGCCGTGGGTGTTCGACTGGTACCTCTTCGCGGGCGACGAGACCGCGATCCCCGCCATCTGCCGGATGCTGGAGGAGCTGCCGGAGGGCGTGCCCGCGAAGGTGTTCCTGCTGGTGGACGACGCGGCCGAGGAGCACCCGATCGACACCCGGGCCGACGCCGAGATCGTCTGGCTGCACCGCGACGGACTCGCGCACGGCGAGGGCGACCTGATGGAGAAGGCCGTCAAGGGGGTCGAGTTCCTCCCCGGCGACCCGTTCATCTGGATCGCGGGCGAGGCGGGCGAGCTGAAGCCCATCCGCCGCCACCTCCACAAGGACCTCGGTCTCAACCGTGAGTACACGGATGTGGACGGGTTCTGGAAGCGCGGAATCGTCAACCTCGACCACCACGAGCCCGAGGACGAGGACGACTGATCCACATCGGCCACGGTTTCCGCCCCCGGAAGCCGTGGCCGAACTCATCCGCCAATCCCGGCGATTCATCCGGTATCCTGCGCTTTGTCGTCATTTCGAATGTCAATGGGTTCTGAGAAAGTGACAACATTCCATTCGATCATGATTATCCGCTCGGCTCGCGGAACAGTCCGTAAGCAGTACGGCGGACTCGGACAGGGGGCGCAGTGGAGCACAGTCTGCTCGAACGGGATGCGGAACTCACGGCGGTCGCGCAGGCGGGCGCGTCGGCCCTGGCCGGTCACGGACGGTGGCTGCTGCTGCGGGGCACCACCGGGATGGGCCTCACCTCCTGTGTGGCGGAGGCGGTACGGCGCGCCCGGGCGAACGGCATGCGGGTCAGCCATGCCCGCGGCTGCCCCCAGGAGACGGACTTCCCCTTCGGCGTACTGCGACAGCTCTTCCCGGAGGCCGCCACCCTGCCCTTCGCCAGCCCGGTGTTCGCCGAGGAACGGCAGCGGATCTTCCACGGTCTGACGGACGAACTGGCCGCCCAGGGGCCCGCGCTGCTCGTCGTGGAGGCCGCTCAGCACGCCGACGACACCTCCTTCCGCTGGCTGCGCTATCTCACCCGCCGAATCGGCCGGCTCCCCGTGCTGCTGCTGCTCTCCGGCTCGCCGTCCCTGGACATCGACGGCCTGCCCGGGGCCACCGGGCAGGAGATGTCGCTCGCGCCGCTCAGCGACACGGCGGTGGCGCAGCTCGCCGCCGCCCACGGGCACGGCCCGGAGACGGCCCGGCTGTGCGCCCGCGCGAGCGCCGGAAGCCCGAAGCTGCTGCACGCCCTCCTCGCCGATCTGCCGCCGGGACCGGCCCCCCGGAGCCTGGACGAACTGGCGGGCACCCGCTACCGCGACGCCATGACCCGCTGGCTGAACGCCGGTTCTTTACCCGGTCGCCGCGACACCGCGCTCGCCCTGGCGCTGCTGCTCGCCCCCGGCTCGGTGTCCCACCCGGACACCGCCCTCCTCGCGGGCATGACCGGCCTGGCCCCGGGCCGCCAGGCCGAAGTGCTGCGCAACGGCCCCTCGCTGGAGCGGCTGCTCACCGTGCCGCTGGCCCGGGAGGCGGTACTGGCGGGCGCGGCCGACGCCGAACTGGGCCCGCTGCGGCTGCGCGCCGCCCGCCAGCTCTACGAACGCGGCGCGAGCGCCACCGCGGTCGCGGCCCAGCTCGCCCAACTGCCGAAGATCGGCGAGGAGTGGATGCCGCTCGCCCTGGAGCAGGCGGCCGGCCAGGCGCTGCGCGAGGGCAGCACGGACCGGGCGGTGCAGCTGCTGCGCCGGGCCATCGGCGGGCCGCTCAGCGCCGATCACCGGACCACGCTGGCCTGCCGGCTCGGCTCGCTGGAGCTGTTCCGCTCCGCCGAGGCGGGCACCCGCAGGATCCGGCGCGAACTCCAGCACGCCGACGGGCCCGACCGGCTCACCGTGGCCTCGGCGCTCTCCGGCGCGCTCGTCGCCTGCGGACATATCGATCCGGCGCTGCGGGTGCTCCGGGAGGTGAGCGAGCGCTCGCAGGACTCACGGCTGATCCAGACCACCAAGATCGTCGCCGCCGGTATCGCCATCCACGATCCCCAGCAGTGGCGTTACGCGGTCGAGGAGCTGCGCACCCTGGCCGACGAGACGCCCGCCGCGCTCGAACCGCTGGTCTGCGGGCTGCTCACCGCGTACGACGCCGGGGCGGGGAATCTCTCCGCCCACCGGGCCGTCGCCCGGGTCACGGCCCGGCTGTCCGGCCCGGTCGATCCGCTGCTGAGATCGGGGTGGCTCGGCTCGGCGGCCTCGCTGCTCCAGTGGGCGGACCGGCTGGACGAGGCCCGCGCGCTCACCGTGCGCGGTCTGCCGGAGGCGCCGGAACTCCCCGATCTCACCGATGTGGGGCATCAGTTCCTGGTCGGCGCGCGGGCCACCGCGAGTCTGTGGGCCGGCCGCTTCCAGCAGGTCATCGACGAGTACGAACCGGTGCTGCACGCCTCGCTCGACCGGGGGGTGCAGTTCCCGCATCTGCTCGCCACCCTCTCGCTGGCCCATTTCGAGCTGGGCCGGCCGGACACCGCGTGGCAGCTGCTGGCGCGGGCCGGTTCGGAGTCCTCCAACGACGGCTGGCCCTGGGACGATCTGCTCTGCACCAGGGCCCGGCTGTACGCGGGCGAGTCCCGCTGGGAGGAGGCCCTCGACGACTACCGGGCCTGCGGCGCGCGGATGCTGCACCGCAACTTCCACAGCCCGGTCGCCCAGCCCTGGCGCTCGGGCGCGGCACACGCCCTGATCGCCCTGGGGCGGCCCGCCGAGGCGGTGGCCCTCGCCGACGAGGAGCTGCGGTACGCGCGCTCCTGGGGCACGCCCCGGGTGGTGGGCCGGGCCCTGCACGCCCGGGCCAGGGCGGTGGGCGGCCGGCGCGGCCTGGAGGCCCTCGGGGAGGCGGTGGCGCTGCTGCGGGTCTCCCCCGCCGTCGTGGAGCTGACCGAGGCCCTGCTCGACCTGGGCCGGGCGCAGATCGAGCAGGGCAGGGCCCGCAAGGGCCGGGAGACGCTCCGCGAGGCGTACCGCACGGCCCAGCGGCCGTCGGCCGAACATCCCCCGCTGCCGAGGCTGGTGCGCGCCGCCGAGGAGGCGCTCGCCCTGGTCGACGCCCGCGCGGTGCGCCGCACCCCGAACGGGGTGGGCTCGCTGACCGACGCGGAGCGCCGCATCGTGGACCTCGCGGCGCGCGGGCTGACCAACGCCCAGATAGGGGACTCGCTGCATCTCGCCCGCCGTACCGTGGAGACCCATCTGACCCACGCCTACCGCAAACTCGGCGTCAGCCGCCGGGCCCAGCTCACCTCACGGCTGCTCACCAGCAATTGAGGGGCTTCGGGCACTCTCTAGCGGCGGCCCGCCCGCCATTCGTGGGTGAGCAGCCACATCAGATAGAGACCGCCGATGGCGGCCGTCATGATGCCGACGGGGAGCTGGATGGGGGCCATGACCCGCTGGGCCGCGAAGTCGCCGGCGATCAGCAGCAGCGCGCCCATCAGCGCGGCGGGTACGAGGGTCACTCCGGCGCTGCGGGTGAGCCTGCGGGCGAGCTGGGGTGCGGCCAGGGCGACGAAGGCGATCGGGCCGGCGGCGGCCGTGGCGGTGGCGCAGAGCAGTACGGCCAGGACGACCAGGGCCAGCCGGGAGCGCTCCACCGGCACCCCGAGGGACTTGGCGGAGGCGTCCCCGGCCTCCATCATCCGCAGGTGCGGGCCGAGCAGCAGCACGGCGGGGACGAGGACGGCGACGGCGATGAGCGCGGGGGCGAGCTGGTCCCAGCCCCGGCCGTTGAGCGAGCCGGTGAGCCAGACGGCGGCGGCCTGCGCCTCGTCCAGCGAGGCCTTGATCATCAGATAGGAGTTCACCGAGCTGAGCAGCGCGCCCGCCGCGATGCCGACGAGGATCAGGCGGTAGCCCTGGACACCCCGTTTGTACGAGAGGGCGTAGACCGCCAGCGCGGTGCCGAGGCCGCCGAGTACGGCGCTGACGGCGACGGCGAACGGGCCGCCGCCGAAGATCAGGAGCTGGAGGAGCGCGCCGGTGGCCGCGCCCGTCTCGAAGCCGATGATGTCGGGGCTGCCGAGGGGGTTGCGGGCGAGGCTCTGGAAGACCGCGCCGCTCATTCCGAGGGCCGCGCCGACGACGATGCCGACGAGCAGGCGGGGCAGCCGCAGGGTGTTGACGACATAGTCGGTGGCGGTGGTGCCCGCACCGGTGAGGGCGCGTACGACATCGGGCGGCGAGACGGTGAAGTCTCCGGTGCCCAGCGCCAGCACGGAGACCGTGAGCACCGCGGCCAGCAGGGCGAATCCGGTGACCAGCGGCCGTTGGGGCAGCCGCAGCGCGATCCGGCCGCCGGCCAGCCGCAGCCGCCAGCCGGGCACGAGCCGCCGGGCCGTGAGCGGGGCCCCGGACGGGGGCGGGGCGGTGGGTCCGGGGTTCTCGACGGGTGTTTTCGTCAGGGAGTCAGTGCTCATAGCTGGGGCACCTTGCGCGTACGGACGAGGGCGACGAGGACCGGTGCGCCGATGGCGGCGGTGACGATGCCGACGGCCAGTTCGTCGGGGCGCACCACCAGACGGCCCAGGACATCGGCCCCGAGGAGCAGGACGGGTGCGAGGACGACGCAGTGGGCGAGGATCCAGCGGTGGTCGGGTCCGGTGATGAGCCGGGCCACATGGGGCACGATCAGGCCGACGAAGCCGACGGGTCCGATCGCGGCCGTGGCTGCCCCGCAGAGCAGGGTGATGGAGAGGACTCCGAGGACCCGGGTGCGCACCACCCGCGCGCCGAGGGCCTTGCCGGCCTCGTCGCCGAGGGCGAGCGCGTTGAGGGAGCCGCTCAGCGAGAGGGCGATCAGCGCGCCGGCGATCAGGAAGGGCGCGACCTGTCCGAGCACGGCCCCCTCCCGTCCGGCGAGGGTGCCGACGGCCCACATCCGCAGTTCGCCGAAGGCCTCGTCGTCGAGGAAGGTGATGGCGGTGATCCCGGCGATCAGCGAGGCGTTGACGGCGGTTCCGGCGAGGACGAGGCGGACGGGACTGGCGGCCCCCCGGCCGGAGGTGCCCAGGATGTAGACGACGACGGCGACGACCACGGCTCCGGCGAACGCGAACCAGACGTAGCCGAGGAGGGAGGTGATCCCGAAGCCGCCGATGGCGACGACGACGGCGGCGGACGCGCCGGACTCGATGCCGAGGAGCCCGGGGTCGGCGAGCGGGTTGCGGGTCAGGGCCTGCATGACCGCGCCGGAGAGGCCGAGTCCGATGCCGACGACGATGCCGAGCAGGGTCCGGGTGAGCCGGTAGTCCTGGACGATGACCGCGTTCTCGGAGCCGTCCGGGTCGAGCAGCCCTTCGACGACATCGCCGAAGGGGATGGACTTGGCTCCCAGCGAGATGCTGAGGACGATCATCAGCAGCAGCACGGCGCAGCCCACCAGGAGTCCGGTGAGCCGTATCGCCGCGCCCCTGCGTACGGCGGAGGGCCCGGCCGGGGGGCCGGGGGGCCGTGGTGCGCCGATGGTTTTCTGCGGGCCCGGGGCGTCCTGGGGACTCCGGGGCCCGGTCGCGCTGTCGCGCGAGGGGACCGTGGCCACTTCACCTTCTCCCTCTGGGTACAGGGAACCGATCACGGCCTCACCTGAAAAGAACTAAGGTAAGCCTATCTTAAGTAGATCGGGAGAAGTCCTCACGGCCTTCCGCCAGTTCGCCTCCGGAGCCCCCGGGGGGCGAGGGTGGGCCAATGGCTGAACTTAGGTTAGGCTCACCTAAGAATGAGGAGGTTTGCTCATGCCCGACCACAGAACGTCCGGCGGAGAGTTCACCGGACGTGTGGCGCTCGTCACCGGTGCCGGACAAGGCATCGGCGCGGCGGTGACACGCGCGCTCGCCGCGCTGGGCGCCACGGTCGCCGCGACCGACAGGGACGCCGAAGCCGTCTCCGGCGTCGCCTCCGCGCTGGCCGCGGAGACCGGCCGCCGTCCGGCCGCCGGACGGGTGACGGCCTATCCGCTCGATGTCACCGACGCGGACGCCGTCGAGGCCACCGTGGCCCGGGTCGAGCGCGAACTCGGCCCCGTGGACACCCTGGTGAACGTGGCGGGCGTGCTGCGCCCGGCCACCGTGCTGGAGATGACCGACCGGGACTGGGCGGACACCTTCGCCGTCAACACCACCGGCGTCTTCCATCTCTCCCGGGCCGTGGTCGCCCGGATGACCCCGCGCCGCTCCGGCTGTGTGGTCACCGTGGCGTCGAACGCCGCGGGCATCCCCCGCCCCAGGATGGCCGCCTACGCCGCCTCCAAGGCCGCGGCCGTGATGTTCACCAAGTGTCTGGGCCTGGAGAGCGCCCGTGACGGCATCCGCTGCAATGTGGTCGCCCCCGGCTCCACCGACACCCCGATGCAACGCGCGCTGTGGACCGACGAGTCGGCCCCCGCCCGCGTCATCGACGGCGACCCCTCGCCGACGGCGTACCGCACCGGCATCCCGCTCGGCCGGATCGCCGCGCCCGAGGACATCGCGGACGCCGTGGTCTTCCTCGCCTCCGACCGGGCCCGGCAGATCACCATGCACGACCTGTACGTGGACGGCGGAGCGACCCTGCGCTGACCCGCCCGGAGGGACGCCGGGGCGAGCGCCTCCCGGCCCCCCGCACCACCCGCGCCTCATCTTCGTACCGCCCCTCGCACCGCCCCGCCCCCGCACTTCGAACAGAGGAGTCACCGTGTCGACGGCTGCCCACCAAGTCGCTGCACACCGCGCGATGGACGACCCGGCGCACCCCGCCGTGGGAGCGGCCACCGCACTTCTCGACGCCTACCGCCCCGACGACCGCTTCATCGCCACCCCCACCCGCACCCTGCTGGCGCACGGAGTGCGGCGCTCCATACCCGAGGGCGACGGCCCCGTCGCCCACCGGGTCGCCGCCGCCCTCGCCGGCTCGCCCTCGTCCATGGTGATCGGGGCGATCCCCTTCGACCAGTCGGCCGCCCCGGCGCTGGTGATCCCCGAGGTCGTGCGCACCGGGCCGCCGCTCTCCGCCGACCCGCTGATCGCCCTCCCCGCCGGGAGCCCGCCCCCGGGCGGCTGGGAGATCCGGCCCGAGCCGGCCCCCGAGGAGTACGCCAAGGGCGTGGCCTCGGCCGTCGACCGCATGTGGCAGGGCGAGTTCAGCAAGGTCGTCCTGGCCCGCACCCTCGCGCTGACCGGCCGCGACCCCCTCGACATCCCCGGACTGCTGGACCGGCTCGCCCGCCGGGACCCCTCCGGCTACACCTTCGCGCTGCCGACGGCCCCCGGCCGCACCCTGCTGGGGGCCAGCCCCGAGCTGCTGGTCTCCCGCCGGGGCGACCGGCTGGTCTCCAACCCGCTCGCCGGCTCCACCCCGCGCAGCCCCGACCTCGCCGAGGACGTGCGCCGCGCCGCCGCCCTCCTCCAGTCGGCCAAGGACCTGCACGAGCACGCCGTCGTCGTGGACGCGGTGCACCAGGGCATGGCCCCCTACTGCTCGTCCATCGAGGTGCCGGCCCGCCCCACCCTGATCCGCACCGCCACCATGTGGCATCTGTCGACGACCGTCACCGGGAAGCTGGACGACCCCGGGGTCTCGGCGCTCGAAATCGCCTGCGCGCTGCACCCCACGCCCGCCGTCTGCGGCACCCCCACCGCACTGGCCCGCACCGTGATCCGTGAGACCGAACCCTTCGACCGGGGCTTCTTCACCGGCGTGGTCGGCTGGGGCGACGCGGCCGGCGACGGCGAATGGGTCGTCACCATCCGCTGCGCCGAGGCCGAGGAGCGCACCCTGCGGCTCTACGCCGGGGCCGGGGTGGTCGCCGCCTCCGAGCCCGACGCGGAGACCCGGGAGACGGCCGCGAAGTTCCGTACCTTCCTGAACGCTGTGGGAGCAGAGCTGTGAGCATCGATCCGGCCGGGGCGAGCGCCCCGGGAACCACCGCAGGCCCCGGGGAACCCCCCTCCGGGCACCGGCCCGCACCCTCCGAAGCGCCCACCTGGCCCGAGGAGTTCGCCGCCCGCTACCGGGCCGCGGGCTGGTGGCGCGGGGAGACCTTCGGGGAGATGCTGAGCGAGCGGGCCAACGCCCACCCCGACCGGATCGCCGTGGTCGACCCCACCGGCGGCCCCGACGGCGGGCGGCGCGCCTGGAGCTACGGCGAACTCGACCGGCGCGCCGACCGGATGGCCGCCGGCTTCGCCGCCCGCGGCATCGGCCGGGGCGACAAGGTCGTCGTCCAGCTGCCCAATACCGCCGAGTTCTTCGAAGTGGTCTTCGCGCTCTTCCGGCTCGGGGCGCTGCCGGTCTTCGCGCTGCCCGCGCACCGCAGGAGCGAGATCGTCTACTTCTGCTCCTTCACCGAGGCCGTCGCCTATGTGATCCCCGCCGTGCACGACGGATTCGACTACCGGGAGCTGGCCGCGACGGCCCGCGCCGAGGTCCCCGCCCTCAAGCACGTCTTCGTCTGCGGGGACGACGCCGGAGATTTTGAACGCCTCGCCGAGGTCCCCGCCGAGCCGGTCTTCCTGCCCGAACCCGCCCCGCACGAGCTGGCGTTCCTCCAGCTCTCCGGCGGCAGCACGGGCGTGCCCAAGCTCATCCCGCGCACCCACGACGACTACATCTACTCACTGCGCGGCTCCAACGAGATCTGCGCCGTGGACGAGCACAGCGTCTACCTCTGCGTACTGCCCGCCGCGCACAACTTCCCGCTCTCCTCCCCCGGTTCGCTCGGCACGCTCTACGCGGGCGGGCGCGTGGTGCTCTGCCCCAGCCCGGTCCCCGACGAGGCCTTCCGGCTGATCGAGTCCGAGGGCGTCACCATCACCGGAGTGGTCCCGCCGCTCGCGCTGGTGTGGACGGAGGCCGCGCCGCGCTCGGCGTACGACCTGAGCAGTCTCTCCGTACTGCTGGTGGGCGGGGCGAAGTTCAGCGAGGAGACGGCCCGCCGGATCCGCCCGGCGCTGGGCTGCGCGCTCCAGCAGGTCTTCGGGATGGCGGAGGGCCTGGTGAACTACACCAGGCTCGACGACCCGAACGAGACCGTCGTCACCACCCAGGGCCGTCCGATCTCCCCCGACGACGAGATCCGGGTCGTGGACGACGAGGACAACGATCTGCCGGTGGGCGAGACCGGGCATCTGCTGACCCGGGGCCCGTACACCATCCGCGGCTACTGGAAGGCCCCCGAGCACAACGCCCGCTCCTTCACCGAGGACGGCTTCTACCGCACCGGGGACATCGTCCGGCTCACCGCGACGGGCCATCTGATCGTCGAGGGCCGTGCCAAGGACCAGATCAACCGGGGCGGTGAGAAGATCGCGGCCGAGGAGGTGGAGAACCACATCCTCGCGCACCCCGCCGTCCACGACGCCAATGTGGTCGCCGAACCCGATCCCTATCTGGGCGAGCGCACCTGCGCGTACATCATCCTCCGGCCGGGCGCGGATCCGCTGCGCGCACCCGCCGTGAAGAAGTTCGTGAGGGAACGCGGACTGGCCGCCTACAAGGTGCCGGACCGGGTGGTGTTCGTCGACGTCTTCCCCAAGACGGGAGTCGGCAAGGTGTCCAAGAAGGACCTGCGCGCGACCGCGCCCGCCCCCGCCACCACCGCTTAGCTCCGAACACGCCCACCACCCGCACGGAAACGGAATTTCCATGGCTCTGCCCGCCATCGCCCCCTACTCGATGCCCCGGCCGGACGAACTGCCCGCCGGGCGGGTCGACTGGGAGGTGGACCCGGACCGCGCGGTGCTGCTTGTGCACGATCTCCAGAACTACTTCCTGTCGGCGTTCGGCGAGCACACCGAGCCGGTGACCACGCTGCTGCACCATGTCTCCCTGCTCCGCAAGGAGGCAGACCGGCTCAAAGTGCCCGTCGTCTACACCGCCCAGCCGGGCGGTCAGACGGCGGCCGAGCGCGGTCTGCAACAGGACTTCTGGGGCCCCGGACTGCCGGACGACGCGCACGCGGCGGCCATCGCGGAGGCCGTGGCACCCGGCCCCGGGGACACCGTGCTGACGAAGTGGAAGTACAGCGCGTTCATCCGGACCGATCTGCTGGAGCGGCTGCGCGAGCAGGGGCGGGACCAGCTGATCGTCACCGGTGTGTACGCGCACATCGGGGTCATGATGACGGCGTGCGACGCCTGGATGCGCGACATCCAGGCCTTCCTGGTCGCGGACGCCGTCGCGGACTTCTCGGAGCGGGAGCACAGGATGGCGCTGGAGTGGGCGGCGGGCCGCTGCGCCCGGGTGCTCACCACCGACCGGGTCTTCTGACACCGGGTCTTCCGGCACCGCCCCGTACACCGGTGCCGCGCGCCGGGGCGCGGCACCGGAACGCCCGGCCGGGTCAGCGGAAGATCGCCACGGCCTGGACCTCCAGGGTCTGGTCCGCCGCGTTCCAGTCCTGGACCTTGCCGAGGCAGCGGGCCGAGAACGCGCCCCCGGGGACCTCGTCGCGCAGGCCCTCCGTGGCGCAGACGACCCGGACGCGCGGGCCCCGGGAGGGGTCGTCCGGATCGCCGTAGGGGGCCAGCAGAACGGTGGACTCCGGCGATTCGCTGATCTTGCGGAAGCGGCCCCTGATCAGCACGAAGTCCTCGATGTCCCGCAGCCGCGCGGTCCTCGGCCCGGGCCCCGGACGGCCCTGGAGGGAGAGCGCGTTGGCCAGGGCGGCATTGCGGCGGACGGTCTGGTTCACGAGGTCGACATGGACGATGACGTCCTTGGCCTCCAGCACATCGATGATCACCCCGATGACCGAGATCGGCTCGGCGACTTCGAGATATCTGCTGACGATCTCCTTGTTGTCGCGCTTGCCTCCGCCCGCGCTCACCCCGAAGACGGTGGCCCGGACATTGCCGTCGTTGCTGTCGCTGGTCCGCTGCTCGACCTCTTTGCGCAGCGCCGCCGTGTAGTTGCGCATCTGGTAGTGGTCCATCACGGACCGGTCGTGCAGATAGAAGCAGATGCTGTACGTGAGTTTCCGGTCGCCGGCGCGGCGGCGGGCCCGCAGGAAGAGGACCGGCGTCAGCAGCAGCGTCAGCGCGCCGGCGGCGGTCAGCAGCCACAGCAGCATCCAGGGCCACCAGACGCTCCACCACTCCTCAGTCAGCACAGCCACGGATCTCCTTGAAGGCGGCGAGGACGGGCCGGCCGGCCGCGTCGGCGAGCCGGCCGCCCGTCGCCCGGGCGGCGCGGGCGAGTTCACCGGCGTCGGCCTCGCCGTAGCGGACGGTGTGGGTGCGTACCGCCCTCGCCCGTGGCGGGAGTTCCCGGTGCCGGTCGAGGAAGGTGTCCAGGCCGATGCCCGCGTTGTTCCGGCCGTCCGTCATCAGCACGATGGAGAGCCGGCGTTCCGGGTGGTCGCGCAGGATCCGGGCGGCCGTGCGGTAGGCGTGGTCGAGCCCCGACCAGATGGCGGTCCTCCCGTCGAACTCCTCGGAGGCGACCAGGGCGCGCAGCCGGGCCGGATCGCGGTCGTCCCGGTAGGTCACGGTCCGCTCGTCGAGCACCTTTCCGCCGAAGCGGAGCACGGTGACCGTCTCGCCCCGGTGGAAGCGGAGAAACCTTCCCGATCGCGAATCGTCCGCGCCGCTGAGCCCCTTGAAGGCGGCGCGCACCTGCGCGGCGCGCTCGCCGCGCATCGACCCGGAGAAGTCGAGCAGGAACAGCACCTGGGCGGGGCGCGGGCGGCGCGGATCCCCGTAGTCGGCGAGCAGCCGGTCGACCACGTGCCGCCGGTCGGGGAAGTAGAGGGCGTTGCCGATGGACCGGCGCAGGCTGGGGATGCGCTCCAGGGCGGGATCGATGGGCCGCCGCATGGTGCGTTCCATGATCCGGCGCTGTACGGGTTCGCTCTTCAGCCATTCCGCCACCCGGTCGTACGCGGCGCGTTTGGCCGGGTCGAGGAGGAGGAGCGGGTGGTCGGAGAGCATCATGCCGTCCTTGGGGTAGACGATCTCCAGGGGGGTGCGGAGCTTTCCCGTCGCGTTGAGGGCGAGCAGTTCGGACTCGTGGGTGATCAGGGCGTCCAGGGTGTCCTGGCGCTCGGTGAAGCGGGCGGCCAGCCGGGCCGGTGACTCCTCGGTGAGGGTGTGGCCGCTGAAGAAGCCGCGCAGCCGGTCGCAGGAGACGTCGTCGGGACGGAGGACGCCTCCGGTGCCCGCGGCGGCGGTCGCCACGCCGACGAGGGCGGCGAGTCCGCTGGTGGTCTGCCGGGGGTCGGCCATGGCGAAGGCGAGGGTTCCGGCGGCGGCCGCGTCGGCCATGTCGGCCCAGGAGATCTGCCGGTCGGGGCTCTCCGCGCGCAGCCGGGCGGCGGTGGCGGGCCGCATGCCGACGACGACCGGGGAGCGGGTGATGGCGGTGGCCAGGGGTGGTTCGGCCCGGTGGCCGACGGCGCGGAGTCTGAGCCGGAAGGAGCGGTCGGAGGCGAGCCAGGCGAGGTCGTAGCGGGATTTCCGGCTGGTGAGTTCGCGGTCGGTGTCGGCGGTGCCCCGGAAATCGGTCTCGACGGCGATGCCGGTCTCTTCGCGCAGTTCGTCGAGGAGGGGGCGGAGATCGGCGAGTTCGGGGGAGGCCAGCAGTCGCAGGGTGACCCGGTCGTCGGGGCCGTCGGCGGTGCAGGCGGCGGCCGGGAGCAGCAGGGCGAGGAGGAGGGCGACCAGACGGCGGGGGACCGGACGGCGGGGGGTCATCCGCTCTCCTCGCCCGTGCAGTCCCCGATGATGGAGATCATGTCCTCCAGGAGGCGGAGCCGGGGCATCGCGGTGCGGGTGTCGTTGTCCACCGAGGGGACGGGGATGCCCGTCTCCCGGAGGAATTCGGTGAGCTGGTCCCCCGCGACCTCTCCGGTGGGGTCGAGGATGCGGAATCCGAGTTCCATGGCGCGTCTGCGCAGCTCGGGGTCCTGGGTGATCAGCTGGCCGAGCCGGTCGCCGTCCTTGTTGAGCGCGATGAACTGCGGCTGGGTGACGAACTGGCTTTTCGGGTAGAGCAGTACCCGTTCGAGGTCCAGCCTCTTCGAGCGGGCGAGGTAGTGCGCCTGATAGGTGAGGTACTGGTGTTCGTAGGCCACCACCACCGGCGCGACTCCCTTGCCCTCGGGGGAGACATAGGTACGGAAGACGTCGGCGTGCGGAAGTCCCTGTTCCATGAGGGGTTTGATGCGATGGGCCCGTTCCTCCGCCTCACGCGGATTCTCCGGCACCTCGCTGCCTTTGCCCCGCCGGGTGAAGGCGACCAGGGCGAGATAAGTACTGGCCGAGTTGGCGGTGCAGACATCGGGGGTCTGCGCGAGGATTCTATTGGTATTGGTGATTCCAAAATCTTTGATTCCGATGTGGTTCCACTGGCGTTTCTTCTCGATCAGGTCGAGGAACGCGTCCATGTCGAGGGTGTAGTAGAGCGGTCTGCTCCCGCCGGAGGCCGGCTGAGGGGTGGCGATTCTCGCTTTCGCGAGCACCTCGGCGTACTCCCGGTAGGAGGCGAGCACGATGGGGCTGACGAACGGCCGGTAGATCCTGGTGAATTCGTTCTTCTCGGCGCGGTCCCGGGTGATGAGATCCCCGGCGGGCTGGCCGGAGGGAAAGACAAAGTCGTAGTCGTCGAGATCCCTGATCGCGACCTCGCGCGAACCCACGCTGGTGATGTGGATTCTGATGTGGTGCTTGAGCAGGATGCGCCGGACCTTCTCGTCCTCGAAGAAGTCCCGCTTGGAGGCCATCTTGCCCTCCAGCGTGATGACGCGCTCGAAGGGCAGCAGCGCGTTCCCCGAGGTGCCGAGCGCGGTCGCGCCGATGAGGACGAGGGCCAGGGCCGGCAGGAAGACGGTGAGGAAGCCCCGCCGTGACCACGCGGACGCGGATCTTCGCCGCAGGGCGAGGCGCGGCTCCTCGGCGGCGGGTCTGTCTCCGGCGGTCACCGCTGTCTCCCCTCGACTCCCCCGACTTCAAGGGAGCCTTTTCCCCAACAGGCTTACGTTCAGACACTCACACGGCGGTTCTCGGTGGATGGTTCCCGTCCGGATCGAACACGGTCAGGTCCGGGCCGCACCGATCCGCTCGGCGACGCCCAGCCGGGCCGCCCACTCCAGGGCGGAGGGCAGCCGGGACTCCCTGGGCAGCGGGCCGGGCTCGGTCGCCGAGTCCATCAGATCCTTGACCGCCGACTCGTTCACCGTGCCCGCCTCCACCCGGGCGACGAAGCGCGCGGCGGCCTCCCGGTCCCGGTACCCGGCGGCCGCGAAGCTGTCGGCCAGATAGTGATCGTCAAAGATTCCGGCGTATCCGTCGCAGGAGGCGAGCAGACCGTCGTCGGCGACGAAGTCGGGATAGGGGGCGCGCCCCCAGCGGCCCTCCTCCCACCAGTAGAGATAGCCCAGTTCATAGCTGTCGTTCAATTCCCTGAGCCGGTCCGCCGGCAGCCAGTGCGGCGCGGTGGCCAGGAGATCGACGGGCTTGTCGCCCCGATAGGTGGTGTCGCTGCAGTCGACGTCCTGACCGTAGAAGAGGGCTTTCCCCTCCGGCTCCAGGGTCAGGGTCCAGCCGCCGTTGGAATGCGAACAGGACAGCTCACGGCCGGTCAAACGGAATGCGGGCCTCGCAGTTCGGGTGACCGCGATCAGTACGAGGACGACGGCGCGTTCCCACATCCGCTCGGGCCTGCCCAGCTGTGCGGGAATTGCCGGCTCGTTGGTCATTTCTGTCCCTGCTGTCAACGCTACGTGTTGCTGACCGAACATTCAGCGCTACCGAACCATACGGCCGGACTGAGCGGCGACGCCAATGCGAGGCGGAACACCGTCGTCCGGCACCGAACTCGTCCCGGGTTGTGCCGGTTCACTGTCATGGATGGCCATGGGAAGCACCATGGGATGCGCGGGAGACAAGGAATTCCGGGGACTGCCGGCGGCCGGGGCCCGCGAGCGGGGCCGGGGCCGTCAGGGGTTCGGGCACTCCCATCGGCACCGGGGGAAGTCCGCCCCCGGAGCCGTCGCCGGACGGCCGGGGATCCGCGACGGCCGGACGGCCGGGCGGAGGGCGGCCGGGCGCGGTGCGCCACGGCCCGTGCTGAGGCGAGGAACCCCTGTCGGACTCATGGGGGTGAACGTATCGCCCGTGCTCGATTCAGTGTTCGCATTTGCTTATCGTTTACCGAATCAGCATGTGCCAACTGGCTGGAACCGACCCCCTCGAATCAAGCGGAAGCTGTCTGTCCGTTTGTCCGGCGGACAGGCACTCGGCCTTGATGGCCCGCACGGCTCCGATCGCGGCCCCCGGCGCACTCCGGCGCGCGGACGCCACCCCGAGGGTTGCCTCCGTGCTTCGACCCACTCGGAGAAAGGCCGGATCCTTGGCGTGTCCCGGAGTTGGTCGTGCAACGCCCGACGCGGTCCGGACCCGGCGGCCCCCGGCCCGGAGAGTCCGGAGAGTACTGTGAAGCCGGTGTTCTCGCCCTCCGGACCCACCGCCCGCGAACTCGCCGTCCAGGCGCTCTCCTCGGTCGAGCGCGGCTACGACCTCCTCGCGCCCACCTTCGACGCGACCCCCTTCCGCACCCCCGAAGAGGTGCTCGGCCCGGTGGTGCGCGCCCTCGGGCCGCTCGGCCCCTTCCGTTCCGGACTCGATGTCTGCTGCGGCACGGGCGCGGGGGTCGCCGCCCTGCGCGGGCTCTGCCCGGAGCGCGTCACCGGCGTGGACTTCAGCGCGGGCATGCTGGCCCGGGCCCGGTCCACCGTGCCCGCCACGGACGGGCCACCGGTCCACTGGGTCCGGGCGGACGCCCGCCAACTGCCCTTCGCCCCCGCGTTCGACCTGGTCACCAGCTTCGGCGCGTTCGGCCACTTCCTGCCGTCCGAACGCCCCGGACTCTTCGCCGGCATCCGCGAAGCACTGCGCCCCGGCGGTCTGTTCGCCTTCCCGCTGCCCGCTCCCCCGCCGGTCGGCTCCCGGCTCCATCTGGCGCTGTGGGCGTTCGACGCCGCGATGCGGGTGCGGAATCTGGTGTGGCGACCGCCGTTCGTCATGTACTACCGCACCTTCCGGCTCGCCGACGTCCACCGCGAGCTGCGCCGGGCCGGGTTCTCGGTGGAGCTGCGCCCGCTGGAGGAGCTGGGCCGGCGGCCGGACGGCAGCCCGCGCTGCCGGCTGGTGCTGGCCCGCAGACCGGCCTGACCCTGGCCCGGCCCCGGCCCGGCCCGGCTCAGGCCCGTACCGGCCGGCCCCGGTGGATGGGGGTGCTCGCCCCCGACAGGGAGGCCCCGCTGCCGCCGTGCCGGTCGGCCACGATCTCCGCCGCGATCGACAGCGCCGTCTCCTCGGGGGTGTGCGCCCCGAGGTCCAGCCCGATGGGGCTGCGCAGCCGGGCGAGGGCCGCGTCCCCGACCCCGGCGGCGCGCAGCCGCCGTTCGCGGTCCTCGTGGGTGCGGCGGGAGCCCATCGCCCCGATGTAGGCGACGGGCAGGGTCAGCGCGTGGACGAGGAGCGGAACGTCGAACTTGGGATCGTGCGTCAGTACGCACAGGGCCGTGCGGGAGTCGGTCTCGGTGGCGGCGAGATAGCGGTGCGGCCAGTCGACGACGACCTCGTCCGCCGCCGGGAAGCGCTCCCGGGTCGCGAAGACCGGGCGGGCGTCGCAGACGGTGACCCGGTAGCCGAGGAAGCTCCCGACACGGGCCAGCGCCGCGGCGAAGTCGACCGCGCCGAAGACGATCATCCGGGCGGCCGGGACGCTGGACTCCACCAGCAGGGTCAGCGGAGCGCCGCAGTGGCCGCCCTCCGTGCCGACGGTGACGGGACCGGTGCGCCCGGCGGCCAGCAGCGCCCCGGCCCGGCCGGCCGCAGCCCGGTCGGCCCCGCCGCCCGCGCCGAGGGTGCCCTCGTACGAACCGTCCCGGCGTACCAGCAGGGCCCGGCCGGTGTGTCCGGCGGGCCCGGCGGTGACCCGGGCGAGGGCGATCGCCTCGCCCCGGGCGGCGGCGGCCAGCGCGGCGGCGAGGACCCGGTCCTGGCCGCCCCGGTCCGGGCCGCCCGTGGCCAGGACCGGGGTGACCAGGACCTCGACCGTGCCGCCGCAGGTCAGTCCGGCGGCGAAGGGATCCTGGCCGCCGGGCCCGAAGCGCTCCACCACGGGGAGGCCGTCCTCGACGGCCCGCCGGCACAGTTCGTACACCGCGCCTTCGACACAGCCCCCGGAGACCGAGCCGATCACCGTCCCCCGGTCGTCCACGGCCAGCGCCGCGCCCGGCGGGCGGGGCGCGCTGCCCTCGGCCGAGGCGACCGTGGCGACGGCGAAGGAGCGGCCCTGGCGGACCCACCGGCTGAGTTCGTCGGCGATGTCCAGCATGCCGGTCTCCTCTCGCTTGTCGGTCAGGTGCCGGTCAGATGCTCGGGCCGGACCGGGGTCCGGTTCAGTTCCAGGCCGGTGGCGGCGCGGATCGCCGCGAGCACGGCGGGGGTGGACGAGAGGGTGGGCGCCTCGCCGACTCCCCGGAGCCCGTAGGGGGCGTGGTCGTCGGCGAGTTCGAGCATGTCGACGGGGATCGTGGGGGTGTCGAGGATGGTGGGGATCAGATAGTCGGTGAAGGAGGGGTTGCGGACCCGCGCGGTCACCGGGTCGACGAGGATCTCCTCCATGACGGCGATCCCCAGGCCCTGGGTGGTGCCGCCCTGGATCTGCCCGATGACCGAGAGCGGGTTGATGGCCTTGCCGACGTCCTGGGCGCAGGCCAGCTCGACCACTTTGACCAGGCCCAGTTCGGTGTCCACCTCCACGACGGCGCGGTGGGCGGCGAAGGAGTACTGGACATGGCCGTCGCCCTGGCCGGTGAGCCGGTCGAGCGGCTCGGTCGGCCGGTGCCGCCACTCGACCTCGGCCTCGGCGGGCTCGTCGCCGAGCACCTCGGCCAGTTCGGCCAGCGTCTCGCCGCCCCCGGTGACGACCCTGCCGTCCACCAGCCGCAGCCCGGCCTCCGCCCAGCCGGGGTGGTCCCGGCCGAAGAGCCGGCGACCGCGTTCCAGGACCTGGGCGCGGACCGTCTCGCAGGCGTGTCTGATGGCCCCGCCGGTGACATAGGTCTGCCTGGAGGCGGAGGTTCCGCCGGCCGAGCCGATCCCTGTGTCGGCGGGCCGGACGGTGACCCGCTCGACGCCCAGTTCGGTACGGGCGATCTGGGCGTGGACGGTGACCCCGCCCTGGCCGACCTCCGCCATCGCGGTGTACACGGTCGCGACCGGGACGCCGCCCGCCGTCCGGAGGCTCACCCGGGCGGTGGAGTAGTCGTCGAAGCCCTCGGAGAAGCCGACGTTCTTGATGCCGACCGCGTACCCCACGCCCCGGACGACGCCTTCGCCGTGGGTGGTGTTGGAGAGCCCGCCCGGCAGCGCGCGGACGTCCGCCGTGCCGTCCCCGTTCTCCCAGCCGCGCTCCGGGGGCAGCGGGCGGGCCTTGACCAGGCGCAGCAGCTCGGCGACCGGGGCCGGGGAGTCGACCCGCTGGCCGGTGGGCATGCGGGTGCCCTGTTCCATGGCGTTGATCCGGCGGAACTCGACCGGGTCAAGACCCAGCCGGGCGGCGACCTTGTCCATCTGGGCCTCGTAGGCGAAGCACGCCTGGACCGCGCCGAAGCCGCGCATGGCCCCGCAGGGCGGGTTGTTGGTGTAGAGCGCGAGGGCCTCGATGTCGACGTCGTCCACGGCGTAGGGGCCCACCGCGAGGGAGGCGGCGTTGCCGACGACGGCGGGGGACGAGGAGGCGTACGCGCCGCCGTCGAGGACGATCCGGCAGCGTACGTGGGTGAGCCGGCCGTCCCGGGTCGCGCCGTGCTCGTACGTCAGCCTCGCGGGGTGGCGGTGGACATGGCCGAAGAAGGACTCGAACCGGTTGTAGACCATTTTGACCGGGCGTCCGGTGCGCAGGGCGAGCAGACAGGCGTGGATCTGCATCGACAGGTCCTCGCGTCCGCCGAACGCGCCGCCGACCCCGGCGAGCGTCATCCGCACCTTGCTCTCGGGCAGTCCGAGTACGGGGGCGATCTGGCCGAGGTCGGAGTGGAGCCACTGGGTGGCCACATGGAGGTCGACGCCGCCGTCCTCGGCGGGGACGGCGAGCCCGGACTCGGGCCCCAGGAAGGCCTGGTCCTGCATGCCGAAGATGTACTCGCCGCGCACGATCACCTCGGCCCGGCGGGCGGCGGCGGTCGCGTCGCCCCTCAGGACCGGCTGGCGGTGCAGGATGTTGGGGTGCGGCACATGGCCGCTGTGGTGGTCGGTCCGGCCCTCGTGGACCAGGGGCGCGCCGGGTGCGAGGGCGGACTCCTCGCCGGTGACGACCGGCAGTTCCTCGTAGTCGACCCTGATCCGTCCGGCGGCCCTCCGGGCGGTCTCCGGGTGGTCGGCGGCGACCAGGGCGACCGGTTCGCCGTGGTGGCGGACCTTGCGGGTGGCGAGGACGGGGGTGTCCTGGATCTCCAGCCCGTAGGTGGTCACGGCGGTGGGCAGATCCTCGTGGGTGAGGACGGCGTGGACGCCGGGGACGGCGAGCGCGCGGGAGATGTCGATCGAGCGGATGGCGGCGTGGGCGACGGGCGAGCGCAGGGTGTGGCCCCAGATCATGTCCTCGTGCCACAGGTCCGAGGAGTAGGCGAACTCTCCGGTGACCTTGAGGACGCCGTCGGGGCGGAGGGTGGACTCGCCGATCCCGCCGGCGGTCCGGGAGGCCCGGGAGGCCCGGGTGGTGCCGGTCGTGGTCATCGCTCCCCCTCCCGCTCCCGGGTGCGGGCGGCGGCGAGTCTGACCGCGTCGAGGATCTTCTCGTAGCCGGTGCAGCGGCAGAGATTGCCGGAGAGCGCCTCGCGGATGTCGGCGTCGGACGGCCGGGGCCGGCGCTCCAGGAGGTCGTCGGCGGCGACGAGGAGGCCGGGGGTGCAGAAGCCGCACTGGACGGCCCCGGCGTCGACGAAGGCCCGCTGCACGGGGGAGAGCCCGGGGTCCTCGGGACGCCACCCCCGGGCGTCCTGGAGCGAGGTGCCGGGCGCGTCCCGCCCGGAGCGCCGGGCCGCCCGGTCGGCGAGCCCTTCGACTGTGACGATGTCACGGCCCTCGGCCTGGCCCGCCGCGACCAGGCAGGAGCAGACCGGGACGCCGTCCATCAGTACCGTGCAGGATCCGCATTCGCCCTGCTCGCAGGCGTTCTTGGAGCCGGGGAGACCCATCCGCTCGCGCAGGGCGAACAGCAGGCTCTCACCCTCCCACACATCGTCGGCCTCCTGGCGTCTGCCATTGACCGTGAAGCTCACCCGCACGGGGCACTCCTTCCTCCTCGGTAGGACTCCCAGCTCCAGCCGAGGGTGCGCCGGGCCATCACGGCCACCGCGTGTCTGCGGTAGGCGGCGGTGCCGCGCACATCGTCGATGGGGGCGCAGGAGGCGGCGGCCAGCCGGGCGAAGTGCGCGGCGACGGACGGGGGGACGGTCCCCCGGCTCTCCCAGAGGCCCTCCTCCTCCAGCGCCCCGGCCAGGAACTCCTCGGCGTCGGCGGCCCGCACCGGCGTGGGCGCGGCGGAGCCGATGCCGGTGCGGACCGTGCGGGTGCGGGGGTGCAGGGCGAGGGCGAAGGCGCAGACGGCGATCACCATGGCGTTGCGGGTGCCGACCTTGGAGAACTGCTGGGGTCCGTCGGCGCGGGCGATGTGGACGGCTCTGATCAGCTCGTCGGGGGCGAGGGCGTTGCGTTTGACCCCGGTGTAGAAGTCGTCGATGGGGATGCGGCGGCTGCCGCGCACCGACTCCGCCTCGACCTCGGCCCCGGCGGCGAGCAGCGCGGGATGGGCGTCGCCGGCCGGGGACGCGGTGCCGAGGTTGCCGCCGACGCCGCCCCGGTTGCGGATCTGGGGGGAGGCGACGGTGTGCGAGGCGATCGCGAGCCCCGGCAGTTCGGTACGGAGGTTCTCCATGATCTGGGTGTAGGTGACGGACGCGCCGAGCCGCACGGTCTCCTCGCCGACCTCCCAGTCCCGCAGCTCCTCGACACGGCCCAGGTCCATGAGCCGGTCGGGGCGGCGGCGGTCGAAGTTGATCTCGACCATCACATCGGTGCCGCCCGCGATCGGCACGGTGTCGGGGTGCTCGGCCTTGACGGCGAGCGCCTCCTCCCAGCCGGCGGGCCGAAGAAAGTCCATGAGCGCTCTTTTCTGGCTCGGGCCCCCAGTACGCCTCGCCCCCCAGTACACAAGGGTGCTCCTTCCCCGGTGCAGTCACCGATGCCATGAAGGAGTTGGCTGGTCGCCACGGTCATCTTGTAGATTCGAACGAAAAGCGGGGCCCGGTGTTCTCACTGTTCCCCCCAGAAAGACGGTGACCGTCGGTCACCGATGGCCACGAAATGATCGGCGAGGGCGAGATGCGGCTGCGCGCACTGCTGGAGAACGACGCGCTGGGCCTGCGGCTGCTCGGCGGCGGGGACGAGCTGGACCGGGGGGTGCGCGGGGTGATGACGACGGATCTCCGCGATCCCAGCCGCTATCTCTCGGGCGGGGAGCTGGTGCTGACCGGGCTGGCCTGGCGTCGCTCGCCGGAGGACTCCGAGTCCTTCGTACGGATCCTGGCGGGCGCGCGGGTCGCGGCGCTCGCGGCCGGCGAGGCGGAGCTGGGGGCCGTTCCCGAGGATCTGGTGGCGGCGTGCGAGCGGCACCGGCTGCCGCTGTTCGCGGTCAACGAGTCGGTGGCGTTCGCGACGATCACCGAGTACGTGGTGCGCCAGGTGTCGGGCGAGCGGGCCGGTGATCTGGCCGCCGTGGTGGACCGGCACCGCCGGCTGATGACCTCGGGCCCGGCGGGCGGCGGCCCCGACGGGGTGCTCGATCTCCTCGGCTCCGATCTGGACCTGCGGGCCTGGGTGCTCTCGTCCACCGGCCGGCTGATCTCGGCCGGCGGCAAGGGCGAGGACGGCGGCGGCGACCCGCTGCCCGCCGGGGTGCGCGTCGCGCTGGCGGGCGAGCGGCTGGCGGCGGCCCGTACCGGCCGCCCGGGACCGCACCGGGCGACGGTGGGCTCCACGGTGTACTCGCTCTTCCCGATCGGCTCGGGCCGGGGCGCGGAGAGGGACGTGCGGGAGAGCGTTCTCTCGGACTGGCTGCTGGCGGTGGAGGCGGACGCGGGCGACTGGCCCGCCGAGCGGCTGGATCTGCTCCAGGGCGTCACCCAGCTGATCGCCGTGGAGCGGGAGCGCCGGGAGGCGGCCCGCACGGTGCGGCGGCGGCTCGCCCAGGAGGTGCTGGAGCTGGTGCAGACGGGTGCCGCGCCCGCCGAGATCGCGGCGCGGCTGCGGGTGGCCGCGCCGGTGCTGCTGCCGGGCCTGGACGCCGCGCCGCACTGGCAGGTGGTGGTGGCCAGGGTGGACTGGGACGCCGAAGGGGCCCGGGTGGCGGCCGGGCCGGTCGCCCAGTCGCTGCTGGAGGAGATCCTCGCCGATCCGTCGGCGGCCGGACCCGACCCCTCGGACCGGATCGCGGTCGCGCACGCCGGGGGCGAGGCGATCGCGCTGCTGCCGCTGCCGGTCGCCCCGGAGCCGGACGGGCCCGGGGGAACGGAGGAGGGGCTGCACGCGGACGCGCTGCTCCAGCGGGTGCGCGAGCCGCTGTCGGCGGGGCTCGCCGACGACGGCCGGCTGACGATCGGGGTGAGCGCGGCGGTCAGCTCGGCGGAGGGGCTGCGGGGCGCGCTGGAGGAGGCCCGGCACGCCCGCCGGGTCGCGGCGGCCCGGCCCGGCCGGGTGGCCGCCGCCGGCCACCATGAGCTGGCCTCGCACGTACTGCTGCTGCCGTTCGTGCCGGACGACGTGCGCCGCGCGTTCACCGCCCGGCTGCTCGACCCGCTGCGGGAGTACGACCTGCGCCACCGGGCGGAGCTGATCCCGACGCTGGAGGCGTTCCTGGCGAGCGACGGATCGTGGACGAGATGCGCGCAGCGGCTGCATCTGCATGTGAACACCCTGCGGTACCGGGTGGGGCGGATCGAGCAGCTGACGGGGCGTGATCTGTCGCGCCTTGAGGACAAACTCGACTTTTTCCTGGCATTGCGGATGAGCTGAGCTGTCACGTTCGCCGGGGTTTTTCGCACCCCGGCGGGCCCCGGCAGGCCTCGGCGGCGGATGACGGAATCATTCACCGAACCGTGACCCGGAGACCAATTGGGCTTCCTGGAAAGGGAGTTGGCATTTCCGACGGGGCCGATCCACCGGGAAATCCCGCATTTCCCGGTAAGGGCCACAGCGGTAAATTGACAGTTAGGGAAGCCTCACCATATTCATATGGTGTTCCCACAGACAGTTCCCCCGCACCGCCTCGGCGCGCCCCGCGTCCGGCACCTTCCGCGGGCTGCTCAGGAGGCTTCCATGCCACGCCCGTCCGTCCGCCGCGGTACCGCGCTCGCGCTCTCCGCGCTGCTTCTTCCCGTCCTCGCCGCCTGTGGCGGCTCCGAGGAGAAGAAGGACGCGAAGCCCGAGGCCAAGAAGGAGCAGGGCGCCGAGGAACTGGTCATCTACTCGGGCCGCAATGAGGAACTCATCGCCCCGATCATGGACAAGCTCCAGAAGGCGACCGGCACCAAGGTCGAGGTCCGCTACGGCGACAGCGCCGAGCTGGCCGCCCAGATCCTGGAGGAGGGCGACCGCACCAAGGCGGGCCTGTTCTTCTCGCAGGACGCCGGCGCGCTCGGCGCGCTCTCCCAGGCCGGCATGCTGGCGAAGCTGCCGCAGAAGTCCCTGGACAAGGTCGGCGCGGCCTTCCGCGGCGGCGAGGGCGACTGGGTCGGCGTCTCCGGCCGCTCCCGTGTCATCGCGTACAACCCGAAGAAGACCGAGAAGGCCCCGGACAGCGTCCACGACCTGATCAAGCCCGAGTGGAAGGGCAAGGTCGGCTACGCGCCCACCAACGCCTCCTTCCAGGCCTTCGTCACCGGCATGCGCGTCCTGGAGGGCGAGGACGCCACCCTGAAGTGGCTCAAGGGCCTCAAGGCCAACGACGCCAAGCAGTACGCCAAGAACGGCGTGGTCCTGGACGCGGTGGACAAGGGCGAGGTCTCCCTCGGCCTGATCAACCACTACTACTGGTACGAGAAGGTCGCCGAGGTCGGCGCCGACAAGGTCAACGCCAAGATCCACTTCCTGCCGGGCGGCGACCCGGGCGCGCTGATCAACGCGGCGGGCGTCGGCGTCCTGAAGAACGGCGGCCAGAGCGCCGCCGCCGAGAAGGCCGTGGACTTCCTCCTCTCCGACGAGGCGCAGAACTACTTCGCCAAGGAGACCTCGGAGTACCCGCTCGCCACCGGTGTCACCAGCACCGTCAAGGGCCTGCCCGCGCTCGACTCGCTGGACGCGCCGAAGATCGACCTCGGCGAGCTGGAGTCCCTCCAGAAGACGCTGGAGCTCCTCAAGGAAGCCGGGATGGTCTGATCCGTCGGATGACGACTGACAGCTCACGGTCCGTGCGCCGTCCGGCCGCCGCGTCCCTCGCGGCGGCCGGACGGCGTCGGCCTCCCCTCGTACTGCTGCTCCCGGCCACCGCGGCGGCGCTCCTGGCGCTGCTGCCGCTCGGGTATCTCGGCGTGCGCGCCATGGAGCACGGCTGGGGGTACGCCTGGGACCTGGTCGCCGAGGCGCGGACCCTGGAGCTGCTCGGCCGCAGCCTGGGACTGACGGCGATCGTCGTCACCGCGTGCCTGGTGCTCGGAATCTCCCTCGCCTGGCTGACGGTGCGCACCACCCTGCCCGGCCGGCGGCTCTGGGCCGTGCTGGCCACCCTGCCGCTGGCGGTGCCCAGTTATGTCGCCGCCTTCACCTGGATCTCCGCCGCGCCCTCGCTGGCGGGGCTGCCCGGTGCGGCGATCACTCTCACCTTCGCCTGCTTCCCCTATGTGTTCCTGCCCGTGGCGGCAGCCCTGCGCGGCATCGACCCGGCGCAGGAGGAGGCGGCTCGCTCGCTGGGGAGCGGGGCGCTGCGCACCTTCTGGCGGGTCACCGTTCCGCAGCTGCGGCCCGCCGCGGCCGGCGGGGCGATCCTCGTCGCGCTCTACGTGCTCTCCGACTTCGGCTCGGTGTCGATCACCCGGTACGACACCTTCACCCGGGCGATCCACTCCTCGTACCAGGCCAGCTTCGACCGGACCCCGGCCGCCGTGCTCGGCTGCGTCCTGGTCGCCATGACCGTCCTCCTCGTCCTGGCGGAGAACCGCACCCGGGGCCGCGCCGGGCACTCCCGCACCGGACGGGGCAGCGCCCGCCCGCCCGCCGATCTGCGGCTGGGCCGCTGGACGGCCCCCGCGCTCGTCTGGTGCGGCGCGGTCGCGGCGGCGGCCGTCGGCTTCCCGCTGGCGACCCTCGGCTACTGGCTGACCATCGGGAACTCCGCCGACTGGGATCTTGAGCGACTGTGGTCCGCGACCCTCGCCACGGTCACCGTCGCCGCCGCCGGAGCGGCCGTGACCACGCTGCTGGCACTGCCGGTCGGGGTCCTCTCGGCCCGTCACCGGGGCCGGTTCGCGCGGCTGCTGGAGCAGTCCGTGTACGCGGGTCACGCCGTGCCCGGGATCACCGTGGGCCTCGCCCTGGTGTTCTTCTCGGTCCGCTACGCCTATCCGCTCTACCAGGAGACGCCCCTCCTGATCGCCGCCTATGTGGTGCTGTTCCTGCCGGTCGCCGTCGCCTCGGCGCGCGCGGCCGTGCTCCAGTCCCCGCCGGTCCTGGAGGATGTCGCCCGCTCGCTCGGCCGCTCCCCGCTGCAGGTGCTGCGCGAGGTGACCGTGCCGCTCGCGGCCCCCGGCATCGGCGCGGGCGCGGCCCTCACCTTTGTGGTGATCATGAAGGAGCTCCCGGCGACGCTGCTGCTGCGGCCCACCGGCACCGACACCCTCGCGACGCGGCTGTGGACCGAGACCGGGGCGGGCGCGTTCGCCGGGGCCGCGCCGTACGCGGCCGGCATCGTCCTGCTCGCCGCCGTTCCCTCCTATCTGCTCGGAAGGCGCTCATGACCTCGGGAACCTCGGGACTGCGCGTCAGCGCGCTGACGCATGCGTACGGGCGCGGGGACCGGGTCCTCGACGGCCTCGGCCTCACCGTCCCGGACGGCGAACTCGCCGCGGTCCTCGGCCCGTCCGGCTGCGGGAAGACCACCCTGCTCCGGGTGGTCGCGGGATTCCTGGTGCCCGACTCCGGCGAGGTCGTCGTCGGCGGGCGCGTGGTGAGCGGCCCCGGCGCGCAGGTGCCGCCGGAGCGGCGCGGGGTGGGGATCGTCGCCCAGGAGGGCGCCCTCTTCCCGCATCTGAGCGTGGCCCGCAATGTGGCCTTCGGGCTGCGGGGCGCCGGCCGGGCCGAGCGCCGCGCCCGGACCGCCGAGATGCTGGAGCTGGTCGGCCTCGGGGAGTACGCGGACCGGATGCCGCACGAGCTGTCCGGCGGCCAGCAGCAGCGCATAGCGCTCGCCCGCGCGCTGGCCCCGCGCCCCTCGCTGGTACTGCTCGACGAGCCGTTCAACGCGCTGGACAGCGCCCTGCGCGCGGGGCTGCGCTCGGACATCCGCAGTGCGCTGCGGGCCGCCGGGGCGACCGCGCTGCTGGTCACCCACGACCAGGAGGAGGCGCTCTCGGTCGCGGACCGGGTGGCGGTCATCCGCCGGGGCCGGGTCGTCCAGTCCGGCACCCCGCAGGAGCTGTACGCGCGCCCCGCCGACCCCTGGGTGGCCTCCTTCGTGGGCGAGGCGGTCCTGCTGCCGGCCGCCCGCGACGGCGGGCACGCGGCGACCGCGCTCGGCCGGGTGCCGCTGACCGCCCCGGCGGCCGGGGCGGCGGGCGGATCCGCCGAGGGCACCGTCGTGCTGCGGCCCGAGCAGCTGCGGCTCACCGCGCCGACGGCGGACGCCTCGGCGCGCGGCCGGGTGGCGGAGGTCCGCTACCACGGACACGACGCCCTCGTCCTGGTCGAGCTGCCCGACGGCGGCCCGTCCGTCACCGTCCGCGCCCCCGGCTCCCTCACCGTCCGCCCCGGCGACGAGACCGGCGTGCGCGTCGAGGGGACCGCGGCCTTCCACCCCGGGACGACCTCTTCCTGAGCCGCCGTCAGCCGCCCTCCGGGGCGGTGCGGGCCGCCTCGATCCCGTCGAGCAGGACGTCGAGGCCGATGGTGAAGGCCTCGTCGAGCCGCCGCTCCCAGGAGGAGCCCTCACCCGCGGTCGCGTCCTCGCCCGCCAGCCGCACGGAGTACGGGAAGCGCTCCGCGAAGTCGGGCGCGACCCGCCCCAGCAGGGCGGCGCGCCCGGCCCACCACTCCTCGTCGGACACCCCGGTCGCGGTCGCCGCGAGCCGGGCGTCGGCGGCGGTGCGCGCGGAGCCCCGGACGAAGTCGAAGAGCGAGGCGACGACCGGCCGCAGGGTCCTGGGCGGCAGCCCGGCCCCGTACAGGATCCGTGCCAGGGACTCCAGCACGGCCTGCTCGTGGGGGCCGAGCACCGGGCGGGCGTAGGAGATCTGGAGCACCCAGGGGTGCCGCAGACAGAACGCCCTCAGCCCGGCGGCCCACGAGGTCACCGCCGCCCGCCACTCCCCGCCCGGGTCCGGGTCGGACGACAGCTCCGCGTGCGCCCGGTCATACATCAGGTCGAGCAGCTCCGCCTTCCCCGGCACATAGGTGTAGAGCGCCATCGAGGTGCGCCCCAGCCGCTCGGCCACCGTGCGCATCGAGAGCCCCGCCAGGGTCTCGGCGTCGGCCACCGCGATCCCCGCCGCCACGACGGCGTCGAGGCTCAGCGCGGGCTTGGGCCCCGGGGCTCTGCGCGGGGCCTCCTCGTCCGGTCCGGCCCACAGCAGGGTCATCGACACGGTCGCGTCGCCCTGTCCGGCGATGATCGTCAACCCAGAACTCCTTACGGCATAAGGTATCGTCTCCACCCATCACTTTACCGCCTAAGGAATTAATGAGGGAGAGACCCATGACCGAAGTGAGACTGGCCGACGGCAGCGTCATCGAGGCGACGGTCCGGGGCCCCGGGCCGGGGAAACCCACCCTGCTGCTCCCGGTGGACCCCCGCCCGGCCGAGGGCCCGCGCGCCGAGGAGCTGCGGAAGTGGGGGACGGACCCCGCCCTGGGCCGCTCCCTGATGGACGGCCTCGGCGACGCGTTCCGGGTGGTCGCCTTCGACTACGAGGGCCATCTCATGAACACGCCCCGGCCGGGGACGCTGACCCCCGACGGCGTCGCCGCCGATCTGCTGGCGGTCGCCGACGCCGTGGGGGCCGACCGGTTCGCCTACTACGGCTACTCCTGGCTGGCCCTGAGCGGGCTTCAGCTGGCGATCCGCACCGACCGGCTCTCGGCGCTCGTCATGGGCGGCTTCCCGCCCGTCGGCGGCCCCTACGCCGAGATGCTCCGCGTCACCACGGCCGCCCACGCGATGGCGGGAACGGCCCCGAGCCCCCCGGAGCCGCCGGAGACGAGCGCCGGGGAGTACGACTGGTCGGCCGTGGAGATCTCCCTGTCCACGGCCCAGACCGGCCAGTTCGTCACCTTCTACGAAGCCCTGCGCGGCTTCGACGACCGGGCCGCGCAGACCCGGATCGACTGCCCCCGCCTCTGCGTGGTGGGCTCCGCCGACGAGATCGCCTACGGGGAGCGGTGGGGCGGTGTCACCGTGAGCATGGCGGGCCCGGTCGTCGACGGGCGCGCCGAGCTGACCGCCGCCGGCTGGGACGTGGCCGTGCTCGACGGGCTCGACCACACCGGGGCCATGCAGCCCGCGAACGTACTCCCGGTGCTGCGCCCCTGGCTGACGGAGCGGCTGCTCCCCTGAACGGGTCCGGCCGGCCGGTCAGACCCGGGCGATCACCGCGTACCGCTCGTCGGTCACCGGGCGGCCCCACAGAAGGGCGTTGTCGCTCAGCGGCTCGATCCGGACGTCGGCGACCAGCGGGCGCACGGCTGCGGCCAGTTCGCCGGAGCCGACGCCCCCGTGCCAGGGCAGCGCCCCGGCGCCCGCCGCGTAGGGCGAGCCGCTCCCGGCCCCGCCCCAGCGGCCCTCGATCAGCACCAGGGTGCCGCCCGGCCCGAGCCGGCCGACCCAGTCGCGCAGCGCGGCCGACGGATCGGGCAGCGTCCACATCAGATGGCGGCAGAGCACCACGCCGAACCGCTCCCCGCCGGTGGGCGGCGCGGCGGCGTCGCCCACCAGGAAGCGGCCCGTCAGCCCGCCCGCCAGCAGCTTGAGCCGGGCCCGCTCGACCATCCGGGGCGAGAGGTCCACGCCCGTCACCCGGTGTCCGACCTCGGCGAGCAGCCGGGAGAGCGAACCGGTGCCGCACCCCACGTCCAGCACGTCCACCGGGCCCGGCGGCAGCCAGCCGTCCAGCAGCCGGGCCCACTCCGCGCGGGTCTCCGCGTCGCGCAGACCGTGGTCGGGTTCGTCGTCGAAGCCGGGGGCGGCGGCGTCCCAATAGGCGGCGATGGCCGTGGTGTTCGTCATGCCCCGATCTTGCCAGCCCTCACTGACAACCCCCCGGAGACCGAGCGCTCCCCCACCCCGTACGGCTCACGGCCGCCCGGCGGGCTTCTCCCAGACCGAGACATGCCGGCGGCTCTCGCCGGTGAAGGGCTCCCGCGTCCACCCGTCCCACCGCTCGCGCAGCCGCAGCCCCGCCAGCCGGGCCATCAGATCGAGTTCCGAAGGCCACACGTACCGGAAGGGGATCGTTCTGTACTCGCCGCGCCCGTCGACGACCTCGATGTAGTTCGAACTCGTCGCCTGGGTCGCGATGTCGTAGACGTCGAAGGCCCAGCGCGTCGGGCTCACGTGGTACGGCACGACATTCTGCCCGGGCGGGAGCCTCCGCAGTTCGGGGGTCATCACCTCGACGACGAAGCACCCGCCCGGCTCCAGATGGGCGGCGGCGTTGTGGAAGCACGCCACCTGCTCCTCCTGCGTCGTCAGATTCATGATCGTGTTGAAGACCAGATAAGCGACCGCGAACGTCCCGTCCACCCTCGTCCTCGCGAAATCCCCGATCGTGACGCCGATCGCGTCACCCCCCGGCTTCGCCCGGAGCCGGGCCACCATCGCCCGCGACAGATCGATGCCCTGGACCCCGACCCCGCGCCGCGCGAGCGGCAACGCGATCCGCCCCGTCCCGATCCCCAGTTCCAGGGCCCGGCCGCCCCCGGCGAGATCCGCCAGGAAACCGGCCGTCGTGTCGACGACGTCCGGGGCGAACATGCCTCCTTCCGTCTGGTCGTAGGTCGCCGCGACGCTCTCTCCGAAGTACCCGTCATCACCGTCCATGGCCCGAACCGTACGGCGGGGGCCTTCCCTGCGCGTACGAATTTTTCCGGCCGCCCGGACCGGAAACCCCCCCCTCCGGGGCGGGTGAGTGGGGCCTGCCCGGCGGAGCCGGGGGGACCCCCACCGCAGTGGCTCAGTCCTCCACCGAGCGGGACAGCACCCGGGTGAAGGCGCCCGGGGCCGAGGAGAGTTCCGCCCAGGAGCCCTCCTGGGCGATGCGGCCCGATTCCAGGACCGCGATGCGGTCGGCGCGGCGGACGGTGGCCGCGCGGTGGGCGATCACGACCTTGGTGCACGGGGGGAGCCCGGCGGCCACCTCCGCCTCGCCGACTCCGTCCAGCTTCGCGGTGGTCTCGTCGAGGACGAGCACCCTCGGCTCGGTCAGCAGCGCGCGGGCGAGCGCGACCCTGGCGCGCTGGCCGCCCGAGAGGGTGGTGCCCCGCTCGCCGACCGTCGTTCCGTACCCCTCGGGCAGGGTGGACGCGATCGCGTCGACCCCGGTCGCCGCCGCGACCCGGTGGAGGAGTTCGTCGTCGGCCCCGGGCGCGGCCAGCCGCAGATTGTCGGCCAGTGTCCCGTGGAAGAGGGGGGTGTCCTGCCCGACGACCGCGACGGCGGCCCGCAGCTCCCGCTCGGAGATCTCACGCAGATCGAGGTGCTCGCCGTTCTCCGCGACCAGTTCGACGCTCCCGCCGACCGGGTCCCAGAACCGGGCGAGGAGGTGTGCGCAGGTCGACTTGCCGGACCCGGAGACTCCGACCAGGGCGACCGTACGCCCCGCCGGGACGAAGAGGTCGAGCCCGTCGAGCACCGGGGCCCCGCCGTAGTCGAAGCGGACGCCCCGCAGCCGCACCCCGAGCGGCCCCGGTGGCAGGGCCCTCGGCTGCGCGGGCTCCGGCGCGCCCGCCGGGGCCCCGGCCGCCGCGCCGAGCCGGGCCGCCGCCGCGCGCAGTCCGGCGGCCTGGGCCAGGGCCGCCGCCGGGTCGGCGACCGGCGCGAGCACTCCGAGCGCGAGCGCCATCGCGGCGGGGGCCCAGGCCCCGGGGAGGTGCCGGCCGGCGACGAGGACGACCCCCACCACGGCCGCGACCACCAGCAGATCGCGGAGCGCCGCCGCGTCCGCCTCCCGGGACTGCTCGGCCCGCTGGGCCTCCCCGAGCCGGCGGCCGAGCCCTCGCAGCCGGCCGCGCCGCTCCTCCAGCGCCCCGAAGGCGAGCAGTTCGCGGAGCCCGTCCACGCTCTCCACCGCCTCGGCGGAGAGCTCGGCCGCCGCCTCCCGGGTGCGGGCCCCGCGCTCCGCGCGCCCGCGCCCCTCCAGCAGCGGCGCGAGCGCCAGCAGCACGGCGACCGGCAGCACGGCGGCGAGCAGCCACGGCTCGACCGCCGCCAGTACGAGGGTGCCGCCCCCGAAGACCGCGCCCGTCGCCAGCAGTTGTGCCACGGCGTGGGCGTAGAAGAACTCCAGCGCCTCCACGTCCCCCATCGCCGCCGACGCGAGGTCGCCGCTGCGCCGGCCGCCGATGCGCGCGGGCGCGCTGCGGGCCAGCCCGTCGAAGACCCGGACCCGCAGTTCGGCGAGGACGCGGTAGGCGAGATCGTGCGAGAGGTCCATCTCCCACCAGGTGGCGAAGGCGCGGACCAGCACCAGCCCGACGAGGGCGGCGAGCGCCCCGGGGCCCGGCGGTGCGGCTTCCAGGACGGCGGTCCCGACCGTGTGCGCGGCCAGGGTGACCAGGGCGACCAGGGCCGACTGTCCGAGGAGGGCGGCGCACACCGTACGGGCGGTCATGCCCCGGTGCGCGCCGAGCACGGGCAGCAGGGCGCGCAGCGCGCCGCGCGGGTACGGGTCGCTCCCGGCCGGATTTGGTTCGGCGCTCTTCGTGTTCACGCGGCCCGCACCGCCTCGGCGAGCCGGGCGTAGACGCCGTCGCGCGCGAGCAGGGCGTCGTGGTCGCCGACCGACTCGACGCGTCCGCCGTCGAGGACCACGATCCGGTCGGCGTGGCGCACGGCGGCGAGCCGGTGGGCGACGACCAGACAGGTGCGGCCCCGGGCGGCCCGTACCAGCTCGTCGACGATGCCGGCCTCCCGGCGTTCGTCGACCGCGCTGGTCGCCTCGTCCAGGACCAGGACGGGCGCGTCGGCGAGCAGCGCGCGGGCCAGGGCGAGGCGCTGGCGCTGGCCGCCGGAGAGGGCGGAGCCGCGTTCGCCGACGACGGTGTCGTACCCCTGGGGCATCGTGAGGATCTCCTCGTGGACGCCCGCCGCGCGGGCCGCCTCACGCAGTTCGCCGTCGCTCGCGCCGGGCCGGCCGAGCCGGAGGTTGGCGGCGACGGAGTCGTGGAAGAGGTAGGTGTCCTGGGAGACGACCGCGATCCGGCGGCGCAGTGCGCCGAGGGGGTACGCGGTGGTCTCGGCCCCGCCGAGTGTGATCCGCCCGCTGTCCGGGTCGGCGTGCCGCAGCAGCAGTCCGAGGAGGGTCGACTTGCCCGCGCCGGAGGGGCCGACGATCGCCGTCGTCCGTCCGGCGGGGGCGGTGAAGGAGACCTCGGCGAGCGCGGGCCGGGTGCCGCCGGGGTGGGTGAAGCCCACGCTCTCGAAGCGGACTTCGGGTGCTCCGGCCGTCCACTCCGCTTCGAGGGTCCCTTCGTCGGGGACGGCGTCGGGCGCGGTGCGCAGCGCGGCGATGCCCTCGGCGGCGGAGACCCCGAGATAGCCGGAGTGCCAGGCGCGGGAGAGGTCCCGTACCGGCCGGAAGCACTCGGAGGCGAGCAGCAGCAGGAGATAGGTGCCGGTCGCGGTGGTCTCCCCGGAGGCGGCGGAGGCGCAGGCGAGGAGGACGGCGGCGAGGGTGCCGCCCTGGACGGCGAGATCGGTGATGCCGGTGTCGACGAGGGAGACGCGGAGCTTGGCGACGGTGGCCCGGTGCAGTGCGGCCGAGTGCGCGTCCAGCCGTGCCCTGACCCGTCCCACCGCGCCGGCGGCGCGCAGGTCGGGCATGCCCTGGAGGGCCTCCAGATAGTCGGCGGAGAGCGCCTCGTACGCCCCCCAGTGCTGTCGTCCGCGCCGCGCGAGCAGCCGGTCCCACCAGCGGGGCGCGAAGAGCGCGAGGACCAGCGCCGGGGCGAGGACTGCGGCGGCCCACGGTTCGACGAGGGCCACCGCGACCAGCGGCGGCAGCGGCAGGACACAGGTGACGAGGGCCTGCGGGAGATAGCGCGACACATAGGCGTCCACGCCCTCCACCCCGTCGACGAGCGTCGCCCGTACCGCCCCGGCCCGCGCGCCGGCCCGGTGCTGGGGCCCGCCGCGCCCCAGCCGCAGCAGCAGTTCGTCACGGAGTCCGGTGCGCACCGCCGCGCCCGCGTCGACGGCGATCGCGCGCTGTCGTCTCGCGAGCGCGGCCCGCAGCAGCACGGCGGCGAGCACGCCCCCGAGGAGTGCGGGGAGTTCGCCCGTCTCGCCCCTGGCGAGGCCGGCGAGGGCGAGGGCGAGCAGGACGGCCTGGACGAGATGGGTGGCGGCGACCGCGCCGAGGAGCCCGGTCGCCCGGAGCAGGGGGCCTCGGGCGGTGCGGGCCGCGCGCAGCAGCTCCGGGTGGAGCATCATGGGGTCTCTTCTCCTGTGGTGGTGCGGCCGTGCGGGTCGGTGCGGCGGGGCCGGGGGCCTCGCGGGGCGTCCGGGGGAGTGTCTTGGAAGTGGCGTCGTCCGCCCGTAGTGAGGGGCTCCCGGGCCGCGCGGCCCGGGGGGAGGGTCTGACGGGGTCTGGTGCTCCCCCGGGGCCTTCGGCCCGGGTGGGGGTTCCCCGGGCCGAAGGCCCCGGGGAGTGCCGACGGGGTGGGAGTACTCCCCCACCCGGCCGCCAGGCCCGGGAAGCCGTCGGCGGCCGACCACACGCCGGGGACCTCCCCCGCCGCGCCCGAAGAGCTGCGGAACTGGAAAGCCGACATGCCTGAGGGCACTCCCCCGGGCACCGCCGGGGACACCACCGCCAGGACCGCCGAACCCGGGAAGCCGTCGGCGGCCGACCACACGCCGGGGACCTCCCCCGCCGCGCCCGAAGAGCTGCGGAACTGGAAAGCCGACATGCCTGAGGGCACTCCCCCGGGCACCGCCGGGGACACCACCGCCAGGACCGCCGAACCCGGGAAGCCGTCGGCGGCCGACCACACGCCGGGGACCTCCCCCGCCGCGCCCGAAGGGCTACGGAACTGGAAAGCCGACATGCCTGAGGGCACTCCCCCGGGCACCGCCGGGGACACCACCGCCAGGACCGCCGAACCCGGGAAGCCGTCGGCGGCCGACCACACGCCGGGGACCTCCCCCGCCGCGCCCGAAGGGCTACGGAACTGGAGAGCCGACATGCCTGAGGGCACTCCCCCGGGCCCCGCCGGGGACACCGCCGCCGGGGCGAAGCCCGGGGGAGAGCCGACGCGGTGGGGGGACTCCCCCACCCGCGCCACCAGACCCGGAGGGCCGTCGGCGACCGACGACAACACCGAGGGCCCTCCCCCCGACCCCGCCGGAGGCACCCCCGCGGGGGACGGCGTGTGTGCCTGAAGGTCCTCCTCCTGGCCCCGCCGGGAGGACCCCCGGCGGTGGCCGGCGGAGGCGCGGCAGGCGGAGGGGGCTTCGAAGGCGCTTCCCAGGGCGAGTCCGTGGAGGATCCACTCGCGGCCGGGCTCGCCGCCGAGCGCGGCCCCGAGGTCGGCGCGCTGCCAGGAGCCGACGGGGCGGGAGGCGAGCCCGAGGGCGGTGGCCTCGATCTGGGCGTGTCCGACGCCGTATCCGGCGAGGAGATGGTCGCGCCGGACGCGGCCGGGAGCGGCGTCGGAGGGGCAGCCGTACGCGAGGAGCACGGCTCCGGCCCCGGCGATCCAGCCCTGGCCGGCGGCCCAGGCCGCGAGGGTCGGCAGGACGTGGCCGGTGGCGAGGGTTACGGCCGCGCCGTGTTCGGACCGGAGCAGTCCGGGGCGGGTGCCGCCGACGGCGAGGCACCAGCGCGGGCCCCGGTCCCGGCAGGCGGTCTCGGCGGCTTCGAGCACGCGCAGGAGGGCGGCGGGGTCGGGGGGCGGCGCGCCGGAGCCGATCCCGGCGGGGTCGGCGCTGCGCCGCCGGAGCAGTGGGGCCGGGTCCGCCCGGCCCGCTCCCGGTGCGCTCCAGCCGCCGTCCTCGGCGCGGGCCAGCTCGCCGAGCACCCGCCACGCCTCGGCCAGATCGCCGGGGACCCCGGCGGCCGGGGGTTCGGGCGGGCCGCTCCCGGCCCACTCCCCGGTCCCGCCGCTCCCCGCCAGCCGCACTCCCGCCAGCGGGAAGCCCATCCCCCCGACCGGCCCGGTCCCGAGGGCCACTTCGACCGGCTCGGGCCCCGGCCAGGCGGCGACCACCCCGGCGGCGGCGTGGCCCACGTCCAGCAGCACCAGCGGCCATCCCCGGTGTCCGTAGTGGGACACCGTCCGCTCCGGGCGGGCCCCGAGCACGAGGAAGGCGTTCCGGGGCGCGGGGTCCGGTGCCGGGCCGAGCCGGTGGAGCCGGTGGCGGCGCGGGTCGTAGGCGTAGCGGCCCGGGGCGATGCCGTACGCGTGTCCCTCGCCCAGCAGCAGCCGGGTCTCGACCGGGTGGAGCGCGCCCGCCGAGGGGACCGGGCGGAGCCGGTCGCCCGCGAGGGAGAGCGCGAGCGGCCGGTCCAGCGCGGGCGGGACGGCGATCGGCCCGCCGGGGCGCGCGGGCGCGCTCCCGGGGACGGCGGCGGTGAACACCGGGCCGGGGGGTTCGGCCGAGCGGGCCCGGTCCAGGGCCCGGCGGAGCGGGGAGGAGAGCACGGTGTGGGGGCCCTTCACATGTGCGGCGGGGGTACGAGGGTGAGATCGCCGGGCCCGCTCGGGGCCTTCGCGCGCCAGCCGCGCCCCACCCCGGCCAGCCCGAAGCGGGGGCAGCCGAAGTAGCCGAACGCGGCGGGCGCGTTGGGGACGAGACCGGAGACCAGCACCCGGGCCACGCGCAGGGGTGTCTCGGCGATGTCCTCGGTGGTCAGATCGAGGGTGATCACGCGGTGTCCGCCGGCCGCGAGCCGGGCGTCGAGGGTGGCCCGGTCGCCGGGCGCGATCTCGCCGACCCCGACCACGCCCAGCTCCGGGTGGGTGAAGCGCCGGGCGAGCGGCGCGGTCCTGGGATCGAGCCAGACCTGGACGTGCGCCCCCAGGTCGCGCACGGCCGCGAAGTCCGGCCCGCAGTCGTCGAGATAGCGCCGGTCGGGCCGGTGGTCGAGGTAGAGGCCCCGGGCCAGCATCCCGGCCTCGACCGCCCGGAACACCCAGCCGTCGGCGTCGACCGCGCCCTGGGTGAAGACCCAGGTGTGGACGGCCTCCAGGACCGCCTTGCGGGCGGCCTCGGCGGGGTCGTACCGGCAGGCGAAGCCCGCCGCGTGGATGCCGCGCGCCGGGTCGTGCACCAGCGCGGCCATGCAGGGCGCGAACTCCGACGGCAGCTCCACGATCCAGACCGACAGCTCGCAGCCCTCGAGGTCGCGGGCGAGTCCGGGGACGGAGGCGGGGTCGATGCCGCGCGCCGGGCCGTCGAGGTGCCACCACAGTTCGAGGGCGTCCCGCTCCACGACTTCGAGGAGTCCGCGTTCCACGGCGTCGTCGAAGCCCTGGCCGGTGGCGATGCCCGCGTAGTTGAGATGGTGGGTGCGCGGGAGCTCGCGCAGCGCGCCCTGCCGCCAGTTGAGATGGGTGAGCGCGACGGGGGCCCAGCACTCCTCGCCGTCCTCGGCTGCCCTGGCCCAGAGCGCGGGGGTGTCGGCGGTGAGCGGCCGGTAGGGGAAGCCGGGCCGCCGGTACTGCCAGTCGGCGTACGCGGGGAGCGCCCCCGGGCCGTACAGCCGCCGTCCCTCGGCGAGGAGTTCGGCGGCGGTGGCCCTGCGGGGGGCGTCTGGGTGGCCGGGCGGGGGCAGCCGGTTGCCGCAGTAGCGCTCGGCGGCCTCGGCGATCGCGGCGATCCTGGACCCGGCCGGGTCGCCGAAGGTGGTGCCCAGCGAGACCCGGTCGGCGGGCCACGCCCCGAAGCGGCGGGCGTCGGAGACCTCGGCGGTCATGGCGGTGTAGCGGGGCGGCGCGCCGGAGGGGTGGGGTACGGGGCCGACCGCGCGGATCAGCCCGCAGACGGGGTCGACGAGGTCGTCGGGGGTCATCGGGGTCATGCGCACATCTCCTGTACGGGGTCGACGCGGCGGCCCGGTCCCGCGGTGAGCAGCAGGGCGCCGCCCGCCGGGTCGAGGACGCGCCGGGAGGGGGCGAGCCGGGTGGCGGTCATGGGGTCCTCTCCGGTGTGCGGATTGCGGGCGTGGGCGGGGAAGTGGTGTCCGGAGATCTCCAGCCGGAGCCGGGAGCCGGGGGCGATCCGGCGGGCGAGATGTCCGAGCGGGACGGTGAGGCCGGCGGGCCGGCCGGGCGGGTCGGTGCGCCGCGCGACGCCCAGCGCGAGGGGCTGGGCGCGGCCGTCGGGGGTGAGGACGGTGAGGCGTACGAACCAGTCGGCGGCCGGGGTGTCGGCGGTGGCGCGGAGCCTGGCCCCGGCCGGGCCGAAGAGGTCGAGGGGGCGCGGGAGCGGCGCGGAGAGCAGGAGCGCGCGGTCGGGTTCGCCGTCGGCGGGGACGCTCAGGCCGTCGGAGCGGACGGGCCGGGCGGGGTCGGCGAGGAAGTCGCCGCCGTGGTGCAGCGGGAGTCCGTGGGCGGGGCCGAAGGGCCTGCTGAGACGGGTGCGGGAGCGGGAGCGGCCGACCGGGTGCCAGTGTTCGCTGTCGCCGAGGGCGAGGGCGCTGCGGCGGCCCGGGGCGAGCGCGCCGGCCAGGGCGGCACGGGCCCAGCGGACCTGGAGCGCGCCGAGGTTGAGCCGGTGGCCGGGGCGGGCGTCGGGCGCGGGTTCGGCGGTCAGCCCGTGGCCCCAGGGGCCGATCAGCAGCCGGGCCGGGCCGCCCCAGGCGCGCCACAGCCGCAGGGTGTCGGCGGCGAAGGGGTCGCGCGCGCCGCCGATCGCGAGCAGCGGCACCCGGGCGGCCGGGGCCCGGCCCACGAGCCGGTCCCGGGGGCCGCCGTCCTCCCGGCCGTCCTCCCAGAGCCCTCGCCAGGAGGGGAGTTCGCGGCCGAGGCGGTCGGGGAGCCCGGTGAGCGGGAGGTGTTCGAGGAGGCGGGGGTCGGCGGCGAGCGCCCGGTCGAGCGCGGCGGGGTCGGAGTCCGGCCGGTCGCCGTGGGCGGCCCACCAGCCGGCGCGGCCCAGCAGCCGTTCCACTCCGGAGGGTTCGCGCGCGGTCTCGGCGGGGCCGAGCGCGGGGACGGCCGCGATGACGGCGTCGGGGCCTGGGCCGGTGTGTTCCGGTTCGAGGGCCGCGACGAGCGCGCAGTGGGCGGCGTAGGACGCTCCGGCGGCGACGGCGGTTCCGTCGCTCCAGGGCTGTGCGCGGACCCAGCGCAGGGTGGCCGCGCCGTCGGCGGCCTCGTGGCGGTAGGGCCGCCACTCCCCCTCGGAGCCGTACCGGCCGCGTACGTCCTGGACGACGGCGGCGAATCCGCGGGCGGCCCAGGCCCGTGCCTCGGCGCGGTGGTTCTGGCGGCCGTAGGGGGTGCGGACGAGGACGGCGGGGTACGGGGGGCGGGTGCCGGGGAGGGTGAGATCGGTGGCGAGGCGGGCGCCGGGGACGGGGAGGAGGCAGGTGCTCATGGGGTGCTGGGGGGTACGGGGAGAACGGGGTGGGTGGTGAGGGTGAGGTCGCGGAGGTCGAGGCGGCACAGCCAGCGGCGGGGCGGGGCGGCGGGGGTCGCCCAGGCGATCAGTTCGGCGGTGAGCAGACCGGCGGTGAGCGCGGCGGAGGCGGCGGTGTGGGCGGGGCCGGGGGCCTCGGTGCGCGGTCCGTGCCAGTAGGCGTCGAGTTCGCGGTGGGCGGGGGTCGCGGCGAGACGGCGGAGGCGGACGTCGGCGGAGGTCACGTCGCCGGGTGCCGCCGCGAGGGGCTCCAGCCAGACCTGGGCCCCCTCGCGGTGGCACCGCAGCCAGCCGACGGACCGGTCCGGGAGGCGGTCGGCCTCGTCCCAGAGCCCCGGCGGCACGGGCGAGTCCAGGCACCACACGACGGCGGTGCGCCCGGGTTCCGGGGCCGCCGCGGCACCGGACAGGGCCGCCGGGAGCAGGGCGGGCTCGATCCGGCGGACCGCGCCGCCCTCGGCGCGTACGCAGCGGGCGAGCGGTTCCGTCAGCACCCGGTCGCCGAGGAGGAGGACACGGTGGCCGCGGAGCGCGCCGCCCGCCTCCGGGGCCGTCGTGAGGAATCCGGCCTCGGTGAACGCGGCGGTGAGCCGGTCGAGTTCGGGGCCCCGGTCCGGGGGCGCGGGCGCGGCGGTCCCGCGTACCGCCGCGAGCAGCGCGGCCTCGCTCACCTCCCCGGTGTCGACGCGGAGGAACTCCCCGTCGGCGGTGCGGACCGCGAGGCCCCGGCCGGGGACGGGGACCAGGGCGACACCGGCGGCGAGCCGTTCGGCGGCGGCCCGGGACACAAGAGACACAGGACTGCTCCAAAGGGTCTGGCGGACGGGGGAAGAGCGGGAGGAGGCAGGCGGGCCCGCCCGGGTGCGGGGAGAGCGCCCCGGGCGGGCCCTAGGTCGTGTCTTCAAGGTCTTGTCTGTCTGTCGTGCCCTACGGACGGACGACGCCACCTTGAAGACACTCCCTGGTGTGGGAAAGGCCGTGCGGCCGGTGTTACTTGTCGCCGTCCGCGACCGCGTCGACCGCGGCCTCGTCCCCGTCGAAGGGGTTCTCCACGAGGGCGTTGGAGTGGGTCGCGGAGAGGTGGGCGAGCTGGCCCTGCTCGGCGATCGGGCTGAACACCTTGTGCTGCTCCATGAGTTGAGCCTCCATTTCCTTGGAATTCACTGGACGTCGACAGAAAAGCTCACGCCCCGGCCGAAGCCGTTGGCGCGGCGCGCACCACCGACACTAATGAATATGATTTTCATTCCGCAAGGGGTTGGGGCCCTCCAGCGGGTGATCCGGGTAACACACCGGCCATCCGCCCACCGGATCGCGCCCCACCCGCCCCGCCACGCCCAGCACTTCGGCGAGCAGTCCGGGCGTCACCACCTCCGCCGGAGGGCCGTCCGCCACCACGGAGCCCTCGCGCAGCGCCACGATCCGGTCGGCGAAGCGGGCCGCGTGGCCGAGGTCGTGCAGCACCATCACCACCGTCAGCCCGCGCTCCTCGCGCAGCCGCACCACGGTCCGCATCACTTCCAGCTGGTACCGCAGATCGAGGTAGGTGGTGGGCTCGTCCAGCAGCAACACCCGGGTGTCCTGGGCCAGCGCCAGGGCCAGGCGCACCCGCTGGCGCTCGCCGCCCGAGAGGGCGTCCACGGGCCGGTCGGCCCAGCCGCCGACCCCGACGTCCGCCATGGCGCGCACGCAGACCTCGTCGTCGCCGTCCCGGAGCATCCCGAGCGGCCCCCGGACCGCGTACCGGCCCTGCCGTACCAGCTGGCGCACCGTCATGCCCGGCACGGGGGGCGCGGACTGGTGCAGCAGCGCGACCCGGCGGGCCGCCGCCCGGCGGGAGAGGCCGGCGAGGTCGTCGCCGTCGAGCAGCACCCGGCCCGCGCCGGGGCGCAGCAGCCCCGCGCAGAGTCTGAGCAGGGTGCTCTTGCCGCAGCCGTTGAGCCCGATGAGGGCCACCAGCTCCCCGTCGGACACGGTGAGATCCACCCCGTCGAGGACCGTGCGGCCGGGGTGGCCGAAGCCGAGCCGTTCCGCCTGGATCATGTCTCCTCCTTCACGGAGCGGCGCGCCACCACCAGCAGCAGCGCCGCCCCCACACAGGTCGTCAGCGCGCCGGTGGGCACGCTCAGCCGGTCGGCCCCGAGCACCTCGGCCAGCAGCCGGGAGAGCCACTGGGACGCCGCGTCCGCGCCGCCCACCACCGATGCGCCCAGCAGCGCCGCGCCGGGCAGCGCGGTGCGCGGATCCGCGCCGAAGAGCGCGAACGCGAGGTGCGGCACGAGCAGTCCGACGAATCCCATCGCCCCGACGGCCGAGACCGCGCCCGCCGTGAGCGCCACCGCGCAGATCAGGGCGGCGGCACGGGCCCTGCCGGTGTTCAGTCCGGCCGCGGCGGCCTGGTCGTCGCCGCAGCGCAGCAGGGTGAGCGGCGCGGCGAGCGCGAGGGCGAGCAGGGACCAGCCCGCGGTCCAGGGCCAGAGCAGGTTCCAGTGCTCCCAGACCCGGCCCTCGGTGGAGCCGACCAGCCACTGCACCACGCTGCCGAGTTCGCCGGGGGCGACCAGCAGGACCATCGCGGTGAGCCCGGAGAGCACCGCCGAGACGAGCACCCCGTGGACGGCCGTGCGCACCGGGTCGGACTTCTCCCGGCCCGTCAGCAGCCAGAGCAGCCCCGCCCCGGCGAACCCGCCCGCGCAGGCGGCGACCACCACGGCGGCCGGCGACTGCCAGCCCGCCAGGCCCAGTCCGGTGGCGGTCACCGCGCCGAGGACCGCGCCGGGGGTGACCCCGGTGACCTCGGGTCCGGCCAGCGGATTGCGCAGCGCGGACTGGAGCACCAGACCGGCCAGGCCCAGGCTCGCGCCCGCGCCGAGGGCCACCAGCGACCTGGGCAGCCGCAGCCGCAGGACGACATGGCGGGCCAGCGGGTCGCCGCCGCCCGTGAGCACCTCCCACACCTGCGCCGGGCCGAGCGCCCGGCCGGCCACCAGCCCGGCGCAGCCCACCGCGAGCGCGAGCAGGGAGAACAGGATCAGCCTGCGTTTCACGGGCCCGCCTTCCCCTCGGTCCGTGCCGTGCTCGCCGCACGTGCCGTGCTTGCCGTACGCGCCGTGCTTGCCGTACGCGCCGTTCTGAGCAGGGCGACCCCGGCGGGGACGCCGAGCAGGGCGGTCCACGCGCCCACCGGCGTCTCCACCGGGGCGAGCGCGAGCCGGGCCGGCAGATCGGCGCAGGCGACGGCGAGCGCGCCCCACACCATCGACCAGGGCAGCAGCCGTACGGCCTCGGCCCCCGGCCGCAGCCGGCGCGCGAGGTGCGGGGCGATGAAGCCGACCCAGGCGACCGGCCCGCAGACCGCGACCACGGGCGCGATGAGGACGATGGAGACGGCGAGCGCCGCGAGCCGCGCGCGGCGCACCCGTACGCCCAGTGCCCGGGCGTCGTCGTCGCCGAGCCGCAGCACCGACAGGACGGGGGCGCAGAGCACCAGCGCGGGCACGGCGAGTACCAGCCAGGGCCAGAGCCCGGTCACATCGGCCCAGGTCCGGCCGGAGAGACTGCCCAGGAGATAGCGGTAGATGAGCTGGAGGTCGAGCTGATCGGCCAGCACCATCAGCACCAGCAGGGCGGACTGGAGCGCGGCCGTGACCGCCGCGCCGGTGAGCAGTACGGCGGAGGGGCTGCGTCCGAAACCGGCGGCGAGCAGGGTGAGCACGCCCCCGGCGGCGGCCCCGGCGATGGCGAGCAGCGGTTGCAGGGCGAGCGGCACCGAGACGGCGAGCACCAGCGGGGCGGCGACGCCGAGGGCCGCCCCGGAGGAGACGCCGAGCATCTCGGGGACGGCGAGCGGGTTGCGCAGGGCCTCCTGGAGCACCAGGCCCGCCGCGCCCAGACAGGCCCCGGCGACCAGCGCCAGCACCAGGCGCGGCAGGCGCAGTTCGGTGACGACGAACTCGTCCGCCAGTGCGGTGATCGGGACCACGGGCGTGCCGAGGCACAGCCCCGCGACCACCGCCGCCAGCAGCAGGGCGCACACCGTGTGCGAACGGCTCATGCGAGCTTGGCCGTGGCCTCGTCGAGGACGATGCCGAGCGAGCGGGTGCCGCGCCCCTTCGCCCAGACCTCGGCGTCGACCTCGTACACCTTCCCGTCGCGGACCGCCGGGATCCGGGACCAGAGCGGGTTCTTCGCGAGCTTCTCGGAGAGGTCGGCCTCGCCCTTCCCGCCGAAGGAGAGGGTCTCCACGAAGAGCACGTCGACCTCGCGGGCGAGGATCTCCTCCATGCTGTAGGAGCCCTCGACGCCACGGCTCTCCCAGGGGTAGTGGGAGAGCTTGGGGAAGAGTCCGGCGGCGACGTCGTTGCCGGGGGTCGCGACGCCGAAGTTCTCGTCGCTGCCGAAGATGATCAGGCTGGTGGCCTCGGACTTGGCCCGCTCGGCGCGGGCGAGTTTCTCCCGGAAGCCGCGCTCGGCGCGCTCTCCCTCGGCGGTGCGCCCGGTGAGGGCGGCGAGGTCGCGCAGATATCCCACGCTGTCCTGCCAGTCGCCCGGCTGGACGGGCCAGAAGACCGTCGCGCCCTTGAGTGCGGGCGCGAGCTTGCCGTGGGTGTCCTTGAGTCCGATGACCAGATCCGGACGGTGGGAGAGGACCGCCTCGACCTCGGGGCTGAGGAAGCCGCCGGGGACGGAGGGTATCTTTCCGGCCTTCTGAGGGCCGAGGAACTTCGGGTGGGCCAGCAGCGCGGAGTTGGTGGCGACCGGGGTGATGCCCAGCTCGGCGAGCATGTCGTCGCAGAGGGCGACCAGGCAGACGATGCGCTTCGGTGGTCGGGGGGTGGTGACGGTGACGCCGTGGGCATCGGTGATCTGCCGAGCCGCGCCAATAGGTTCGACCCTTACTTCCGTTTTCTCTGATTTGCCGTCATTGCCGTCTTTGCCGTCATCGGTGGCCCCACATCCGGCCAACAGGCCTCCCAGCACCGCGGCGGCGGCCCAGCGGCGGACGGTCATCAGCGTCCTGCGTGACATCACTTCTCTTCTCGCTCCGAACGGACGAACAGGTGAGCCACATGATAATCATTACCAATAAGATCGTCGCCCGCCCACTCCCCCGGAGTCGCCATGCCGCCCCCGAACGCCGCCGGACCCCGACTGCTCGTCGCCGACCAGGTGGCCGGATCCATCAGGGTGTTGAGCCTTCCCGACGGCCGTGAGACCGGGCGGATCGAGGGCCGTTTCCTCGCCGAGCACGCCGGCTTCCTGGCGCTCCCCGGCGGCCGTACCGCCTTCGTCGACGACCTCGCGGGCGAGCTGCTCGTCCTCGATCCGTACGGCCCCGACGGCGGCGGGCCGCTGGTGACGGCCACCGCCCCGGTGGCGACGCCCGCCGAGCATCTGGCGGCGGACCCCTCCGGGCGGCTGCTCGCGGTGACCACCGGGCTCGGCCAGAACGAGGAGGCGTGGAGCGATCTGCTGACCGTGGTGGACCTCGGCCACCCGCACCGGCCCCGGGCGGCGCGGGTGCGCACCCGCGCCGGAGAGCCCGGGGTGACCCTTCCGGGGCCCGCCGGGGCGGCGGAGGACGGCGCGCTGGTGGTCCTGCGGCACCGCGAACCCGGCTCGCTCACCGCGTACCGCCACGCCGATCTGCTCGCCGCCGCCCCCTCCGCGCCGCCCGCCGCGCCCGCGCACGAGCTGCCGTTGCCGGACCACGACGGCCACGGGGACGCCCACGACCCGTCGACCGGACTGACGTTCGCCGCCGCGGGGTCGGGGGTGCACCGGGTCCGCCGCGCGGGCTCCTCGCTCCTCGCCGAGGAGCCGCTGTCGTGGGGCGGGCCGGGGCGCGGCTACTTCCTGCGGCTCGACCCGGTGCGCCGGATGCTCTGGTCCTGCGTACGCGGCGGGCCCGCCGACCCCGGACGGTGGCCGGAATGGACCAACGACGCCTGGTGGCACCGGCTCGATCCGGCCACCGGCCCGGCCGCCGCGCGGACCGGCCGGGTGCCGCTGGGACCCGGGCTGGTCTTCCGGCTCGCGGTGACCGCGCGCCACGCCGCCTTCGCCCGCGTCCACCCCGACGGCGACGAACTCGTCCTGGTGTCCGCACCGCCCGGCGAAACCCCGCGCGTCAGCGGCAGGATCCCGCTGCCCGCGATGGACGGAGCCCCCCGCGCGGGCGGGACACCCTGGGACGGAGTGCAGCGCCGGGCGATCGCCGGCTCGCCCGGCGGCGGGCTCGTCGCCGTCACCCGGGGCGGCCATGGCGAGATCCAACTGGTCGACGCCGCAAGGGCGGAGACGGTGGCGACGCTGCGGACGCCCACACCGCTCGACGAGGGCGGCCATCTCGCTCTCGTGTTCCCCGGCGACGGGGCGGAGTTCGACCCCGTCGGCCGATGAGAGTTTGTGAAATAATTCACCCAACCCCTTGGCCCGGCACCCCCATCCATGCTGAGATTCCCTCGACTCAACAGCTCAATGGCGTGCTCGGGGAGGGCATAGTGGCGCATACCGCCATGTCTGGTTCCGGAACCACTGCAGGTGACGATCCCCTCCAGACCGCGGTATGGCGGCTGCGCTCGCGCGGCTGCTGGACCGACGCGGCGGCGCTGCTCGCGCCCCACGCGGCGGCTCCGGCCGCCGCCCTGGAGCGGGCCGGACTCCTGGTCGAGCGGTGTCTGTTCACCGGGGAGGGCTGGGCCGACGCGGAGGACGCGCTGCGCACGGCGGAGGCCGTGGCCCGGGACGACGAGGAGCGCGGCGGCGCGGCCTCCGAGCGCGGACGGCTGGCGTACGCGGCGACCAGGCTCGGGGTGCGGGACCGGGCCGACGAGGCCCGTTCGGCGCTCGGCCGGGCGGCGGCGCTGCTCGCCCCCGGCTCACCGCGGCGGCCACTGCTCGACTTCCGGCGCGGTCTGGTGGCCGAGCACATCGCCGCCTCCCCGCAGGCGGCCCTGGCCGCCTACCGCCGCGCCCACGAGGGGGCGGCGGCCCAGGACGACGCCCTGCTGCTCTCCTTCACCTGGCACCAGCAGGCCGGGATCGCGCTCCAGGAGGGCGAGTTGGCCCAGGCCCGGCACGGCTTCTCCGAGGCCCTGCGGATCCGGGTCGAGCTGGGCTATCTGATCGGCACCGCGCCGACCCTGGCCGCCCTCGCCGACTGCGAGCCCGAGCCGGAGGCGGGCCGTCTCCGCGCCGAGGCCGGCCGGCTCTTCCGGCTGCTGGGCGGGGTCCCGGTCTGGCTCGCGGCCCGGCTCTCCCTCCCCGCGCAGGCCACGCCGACGGCCCTGCCGGGACCGGCCGTCTGACCCCCGGCCGCCCACCCGGGGCCCGGCCCCTCAAGGAGCGGCCGGGCGCGGCCGAAACTCCGGACATGGCGTACGCACACCCTCGCCGCACCGCGCCCGGCGGTGCGGCCCCGGCGGACGGGACCCCGGCCCCGGCATCCGCACCGCGCGGCCCGGACCGGCGGCCGGGATCCGGGCCGGAGGAAGGCGGCGGGCCTCAGCGGTCCGCGCCGGCGAAATGAGCGCGTACCACCGAGCGCACCGCCTCGGAGTCGCCCGCGGCCAGGGCGTCGAGCAGGGCGGTGTGCTGCGCCGCGTCGGCGGTCAGATCGGCGCGGCGGGCGGCCGGGTCGGCGGGGAGGGGCCACTGGGAGCGGCGGTGCAGATCGGCGGCGACCGTCACCAGCTGGTCGTTGCCCGCGAGGGAGAGCAGCGCGCGGTGGAAGGCGCGGTCGGCCTCCGCGTACCGCGCGCGGTCGCCCGCCAGGGCGGCGGCCTCGGTCGCGCGGGCCAGCGGGCGGAGTTCGCCCCAGCGGGCGGCGGGGACCGAGGCGGCCAGCCGGAGGATGACCGGCACCTCGATCAGGGCGCGCACCTCGGCGATGTCGGCGAGTTCGCGGGGGCCCCGGGCGACGATCCTGAAGCCCCGGTTGGGGACCACCTCCACCGCCCCCTCGGCCGCCAGTTGCTGCATCGCCTCGCGCACGGGCGTCGCGGAGACGCCGAAGCGCTCCCCGAGCGCGGGGGCGGAGTAGACCTCGCCGGGGACGAGTTCGCCCTCGGCGAGGGCGGCGCGCAGGGCTTTCAGGATCTGCCCGCGCACCGAGTGCCGCTGGACGGTGTGGGCGGCGGGCCCGCGCGGCGCGGGCGGCTCGCTGTGGGTGTGCTCGCCGCGGGCGGGCCCCAGCGCCCCCGGACGGGTGGCCCCGGCAGCCGCGCCGAGGGGGGCGGACACCGGAGCGGAAGCGGGGCGTACGGAAGCGCGGGGCCGCGGTGTCGCGGCGGGCCCGGAGGGGTGCGGCGGGGGGGAAGACGCCGTCCCGCCCGGTCGGGCCTGCTCCATCTCGGATCCTCCTCCGGCCGGACGCCGGGCCGGACCGGCACGGCCGGGCCCCGAGTGCACGATAGGCGGACGGGACGGCAGTTCACACATCAGCCCGGTCGGGTAAGGTAAGCCTTACCTGCTAACGATCGCGATACGGTGGTCCCGGCATGAATTCTCCCGTCGTCCCGCCCGCCCTCGCCTCCCCCTTCGGGGACGCGTACTCCCGGCTGTCCGAGGCGTTCCCCCGGCTGACCGTGCGCGAGCTGGGTTCCGGCGAGAGCGAACCGGCGGGCGAGGGCTGGGTGCGCGCGGACGAGCTGGCGCGCGGGGGCGGCGCGCTGGAGGCCTTCCTCGACTGGGACCGGGCCCAAGTGCTGCGGGACCACGGCCGGGAGGGCCGGCCCGACGTGGTGGCCGGCTTCGGGCTGCACCGCTACGCGTGGCCCGCCTGTCTGCTGTTCACAGTGCCGTGGTTCCTGCTCCGCCGGGTGCCCCGGTTCTCCGGCGATCAGGTCTTCTTCCGGCGGACGCACGGCCGGATGACGGTCCGGCCGGCTGGGTTCGCCTGTCTGCCCGGCGATCCGGCGGCCGGCCTGCCCGGCGCCCGGGTGGTGCCGGACGAGGAGGCCCTGCGCGGCGAGGTGCGCGCCGCCGTCGCCGCGCACCTCGAACCCGTGCTGGACGGCTTCGCCTCGCGGGCCCGGCGCGGAAGGCGTTCCCTCTGGGGGATGGTGACGGACGATCTGGTCGAAGGCCTCTGGCACATCGGGAATCTGCTCGGCGAGGAGGCGCGGGCGATCGCGGAGCTGGAACTGCTGCTGCCGGGAACCGTCAAACCGTATGTGGGAATTCCCGGTTTCCGTCAGCTGACCGGGCCTCAGGGCGAACAACTGGCGACCCGGGACCGGGCGAGCTGCTGCCTGTTCTATACACTGCGGCCCGACGACACCTGTGTCACCTGCCCCCGTACCTGCGACACCACCCGGGTGACGCGACTCCTGCCGAGTGCCTGATCACTGCCCCTGAGCAGTTGTCAGACTCCGGATGTCACGCCCCCCTTCCGGGTGATATAAATCGTACGCAACTCACCTGCCGCGTACGGCAGTTCGAGTGAAACCCACCTATCCGTATGCCGTATGGCCCCATTGGCGTTCTCTTGGCACAAAACCCCCTGGGATCTCCGGGACTTCGGTCAATATGGCGGCCGAAACGCCCTACCGCGATGCAGATGCAAGGGACACCAACATGAGAGACATATCGCTAACCTGGCTGCTTCCCGGCGGCGTGATGGTCGTGGGAGTCCTGGTCGCGGTCGCAGTGCTCGCACGCGGCAAGAAGGCGGCGGCCAAAGCCCCGGCGGAAGACACCTGGGAGCGCAGCGAGGACCGCCGCAGGCGCAAGGAAGCCATATACGGCACGGCGTCCTACGTTCTGCTCTTCTGCTGTGCCGCTGTGGCCGCCGCGCTCTCCTTCCACGGTCTGGTCGGTTTCGGCCGGCAGAATCTGAACCTCTCCGGCGGCTGGGAGTACCTGGTCCCCTTCGGTCTCGACGGCGCGGCGATGTTCTGCTCGGTGCTCGCCGTGCGTGAGGCGAGCCACGGTGACGCGGCGCTCGGCTCCCGACTGCTGGTGTGGACGTTCGCCGGCGCAGCCGCCTGGTTCAACTGGGTGCACGCGCCGCGCGGTCTGGACCACGCCGGTGCCCCGCACTTCTTCGCGGGCATGTCGCTGTCGGCCGCCGTCCTCTTCGACCGGGCCCTCAAGCAGACCCGCCGGGCCGCCCTCCGTGAGCAGGGCCTGGTGCCCCGCCCGCTGCCGCAGATCCGGGTGGTGCGGTGGCTGCGAGCGCCCCGCGAGACCTTCAACGCCTGGTCGCTCATGCTGCTGGAGAATGTGCGCACCCTGGACGAGGCCGTCGAGGAGGTCCGTGAGGACCGTCAGGCGAAGAAGGCCAATCAGCTGCGCGCCCGTGACCAGGCCAAGCTGGACCGGGCCCGGATAAAGGCGCTCAACCGGCAGCACCGCGCCTGGGGCCGGGGCCGGGTCATCCGCGAGCCGGAGCTGCCCGTCCTCGCGGCCGGACAGGGTTCGGGTCCGAGCAACTCGGGAGGGTCCGCACAGGCCCTGACCGAGGGTTCGAAACCCGTAGCGGAGCCTGCCATAGAAACCGGACAGCTGCCTCCTCCTTCTCTGCCCTCTCGCCGGTCCGCCTCCTCGGCCCGCGAAAGCCGCGACAGTGACCCGATGGGTCCGATCACCGTCGACCTCACCGCCGAGGACGACACCCAGACCCTCCCGCGACTCGACTCCCTGGAGCGGAAGCTGAAGGATCTGGAGCAGCAGTTCGGCTGAGTTCCCGGCGCGTGAGCGCCCCGCCCCGGAAGCGTGGCGGACGGAGAGTCAGCTGTCGCCGGAAGGCCGGCCCGAGACCCCTCGGGCCGGCCTTTCGCGCAGCTCGAACCAGACGACCTTGCCCGCGCTCTGGGTGCGCACGCCCCAGGAGTCGGCGAGGCTCTCCACCAGCGCCAGCCCCCGGCCGTGGGTGTCGAGCGGATCGCGCCGCCGGGCCGGGTACTCGGGCACCGGCAGCCCGGCCATGAAGTCCCGCACCTCGACCCGCAGGGTGGCGGAGGCGACGGTCGCGGTGACCACCGCGCCGTGGTCGGTGTGGATCAGGGCGTTGGTGACCAGCTCGCTCGCGAGCAGCTGGGCCACATCGGCCACATCCGCCGCGTCGGATCCGTCCCACTGCCGCAGCAGATCGCGCAGCACCCGCCGCACCTCGGGCACGGAGTTGAGGTCGGCGCAGCCGAGCCGCCGGCAGCGGGGTCCGTGCTCGGGCGGCGCGCCCGGCGCCCGGGCGGCGGCGCGGCCCTCGCCCGGTTCGGGCCCGGCCGCTCTCGGGGCCGCCCGCCGCACAGTGGCTCCGCTACGCCCCGCGTACTCCTCGTGCCCCTCGCACTCGCCGTAGCTGTTGTCATATCCGCCGTGGTGGCCCCCGTGAGCTGTGTGGCCTCCGTCGCCGGCCCCTCCCTGACGCCTTGTCATCATCCCCACCCGCACGTCGGAACGGTGTCCGACTGGCTCCGTGTGTCGAACATCCTCACGGAGGTGGACTGCCCCCGCCGGGGCGGGCCCACGCCTTGCGAACGGTCAACCGGTGCCAGGAGCCGAAGCGTTTTCGTACCGACTGCTGAGCCGGGCTACGTCTGCCGCAGCAGTCGGCGCGCTGTCGGAGCGCGGTGATCCGCCTTAGGGCCTGGGCACATTGCGGAGATTGGAACGGGCCATCTGCACCATGCGGCCCACTCCGCCATTGAGCACGATCTTGCTCGCGGAGAGCGCGAATCCGGTCACCATCTCGGCGCTGATCCTGGGCGGGATGGAGAGCGCGTTCGGATCGGTGACCACGTCCACCAGGGCGGGCCCCTTGTGCCGGAAGGCGTCCTTGAGCGCGCCCGCGAGCTGTCTGGGCTTCTCGACCCGCACCCCGTGGGCGCCGGCCGCCCGCGCGAGCGCGGCGAAGTCCGGGTTGACGTTGGTCGTGCCGTACGAGGGGAGGCCCGCGACCAGCATCTCCAGTTCCACCATCCCCAGCGAGGAGTTGTTGAAGAGGACCACCTTCACCGGCAGGTCGTACTGGACGAGGGTGAGGAAGTCTCCCATCAGCATGGCGAATCCGCCGTCGCCGGACATCGAGACGACCTGGCGGCCCCGGTCGACGAGCTGGGCCCCGATCGCCTGCGGCAGCGCGTTGGCCATGGAGCCGTGGCTGAACGACCCGATGATCCGGCGGCGGCCGTTGGGCGAGAGATAGCGGGCGGCCCACACATTGCACATGCCGGTGTCAACGGTGAAGACGGCGTCCTCGTCGGCCAGTTCGTCCAGGACGGACGCGACGTACTCCGGGTGGATGGGGACGTGCTTGTCGACCTTGCGGGTGTACGCCTTGATCACGCCCTCCAGGGCGTCGGCGTGCTTCTTCAGCATCTTGTCCAGGAACTTGCGGCTCGGCTTGACCCGCACCCGGGGGGTGACACAGCGCAGGGTCTCGCGCACATCGCCCCAGACCGCGAGATCCAGCTTGGAGCGGCGGCCCAGATTCTCCGGCCGGATGTCCACCTGGACGATCTTCACATCGTCGGGGAGGAAGGCGTTGTACGGGAAGTCGGTGCCGAGGAGGATCAGCAGATCGCACTCGTGGGTGGCCTCGTACGCCGCTCCGTAGCCCAGCAGGCCGCTCATTCCGACATCGAACGGATTGTCGTACTGAATCCATTCTTTTCCCCTCAGGGCGTGGCCCACCGGGGACTTCACCCGCTCGGCGAACTCCATCACCTCGGCGTGCGCGCCCGCCGTGCCGCTGCCGCAGAAAAGGGTGATCCGCTGCGACTCGTCGATCAGCCGGACCAGTTTGTCGATCTCGGCGTCGCCGGGGCGGACCGAGGGCCGGGAGGTGACCAGGGCGTGCTCGACGGACTTCTCGGGGGCGGCCTGGGAGGCGATGTCGCCGGGGAGCGTGACGACGCTGACCCCGCTGCGGCCGATCGCGTGCTGGATCGCCGTCTGGAGCAGCCGGGGCATCTGCTGGGGGTTGGAGATCATCTCGCTGTAGTGGGAGCACTCGCGGAAGAGCTGGTCGGGATGGGTCTCCTGGAAGTAGCCGAGGCCGATCTCGCTGGAGGGGATGTGGGAGGCGAGGGCGAGCACGGGGGCCATCGAGCGGTGCGCGTCGTACAGACCGTTGATGAGGTGGAGGTTCCCGGGCCCGCAGGAGCCGGCGCAGGCCGCCAGCTCGCCGGTGATCTGGGCCTCCGCGCCGGCGGCGAAGGCCGCGGTCTCCTCGTGCCGGACCTGGATCCAGTCGATGGCGGAGTTGCGCCGGATGGCGTCGACCACGGGGTTGAGGCTGTCGCCGACGACTCCGTACATCCTCCGGACACCCGCGCGGACGAGGATGTCCACGAACTGCTCCGCCACGTTCTGCTTGGCCATGGGACGAGCACCCTCTCCGCTGTGTGACTGACGGCCCCGCAGAGTCCATCAACCCATGAGCGGCGCGGTTCCGCCTCTCGGTGGCCCCCGGTCATGTCTCCCAGACCGCTGCGGCCGTCCGGTCGTCCGCGTATCCCTTGACCCTGAGCTGGGCGTCGGCCAGGAACGCGGCGAGTCCCGGCGGCTCGCCGGGGCCCGCCCAGCGGGTGGCCAGCTCGGCGGCGAGCGCGGGCTCCGAGCGCAGGGGGTCGGCCAGCCCCGGGCCGCAGAGCAGCAGGGTGTCCCCCGGGCGGGCGACGGGAGCGCGGAAGCGGAACGGCTCGGGGCCGGTGGCCCGCCCGGGTGCTCCGGGCTCGTCCGCAGGTCCGGGCCGCGCGGGCTCGATGTCCTGCCAGACGCCTTGGCGCAGCCGGAAGAAGCCGCCGGGGCCGGCCCCGAAGAAGACCCGGGTGCGGCAGCCGGGGTCGGCGGGGAGCAGCAGACAGCGCAGCCCCGCGGTGTACGCGCCGGGGGCCATGCCGCGCTCGGCGGCTGCCGCCCGCAGCCTGCCGTAGCCGTGGTCGGTGAGCCGCCGCAGCCCGGACTCCAGGTCGCCGTGGCGGCCCGCCCTGATGTCGTCCGAGAGCCGGGCGTGGCCCCGGGCGACCGCGCCGCCGATCCTGCGGCAGAGGTCGGCGGCGGCGAGATGCCCGCCCGCCGCGGAGCGCTCCCCGGCCGCGACGGCGACCAGCACCAGGGCTGCGGGCCCGCTCCCGAACCGCGCGGTGAGGAGCGCCTCGCGCCGCGTCTCGCCCCGGTAGCGGGCCGAGTCGCCCCGTACCGAGGCGGCGCGCAGCGTGCTGGAGCCGTAGGTGGCTCCGTCGAGGACGGTGTCGGGGACGAGGTGCCCGAGGTTCTCCGCCGTGGCGGCCGGCAGCGCTTCGGGCTCGGGGCGGTAGGTCGGCGGGCCGTCCCCGACATGGCCCGGATGCCCCGCCGCCGCGGCGCGCGGGGGCGGCGGTTCGGTCGGGGGTACGGGGGCGGGCTCCGCCGGAACGACCGCCGGCTGTCCCAGGAGTCCGCTGAACAGCGGGTAGGAGACCGCCGACGGCAGCTCGGCGGACTCGTCCACGGGCTCGGGCTCGGGCTCGTTCACGGGCTCCGGCGGACGCCGGGTGAACGGCGGCGGCGGCTCGGCGGGCGGGGCGGGGTCGAGCGGGGGTTCCCAGGGCGCGCGCGGCCGGGGCCGGACGCCGTCGGGGGCCGTGGGGCCGCCCGGGTCCGGTAATCCGGCCCGGCCCGGCCCGGAGGGCGGGGCGACCGGGGTGCCGGATATCGCCAGGAGGTCCGCCGGGTCGGGCTCCCGCCGGGCCGGCGGACTCGCGCCGGGGGTCTGCGCCACCGCCTCGGAGGCGGTGGCGAAGCGGGAGTCGAGGGTGTCCCCCGGCTCGCCGCCCGGGCCCGCCGCCCCACTCCTCCGCATCCCCCGCCCGTCCGTCGCGGACGCCTCGTACAGCCGGTCCCACCAGTCGTCTTCGGCCTGCTGACTCATGCCGGTAATTGTCCACCGCGAGGGCCTCCCGGAAACGGCCGACGGCGAAACCTCCGACGGAGATCCGTCTCGTACTCCCCATGTTTCAGGGGCTGTTGGGGCCGTACGCGCGGTAGTCCGGGCGGGCTCGCCCCGGCTCCGGGGCCGAACGGCCGGACGGCGCGGCCTCCCCCGTACCCGGGCGCCCCGGTGTGCAGGGATGATGTGCGTGGTGTCAAGGGGAGGTCCGGGTGCTGGGAGCGATTGGTCTCGACGCGAGGCAGGAGTCCGCGTACCGCGCGCTGGTCGCGCTCGGAGCGGCGGAGGTCAGCGATCTCGCGCATCGGCTGGCCCTGCCGGAGACCGATACGGAACACGCGCTGCGGCGGCTGGCGCAGCAGGGGCTGGCCGCTCGGTCGTCGGCGGGCGAGGGGCGCTGGGTGGCCGCCCCGCCCGGGGTGGCGCTGGGCGCGCTGCTGGCCCGGCAGCGGGCGGATCTGGAGCGGGCCGAGCTGGCGGCGACGGCGCTCGCCGACGAGTACCGGGCCGAGGCTGCGGAGCCCGCCGTGCACGATCTGGTGGAGGTGGTGACGGGGGCGAGCGCGGTCGCCAGGCGCTCCGCCCAGCTCCGGCTGGGCGCGGCGGACGAGATCTGCGCCCTGGTCGCCGCCGCCGACGGCCGTCCCGAGCTGCGGCCCGGAGTGGCGTACCGCGTGGTCGTCGAGCGGGACGCGCTGTCGCGGGGGATGCGTGAGCTGGTCGGCGCGCTGGGTCCGGAGGGCCGGGTGCGGGTGGTGGACCGGGTGCCCAGCGGGCTGGTGGTCGCCGATCGCGCGCTGGCGATGATTCCGCTGACGGCCCCGGACAGCGGTCCGGCGGCACTGGTGGTGCACGACTGCGGGCTGCTGCACTCGCTGCTGGGTCTCTTCGAGGCGGTGTGGCGCGAGGCGCTGCCGCTGCGGCTGACGCCCGGCGGCTACGAGGAGTCGGCGGCCGGTCCCGACGCCACCGATCTGGAGATCCTGTCGCTGCTGCTCGCCGGGATGACGGACGCCCGGGTCGCCAAGCGGCTGGATCTGGGGCTGCGGACGGTCCAGCGCCGGGTGAAGGGGCTGATGGAGCTGACGGGGGTGACCACCCGGCTCCAGCTGGGCTGGCACGCCTACGCCAGGGGCTGGGTGGCGCGCGACCCGTGCGAGTGAGGGACGCCCGCGCTCCCGGCGCGATGCGGGATCCGCCGCGATCCCGCACCCTTGGCAGATGGGCGTGTGGCAGCTCGTGCTGGTCGGCCTGGTGATGGTGCTGGGCGTCGTCGGGGTGCTGGTGCCCGGTGTGCCCGGGCGGTGGCTGGTCTGGGCGGCGATGCTCTGGTGGTCGCTGCACGAGCTGTCGGCGACGGCGTGGGTGCTGCTGGTCGCCGCCACGGTCCTGTTCCTGGTGGACCAGGTGGTGGTGTGGCTGCTGCCCACCCGGCGCGCCAGGGAGGCGGGGTGCACCGGGCGCGTGGCGGTCTTCGCCGGTCTGGGGGCCGTGACCGGCTTTGTGCTGCTGCCGGTGGTGGGCGCGATTCCCGGTTTCGTCGCGGGGATCTACGCGGTCGAGCGGCTCCGGCTGGGCGGGCACGGCCAGGCGGTGGCGTCGACCCGGGCGGTGATGCGGGGGGCGGGTACGAGCCTGCTGGTGGAGCTGTTCGCGTGTCTGCTGGTGGTGGGCGCGTGGCTGGGGGCGGTCCTGGCGGGCTGAGCCCGCCGCCCGGTCAGCGCCCGGGGGCCCGGGGGCCGGTCAGGGCGCGGAGGTCGACGGTGTCGGCCAGCGCCTGGAGTCCGGCGTCGTTGAGGTGCAGATGGTCGCCCGTGTCGTAGGCGGGCAGGAGCCGCCCGGGGTGTTCCGGGTCGCGCACGGCCGCGTCGAAGTCGGCGACCGCGTCGAAGATCCCGCCGGTCCTGATGAGGTGGTTGACCGACCGCCGGGCGCTCTCGCGGGCCTCGGTGTGGCCGGGGTGCCCGGCGAACGGCGCGATGGTGCCCCCGACGACCCGGACGCCGCGTGCGTGGGCGCGCCGGACGATCTCCCGGTGGGCGGCCCGGAAGGCGGCCGGGTCGGTCTGCTCGGGAACGCCCTTGAGGTCGTTGACGCCGATCAGCACGATCACCGCGCGCACCCCGGTGCGGGAGAGGACGTCGGCGTCGAACCGGGCCCGCGCGCTGGGTCCGGTGCCGTCCAGGAGCAGCCGGTTTCCGGCGATCCCCGCGTTCAGCACCCCGAGCCGCTCCGTGGGGGGCAGTTCCGCCAGCCGGGCGGCGAGCCGGTCGGGCCAGCGGCGGTTGGCGTCGGCGGTCGAGCCGGTGCCGTCGGTGAGGGAGTCGCCGAGCGCGACGACGCTGCCCGGGGTGCGGGGGCCGAGGACGTCGACGCCGGTGAGGTAGTGCCAGGAGCCGGTGACGGCGGTGTAGTCCGTACCGCTCTCGTCCGCCGTCGCCGTGCTGCCGCCGCAGGGGGCGATGAAGCCGGTCTGGCGGGCGGTGCGGTGCTGGGTCGCCGGGCTGTCGGGGCCGCCGGGCGGGGTGTGGAGCGTGACGAGGAGATTGGCGCCGGCCGGGACCTCCAGCGGCACGGGGTCGGTGACCAGGTCCCGGCCGGCGGGGACGGTGACGGCCGTCGCGCCCCGGAACGTCGCCCGGCGCATCGAGCCGGGCACCGCCCCGGGGCTCGCGGGCCGCCCGGGGAGCTGGAGCGCGACGGTGACCGCGCCGATCCGGAGCGGCGCGGTGCCGAACCGGTTGGTGACCCTGATCCGGGCGGCCTGGCCGCCGACGCTGGTGTGCACGACATTGCGGACGGAGGAGCCGGGCAGCGCGGGCACGGCGTGGGAGGGGGCGGCTGCCCAGGTTCCGGTCCAGCCCCGGTCGTGGGCCGCGCCCGTGACTCCGGGGTTCGGCGCTCCGGAACGCGGCGCTCCGGCGGTCGTGGACAGGGTGCCCGTGGGGGTGAGGAGGGTCAGTCCCGCCGCTGCCACCAGGGTGCACAGCAGGCGTCGGGAGGTGGTCATACGGCTCCGCCTGTTCACTCGGGTTCTCGGTCCGGTCGGCCTCCGCCGACTGTACGAGTTGTACGGGCTCCCGGTGCCGGGGCGGGGGCCCGGCGTGTGAGGCTTCGCGTATGACCGAATTCACCGAGGCCGAACGGGCCTATCTGGCGACCCAGCGGCTGGGGCGGCTGGCGACCGTGGACCCCAAGGGCCAGCCGCAGGCGAACCCCGTCGGCTTCTTCCCGCAGGACGACGGGACGATCCTGATCGGCGGGCACGCGCTCGCCACCACGAAGAAGTGGCGGAATCTGCGCACCAATCCGAAGGTGGGCCTCGTCGTCGACGACATCGTCAGCGTGCGTCCGTGGAAGGTGCGGGGCGTGGACGTCAGGGGCGAGGCCGAGCTGCTGACCGGACCGCACGAGCTGGGTCCCGGCGTCGGCGACGAGCTGATCCGGATCCATCCGAAGAAGATCCACAGCTGGGGTCTGGAGGAGGAGTAGCCACGGAGGGTACGGGCGGGACCGGCCCGCCCGTACCCCCGCCGGGGGCAACCCGCCGGGGCAACCCGGGGCAACCCTCCGAGGGCCCTCTTCCCGAGGGCCCCGGAGGTCAGCGCGTCCGGCCGCGCTTGGCCTCCATCGCCGCCCGCCCCTCCGCGCCCTTCAGCCGCCACTCCCTGCGGATCTCGGCCCGGGCCCTGGCGTCGGTCTTGGCGACGATGTACCGGTTCTCCCGCAGCAGTTTGCGGTAGCTGTCCAGCCTGCGCTCCGCCAGTGAACCGTCCTCGATCGCGGCGGTCACCGCGCAGCCCGGCTCCGACTCGTGCGCGCAGTCGTGGAAACGGCACCCCTCGGCGAGCCGCTCGATCTCGGAGAAGACCTGCCCGACCCCGTTCCCCGCGTCGAACAGCCCCACCCCCCGCAGCCCCGGGGTGTCGATCAGCACCCCGCCCCCGGGCAGCGCGAGCAGATTCCGCGTCGTGGTGGTGTGCCGCCCCTTCCCGTCCACGTCCCGCGCCGCCCGGACGGCCATCAGCTCCGCCCCCGCCAGCGCGTTCGCGAGCGTGGACTTCCCCGCCCCCGAGACCCCCAGCAGCACACTCGTACCGTCGGCGACCACGGCGGCGACCTCCGCCGTCCCCTCCCCCGTCATCGAACTGACCGGCAGCACCCGCACCCCGGGCGCGGCGGTCTCCACGTCCTGTACGAGATAGGAGAGCCCGACCGGGTCCGGCACCAGATCGGCCTTGGTCAGCACGACCAGCGGCTGCGCCCCGCTCTCCCAGGCCAGCGCCAGAAACCGTTCGATCCGCCCGAGGTCCAGCTCGACCGCGAGCGAGACCGCGATGATCGCGTGGTCCACATTGGCCGCGAGGATCTGTCCCTCGGAGCGCTTGGACGAGGTGGAGCGGACGAAGGCGGTGCGGCGCGGCAACAGCGTCCGGACATAGCGCGGGTCGGCGCCGACCGGGTCGACGGCGGCCCAGTCACCGGTGCACACGACCTTCATCGGGTCGTGGGGCACCACGAACTCGGTGTCGGCCCGCACGGTCCCCCCGGGAGTGAGGACGTCGCACAGCCCCCGGTCCACCCGGGCGACCCGGCCGGGGACCAGGCCCCGGTCGGCGTACGGGGCGAACGCGCGGGCCCAGCCCTCGTCCCAGCCGTACGGGCCGAGAACGGTCTGGGCGTCGGAGGAAACAGCAGAAGAAGAAGACGTGTTCAGCGAATTGCCGGACAAGGTGGGGACCCCTTACGAAGGGTGAAGGGCGGCCCCGGCGAGCGCGCGCTCGACGCGCGGAAGAGTGTGGGTGTCAGCCGGAGACCACAGAGGTGGGAACGATGAACTCCTGAGCGCGGGCAGCGCCCGTAACCATGACCGTCATCACTGTCCTCACCTCCTGCTTCCTCGACGAACCGACAACCCCGACCGGACAGGACACACGGCCCTCCCGGCGGAACGGGATGAAGACTAGACCCGCCCCGCCGACACCCGCCACCGAATAACCGGCGGGTACGCCGTCCGCCCCGCCGATGGCGGCAGTCCCGCAGGCGAAGTGCCGAATGCCGCCGTACGGGCCCAGGGGCGGGCGCGCGGTGAACGCGCACCGTCACAGCGTGGCGATACCCAGCACCAGCGGCGCGGCCGACACCAGCGCCAGGACGGCGGGCACGGGAACGCCCTTGACGTCCTTGACGCGAAGGTGGGAGACGACCGCGCCGAGGAAGAAGAGCACCACTCCGCCGGCGGCGGCGATGCCCAGCGGCCGGTGGACGATGCCGATCAGCAGGCCCAGGGCGCCGGCGAACTTCAGCAGCGCCAGCGTGGTGTACCAGCCGCTCGGCACGCCGAGTCTGGTCAGGGTCTCCACGATGCCCTTGTCCTTGACCAGCATGCCGCGTCCGGAGAACACCAGGAGGAAGGAGAGCAGGACGGCGAGCACGATGTACGCGATGAACATGACTTCTCCGGGGAGTGATGGGCGTCAGAGGGAATCGGCGCCGGGCGGCACCCCTGCCTGGTCGAGCTTCTACGATGCGCCCATGAAGGTAAAGTACAACGTGCATTGCAATGTGTGAAGCGGTCATCGTCATCAACAGGAGGTGCCACGTTGGCCAGTGCGGACAGCGGACAGAACCGGCCGCGCAAGGGGTTCCCGGAGAAGCGGGAGGCCATTGTGCGAGCCTCCCGGAAGGTCTTCGGCAGGGTCGGCCACCAGGGCGCGAGCATCGAGATGATCGCCACCGAGGCGTGTGTGTCGACCCGCACCATCTACAACCACTTCGAGAACAAGGAACAGCTCTTCGCCACCGTGCTGATCGACAGCTCGGAGCAGGTGGCCGCCGCCCACGAGTCGATGATCGCGCGGCATCTCGGCAGCACCGCGAACACCGCCGGCCTGGAGGCCTGCCTCGTCGGCCTCGCCGAGGACTGGGTACGGCCGCTCCCCGAGTTCGCCGACCACTTCACGATGGTCGCCCGGATCAACGCCGAGGGCGAGAACTTCCCCGGCGATCTCCACGAGGCCTGGCAGAAGGCCGGGCCCCTGCGCGTGCGGCGCACTCTGGCCGCGCACCTGGCCCGGCTCGCCGACCAGGGGCTGCTGCACGTCCAGGACTCCGCACTCGCGGCGCAGCACTTCGTGGCGCTGATCACCAGCGCCCGGGGCCGGGGCCGGGCGGGCGCGGACGCGCTGTCCGACGCCGAGACCCACGCCATCGCCGCGGCCGGGGTGCACGCTTTCCTGCACGGCCATCTGCCCCGGGGCTGAACGACGGGGCGGGTGGGTCCGCACGACGGGAGTACCGGGAGTGGCCCCTTCTCGGGGCGGCCCCGGCGTGGGAAACGGCTCAGGGGTCCCAGTACGCCCCCGGGACCCCTGGGGCACACGGACACACCGGCTGACCACAACTCCCCTTCTTAACCAGCACAGTTACCCCATCTCCTCATCACCTCACGGCACATTACGCGCCATCACCACGCGATCCCCCGGGGCAACATCTCGGTAAACTGACATGCGATCGATTCGGGACCTATGGTCGACCGGACGACCGGACGCACAAGGCCGGTACCGACCGAGGGCGGCGTCCTCGCCCGGTACCCCTTGGCCGGCACATCGGCGGAGCCGGGCGGCGAAGGCTCCGGGGAAACCTCCCCGGGCGGTCGGGGCATCGACCCCACCGCTCGTGGACCACGCCGGTCACCGAGGGACAGCACCGCAGCACCGCAGCACCGCGAAGGCTTCACCGACCGGAGGGAATCCACGGATGACCGGGCGCGGGCAGCGCTGCAAGGTTCTGCGGTTCCGCACCGCCGCGCCGTACGGGCGGCCCGCGCCCGGGTGTCCGGTCCCTCCCGCGCTCCGCCTCAGAGCCGGCCGCCGCATGTCCCGCTGACCGGAACCGGCCAATTCGCGGGCGCGATCCCCGCCGCACCGGCCGCACCGCCGCACCCCTCGCGAAAGCCCTCCACAACAGCGCCACGCCCCGCACGGATGCCGCGGCGGGCCGTGGCACTGAGAAAGGTGCGTATGTTCCCCCACCACTCGGAGTCGTTCCTCGACGACCGGTTACGGGTCTACTTCGCCCGGCTCGACCGGCACTTCCAGCGCTCCGAACCACGCGAGCACGCCTACGCCTATCTCTGCACCCTCCTCTCCCGCACACCCCCGCCGGCCGCCCTCCGCAACGACGGGCGCAACCGTCTGCTCACCACGGCCCGCTGGTCCGAGTCGGACGTGCGCGACGAGGTCCGGCGCATCGCCCAGGAGCGGCTCGCCTCCTCCCCGAGCGTGCTGGTGGTGGCCGAGGAGGCGTTCGTGAAAAGGGGCGACAGCTCGGCCGGGGTGGCCCGACAGTACTGCGCCGGCTCCAGACGCATGGAGAATGTGCAGATCGGGATGTATCTGGTGCAGTCCAACACCGCCGGCGTCGCGGCCCTGGTCGACCGGGAGCTGTATCTCCCCCGCAGCTGGGTGGAGGACGGCGCCCGCCGGGCTCGCGCCGGCATCCCCGAGCGGCTCCCCGCGCACGGGCGGGCCGGCCTGGCCCTGGCGATGCTCGACCGGAGTCTCGCCGCCGGCACGAAGGCCAGTTGGGTGACGAGCTACGACCCCAAGCTGGGTGACGACGACTCCTTCCGGGCGGCGCTGGAGGAGCGGCGCATGCCCTATGTGCTTCCGGCCACGCAGGGCGCGCACTTCACCCCGCGGGCAGCCGTTCCGGACGGCTTCGAGCGCTGGCACACCAACGCCTGGGGAGGCGCCTACCACTCCTTCGGCCCCCGTGGCTCCACGACCGAGGACCTCTACTTCGTGGCCGGCCAGGCCAGCGTCGCGGGTGGCACGCTCGCCGTGGCCCGGTCCGAAGTCGGCCTGGAGCGCTATTCGGTACGCAAGTACCGAGCCTGGTACCGGCATATGACGCTGGTCATGGTCGCGCAGGTCTTTCTGCTGCTCCACGGCCCGCAGCACCCGCCCGCGGCCCTCGCGCCGCCCGCGGCGGCACCCTCTTCCCGGACGGCAAGTGCGGAACCGTCGGCCCAAGTGCGGAATTCACCGTCCCCTCTGTGGGATGGCGGCCTCCTTCCGCAGATTCGTTGACCGAGGCGATCAACCCGCCGCATGATCGATATGCGGCCGACGGCCCACCCTCTCGTGACATGTGACATGCATGGAAGACGGTGATAGTCCGAATGCGCATCCTGGTGACCGGTGGAGCGGGATTCATCGGATCTCATCTGGTCCGGCGAATACTCGACAGAACCGACCCGCTGCTTCCGGCACAAGAAGTGCTGGTGCTCGACCGACTGACCTACGCGGGAAACAAGACGAATCTGGCTCCCGTGTGGGAGGACCCGCGGCTCACCTTCGTACGGTCCGACATCTGTGACGCGCCCCGGGTCCGCAGGGCACTCGAAGGCGTCGACCTGATCGTGCACTGCGCCGCCGAATCGCACGTCGACCGCTCGATCCAGAGCTCCGACGCCTTTGTGCGCACCAATGTCCTGGGGACCCACACCCTGCTCCAGGCCGCGCTGGAGCTGGGCGTCGGACGCTTCCTCCACGTGTCCACCGACGAGGTGTACGGCTCGGTGGAGCACGGTTCGTGGACAGAGCGGGAACCGCTGCGGCCCAACTCCCCCTACGCGGCCTCCAAAGCGTCGTCCGACCTGCTCGCGCTGGCCTTCCACCGCACCCACGGACTCGATGTCCGGGTGACCCGGTGCTCCAACAACTACGGCCCCTACCAGCACCCCGAGAAAGCCATTCCGCGCTTTGTCTCCAACGTACTGAAAGGGAGACGGATTCCACTGTACGGAAACGGGGAGAACCGCCGGGACTGGCTCCATGTCGAAGACCACTGCCGTGCGCTCGCCCTCGTCGCCACCCAGGGCACGGCGGGCCGTGTCTACAACATCGGAGGCGGAACGGAATTAACCAACAACGCACTGGTGAAACATATTCTCACCGCGTTGGAGAGCGATTGGAGCATGGTCCGCAACGTGCCCGACAGAAAGGGCCACGACGCGCGCTACTCCGTCGATTTCACCCGTATCCACACCGAGCTGGGGTACGAGCCACGCACCCCCTTCGCCACCGGTCTGCCCGCCACCGTCGCCTGGTACCGGGAGAACGAGCCGTGGTGGCGGCCGCTCATCGCCGAGCCGGAGCCGGCGTGAGCCGGGCGGCCGGCGGCGCGCCGGACGGACACGGGCCGGCCGGACCCCTGGTCGTGGTGCTCGGGGCCTCGGGCGTGGTGGGCACGGCGGTCGTCGCCGCGCTCACACGGCGCCGGGTGCGGCTGCGGGCCGTCGCCCGGCGGAGGCCCATGGCCCCGGCGGGGCCGCACCGAGCGGTGGAGGTGGAGCTGCGCGCCGCCGATCTGACCGACCCCGGGGAGCTGGCCGAGGCCGTGCGGGGCGCGCACGCCGTCGTCAACCTGGTCAAACACGACGGGGGCTGGCGCGCCGCCGAGCAGGACCCCGGCAGCGAGCGGGCGAACGTCGGTGTGATGCGCGGCCTGCTGGCCGGGCTGCGGGCGGACGCCGTGTCCGGTCCCCCGCCGGCCGTCGTCTTCAGCGCCACCGTCTCCCAGCTCGGTGTCCCCGGGCCCGGACCGATGCTCGGCTCGGAGCCGGACCGTCCGGTGACCGCGTACGACCGGCAGAAACTGGCCGCCGAGCGGCTGCTGAAGGAGGCCACCGCCGAGGGCCTCGTCCGCGGTGTCAGTCTGCGCCTGCCCACCGTCTTCGGGGAGGTCCCGCACTCCCCGTCGGCCGACCAGGGCGTGGTGTCCGCCATGGCGCGCCGGGCACTCGCCGGCCAGGAGCTGACGATGTGGCACGACGGCACGGTGCTGCGCGAGCTGATCCATGTCACCGACGTCGCCGACGCGGTCACCGCGGCGCTCGACCACGCCGACGCGCTGGCGGGCGCGCACTGGCTGCTCGGCGCGGACCGCAGCGTACCCCTGGGCGAGGTGCTCGCCCTCGTCGCCCGGGCAGCCGCCGAGCACACCGGCCGGCCGCCGGTGCCCGTGGTGCGGGTGACACCGCCCGCGGACGCCCCGGAGATCGACTTCACCAGTGTGACCGTCGACTCCACGCCCTTCAGGAACGTCACCGGGTGGCGTCCCCGCGTCCCCCTGCGCACCGCGGTGAAACGGACCGTCGCCGCGCAGGCCGCCCGCTCGGCCCGGCCCGGGCCCGCCGACCCGTCCGGGCCGCCGCTCCCCCTTCCCCCTGTTCCCGCCCCCTGACCGCATCCGCAGGTCTCCCCTCGAACGGAGTTTTGATGTACGGAGCACAACTCGCCGCGCTCTACGACGCCTTGTACCAGGCACGAGGCAAGGACTACGCGGAGGAGGCCGAGTATCTGACCGACACGGTGCGCGCCCGGGTGCCCGCGGCCGCCTCGCTGCTCGACGTCGGCTGCGGCACCGGCGCCCATCTGGAGACCTTCGCGGGCCGCTTCGGCCATGTCGAGGGGCTCGAACTGAGCGAGGAGATGCTCCAGGAGGCCCGCCGCCGGCTGCCGGACACCCCGCTCCACCAGGGCGACATGCGCGACTTCACGCTCGACCGGCGCTTCGATGTCATCGCCTGTCTCTTCGGCTCGGTCGGCCACGCGGCGGACCAGGACGAGTTGCGCCGGACCTTCGCCTGCTTCGCCCGGCATCTGACGCCCGGCGGTCTCGTGGTGATCGAGCCGTGGTGGTTCGCCGAGACCTATCTCGACAACTATGTGTCGGGCGATGTGGTCACCCCCGACCACCGCACCATCGCCCGGGTCTCGCACACCCGCCGGGAAGGCCCCGGCTCGCGCATGTCCGTGCACTACCTCGTCGCCGACCAGGACACCGGCATCACCTCCTTCACCGAGGAGTACACACACCGGCTGTTCACCCGGGACGAGTACACGGCGGCGCTGCGCGCCGCGGGCCTGGAGCCGGAGTACCTGCCGGACGTCCAGAGCGGACGCGGTCTGTTCCTGGCGACGGTGAAGGAGAGCTGACATGCCGATTCGCGTATGGGACTACCTGCCGGAGTACGCCGCGGAGCGCGAGGACCTGCTCGACGCCGTCGACACCGTCTTCTCCTCCGGGCAGCTGGTACTCGGCGAGAGCGTCGCCGGCTTCGAACGCGAGTTCGCCGCCTATCACGGAGTGCCGCACTGCGTGGGCGTGGACAACGGCACCAACGCCATCAAACTCGCTCTTCAGGCGCTCGGCGTGGGCCCCGGGGACGAAGTGATCACGGTCTCCAACACCGCGGCGCCCACCGTGGTCGCCATCGACGCCACCGGTGCCGTCCCGGTCTTCGTCGATGTGAACGAGGACGACTTCCTGATGGACACCTCGCTGGTCGAGGCCGCCATCACCCCCCGTACGAAAGCGCTGCTCCCCGTGCATCTGTACGGACAGTGCGTCCGGATGGAGCCGCTGCGACAGCTCGCCGACGCGCACGGCCTGGCGATCCTGGAGGACTGCGCCCAGGCCCATGGCGCACGTCAGAACGGCCGGCTCGCCGGCACCTGGGGGCAGGCGGCGGCCTTCTCCTTCTACCCCACCAAGGTGCTCGGGGCTTACGGCGACGGCGGCGGGGTGATCACCCCGGACGAGGAGGTCTCGGAGCGGCTGCGGCGGCTGCGGTTCTACGGGATGGCCCAGCAGTACTACACGCTGGAGACCCCGGCCCACAACAGCCGGCTGGACGAGGTGCAGGCCGAGATCCTGCGGCGCAAGCTGCGCCGGCTGGACGGCTATGTGGCGGGACGCCGCGCGCTGGCCCGCCGCTACGAGGAGGGGCTCGGCGACACCGCTCTGCGGCTCCCGGCGACCGTCCCGGGCAACGAGCACGTCTACTACGTGTACGTGGTGCGCCACCCGCGCCGGGACGACATCCTGGAGGCGCTCAAGGCCCATGACATCGCGCTGAACATCAGCTACCCGTGGCCGGTGCACACCATGAGCGGCTTCGCCCACCTCGGCCACGGCCCGGGCGATCTGCCGGTGACCGAGAAGCTGGCCGGGGAGATCTTCTCGCTGCCGATGTACCCCTCGCTCTCGCACGAGCGCCAGGACCTGGTCATCGAGGCGGTGCGCGACGTGCTGGCGAAGCTGTGACCGGGCCGCCGCACCCCGCCTGGCTCCCCCTCCCCTTCCCTTCCCCGCTGTCAGAGAGGTGCGAGGACACGCATGGACGCACGTGAGCTGAAAGTCGAGGGGGCGTTCGAGTTCACCCCCCGGGTCTTCCCCGACGAGCGCGGGGCCTTCCTCTCCCCCTTCCAGGAGGCCGCGTTCACCGCGGCCACCGGCCGGCCGCTGTTCCCGGTGGCGCAGACCAACCACAGCGTCTCCCGGCGGGGCGTGGTGCGCGGTGTGCACTACACGGTGACGCCGCCGGGCGTGGCGAAGTATGTGTACTGCCCGCGGGGCGAGGCCCTGGACATCATCGTGGACCTGCGCGAGGGCTCCCCGACCTTCGGCGTCCGGGATGTGGTGCACATGGACCAACGGGCCTTTCGCGCGATGTACTTCCCGGTCGGCGTCGGCCACGCCTTCGTGGCGCTGAGCGACGACACGGTCATGAGCTACATGCTCTCCGGGAGCTATGTGCCCGAACAGGAGCTGGCGCTGTCGGCCCTGGACCCCGAGCTGGACCTGCCGATCCCGGACGGCCTCGAACCGATCCTGTCCCCGCGCGACAGGGTCGCCCCGACCCTGGCCGAAGCCCGGGCGCGAGGACTTCTGCCGCGCTACCGGGAGAGCAGGCTGATCGAGGCGGAACTCACCGCACGCCCCGGCCCCGGCGGCGCGGAGAACGGCCGGTCCCGGTGACCGCCTCGGGAACGTCCCCGGAGCGCTTCCGGGTCGGGATGCGACTGACCGACCAGCTCGCCGCCGGTGAGGGGGACTTCACCACCTTCGAGCTGGTGGGCAAGGAGTGGGACCTGGTGCCCGGCGCCTATCCGCCCCGGCCGGGCACCGGCACCGAGTGGTACACCCGCACCCTCCCCTATCCGCAGGGCGGACGGTTCCTGGAGATCGGGTGCGGGGCCGGGGTGACGGCGGTGTGGGCCGCGCTGCACGGCTGCTCCGAGGTCGTCGCCACCGACATCACCGAGTCCGCCGTGCGCAGCACCGAGCGCAACACGGCGCGGCACGGTGTGCGGGAGCGGGTGCGGGTGGTGCGCAGCGACGTGTTCGACGCGCTCGACCCCGCCGAGCGCTTCGACACGGTCTTCTGGAACTGCAGTGTCTTCGAGGCCCCCGAGGACTTCGAGTACACCCGCGACGTGGAGTGGGCCATCTTCGACCGCGGTTACCAGGCGCTCGGCCGCTATCTGGCGACGGCCCGCGACCGGCTCGTCCCCGGTGGCCGCGCCCTGGTCACGTTCAACACCCTCGGGGACATCGGGCGGCTGCACGAGCTGGCCGCCGGTGCCGGGGTGTCCCTGCGGCGGCTGGCGGCCAGCCCTCCGCGGCGGCTCGCCGACAACGACGTCACCTTCATGATCCTGGAGATCCTTCCCGAACCTTCCTGACCCCGCGGCCGTCGTGTGAGCGGCCCTGCCGAGGAGGAATCGTGCGCATCCTGTTCATCACTCGCGGAAGCCCCGCGTCCATTTTCGGTCTGGTGCCCTTGGCCACCTCCGCGCGCAACGCCGGCCATGAGGTCCTGCTGACCTCGACCGCGTCGATGATGCCCGTACTGGGCACCGTCGGGCTGCCGGGAGTGCCCGTCACCGACTTCACCGAGGAGTACTTCGGCTCGCACGACCGCGACGGCGGCCCCGTGGCCTTCCCGGAACACGGGGCCCGCGCCCAGAGCCTGGCCGCGGGCGCGTGGTTCGCCCGGCTCGCGGCGAGCACGATGGACCGGCTGCTCCAGGTCGCGGCCGACTGGCGGCCGGACGTGGTCGTCGCCGGACGGCTGGACTACGCGGGGCCGCTGCTCGCCGCCCGTATCGGTGTGCCGTTCGTACGGCAGGCCGTGGACATGGGGGAGTGGGACGAGGTCGACGAGGGCGCGGTGGAGGAGCTGACGCCCGAGCTGAAGGCCGCCGGCCTCACCGGCCTCCCCGAACCCGAGCTGGCGATCGAGGTCTACCCGCCGAGTCTGCGCCCGGCGCGGGCCGCCCCGGCCCGGCTGATGCGGCTGCGCCCCGGCAGCACCCAGGGCCGGCTGGAGCGCTGGATGTACACCCGCCCGAGCCGGCCGCGCGTCTGTGTCACCCCGGGCAGCCGCGCCAACCCCGAGCAGCATCTCGACTATGTACGGGGCCTCGCGCGGACCGTCGGCGCGCTGGACGTCGAACTGGTCGTCGCGGTGCCGCGCGCCCTCGCCGAAGCGCTGCGCCCGGAGCTGCCCGGAGCCCGGGTGGGCTGGGTGCCGCTGGATGTACTGGCGCCGACGTGCGATCTCTTTGTGCACCACGCGGGCGGGATGACCTCGCTGCTGGCGATCGACGCGGGCGTGCCCCAGCTCATCCTGCCCGAGGAGGACGCGACCTACGAGCTGGCGCGGCGGACCGCGGACGGGGGCGCGGGCATCGCCGTCGCCCGCGAGGCGGCGACGCCGGAGGCGATCCGGGACGCCTGTCGGGAGCTGCTGGAGCAGCCGGAGCGCCGGGCTCGCGCCCGGGAGCTGTCCCGGGAGGTCGCGGCCCTGACCCCGCCGCCCGGGATGGTGCCGCACCTGGAAGAGCTCGTGCGGTGAGACGGTCCCGGACCTGTGGAGGCGGACACCTGTGAAGACCCCCTACCCCGACACCGCTTCCCGCGCCCCGGCCCCGCAGCAGCCGCACTGGCCCGACCAGGCCGCGGCGCACCGGGTGCGCGAGCGGCTGGCCCGGCTGCCCCGGCTCGTGCAACCCGAGGAGATCCGGCTGCTGCACGGCCGGCTCACGGCGGTCGCCGCGGGCGAGGCCCATGTGGTGCAGGCCGGCGACTGCGCCGAGGACATCGCCGAGAGCACGGCCGGCGCGGTCACGGCCAAGGTCGGACTGCTGGACCTGCTCGCCGGGGCGATGACGCTGCGCACCCGCCGCCCCACCGTGCGGGTCGGCCGGATGGCCGGGCAGTACGCCAAGCCGCGCTCCAGCCCGGTGGAGTGGGTGAACGGCGTGGAACTCCCGGTGTTCCGGGGCCAGCTGGTCAACACCCCGGCGCCCGATCCGCGCGGTCGCCGGCCCGATCCCCGGCGCATGCTCGTCGGCCACCGGGCCGCCCGCCGCACCCTCGCGCATCTGGGCTGGGGACGGCCGGACGCCTGGCCGTACGACCCGGCACCGCCGTGGACCAGCCATGAGGCGCTGCTGCTCGACTACGAGACGCCCCAGGTGCGCCACGCGGACGGCGTCCGGTGGCTCACCTCCACGCACTGGCCGTGGATCGGCGCGCGCACCCGCGACCCGGACGGCGCGCATGTCGCGCTGCTCGCGTCCGTGGCCAATCCGGTGGCGGTCAAGGTCGGTCCGGACCTGGGGCCCGACGAGGCGCTGGCGCTGTGCCGGCGGCTGGATCCGCACCGCACCCCCGGCCGGCTCACCTTCGTCTCCCGGATGGGGGCCGGCCGGGTGCTGTCGCGGCTGCCCCCGCTCGTACGGGCCGTACGAGCGGCCGGGTACCCGGTGGTGTGGCTGTGCGACCCGATGCACGGCAACACGGTACGGGCCCCGAGCGGCGCGAAGACCCGGTGCGTGGAGACGGTCGTACGCGAACTGGCCGAGTTCCGGGAGGCGGTGGCCCTGGCCGGCGGGACGGCCGGCGGGACGCATCTGGAGGCCACGCCGGACGACATCGCCGAATGCGTGTGGGCGGACGGTGAACTGCCCGGCACCGGCTCGGCCTACCGGACCCTGTGCGACCCGCGGCTGAATCCGGCGCAGGCCATGGCGGTGGTCGACTCCTGGTGAAGCCGGCGCGCCGGCGCATCCCCCCTGTGCCCCCGGTTCCGTGCCCGCCCCTTCCGCCGCCGGGCGGCGACCGCCGGCGCGGCCCCCGTCCCAGATCCGCCGAGGACTGTCATGACACACATTCCCCCCGTCGTCCCCTACGCACTGCCCGGCCCCGACGAGTTGCCGGCGAACACCGCGAACTGGCGGCTCGACCCGGACCGCGCGGTACTCCTCGTCCACGACATGCAGCGCTTCTTCCTGCGCGCGTTCGACGGCAGCGCCATCGGCGAGCGGCTGATCGAGCACGTGGCGGCGCTGCGCACCCACGCCGACCGCGCCGGCATGCCGGTCGCGTACACCACCCAGCCCGGCCGGATGACACCGCGGGACCGGGGTCTGCTGGCCGACTTCTGGGGCCCGGGCATGGACTCCTCGGAGCACGACCGGAGCGTGGTCGGCCCGCTCTCCCCCGCGCCCGGCGACTGGGTCTTCACCAAGTGGCGCTACAGCGCCTTCCACCGGTCCCCGCTGCTGGAGCGGATGCGCGCCGCGGGCCGCGACCAGCTGGTGCTGTGCGGGGTGTACGCGCACGTGGGTGTGCTGATGACGGCCGTGGACGCCTTCAGCCACGACATCGCGACCTTTCTGGCCGGGGACGCGGTGGCCGACTTCTCCGCCGAGCACCACCGGATGGCGCTGACCTACGCGGCCGGCCGGTGCGCGGTGGTCACCACCACGGCGCGGCTCGTGGAGCGGCTGGAGCGGTCCGCCGGCTCCGGCGCGGACCACCGGGCGGGAGCGGCGCGATGAGCCGCCCGGCGTCCGGGGGCGGGCGCGAGGGCCCGGCCGGCGACCGGGTGCTCGCGCGCGTCCTCGCGCCCGACCCGCCGCCCTTCGCCGTACTGCACCGCCCGCACATCACCGGACCCGACAGGCTGGAGGTGCTGACCGGCACGGTGACCGAGCACACCGCGCTCGCCGACCTCGCACTGCCCGCGGGCCCCGGTCCCGGCGCGCACGGTCACCAGGTTCTCGCGATGGTCCCGTTCCGGCAGATCACCGAGCGCGGATACGCCTGCGTCGACGACGGCGCGCCCCTGCTGGCCCTCGCCGTCGAGGAGTGGGCCGAGGTGGACCGTGCGGAGTTCCTGGCCCGGCTGCCCGAGGCCGCGATCCGGGTGGCGCACGAGGGCTTCGACCTGGACGACGACGCGTACGCCGCCGCCGTCCAGCGGGTGATCACCGAGGAGATCGGCCGCGGCGAGGGCGCGAACTTCGTCCTCAGACGCCGTTACCGGGCGACACTCGCCGACTTCACGCCCCGGGTCGGGCTGGCGCTCTTCGGTCGGCTGGCGGAGCGGGAGACCGGCGCCTACTGGACGTTCGTGGTGCACACCGGGGCGCGCACCTTCGTCGGGGCCACCCCCGAACGGCACGTCACCCTGGCGGGCGGCACCGCCGCGATGAACCCGATCAGCGGCACCCACCGCTATCCCGCCGACGGCCCCACCGTACCGGCGCTGCTCGAATTCCTGGCCGACACCAAGGAGACCGAGGAGCTGTACATGGTGGTGGACGAGGAGCTGAAGATGATGGCGCGCATCTGCGACGCGGATGTGCGCCTGGAGGGGCCGCGGCTGCGGGAGATGTCGCGCCTCGCGCACACCGAGTACCACATCACCGGACGCAGCTCCCGCGACCCGCGGACCGTGCTGCGCGAAACGATGTTCGCCCCCACCGTCACCGGAAGCCCGCTGGAGAACGCCTGCCGGGTGATCAGCCGGCACGAGACGGGCGGCCGGGGCTACTACAGCGGGGTCGCGGCGCTCATCGGCCGGGACGGGACCGGCGCTCCCTCGCTGGACTCGGCGATCGTGATCCGTACGGCCGAGATCGAGGCGTCCGGACGGCTGAGCATCGGGGTCGGGGCCACCGTGGTACGGCACTCCGACGCGCGGGCGGAGGCGCGCGAGACCCGGGCCAAGGCGGCCGGGCTGCTCGCCGCCCTCGGCACGGGGGCCTCCGGCGGGCTGGGCGGCGATCCTCGGGTGCGGGCCGCCCTGGACCGCCGCAACGACCACCTCGCGCGGTTCTGGCTGGCGGCGGACGGGCAGCGCACGACGCCCCATCCGGTGCTGTCCGGACGGACGGTCCTGGTGGTGGACGCCGAGGACGTCTTCACCGCCATGCTCGCCCAGCAGCTCCGGGCCGTCGGGCTCACCGTGACGACGGCCGACGCCCGGAGCATGCCCGCCCTCGACGGCCACGACCTGGTTCTCATGGGCCCCGGCCCCGGGGACCCGGCCTCCACCGGCGATCCGCGCATCGTCGCCGCGCGCACCGCCGTACGGCGGCTGCTCCGGGCCCGCCGCCCCTTCCTCGCGGTGTGTCTGAGCCATCAGATCCTCTGCCGTGAGCTCGGCTTCGAGCTGGTGCGCCGCGCCGCGCCGAACCAGGGCGCGCAGGCCGAGATCGACCTCTTCGGCGTGCGCGAACGCGTCGGCTTCTACAACTCCTTCGCCGCCCGGTCCGCGGAGGACAAGGTCGACCACGCGGGCGTGGGCCCGATAGAGGTCAGCCGGGACCCGGCCACCGGTGAGGTGCACGCCCTGCGCGGCGACGGCTTCGCCTCGGTCCAGTTCCACGCCGAGTCGGTCCTGACCACGAACGGCACCCGACTACTCGGCCGTCTGCTCAGCGAGGTGCTGCGGGGCACGGCCGACGACCCGAGCGAGGTGGCTCAGTGAAAGGCATCATCCTGGCCGGGGGCACCGGCAGCCGGCTGCGTCCGCTGACGGGCCCGCTGTCCAAACAGCTCCTGCCGGTCTACGACAAGCCGATGATCTACTACCCGCTGTCGGTGCTGATGCTGGCCGGCATCCGGGACATCCTCGTCATCTCCTCGCCCCAGCACTCCGGCCTCTTCCGCGGGCTGCTGGGCGACGGCTCCCGGCTCGGCCTGCGCATCGACTACGCCGAGCAGGACAGCCCCAACGGCATCGCGGAAGCGTTCCTGATCGGCGCGGACCACATCCAGGACGAGGATGTGGCCCTGATCCTGGGAGACAACGTTTTCCACGGGCCCGGCTTCTCGCAGCTGCTCCAGTCGGCCGTCGCCGAGCACGAGGGCTGCACGCTCTTCGGCTATCCGGTCACCGACCCGGGCCGTTACGGCGTGGGCGAGGTGGACGCGGCGGGGCGGCTGGTGTCGCTGGAGGAGAAGCCCCTCCGGCCGCGGTCCAACCTGGCGATCACCGGGCTCTACCTCTACGACAGCGAGGTGGTGAGCATCGCCAAGAACATCGCCCCCTCCGACCGCGGGGAGCTGGAGATCACCGATGTCAACCGGGTCTATCTGGAGCAGGGCCGGGCCCGGCTGAGCCGGCTGGGGCGCGGGTTCGCCTGGCTGGACATGGGCACCCACGAGTCGCTGCTCCAGGCCGGCCAGTACGTGCAGGTGCTGGAGCAGCGGCAGGGCGAGCGGATCGCCTGTGTGGAGGAGGTGGCCCTGCGGATGGGGTTCATCACCCGGGAGCACTGCTTGCGGCTGGGCCGCTCCATGGCCGGGACGGGGTACGGGGACTACCTCCTCGACGTGGCCTCCCGGTTCCCCGCCCCGGCCGGGTGAGAACCCCGCCGCCGCGCGTGCGGGCCGTTCGCCCGGCCCGGCCCCGTCCGTCCCTTCGTCCTGAGGAGTCGTCAGCCATGAACATCCAGACGCCCGTACGCCCGCCCGAGCTCCGGGCCGAGGCGGGCGCCCGCCGCATGGCCCACTCGGCGCTGACCGCCCAGGGGGTGACCCCGTCGCTGCCGGAGTTTCTGCGGATGGTCGAGAAGACCAGGGAGCATCTGTTCACCACCGCCGAGCCGGTGCCGCTGAGCGATCTCCAGGGGTGGCGGCACACCCCGGACGGCATGGCGCTCGCCCACCACAGCGGAGGGTTCTTCCGCGTGGTGGGGCTGAGCGTGGACATGCCGGACGGGCCGGTGCCCCGCTGGAGCCAGCCGATCATCGACCAGCCCGAGACCGGCATCCTGGGCATCCTGGTGAAGGAGTTCGGCGGGGTTCCGCATCTGCTGATGCAGCTCAAGCCGGAGCCGGGCAACCGCAACGGGCTCCAGCTCTCCCCCACCGTGCAGGCCACCCGCAGCAACTACACCGGCGTCCACCGCGGGCGCGGTGTGCCGTACCTGGAGTACTTCCTCGACCCGCCGCGGGTGCTCGCGGACGTGCGCCAGTCCGAACAGGGCGCCTGGTTCCTGCGCAAGCGCAATCGCAACATGGTCGTGGAGACCGGCGGGGACGTCGAGGTGCGCGAGGGCTTCCACTGGCTGACCCTCGGTCAGGTGAACGCGCTGCTCGCCGTCGACGACACCGTCAACATGGACAGCCGTACCGTGCTGTCCTGTCTGCCGCTCACCCGTACCGGCGCGGTCGGCGGCGATGCCTTCGGGGCCGCGCTCGACCGCTCCCTGGGCCCGGACGCCGACGCCCTGCACCCCACCACGGACATACTGAGCTGGATCACCGGGGCCCGCGCCGCCGCCCGGATGGCGACAGCCCCCGCGGCACTGCGCGATCTGCCGGGCTGGCACCGGGTGGACGGGCGCATCTCGCACGAGGAGGAGCTGTTCTTCGACGTCATCGGGGTACGGGTGGAGGCCTCGGGCCGCGAGGTCGACCACTGGACCCAGCCGATGATCGCCGCCCGGGGCACCGGTCTGGTCGCCCTGCTGGTGGCCGACTTCGGAGGCGTGCTCCATGTCCTGCTGAACCTGAGGGCGGAGCCCGGGCTGATCGACGGGCCCGAGCTGGGGCCGACGGTGCAGTACACCTCCGACACCTACGCACGGCTGCCGGCCGCCGCCCGCCCCGCCCTCCTGGACCGGGTGCTCGACGCGCCGCCGGAGAGCATCCGCTTCGACGCCGTCCAGTCGGACGAGGGCGGACGCTTCTACCACACCGTCAACCGGCATCTGGTGATAGAGACCGAGCCCCTGCCCGAGCCGCCCGGACACCGATGGGTGACGCTCCGTCAGACCCAGGATCTGCTGCGGCACAGCAACTATCTCAATGTCCAGGCCCGCAGCGCCCTGGCCTGTCTGCGCGGCCTGCTGGGGCGGAGCGGCGGGTGACGGCCGCGCGCCCGGACGGGCTCAGACGGGCTCGGCGAGACGCGGCGCGGCGGCGATCACCTCGTCCAGTACGGCGCGGGACGCGGTCAGCTCGCCGATGACGCTGCTCAGCCGGTCCCGCGCCTCGTTCAGGTCGTCCAGCATCTCCGCGCACGTCGGGACGAGCTTCTGGCCGTCGTCCCGCATGCACGGCAGCACCTCGGCGATCAGCGCGGTGGGCAGTCCCGCCGACAGGAGGGTGCGGATGCGCCGCACCGCGTCCACGTCGCCCTCTCTGAAGTCGCGGTATCCGCTGGGCTGCCGCTCCGGGTGCAGCAGGCCCTGCTGTTCGTAGTAGCGCAGCAGCCGTTCGCTCACACCCGTACGGCGGGAGAGTTCCCCGATACGCATTGCGCCCCCAACGGTCGTGCCGGGACTTGACTTTGACATTGATGTAAGAGTTTACCGTTCGTGCGAACGGGCCGCCCGGAGCGACGGCGGTGAAGCGAGGCACGGAATGAAGGAGGCACATCAGTGACCAGCGAGAGCGCGCCGCCGCGCGCGGGGCGGCGGGAGTGGTGGGGGTTGGCCGTGCTGGCCCTGCCCACTTCGGTGCTGGCGATGGACATGACCGTCCTGCATCTCGCCGCGCCCACCATCAGCGAGGACCTCTCCTCCAGCGGCAGCGAGCTGCTGTGGATCCTGGACATCTACGGCTTCCTGATCTCGGGCTTCCTGATCTCCATGGGCACCCTGGGCGACCGCATCGGACGCCGTCGGCTGCTGCTGATCGGAGCGACCGCCTTCGCCGTCGCCTCGGTGTTCGCGGCGTACGCGCAGAGTGCCGAGATGCTGATCCTGGCCCGGGCGCTGCTGGGTGTCGCCGGGGCGACACTGATGCCCTCCACGCTGGCCCTGATCTCGACCATGTTCGCGGTCCCCGCCCAGCGCGCCTTCGCGGTCGCGGTCTGGATGACCGCCTTCATCAGCGGTGAGGCGGTCGGCCCTCTGGTGGGGGGTGTGCTGCTGGAGTTCTTCTGGTGGGGGTCGGTCTTCCTCATCGCCGTCCCCGTGATGCTGCTGCTCCTGGTCACCGGCCCCAAGCTGCTGCCGGAGCACCGTGAGGCCCGGCCGACGGGGCGTTTCGACTTCGTCAGCGCCGCGCTGTCGCTGCTGGCGGTGCTCTCGCTGGTCTACGCGGTCAAGCTGCTCTCCGAGTCGGGGGCGGGTGCGGGGCCGCTGGGCTTCGCTCTCGTCGGCCTGGCCGCGGGCGCGGCCTTCGTACGGCGGCAGAACCGGCTGGACGAGCCGCTGATGGACCTCGGCCTGTTCCGCATCCCGGCCTTCAGCGCCGCGCTGAGCACCCAGACGCTCGCGGTCTGCGGTCTCGCGGGCACCCAGCTCCTGCTGATGCAGTACCTCCAGTCCGTCCACGAGCTCTCCCCGCTCCAGGCGGGCCTGTGGACGCTGCCCGCCGTCGGCATCGGCATCGGCGGCACCCTGCTCGCCCCGCGCGTGGTCACCCGGGTCCGCCCGGCCACCGTGGTCAGCGTCTGCCTGGCCCTGGCCGCCGTCGGCGCGGCGCTGATCGTGCCCGCGGGGCCGGAGTCCGGCCTGGCCTGGGCGATCGGCGGCTTCACCCTGCTGTACGTCGGCATCACCCCGATCCTCGCCCTGACCACCGACCTCATCGTCGGCTCCGCCCCGCCGGAGCGCGCCGGAGCGGCGTCGGCCATCTCCGAGAGCGGCGCGGAGCTGGGCCTCTCCCTGGGCATGGCACTGCTCGGCAGCCTCGGCCTCGCCGTCTACCGGCGGCAGCTCGCCGACAGCGCGCCCGCCGGGGTGGACGACGCCGTGCTGAGCGACGCCGAACAGACCGTCGGCAGCGCCGTCAGCGCCGCCGAGAACCTCCCGGAGCCGGCCGCGTCGGACCTGGTCGACGCGGCCCGCGACGCCTTCACCGACGGCCTCGCCACCGCGGCGGGCCTCACCGCGGCCCTGCTGCTCGCCACCGCGGCACTGGCCGCGCTGATGCTGCGCGGCGTTTCGACCGTGGACCACGGGGAGGAGGAGAGCGAGTCTCCGGCCCGGGCTCAGGCCCCGGCCGAGGGCGCGGCCCCGGAACGGGAGTCGAAGCCGGCGGCGGCGCGCGGCGATTGACGCGGCGGCTGCGCCTCGCGGGATCCTCCGGCGGCCCGGGCCGCCGGAGCCCCGTCGGCCGATGCGCCCGCGGCCTTCGCGCGGTTTCCGGCAAGCGGTTTAGGCTGGATGGTGGACTCGGGGCCCGTTCCCCCGCCGGGAGGCGGTTGATCATGGCTGGGCTGGTGATCCGAAATTTCGACTCCGCCGATGAGACCAGACCGTTCGAGGACGGCAAGGGCAGGCTGGATGTGCTCGAAACGGATGGCGGACCGGTCGGCCGGGGGGTCTTCGAGCCCGGCTGGCGCTGGTCGGAGCACGTCAAGCCGCTGGCCGGCACCGACAGCTGCCAGGCGGCCCACACCGGGTATGTGGTGAGCGGCCGTATCAAGGTCGTCATGGACGACGGCGAGAGCGCCGAGGTGGGTCCGGGCGACTTCGCGCGGGTCGCCCCCGGGCATGACGCCTGGGTGGTGGGCGATGAGCCGTGCGTGATGCTGGACTGGACCGGATACGGCGAGTACGCGAAGCCGTCGTCCGGGTGAAGGGCCGGTCAGACGCCGGGCGGCGGGGAGCGGAAGGCGGTCCGGTAGGCCTGGGGGGAGACACCGGCATGGCGGGCGAAGTGCTGGCGGAAGGTGGAGGACGCGCCGAAGCCGGTTTCGGCGGCGATCCGCTCCACCGGGATGTCGGTGGTCTCCAGCAGCTGCTGGGCGCGGTGGACACGGGCCCGCAGCAGCCATTGGAGAGGGGTGGTGCCGGTCTGGGCCCGGAAGTGGCGGTTGAGGCCGCGGACGCTCATCGCGGCGTGGCGGGCGATGTCGTCGAGGGTGAGCCGCTCGTGCAGGCGTGACTCCAGCCAGTTGAGGGTGGGCTGGATCACCGCGTCCCGGCCGCCGGGGTCGGGGTGTTCGATGAACTGGCTCTGGCCGCCGTCGCGCTGGAGCGGCATGACGGTGCGCCGGGCGGTCGCGGCGGCGGCGGTCGCGCCGAGGTCACGGCGGACCAGATGGAGGCAGAGGTCGAGGCCGGCGGCCACCCCGGCCGAGGTGACCACGGGACCGTTGTCGATGTAGAGGCTGCTGCCGTCGACGTCGACGGACGGGTGGCGGCGGGCCAGCTCCCGGGTGTACTGCCAGTGGGTGGTGACCCGGTGGCCGTCGAGGAGGCCGGCGGCGGCGAGGGTGAACGCGCCCACGCACACCGAGGCCATGCGCGTGCCGTCCGCGCCCGCCGCCCGCAGCGCCTCGGCGACGTCGGCGGGCGGTGCGTCCAGGAAGCCGCCGTGGCCCGGGACGACGACGGTGTCGGCGCCGGCCAGTCCTTCCAGCCCCCAGTCGGTGCCGAGCCGGAACTCCCCGTACGACCCGGCCGTGGACACCTCGCGGCCCGGGGCGCAGACCCTTACCCGGTAGTGGGGGCGGCCGATCGCCTCGTTGACGGTGCCGAATATCTGTCCCGGCACGGAGAGTTCGAACGGCAGCACGCCGTCGAGCGCGAGCACCGCCACAACAGTCATGGCCAGAACCTAGCGGATCACGGCATTCTGGCCGCTGTCGGGGGTCGGCCGCGGGCAACAGGATCGAGTCAGCCGCCGCGGTGAAGCACCGCGCGCCCGACATCCATCCAGGAGAAGCCTCATGACCAGTGATCCGTACGAGGGATTCGCCCTGCCGGACACCGAACTCGCCGTCGCGGCGCTGCGCTACACCGAGGAGCTGACCGAGCCGTTCGTCTTCCGGCACAGTGTGCGCGGCTATCTCTACGGCAGGGCGCTGGGCGAGCGCCGGGGGCTGCGGCCCGGCCGCGACTACGACGACGAGCTGATGTTCGTCGCCACGGTGCTCCATGACATCGGGCTCTCGGAGGAGGGCAACGGCGATCAGCGCTTCGAGGCGGACGGCGCGGATCTCGCCGAGCGGTTCCTGCGGGAGCACGGGATGTCCGAGGACCGTATCTCGGTCGTGTGGGACGCCATCGCGCTGCACACGTCCGCCGGGCTCGCCCGGCGCAAGGGTCCGGAGGTGGCGCTCTGTCACGCCGGGATCGGGGTCGACATCACCGGCCGGAACCGCGAGGAGCTGCCCGAGGGCTTCGCCGACCGGGTCCACGCCGCGTTCCCGCGCGAGAACCTGGCGTACGCCCTGACGGACGCGATCGTGGCCCAGGCCCTGGACAACCCGCTCAAGGGAAGCCCGCTGTCCTTCCCCGGCGAGCTGCTCCGCCGCCATCTGCCGCCCGGGACGATGCCCGACTGGTACGACCTGATCGGCCGCGGGGTCTGGGGCGACCGGCCCACCGCGGAACGGTGACCGGGGCGGGCCGGGGCCCCGCCCCCCTGTCCCGGTGGCCGTCCCGCCGGGGAGGGCGGTGCGGTGTCAGACGGTGTGGGGCTCGGGGCCCTCGGCCCGCCAGACCAGGCCCTGGCGGTCGTGGCCGAGGAGCTTCTCGGCCGCCCGCGCGACCCGGGGGCCGTGGAAGCGCTCCAGGAGGTGGAGGCCGAGGTCCACGCCGGAGACGACGCCCGAGGCGCTCACCAGGTCGCCGTCGTCCACCACGCGCGCCTCGACCGGGGTGACGCCGTGCTCGGCCAGGCGCGCCAGGCCATTCCGGTCCCAGGTGTGGTGGGTGGTCGCGTGGCGGCCGGCGATCAGGCCCGTCACGGCGAGCACGAGGGAGCCGGCGCAGACGGTGGCCACGGTGGTGTCCGGGCGTTCCACGGCGTCCCGCAGGAGGCCCGGCAGTTCGCTCGCGAGGGCCCGCTCCAGGTGGTGGGCGATGCTGTCGACCCGCTGGGCGAGTTCCGAGTCGTCGGGGGCGTCGATACGGCCGGCCGCCCCCGGGACCACGATCAGATCGGCCCGTTCCGGGGAGAGCCGGGCGGTCGCCCGCACCGAGAGCGGGGGTGTGCCGCTGGGGACGTCCCGGGGGCCCTCGGCGGTGACGAGTTCGACCTTCAGGTCGCCGTTGGTGAACAGTCCTCCGGCGAACAGCACTTCGTACGGCCCCAGCGCGTCCAGGGGGTCGAATCCGTCGAAGAGCACTATCTGAGCGAGCATTTCGCGCCATCTCCTTGTTTTTCACGCCCTGTTCGGCGATCTCGGACCGACCGTATGCCGCCCGCTCTCCGGCCGGACAGTGGCAAAAATGACCCTGTTCGATGGGATGTGGCCAGACCGGGGAGCGGGCGGCGGGGTGCGCCGCGACCGCATCCCGGATCAGGGAATCGCGTGGGCAGATATCATCGCGAATGCTTCTGGACCGTGGAAATCGCTATGTTCCCGACGGAGGCTCAGATATGCACATCTTTTCGAGTTTCCCCGCTGTCACCGTCGGCTGATGGAGCGTAAGAGGATGCACGGAGCGATCGGCGACGACGCGCGGCGGCACGATGTCAGCGATGCCGGCGGCGTCGGCGGCTTAGCGGAATCGCCCGCCGGCCGGCTTCTCACCCCTCGTACGGGAGTCCGGAATCCCACGGCGGCAGGCGACGGGCCTCCGGGCACGGCGGGCGAACTGTCCTGCGCCCAGCGGCGGCTGTGGTTCTCCCACCAGCTGACGCCGGGCTCGCCCGCGTACAACGTCACCGCGGTGTGGCGGATCGAGGGCCGGGTCGACGCGGAGGTGCTGGCCCGGGCGCTGCGGGAGGTCTGCGACCGGCACGAGGTGCTGCGGACCACCTTCACCGGGGCCCAGGGCCGCCCCCGCCCGGTGGTGAGCCCCTCGGCCGTGTTCGTGCTGGAGACCGACGATCTGCGGGGGGCGGAGGACGAGGCCCTGCGCCGGGTCCGGCGGCTGGCCGCCAGGCCCTTCGATCTGACGGCCGGACCGCTGCTGCGGGCGCAGCTCTTCCAGGTCGCCGAGGACCGCCATCGGTTCGCGCTCCATCTGCACCACATCGTCGCCGACGACCGCTCGGCGGAGGTGCTGTGGCGGGAGCTGTCGGCGCTGTACGAGGCGTACGCGGCGGGTCTGCCCTCGCCGCTGCCCCCGCCGGCGGTCCAGTACGCGGACCACGCGGCCCGGCAGAACTCCTGGCTGGCGGGGGAAGAGGCCGGGGAGCGGCTGCGTTTCTGGACGGAGCTGCTGGCGGGGGCCCCCGACTCGCCCGCGCTGCCCGCCGACCGGCCCCGGCCCCGGGCGCTCAGCGGGCGCGGCCGGACGCTGGACTTCACGGTCCCGGCCGCGACCGCCGAGGCGCTGCGCGCGATCGGCCGGGAGCACGGGGCGTCGCCGCGCGCGGTCTTCCTCACCGTCTTCCAGGTGCTGCTCGCGCGGTACACGGGCGGCGGCGACATCGTCGTCGGCTGCCCCGAGCCGGGGCGGTCGGGGCCCGGGGCCGAGGAGTTGATCGGCTTCCTCGTCAACACCGTGGCGCTGCGGCTGACCTGGCGGGGGGATCCGGCCTTCACCGAGCTGCTGGGGCGGACGGAGCGTCTGGTGCGGGACGCCCGGCTCCATGGGGACGTCCCCTTCGACCGGGTGGTGGAGGAGCTGGCCCCGGAGCGGGATCTGAGCCGTCATCCGGTCTTCCAGATCCTCTTCGCGTACGGGCGGGAGAGCGGCCGTCCCGCGCCGTCGGGCTGGTCGGTCGAGCGCTCAGGCGCCGATCTCGGGCTGGCCCGCTTCGATCTGGAGCTGGAGCTGACGGAGGGCCCCGGCACCACGCGCGGGACGCTCCGCTACAGCACCGATCTCTTCGAGCCCGCGACGGTGCGCGGGCTGGCCCGGCACTTCGTCACCCTGTGCGCCGGGGTCGCGGCCGGTCCGCGCCGTACCGTCGCGCGGCTGCCGCTGCTGGACGCCGAGGAGCGGGACCGGATCCTGCGGGTGTGGAACGACCGGGGGCGGCCGGAGGAGTACGAGGGGCACCCGCTGGACCGGTTCGAGGAGGTGGTCCGCGCCGATCCGGCGGCGGTGGCCCTGGAGTACGCCGGGGAGGAGCTGAGCTACGGCGAGCTGGACGTCCGGGCGAACCGTCTCGCCCGGCTGCTGGCGGGGCACGGGGTCCGGCCCGAGGACGTCGTGGCGATCTGTCTGGACCGGGGCTTCGCCGCCGTCACCGCCCTCCTCGCCGTGCTCAAGGCCGGGGCGGCCTGTCTGCCGCTCGACCCGGCGCTGCCCGCCGGGCGGCTCGCCCCGGTGTTCCGGGACGCCCGCGTACGGCTCGTCCTCACCGACGCCGCGCACGCCCCCCGGCTGCCCACGGGCGCTCTGCCCGTGCTCCGCCACGACGGGAGCGCGCCCGTCGGCCGTCCCGTCACCCCGCCCGACGTGCCCCGGGACCTGGACGCCCTCGCCCAGATCGTGCCCGCCCCGGGCCCGGCGGGCCCGCCCGGCGGCATCGCCCTGACCTGGCAGGCGCTGCGGAGCGTGCTGCGCTTCGACGGGCACCGGCTGCGGACCAGGGGGCTGGCCGCCCGCTCGTGCGCGCAGCTGGCCTCGCACGGTTTCGACGTGTCGCTGCCCGAGGTGTTCGTGACCCTGCTGCGCGGGGGGCGGCTGGTGCTGGTGGGGGACGGGGCCCGGCAGGATCCGGCGCGGCTGCTGGAGCTGCTGTCGCGGCGGCGCGTGGAGCGGGTGCGGCTGTCCTCCGCCCAGCTCGACCGGCTGGCCGTCGCCTGGAGCGAGCGGCCTTCGGCGCTGGCGGTGCGCCATGTCAGCGTGTCGGGCGAGGCGCTGCGGCTGGCCCCGGAGACGGTGGATCTGCTGTCGGGTCTGGCGGGGGTGGTGCTGGAGAACCAGTACGGCGTCTGCGAGACCCACCAGGCCACGGCGGCGCTCCTCACCGGGGATCCGCGCACCTGGCCCGCCGCGCCGCCCATCGGCCGCCCGCTCCCCGGCACCCGGGTGCATCTTCTGGACGGCCGGCTCAACCCCGTGCCTCCCGGTGTCCCGGGGGAGCTGTATCTGGCGGGTCCCTCGCTGGCCCGGGGGTATCTCCACCGGCCGGGGCTGACCGCCGGGCACTTCGTGGCGAACCCCTTCCGTCCCGGCGAGCGGATGTACCGTACCGGCGATCTCGCCCGCTGGAGCCATCACGGGACCCTCACCCACCTCGGGCGCGCGGACCGTCAGATCACCGTCCGGGGCCGCCGGGTGGAGCCGGCCGACATCGAGACCGCGCTCACCGCCCATCCCCAGGTCTCCCGCGCCGCCGTGCTGCTGCGCGAGGACCGTCCGGGGGACCGCCGGCTGACGGCCTATCTCGTGCCCGCGGGCCGGGGGGAGGAGCCGGATCCGGCGGCGGTCCGGGTCCATCTGGCCCGTTATCTGCCGGACTCGCTGGTCCCCGCCGCGCTGGTGGTGGTGGACCGGCTGCCGCGGGACGCCGAGGGCGAGGTGGACGTACGGGCGCTGCCGAGGCCCCGGCCGGCCGCGGCGGCGCGGCGGCGGCCCCGGACGATGCGGGAGCATCTGCTGTGCGAGCTGTTCGCGGAGGTGCTCGGGGCCGGCGCGGTGGGGGTGGACCAGGACTTCTTCGCGCTGGGCGGGGACTCGGCGCTCGCGCCCCGGCTGATCGGGCGGATCCGCTCGACGCTGGGGGTGGAGCTGCCGGTCCGGCGGCTCTTCGACGCGCCGACGCCCGCGGGGCTCGCCGCCGCGATGGCGGAGCGGGGGGCGGGGCGGCCTGCCCTGAGCGGTCTGGAGACGCTGTTCCCGCTGCGGACGGCGGGGACGGGCGCGCCGCTGTTCTGCGTCCATCCGGCGGCCGGGATCAGCTGGTGCTACGCGGGGCTGCCGAGGCTGCTGGGGCCGGGGGTTCCGGTGTACGGGCTCCAGGATCCGGGGCTGACCGATCCGGCGCTGCTGCCGGGGAGCGTCGAGGAGATGGCGGCCGGGCACGTCGAGCACATCCGGGCGGTGCGTCCGCACGGTCCCTACCATCTGCTCGGCTGGTCGTTCGGCGGGCTGGTCGCCCAGGAGATCGCGGTGCGCCTCCAGCGGCAGGGCGAGGAGGTCGGGCTGCTGTGCGTGCTCGACGGCTCGCCGGGGCGTACGGAGACCGGGCCCGGACCCGGGGCGGGGCCCGGGGCGCGGGGCGTCGGGCTGCGGCGGTCCGCCGGGGTGCCGGTCGAGTTCGACGAGCGCGAACTGGCCGCCGTGCACCGGTCCTCGGTGAACAACGCCCTGCTGGCGAGCCGGTTCGAGCCCGGACTCTTCCGGGGCGACCTCTGCTTCGTCACCGCCGCGCGGGAGCCGGAGCGGTCCGGTCCCGGCTGGCGGGGCTGGCTGCCGTATGTCTCCGGGACGGTGCGGAACACCCCGGTGGAGTGCGTCCGGCTGGGGATGACCCGTCCGGAGGCGCTGGCCGCGGTCGCGCCGACCGTGCTGGAGGCGGTACGGGGCCGCGCGGGCTGAGGCAGCCGGGCGGATCGGGGAGGGCGGCCCGCGCGCCCATCCGGCTACTCCATGTGGCGAGCCCTCATGAACGCCCATAGCTTCGCCTCATGGAACTACGACAAAAGCACCAGAAGCGACAGAGAAGGAAGCTCGGACGGCTGCTGGCCGTCGCCGCCGCCGTGGCCTCGGGGGTCGGCCTCGCGCCGGCGGCCGAGAGCCCGGAGCGGCACACCGTACGCCCCGGGGAGTCCGTCCAGGCGGCGGTCGACGCCGCGAAACCCGGGGACACCGTCGTCCTCGCCCCCGGCACGTACCGCGAGAGCGTGCTGATCACCACGGCGCGGCTGACGCTGCGCGGCTCGGGCCCCGCGACCGTGCTGGTCCCGGCGGCCCAGCCGGCGGCGGCGGACGCCAACAGCTGTGCGCGGGCGGGCCACGGCGTGTGCGTGACCGGCGCCGAGGGCGCGGACGTCGAGCGGGTCTCGGTCCGCTCGCTCACCCTGCGGGGCTTCAAGGGCCACGGCCTGTGGGCCTCCCGTACCGACCGGCTCTCGGTACGGCAGGTGGTCTCCGAGAAGAACGGCGTCTGGGGGCTGGCGCAGCAGCGCTCGGTCCGGGGCTCGTTCCGGGAGAACACCGTCCGGGAGAACGGCGACGCGGGCATCTTCCTCGCCAACGCCGTCGACGCCGAGGGCGGGGCCACCGACCAGGGCGGCGCGGTGATCGCGGGCAACAGGGCGAGCGGCAACCGGATCGGGGTGACCGTGCGGCGGGTCAGGAATCTGACCGTGCGGGACAACGAACTCACCGCGAACTGCGCCGGGATGTTCGTCGTCGGCGACGAGTCCAAGCCCGCCGCCGGGGCGATGACCGTCCGCTCCAACGACATCTCCGGGAACAACCGGCTCTGTCCGGCCACCGCCAGGCTGCCCGTGATCCAGGGCTCGGGCATCGTCCTCACCGGCTCCGAGGCCACCGTCGTCCGCTCCAACACGATCCGCGACAACGTGGGCTCCGCGCCCATGTCCGGGGGCATCGTGCTGTTCGAGTCGCTGGTGGGCGCTTCCAACACCGACAACGTCATCGTGAACAACGAGGTCGAGGGCAACGGCAGGGCCGATCTGGTCCACCGGGGCGACGGCGGGGGCAACCGGTTCACCGGCAACACCTGCGCCTCGTCCGAGCCCGCCGGACTGTGCTGAGCCGCCGCGCCGAGCCCGGGGCCTCCTCGTTCGAACGCCCGCGCGGGCGCTTTCCACCCCGTCACAAGGATGCGAGACCTCATGACCACTCTCAGTACCCGACCGGTCCAGACCGCCCCCGTCGACGCCGCCCCTCCCCCGGGCATGCGGCTGCGCGAACTCGTCTTCGGGGCGGCGTGCGCCGCCGCCGTGCGGGCCGCGGCCCGGCTCGGGGTGGCCGACGCGCTCGGCGACGTCCCCGCGAGCGCGGAGAAGCTCGCCGGGGCCGTCGGCGCGGAACCCCGGCCGCTGCGCCGGCTGCTGCGCGCCCTGTCCTGCTACGGCGTCTTCGAGGAGCGCCCGGACGGCACCTTCGGGCACACCGAGATGTCCAGGATGCTCCGCGAGGACGATCCGCAGAGCCTGCGCTACATCGCGCTGTGGTGCACCGAGCCCTGGACCTGGGCGGCCTGGCCCCGGCTGGACGACGCGGTGCGCCCGGCGGGCGGCCCGGTCTTCCAGGAGCTGTACGGCAAGGGCTTCTTCGAGTATCTGCACCAGGACGCGCACGAGTCGGCCCAGGTGTTCAACCGGGCCATGACCACCTCCAGCAAGCAGTCCGCGCTGGAGGTGGCCGAGCTGCTCGACCTCACCGGGGTCCGCTCGGTCGCCGACATCGGCGGCGGGCAGGGGCATGTGCTCGCCTCGCTGCTGGAGAAGCACCCCGAGGTCCGAGGGACCCTGCTCGATCTGCCCGACGTGGTGGCCAAGGCGGACCCCCGGCTGCTGGCGGGCGGCGCGCTGGCCGGGCGGGTGACGATCGTCCCGGGCGACTGCCGGCGGGCGATCCCGGTCGACGCCGATCTCTACATCATCAAGAACATCCTGGAGTGGGACGACGCCAGCACCCGCGCCACCCTGGGCCATGTGGTCGCCGCCGCCCGCCCCGGCGCGCGGGTGGTGGTGATCGAGAACCTGGTGGACGACACCCCCTCCATGAAGTTCACCACCGCGATGGACCTTCTGCTGCTGCTGAACGTGGGCGGCGCGAAGCACACCAGGGAGAGCATGGTGGAGCGGATGACCCTGGCGGGGCTGCCGCCGGGCGACATCCGTCCGGTGAACGCCTATCTCCACGCCTTCGAGGCGGTCGTCGCCGGCACGGCCCCCGGGGCCGGCTGACCCCTCCGTACCGCCGAAGCGCCCCGGGTCCCCCTCCGCGGAGAGGGACCCGGGGCGCTTCTCAGGAGTCGCTACGGCGTCCAGGTGTAGAAGCGCTGGGCCATCGCGTCCTTGGGGCCGCGCCAGGTGAGCGGGTCGTAGGGGCTGATGAAGGCCTCCAGCCGGTCGCTCAGATCGCGGAACTCGGGGTGTTCGACCACCTTGGCGACCGCGGGCCCCGGCGGCCGGTCGGACTCGATCAGATGCAGATACACATCGCCGAACTGGAAGAGGCTGCGCCGCCGTACGCCGACGAGGTGCGGCAGTTCGCCCTCGTCGGACGCGGCGAACAGCCGGGCGATGCCGTCGGCGGAGTCGGGGGCCATCCGGGCCACGATCAGCGCCTGGTGCGGGAAGGGGGACTCGGTCATCGCGCTCGTCCTCCGCTCAGCCCGTGGCGGGCGCGGCGGCGCGGCGTTCACGGTCGCGCTGCTCGATCTTGTCGCGGATGAGCGCCATCTGGATCTTCGAGTTGCGGTTGATGTTGTCGGTCATCCAGTCGTCGTCCACCGGCGCGTCCGGCTTCATCGCGAAGTCCTGCCGCCAGTGCATCCGGGTGCCGCCGGGCACCTCGGAGAACTCCCAGTGGATGTCCATGTGCTGGAAGGGGCCGGTCTCCACGCGCCGTGCCCGCACCGTGCGGCTCCGCTCGTCGGGGGTGCGCTCGGAGACCCAGCTCCACACCTTCCCGTTGTCGTCGGGGTGCATGGTCAGCCGGAAGGTGGTGGTGTCGCCCCGGCGCTCCAGCACCTCGACCGAGGCGTACTCGCTGAAGAGCTGGGGCCAGTTCTCCAGGTCGTTGGTGATGTCCCAGACGAGGTCCAGGGGGGCTCTGACGGTGATCTCGTTCTCGGTGTGTCCGGGCACTTCAGGCTCCGCTCTTGGTCAGGGACGTGTTCACCAGGTCGAGGAACTCTCTCGGGGTGCGGCTCTTCTCCGCGTCCTGCGGCATCGGGCTGCCGTGGCGGTTCTCCAGCGCGGCGACGATGCCGAGCAGGCCCAGGGAGTCCAGGCCGTACTCCTCGAAGGAGGTGTCGGGATGGTCGGCCAGCTGGGCCGGCTCGACCGGGATGCCGGCGTTCTGCCGCATCAGGCCGGCCAGTTCCTCCGGGGTCACTGCGTCTGTCATGCGTTCTCTCCTTGTCGGGTGGGGTTGCGGGGCGGCGGCGCGGGGGCCTCGCTGCGCAGCACGAGCGCCGAGTTCGACCCCATGAGGCCCCGGCTGAGCACCAGCGCCGTGCGCAGCGGCGCGCGGCGGGCCTTGCCGGTGACGAGGTCGATGTCGTGGCAGACGTCGAAGACGTTCGGCGTGGGGGGTACGACGCCGTGCTCCATGGCCATGACGGCCGCGGCCACGTCGAGCACCGGCCCGCCGCAGTAGGCCCGTCCGATGCCGGTCTTGGGCGCGGTGACGGGCACCCGCCGTCCGTGCGCGCCGAGCGCGTCGGTGATCGCCAGGGCCTCGGCGCGGTCGGCCTCGGGGACGCCGAGCGCGTCGGCGAAGACCACGTCGATCTCCTCCGGGGCGCACCGGGCGTCCTGGAGCGCGCCCTGGATGGCCCTGGCCAGTCCTTCTCTGGACTCCTCCCAGCGGGAGGGTCCGGTGAAGGTGGCCGCGTGCCCGGCGATCCGGGCGCGGGGCCGGGCCCCCCGGCGCAGTGCGGCCGACTCCTCCTCGACCACGAGCATCGCGCCGCCCTCGGCGGGGACGAAGCCGCGGGCCTCGGTGGTGAAGGGCCGGTAGGCGCGGGTGGGGTCCTCGGCGGTGCTGAGGTCCTCGTAACCGAGCTGGCAGACGACCGAGTAGGGCGCGAGCGGGGCCTCGGCGGAGCCGACGACGACCGCGTCGGTGCCGCGCCAGATCGCCCCGGCCGCATGGGCGAAGGCGTCGAGGCCGCCGGCCTCGTCGCTGCACACCACTCCGCAGGGGCCCTTGAAGCCGCCCCGGATGGAGACCTGGCCGGTGCTGGCGGCGTAGAACCAGGCGATGGACTGGTAGGGGCCGACGAAGCGGGGGCTCTTGCCCCAGAGCGCCTGGAGTTCGCGCTGGCCGAACTCGCCGCCGCCGGAGCCCGCGGCGGTGACGACGCCGATGCCGAAGGGCGAGTCCTCGTAGTCGGCGCGGCCGAGGCGGGCGTCGGCGAGGGCGAGGTCGGCGGCGGCCATGGCGAAGTGGGTGAAGCGGTCGGTCTGGACGAGGAAGCGGCCCTCGACCATGGTGTCCGGCTCCAGGTCGCGCACTTCGCCGCCGACGCGCAGCGGCAGCGCCTCGCAGCCCTCGCGGGTGATCCGGTCGAGGACGCTGATGCCCTCCTGGGTGGACTTCCAGAAGACGTCGGCCCCGATGCCGTTGGGGGCGATGACGCCGATGCCGGTGACGACGGTGCGCCGGGGGCCGCCGTCCCGGGTGCGGCCAGGGCTCGGGTCCCGGCTGCGGCCTGCTCGGATGGTGCTCATCGTGGCCTCCCACTGGGCCGGGTGATGACGACCGCGGACTGGAATCCGCCGAATCCGCTGCCGACGGAGAGCACATTGCGCAGCTTCCTGGGGCGGGCGGTGCGCGGTACGTAGTCCAGGTCGCACTCGGGGTCGGGGGTCTCGTAGTTGGCCGTCGGCGGTACGGTCTGCCGGTCCATGGCGAGCACACAGGCGACGAGTTCTATCGCTCCGATGGCGCCCAGGGAGTGGCCCACCATGGATTTGATGGAGCTCATGGGCGTGTCGTAGGCGTGTGCCCCCAGCGAGCGCTTGACGGCGGCCGTCTCGTGGCGGTCGTTCTGCTTGGTGCCGGAGCCGTGCGCGTTGACGTAGTCGATCGCGGTGGGGTCGAGGCGGGCGTGGCGCAGGGCGGTGTCGATGGCGCGGGCCATCTCCAGGCCCTCGGTGGTCAGTCCGGTCATGTGGTAGGCGTTGCCGAAGGTGGCGTAGCCGCCGATCTCGCAGTAGACCGTCGCGCCGCGGGCCTTCGCGTGTTCCAGCTCCTCCAGGACGAGGACCGCGCCGCCCTCGCCCATGACGAATCCGTCGCGGTTGGCGTCGAAGGGGCGGGAGGCGTGCTCGGGGTCGTCGTTGTTGGGCGAGGTGGCCTTGATGGCGTCGAAGCAGGCCACGGTGATCGGGGATATGGGCGAGTCGGAGGCTCCGGTGACGCAGATGTCGGCGCGGCCCTCCTCGATGGCGTGGAAGGCGTAGCCGACGGCGTCCAGGCCGGAGGTGCAGCCGGTGGAGACGGTCTGCACGGGGCCGCGTGCGCCGATCCGCTCGGCGACGGCGGAGGCGAGGGTGCTCGGGGAGAAGGCGCGGTGGAGGTGTGCGCCGGCGGGGCGGTGGTCCACGTCCCAGCGCGCGCCGGCGGAGGAGACGGCGACGTAGTCGTGCTCCAGCCGGGTGGTGCCGCCGACGGCGGTGCCCAGCGACACCCCCACCCGCCAGGGGTCTTCCTGTCCGGGGTCGAGCCCGGCGTCGCGTATCGCCTCCCCGGCGGCCACCAGCGCGAACTGGATGTACCGGTCCGAGCGGGCGATGTCCCGGGAGTCGAGACCGTGCTCGCCGGGGTCGAAGTCGACCTCGGCGGCGATCCGGGAGCGGAATCCCTCGGGGTTGAAGAGGGTGATGCCCCTGGTGGCCGTGCGGCCGTCCGCGAGCAGGTCCCAGAACGCCGGGGCGCCGACGCCGCCGGGGGCGACGACGCCGACCCCGGTGACCGCCACCCGGCGGTTCACGACACGGCCCCCGACCGTTCGGAGCCGCCGCCCGGCACGGCGGTGGCCTCGGTGCCCTCGGTGTCGACATGGCCGAGTTCGGGGCGGGGCGCGAGCGGGCCGAGGTGGAAGACCATCCGGGCCTCGGTGTCGCCGACGTTGCGGAAGCGGTGGCGTACGTTCAGCGGGATCATCAGGCCCTGGTCGGGGCGCATGGGGTGGGTGACATCGTCGAGGTCCACCTCCAGGAGTCCGCTGACCACATAGACGAACTCCTCGGAGTAGGGGTGGTAGTGCTCGCCGATGCGCTCACCGGGCGCGATGATGGCCAGGCCCATGAACCCGCTGGTGGCGCCCACCGCGGTGGGGGTGAGCAGGGCGCGCAGGTCCCCACCGCGCCGGGTGTTGGGCTTGGTCTCGCTGAGGTCCACGATGCGTGGGCGGTGCGTGGTCATGCTGCTTCCTCCAGTTGGCCTCGGGGGGCCTGGCGGGCGGGGCGGGCGCGGGTCGGGGATCCGGGACTCCGGACCCGGGACCCGGTCAGGACTCGGGTGCGGCGAGCCGGTCGGTGATCAGTTGCATGTCCGACTCCGTGACAAAGCGCGAGATGTCCCTCTCGGTGCCGCGGACCAGGGACGCGCCGTCGACGAGGAGCCGGCCGAGGACCGCGGCCTTGCGGTGGCCCCGTACGCCCAGCGCGAGCGCCGGGTGGTCGTCGATCGGGCCGTTGACGTCGATCAGCCGGACGACGATGTCGTCGCGCTGGAAGACGGTGCTGCCGACGATGGGATTGGCCGGGTCCTCGGCTGCGGCCTCGTCCTGCCGGGCGAGCAGCCGGGCGACGGCGAGGCCGCACTCCTCCTTGGCCCGGTAGAGCAGGGCGTGCCGGTTGGCCTCGTCCGGCCAGGGTCCCTCGGCGGCCACATGGTGGACGGCGGGGAGGGCCGCGCGGGTGAAGAAGAGCCGGGCGGAGTTGGCGTCGTCCAGGTCCCGGTCCTGCTCCAGATAGGGGTTGATGGCCTCTTCGACGGCGCGCACCTCGGGCTGCCGGGCGACATGGCGCAGGGCCGCCATCAGGTCGCCCTGGACCTCGATCGCCCGCACCACCCGGTTGCCCTGCATGAAGAGCGAGGTGCGGCGCAGCCGGGTCTGGTCGTCGACCCGGGCGGACGGCGAGGTGTAGCCGGCGAGGATCTTGGCGACGGCCTTCTCGCTGCCGGGCCTGACGGTGAAGGTCAGGGCGTGGCGCACCACTCCGTCGCCGACCCGGGGGGACGGCTGGAGGCCGCCCTTGTGCTGCTGCTCGGGGGTGGCGCTGAAGGCCTGCCCGGTCTCGCGGAGCACGCTGAAGCGCAGTGAGCGGGTGTCCCGTACGCAGCTGTGCAGCGGCAGGACGGTCTCCACGTGCTCCTCGCTGTTGACCCAGGCGAGGAACGGCGGGGCGCTCTCCCACTCGCTGGTGATCAGCCACTGGGAGGGGTTCTCGATGGACTGGCAGAGCTGGTCGCTGATGTGTCCGGGGACGGAGGCGACATGGTTGCGCATGTGCTCATAGGCCTCCAGGAACTGCTTCTGGGCGCCGTCGTAGAGGTCCAGCAGCAGTACGACCCGCAGTCTGGAGCCGTCGAAGGCGGACTGCGATATGCGTTCCGACAAGGTGGTCATCCCTGTTCACACTCCTTCGCGACCGCGCCGCCGCCACGGACGTGGCCCGTCGTCAGTCATCACCTGGAATCGGCCGCGGGCGGTGGTCGGCCGCCGCGCGGTGCGCCGGAGCGCCCCTGCCGGGGCGCTCCCGTGAACCGATCGTGGTCCGGTACCACGTGTGGCGCGAGAGATGGGCACCATGCGAGTGAATGGGCGGGGGAAGGGCGGTCGTGACGGGCACACAGATTTCATGCAAGGGACCATCAAGAACGCCAAGAACGCCCGGCGCGCCGAGACCGCCGGGACCCGCCAGAGCACTCGGAGCGACCGCAGCGGCGAGAGCGCGGACGTCCGCGTACCGATCCTGATCGTGGGCGGGTCCCTGGTGGGGCTGTCCACCTCGATGTTCCTGAGCCGTCACGGCATCGGGCATCTGCTGGTCGAGAAGCACTCGGGCACCTCGGCCCATCCGCGCGGGCGGGGGATCAACGTCCGTTCGATGGAGCTGTTCCGGGGGGCGGGGGTGGAGCGGGAGATCCGTGACGCCGCCGCCGTCCTCGCCGGCAACCATGGGATCCTCCAGGCCGGCTCGCTGACGGGCGACGACCAGGAGTGGCTGTTCAAGGAGATCGACCCGGGGGGCGGGCTGGCCCGGATCAGCCCGTCGACCTGGTGTCTGTGCAGCCAGAACGACATCGAGCCGGTGCTCGCGGCCCGCTCCCGGGAGCAGGGGGCGAAGCTGCGGTTCGGGGCCGAGCTGCTCTCCTTCGAGCAGGACGCGACGGGGGTGACCGCCCTCGTCAAGGACCGCGACTCCGGTGCGCACACCACGGTGCGGGCGGACTATCTGGTCGCGGCCGACGGGCCGCGCAGCCCGGTCCGTGAGCAGCTGCGCATCGGCCAGAGCGGCAGCGGCGAGCTGTTCCACAACGTGAGTCTGACGTTCACCTCGCGGCAGCTGGCCGGGATCGTGGGCGACCGGCGTTTCATCGTCTGCTATCTGACCGGGCCGGGGGCGGACGGGGCGCTGCTGCCGGTGGACAACCGGGAGCGGTGGGTCTTCCATGTGCCCTGGCACCCGGAGCGGGGGGAGACGCTGGAGGACTTCACCGACGAGCGGTGCCGGGACCACATCCGGGCGGCGGTGGGCGCGCCCGGGCTGGATGTGGAGATCACCGGGAAGGCCCCGTGGCACGCGGCCGAGCGGGTGGCGCGGCGGTATTCGGTGGGGCGGGTGTTCCTCGCGGGGGACTCGGCCCACGAGATGTCGCCGACGGGGGCCTTCGGTTCCAACACGGGCGTCCAGGACGCGCACAATCTGGCCTGGAAGCTGGCGGCGGTGCTCAAGGGCTGGGCGGGGGCCGGGCTGCTGGACACCTACGGGGAGGAGCGGCAGCCGGTGGCGAAGGCGACGGGCGAGCGCGCGTCGGCGCGTTCGGCGGAGCACAGCCATCCCGGTTACGCGGCTCCGGTGACCCCGGGCGGCCCCCGGGGCGGGGTGCTGACGGTGGCGATGGGGTACGGCTACGCGCGCGGCGCGGTCGTCGGCGTCGACCCGGCGCGCCCGGTGGTGCCGGAGCGGATGGCGCTGACGGGCGAGCCCGGCACCCGTGCGCCGCATCTGTGGGTGCGCAAGGAGGGCGTACGGCTGTCGACGCTCGATCTGTACGAGCGGTCACTCGTTCTGCTCTGCGGCGAGGGGGCCGTGTGGCGGGACGCGGCGCACAAGGCCGCGGCACGGCTGTCCGTACCGCTGGACGTGTACGCGATCGGTGACGGGCCGCTGGCCGATCTGGTCCCGGAGGAGGGGTGCGACTGGACCGGGACGCACGGCGCGACGGCGGAGGGCGCGCTGCTGGTGCGTCCGGACGGGTTCGTCGCCTGGCGTTCGGCGGGCGGGGCGCTCGACGCGGAGAAGGCGGTCGCCGAGGCGCTGGCGCAGGTGCTGCGGCTGGGGTCCTCGGGCTCTCATCAGGACTGATTCCCCGTCGGACGGATCGTCCGGAGGTCACGCACGGCGGGGGACCGCGGGCGCGTGTCGCGTGTGTGACCTCCGTGTTCCGGGGTGCGCGGATAGCCTGCCGGGTACGGGAGGTGTAGAAAGAGGACATGGCCGAACGTTACGGTCGCCCACGCTCGGTCCTGAGGATGCGGACCGTGGCCGGGCAGGTCTTTCTTCTCCAAGTGGCGATCGTGCTCCTGCTCGTCGGCGCGAGCATCGTCGCGCTCGTCCTCCAGTCGCACGCGGACAGCGAGCGGGAGGCGCTCAACCGTTCGACGGCGGTGGCCCAGACCTTCGCCGACTCCCCCGGCATGGACGCGGCGCTGCGGTCGAGGAATCCGACGGCGATCCTCCAGCCGAGCGCCGAGGACGCCCGCAAGGACGCGGACGTCGACTTCATCGTGGTGATGGACACCAACGGCATCCGTTACACCAGTCCGGTGCCCTCCGAGATCGGCGGGCGCTTCGTCGGCGACATCGGGCCGGCGGTCGCCGGCCATGTGGTCACCGAGCGGGTGCCGAGCAATCTCGGCCCGCTGATCCAGGCGGTGGTGCCGGTCTTCGCCGACGACGGCACGGTGATCGGGGTGGTGTCCTCGGGGGTCACCGTGGAGCGGGTGAGCGGGGCGGTGGAGGACCAGTTCCCGCTGCTGTTCGGGGCGGCGGCGGTGGTGCTGCTGCTGACCACCGGCGGCACCGCGCTGGTGACCCGGCGGCTGCGGCGGCAGACCCATGGGCTCGGTCCGGAGGAGATGACCCGGATGTACGAGCACCATGACGCGGTTCTGCACGCGGTCCGCGAGGGGGTGCTGATCGTCGGCGGGGACGGGCGGCTGCTGCTCGCCAACGACGAGGCGCGGCGGCTGCTGGAGCTGCCCGCGAAGGTGGAGGGCCGTCAGGTCACCGAGCTGGGGCTGGATCCGGCGACCGCCCGGCTGCTGGCCTCGGGTCATGCCGTCACCGACGAGGTGCACCAGGTCGGGGACCGGCTGCTGGCGGTGAATCAGCGGCCGACGAGCCGGGACGGCAGCTCGCTGGGCAGTGTGGCGACCTTCCGGGACACCACCGAGCTCCAGGCGCTGAGCGGCCGGGCGGATGTGGCGCAGGCGCGGCTGAAGCTGCTGTACGACGCGGGCACCGAGATCGGCACGACGCTGGACGTGGTGCGGACCTGCGAGGAGGTGGCGGAGTTCGCGGTCGGCCGGTTCTGCGACTTCGCCACGGTGGATCTGGTGGAGACGGTGCTGCGCGGTGAGGAGCCCAGGGCGACGGGGGCGGGCGCGGACATGCGGCGGGTGGCGGCGGCGGGGATGGGCGAGACCACGGCGCACTTCTCGCTGGGGACGACGATCCGCTATCTGCCGACCACCCGGATGGGCGCGGGCCTGGGGAAGGGCGAGGCGATCCTGGAGCGGGAGCTGGGCGGGTACGCGGGGTGGCAGCAGCAGTCGCCGGCGCGGGCCGAGAAGCTGGTGGCGGCCGGGTTCCACTCGATGATCGCGGTTCCGCTGCGGGCGCGCGGGGCGATCCTGGGGGTGGCGATGTTCTGGCGCTCGCGGACCTCGGAGGCCTTCGAGGAGGAGGATCGTTCCCTCGCCGAGGAGCTAGTGGCGCGGGCGGCGGTGAGTGTGGACAACGCCCGCCGCTACGACCGTGAGCACACCATGGCGGTGACCTTGCAGCGCAGTCTGCTGCCGCGCGGGCTGCCGGAGCAGACGGCGCTCGACATGGCGTACCGCTACCGTCCCGCGCAGGCGGGCCTCGGTGGCTCCGGCGGGGTGGGCGGCGACTGGTTCGACATCATCCCGCTGCCGGGGGCGCGGGTGGCGCTGGTGGTGGGCGATGTGGTGGGCCACGGGCTGCACGCCGCCGCGACGATGGGCCGGCTCCGCACGGCGGTGCACAACTTCTCCACGCTGGATCTGCCCCCGGACGAGCTGCTGTGGCACCTGGACGAGCTGGTGGTCCGCCTCGACCAGGAGGCGGCGGCCAGCGGGGAGGAGGAGGTCCAGGTCACGGGCGCGACCTGTCTGTACGCGATCTACGACCCGGCCTCCGGGCGCTGCACGGTGGCGCGGGCCGGGCACCACCGGCCGCTGGTGGTCCACCCGGACGGCACGGCCTTCTACGCGGACGTCCCCGGGGGGCCGCCGCTGGGGCTCGGCGGGCTGCCGTTCGAGACGCTGGAGCTGGAGCTGCCGGAGCACAGTGCCCTGGTGCTGTACACGAAGGGGCTGGTGGAGGACCGGGACCGGGACATGGACGAGGGTCTGGCCCTGCTGCGGCAGACCGTGGCGGGCGAGGCCGGGCGGAGTCCGGACGAGATCTGCGAGGCGGTGCTCGGCGCGCTGCTGCCCGAGCACCCGATGGACGATGTCGCGCTGCTGGTCGGGCGTACCCGGATGCTGGACTCGGGGGAGGTGGCGGAGTGGGACGTGCCGTCGGACCCCTCGGCGGTGGGCGAGGTGCGGAACGCGGTCACCCATAAGCTCGGGGAATGGGATCTCGGCGAAGAGGCGTTCACGACCGAACTGATTCTGAGCGAGCTGGTCACCAACGCGATCCGGTACGCGATCGGCCCGATCCGGGTGCGGCTGATCCGCGACCGGACGCTGATCTGCGAGGTCTCGGACCACAGCAGCACCTCGCCGCATCTGCGGCAGGCGGCGAGCACGGACGAGGGCGGCCGGGGGCTGTTCCTGGTGGCGCAGTTCGCGGACCGGTGGGGGACGCGGTACACCCCGGACGGCAAGGTGATCTGGACGGAGCAGCCGATCGCCGAGGAGGACGAGGAGGGCGAGGAGGGCGAGGAGGAGGGGACCTCCGGGAGCCGGGAGACTCCGGGCGCGGGATAGCGCTGTGGATCGGCGGGCCGCCCGGGGCGGGCAAGACGACCGTGGCCCGGCTGCTGGCGCGCCGTCACGGGCTGCGCCGCTACAGCGCGGACGCGCACACCTGGGAGCACCGGGACCGGGCCGTCGCGGCGGGGCATCCGGCGGCGGTGCGCTTCGAGGCGCTCTCCCCCGCCGAGCGCTGGTCGCGCCCGCCCGGGGAACTGCTCGCGATGTCGCTGCACCACGAGCGCGGCCCGATGATCGCCGACGATGTCCGGGCGCTGCCGACCGTGCCGCTCACCGTGGTCGAGGGCACCCCCGTCACCCCGCCGGCGGCGGGGGCCCACGCGCTGTGGCTGCTGCCCCCCCCGGGAGGAGCAGCGCCGCCGGCCGGGGCCTGTCTGACGGATCAGGCTGGATCAGTGAGCGGGGTCTGGTGCCGTGCATTGCAAGGCGGAGGAGGGAGCCAATGTGGTGTATTGGCGACCGACGACAACGCGGCAAGGCGCGGTGCCAGGGCCCGCGAGCCCAGCCTGATCCGTCAGACAGGCCCCGGCTGACCGGGGGCTGGGGAGCGGGCAGCTGGAGCTGTACCGGCTGCTGGTGCGGGAGATCGAGGACCAGGTGGAACAGTACGGCGGCGACCGGCTGGAGACGACCGGCGACCGGAGTGTCCTTGGGACGCTGGCGCTGGTGGAGTCGCACTTCGCCGATGTGCTGGCGTCCGCTCCCCGGGAGACCACCGCGGCGGGGCGCGGCCGGCTGGCGCGGTACGCGAACGAGGCGCTGGTACGGCAGTACGAGGGGTTCTTCGCGCGGCCCTGGGCGCGCGGGGACGCGGGGGACTCGGTGGTGGACTTCGACTGCGAGTGCGGATCGGCGCAGTGCGTGCGGCAGGTGCCGCTGCGGCGGGCCGATTTCCCCGGGGGTCCGCTGCTGGCCCCGGGTCACCCGGCTCCGGCGGGCTGATCCGCGCCGGGCTCCGGGCCTGAGAGCGGGGAGCCGCAGCGCAGATTCCACCGGCCGGGGGCGCGGGAGGTGAGCACGGTGGCGGTGAGAGGGGCGATGTCCAGCCGCCAGAAGGTCTGTTCGGGGAGGCCGAGGGCGTGCACCAGCGCCGCGCGGGCCACGGCGGGTTCGACGACCGCGACAAGGCGTCCGGCGGTGGGCGGGAGGGTGTCGAGCCAGCCGCCCACCCGGGCGCGGAATCCGCTCAGCGACTCGCCGCCGTGCGGTGCGGCCGAGGGGTCGGCGAGCCAGCGGGCCACCGCATCCGGCTCCGCCGCGCCGAGTTCGTCCAGGCTCCGGCCCCGCCAGCGGCCCATGTCCCAGTCGGCCGGGGCGGCTTCCCCGGCCGGGCGCAGCCCCAGCGCCCTGGCCGTCTCCCGGCAGCGCGCCGACGGCCCGCAGACCGCCCGGTCCGGGTGCGGCAGTGCCCCGGCCGCCGCCCGCGCGGCGCGCAGCCCCGCCTCGTCCGGCGGTTCGTCCACCGCGAACCGGACCTCGCGCCCGGCCCGTGCGGCGGGCGTCGTCAGCGTCAGTCGTACCGTCATCCCCGGCCCTCCCCGAATCCATTATTTTCGGCCACCTCACACCATGGCGGCGCACGCTCACAGACGGTACGGTCGCGTGGACATGACGAAAGCGTGATGGAAGTCCGGTGAGATTCCGGCACGGTCGCGCCACTGTGCACCCGCGTTCGCGCGGGAAGTCAGACCCACCGCCTTCGTTTACGCACCAAGCATCAGGCACCACGACCGGGACGCGTGTTCCCCAGGAGGTTCTGCCATGGCTCATTCCACTGTGCCCGCCACCGCCGCCACACCGGCCATCACTCCCCTGTCGCTCAAGGAGATCGCTCCCTGGGCCGTCTTCACCGCTCTGCTGGCCCTGATCCTGCTCTACTTCGTCGGCGCGGAGCAGGGCGCGGTCTCCCTGGTCGCCGGTGAGACCGTGCACGAGTGGGTGCACGACGGGCGTCATCTGCTCGGCTTCCCCTGCCACTAGGGAGCGTCTTCGAGAGCCGTCCGGATCCAGTCGCAGGGGAACCTTCATGAACTCCATATCTGTCAGAGCCCTGCTCGTGCGCGGCATGCTCGCGGGTCTGATCGCCGGAGCGGCCGCCTTCCTGGTGGCGTACTTCATCGGCGAGGGCCCGGTGGACGCGGCCATCGCGTTCGAGGAGAGCCACAGCCATGAGCACGGCGGCGAGGAACTGGTCAGCCGTGCCGTCCAGTCCACGGCCGGGCTCGCCACCGGAGTGCTTCTCTTCGGTGTCGCCGTCGGCGGGCTCACCGCCCTCGCGCACTGTGTCGCGCTGGGCCGCGTCGGCCGCTTCGGCCCGCGCGCCACGGCCGCGCTGGTCTCGTTCGGCGGGCTGCTGACGGTGTACGTGGTGCCGTTTCTGAAGTACCCGCCGAACCCGCCGGCCGTCGGGGACCCCGACACCATCGGGCAGCGGACGGCGCTGTACTTCCTGATGGTCGCGCTCAGCGTGCTGCTGGGGGTGGCGGCCGTGATCCTGGGGAAGCGTCTCGCGCCCCGGCTGGGCGACTGGAACGCGACGGTGGCCGCCTCGGCCGCCTTCGTCCTGGCCGTGGGGCTCGCGTTCGCCTTCCTGCCGTCGTTCGACGAGGTGCCCAAGGGCTTCCCGGCGGCCGTGGTCTGGGAGTTCCGGCTCGCGACGCTCGCCCTCCAGACGACGCTGTGGACGGTGTTCGGTCTGGTCTTCGGCCATCTCGCCGAACGGCTCCACACGGCGGGCTCGTCGCCGAGGCGGGTACCGGCGGCGGTCTGACCCCCGGCCCCCCGGATCCCCGGATCCCGGATTCGGGGACACGGCCGCCGCACTCACCCGGGTGGCGGCCGTGTCCGATTCCTTCAAGACCGGCGGCGCGGCCCCGGCCTAGGGTCGGACCATGACTCCACGACTCGACGCGATCGGCGTCGTCACCTCCGACATGGCCGCCTCCCTCGCCTTCTACCGCCGTCTCGGCCTGGATCTCCCGGCGGAGGCGGACTCCGCGCCGCATGTGGAGGCCGCGCTGCCGGGCGGGGTGCGGCTGCTCTGGGACACCGAGGAGGTCATGCGCTCCTTCGACCCGGGGTGGTCGCGGCCCGCCGGGGGCGACCGGGTGGGGCTCGCCTTCCGCTGCGCGAGCCCGGCCGAGGTGGACTCGGTCTACGCGGATCTCGTCGCGGCCGGCCACCGGGGCCATCTGGAGCCCTGGGACGCGGTCTGGGGCCAGCGCTACGCCGTGGTGCTGGACCCCGACGGCTGCGGTGTCTCGCTGTTCGCCGACGCCCCGTAGGCGCTCAGGGTGGTGCCGGCCAGATCGCGCATCTCCCGGGCCAGATGCGCCTGATCGGCGCAGCCCGCGGCGAGCGCGGCCGACGCGTAGGGCGTGCCCGCCCGGATCAGCGCCAGGGCCCGCTGGAGCCGCAGCACCCGGGCGAGGGTCTTGGGCCCGTACCCGAAGGCGTCCAGCGAGCGGCGGTGCAGCGTACGCGCGCCGAGCCCGGCGGCCTCGGCCGCCCCGGCGACCGTGCCGCCGCTCTCCAGCCGGCGTACGACCAGGGCGAGCCGCGGGTCCGGCGGGCGGGGCGCGGCGGCGGCCAGGCCGAGCGCCAGGGCCTCCAGCGCGGCGGCGGGGTCGGCGGCGGCGTCGATCCGCTCGGTCTGCTCGCGGGCCTGCCGCGCGCCCCGGAGGTCGGCGAGGTCGATACGGCGGTCGCGCAGCTCGTGGGCGGCGACGCCGAGCAGCGCGGGGGCGGTCCCGGGGGCGAGGCGGACACCGGCGACCCGGCTGCCGCGCGGGGTGTCGGGGAGGTAGGCGCGGGTGTCGGGTCCGGCGACGAAGAGCCGGCCGGGGGTCCACAGCAGATCCATGCACCCGTCGGGCAGCACGGTGTGCGGGCCCGCGCTCGTCTGCTCCCAGACGACCGCGCCCCCGAGCCGCGAGAGCCGTTCCCGGTACACCCCGCTCAGTCGTGCGGCCGGTCGTGCGGGGCCCGGTGGTGGTCGCGGCCGGTGTGCAGCCGGGACTTGAGGTCGTCGGGCGGCAGGAAGCGGGACCAGCGCTCGGGGAACTCCGAGGGCATCTCCCCGGTGCCGCCGACCCCGTCGCCGTAGTCGTCGTCCCAGTCGTCCTCGTCGTCGTCCGTGTCGTCGAAGATGTGCGCGGCCCGCGCCCGGGCCAGCACCTCGGCCGCCTGGGCCGCGCGGACGCGCTCGTTGGCCTCGCGGGCCGCCGCCGTGGCCACCGAGGGCCAGACATGGTCGATCGCCGCGTTGACCGCGGCCCCGACGAGGACCGCGAAGGCGGAGATGCCGATCCACAGCAGCACGGCGATGGGCGCGGCGAGCGAGCCGTAGATGGTGGGGCCCTCGACGGTGCTGGTGAGGTAGATCCGCAGCAGGAAGCTGCCGAGCACCCACATCCCGAGGGCCACCAGCGCCCCGGGGACGTCCTCGATCCACGGCGAGCGCACGGGCACGGAGACGTGGTAGAGCGTGGTGAGGAAGGCGATGGAGAGCAGGCTGACCAGCGGCCAGTAGAGAACGGTGACGACCTCGGTGCCCCAGGGGATCAGCTCGACCACCCGGTCGGGGCCGACCACCGCGAGCGGCAGCACCACCGCGCCGATCAGCAGGGCCATCAGATAGAGCAGGAACGCGAGCAGCCGGGTGGCGACGATGCCGCGCCGGCCGTCGAGCCCGTACATCACGGTGATGGTGTCGATGAAGACGTTGACCGCGCGCGAGCCGGACCACAGGGCGATCGCGAAGCCGATGGAGATGATGTCCGGGTTGCCGCCGTGGGTGACGTCGGCCAGCAGCGGCCGGGCGATCTGGTTGACGCCCCGGTCGGAGAGGACCGTGCCGACCGCGTTGAGGATGTTCACCTCGATGGAGGCGACCGTGGTGGTGTTCGTCCAGTCGTCCATGTAGCCGAGCAGACCGAGCAGTCCGAGCATCAGCGGCGGCAGCGACAGCAGGGTGAAGAAGGCCGCTTCGGCCGCGAGGCCGAGAATCCGGTATTCGATGCACGAGTTGACCGTGTCCTTGAGCAGCAGCCACGCCATCTTCCGTTTGGAGACGTTGCGGTAAAGGACTCGGGCCCGGTGGAGTCGGCCCGACGGCCGCTCGGGTGTTTCATTTGCTGCCTGCACCTCCTTACCGTATCGGCATGGCAGCCAGCACCCACACAGTGACCAATCAGGCTCCGCCCCTGGTCGGGTATGACGTCTACACCTCCGACCGGGCCCTCACCGAGGCGGTGGAGCGCCATATTCCGCCATCTCTCGCCGAGCCGGTGCACCAGGAACTCGCCCAGTTGGGGCGTACCGCCGGTTCGGCCGAGACACAGGACTGGGGGTTTTCGGCCAATGAGAACCCACCCCGACTGCACACCCACGACCGTTACGGCAACCGGGTCGACGAGGTGACTTTCCATCCGGCCTGGCACCGGCTGCTCGGACACGCCGTGTCGGCGGGGCTGACCGACGCCTGGTCCACCCCCTCCGGGCACGTCCGGCGCGCGGCGGGCCTCATCGTCTGGACCCAGGCGGAGTCCGGGCAGGCCTGTCCGCTGTCCATGACCCACGCGGCCGTGCCCGCGCTGCGCACCGACCCGGCGCTGGCCGCCGAGTGGGAGCCCCGGCTGACCTCGCGGGTGTACGACGGGGAGCTGCGCGCGCCCGCCGACAAGCCGGGGAATCTCCTCGGGATGGGCATGACGGAGAAGCAGGGCGGCAGCGACGTACGGACGAACACCACCGCCGCGACGGCGCTGGACGCGGCCGGGGAGTACGTCCTGACCGGCCACAAGTGGTTCTGCTCCGCGCCGATGTCCGACGGGTTCCTGGTGCTCGCGCAGGCCCCGGGCGGGCTCAGCTGCTTCCTGGTGCCCCGGGTCCTGGCGGACGGGACGCGGAACGTGTTCCTGATCCAGCGGCTCAAGGACAAGCTGGGCAATCGGTCCAACGCCTCGGCCGAGGTCGAGTTCGACGGGACCTGGGCGCGGCTGGTCGGCGAGGAGGGCCGGGGGGTGCGCACCATCATCGAGATGGTGGCGGCGACCCGGCTGGACTGTGTGATCGGCTCGGCGGCGCTGATGCGGCAGTCGGTCGCGCGGGCGATCCACCACACCGGTGGCCGCAGCGCGTTCGGCGGGCCGCTGGTGGACAAGCCGCTGATGCGCAATGTGCTGGCCGATCTGGCGCTGGAGTCGGAGGCGGCGACCGTGCTGGGGCTGCGGCTGGCCGCGGCCTACGACGCGGACACCGACGAGGAGCGGGCGCTGCTGCGGCTCGCGGTGCCGGCGGCCAAGTACTGGGTGACCAAGCGGTGCACGGCGGTGGCGGGCGAGGCCCTGGAGTGTCTGGGCGGCAATGGCTATGTGGAGGAGTCGGGGATGCCCCGGCTGCTGCGCGAGGCCCCCCTCAACTCGATCTGGGAGGGCTCGGGCAATGTGCAGGCCCTGGACGCGCTGCGGGCGCTGCGGCGCGAGCCCGAGGCGCTGAACGCCTTCCTCCGGGAGGTCGGCCGGGCGCGGGGCGCGGACCACCGGCTCGACCGGGCGATCAAGGAGCTGCTGACCGAGCTGGCCGATCTGGACGGGATCGAGGCGCGGGCGCGCCGGGTGGTGGAGCGGATGGCGCTGGTGCTCCAGGGCTCGCTGCTGGTGCGCTGGGCCCCGGCGGAGGTGGCGGACGCGTTCTGCGCCTCGCGGCTCGGCGGGGACTGGGGCTCGGCCTTCGGGACGCTGCCGCACACGCTGGGGCTCCGGGAAGTGGTGGAGCGGGCGCGTCCGCAAGTGTGAGTCCGCCCCTGGGTGTGAGGGGGGCGGTCAGATGTGCGGGAGCGTTCCCACAGCGACACGGCGTGGCGTGGCGTGACGGCTCCCCCGTCATAGATGATCATGCTCGGGGTGGTGCTGCGCCGACACGGCACCACCCCTCGCGCTGTTCACTTTCGGACACCGCGAGCTCATTCGCGAGGGTTGCAGAGGGTTGCAGCCCCCCGCACCGTGCCGGAGCCGTACCGCAGACCCGTTGACCAGTGGACCCGTACCGTATCGCCGCGCAGGAGGACCCCGCGTGCAGCCCAGACCGATCGACCTGGCCACGCTCGCCGCCATGGACACAGCGGAGGCCACCAGGCTGCTGCGGGGAGTGCGGGAGGCGACGCTGAGCGGGCGGCGACCGCCGGCCGGGCCCCGGGCGGAGATCGAGGAGTCCTGGCGGCGGATGCTGGGCCGGGGCGCGGACCCGGACCGGGAGCGCCGGGCCGGGCTGCTGCCGCTGGAGGAGATCGAGCGCCGCAGAAACGACTCGGCGCTGCGCGAGGTGCTGCCGGTGCTGCGCGAGGGGCTGGTGTCGATCGCCGAGGCGGCACGGCACACGATGATCGTCGCGGACAGCGAGGGGCGGCTGCTGTGGCGCGAGGGCAAGGCCTCGGTGCTGCGCAAGGCCGACGCGTACGGGTTTGTACCGGGGGCGGATCTGACGGAGGAGTTCATCGGCACCAACGCGGTGGGCACCCCGCTGCTGACCGGCCGGCCGCTCCAGGTGCACGCCGCCGAGCACTTCGTCTCCGCGTATCACAGCTGGACCTGCGCGGGCGCGCCGATCACCGATCCCCGCGACGGGAGGCTGATCGGGGTGGTCAATGTCAGCGGGCCGCTCTCCGGCATCCATCCGGCGACGCTCGCGCTGGTGACCTCGGTCGCCCGGCTCGCGGAGGCGGAGCTGCGCCAGCGGCACTACCGGACGCTGGAGCGGCTGCGCAGCGTGGCCTCGCCGCTGCTGGGCCGGATGTCGGGGCGGGCGGTGGCGGTGGACGCGGACGGCTGGCCCGCCGCGGTGATCGGGATGCCGCCGCCGGACCGGCTGCCGCTGCCGAGGTCGCCCGCCGAGGGGCCGCTCTGGCTGCCCTCGCTGGGCATGTGCACGGTGGAGCCGCTGCCGGGCGGCTGGCTGGTACGGGTGGACGGCGGCGGCACGGGCCCGGCGGGGCCCGGCGCCCGGCTGGTGCTGGATCTGAGCCGGCCGCACCACTCGTCGGTGACGGTCTCCAGCGGGGCGGGCAGCTGGACGCAGGAGCTGAGCCCCCGCCACGCCGAGCTGCTGCACGCGCTGGCGCGGCACCGGGAGGGGCGGAGCGCGGCCCAGCTGGCGGGCGATCTCTTCGGCGACCGCACCCGCACGGTGACGGTCCGCGCGGAGATGTCCCGGCTGCGGCGGCACCTGGCCCAGGTGCTGGCCAGCCGCCCGTACCGGTTCGCGGAGGGGGTGGAGGTGGAGGTGGTGCCCCGGCTTTGGCGCGAGCGTCCGGGCGTGCTTCCCTGAGCCGTATGAACATCGCCGTGACCACCTGGTCCCTGGAGCAGACCTCCGCCGCCGACGCCCGGCCGGCCGGGGAGCCCCCGAAGGATGTGCGGATCGAGCGCGCCGAGATCCCTTCGCCCGAGTTCAGCCGTTTCCTGTATACGGCCGTTGGCGGAGACGTCCGGTGGACGGACCGGCTGAGCCTGACCTACGCCGAGTGGGAGAAGACCCTCGGCGCCCCGGGCACCGAGACCTGGGTGGCGTACGAGAAGGGCACCCCCGCCGGGTACGCGGAGATCGCGGCCCAGGAGGGCGGCTCGGTGGAGATCGTCTACTTCGGGCTGATCGCGGCCTTCCGGGGGCGGCGGATCGGCGGCCATCTGCTGTCGTACGCGGTGGAGCGGGCCTGGGACCTGGCGGACCGCTGGCCGGGGCTGGCCCCGACCGAGCGGGTGTGGGTGCACACCTGTTCCAAGGACGGTCCGCACGCCATGGACAACTATCTGCGGCGCGGCTTCACGCTCTTCGACACCACGGTCGAGGACGAGCCGGAGATCGACACGCCCGGTCCCTGGCCGGGTTCCCACCCCGCCTCCGCCTGAGCCCCGTCCGCCGACCGGTCCGAGCGCCCCGGCGGCTCCTCGGCCGGTCGGCGGGGCGATCGCCGGAACACCCGGCCACCGGGGCGGACACCGGCCCGTTCCGGATACGTGACCGACTCCACACTGTCTCGCGATGCGGGACAGCATTGTCCATCATTCGGATAATGGTGGACTGTCGTCCAATCGCCGTGCCACGCTTCCGCCATGTCTAGAGCTGGAATTGCCTTGGTGAGTCGACGTCACGTCGACCTCGGCCGCATGTCCAGCGCCATCTGTCCCGCCCGCTGACAGCCCAGCACAGCCGAGCATTTCACCGCCCCCCACAGCGCCTCCCCGCAGCTCCGTACCTCTCTGCGTTTCTTCCGTCTGAGCCCGTCTGAGCCGCCTCGGCCTTCACCCGTCACCACCCCTGCGCACCACCGCGTTTCCCTGCGAGTGTGCAGCTCAGAGCCGCCCTCCTGCTGTCTCGAAGGACATATCGCCATGCCCGCCACCCCGGAAAAGCCCACCCCCGCCGCGCCCCGCCGCAGAGTCGGACGCCACCGCGGCGAGGGCCAGTGGGCCGTTGGCCACATGACGCCCCTCAATGCCAACGAGCAGGCCAAGAAGGACGACGACGGTCTCAATGTGCGGACACGCATTGAGACGATCTACTCCAAGCGCGGCTTCGACTCCATCGACGGCGCGGACCTCCGCGGCCGGATGCGCTGGTGGGGTCTGTACACCCAGCGCAAGCCCGGGATCGACGGCGGCAAGACCGCGATCCTGGAGCCGGAGGAGCTGGACGACAAGTACTTCATGCTCCGAGTCCGCATCGACGGCGGCCGGCTGACCACGGGTCAGCTCCGGGTCATCGGCGAGATCTCCCAGGAATTCGCGCGCGGCACCGCCGACATCACCGACCGGCAGAACGTCCAGTACCACTGGATCCGCATCGAGGACATGCCGGAGATCTGGCGGCGGCTGGAGGCCGTGGGCCTGTCCACCACCGAGGCCTGCGGAGACACCCCCCGGGTGATCCTCGGCTCGCCGGTCGCCGGCATCGCCGAGGACGAGATCATCGACGGCACCCCCGCCATCGACGAGATCTACCGCCGGATCGTCGGCAACAAGGACTTCTCCAACCTCCCCCGCAAGTTCAAGTCCGCGATCTCCGGCTCGCCGCTGCTCGACGTGGCGCACGAGATCAACGACATCGCCTTCGTCGGCGTCGACCACCCCGAGCACGGCCCCGGCTTCGACGTCTGGGTCGGCGGCGGCCTCTCCACCAACCCCAAGATCGGCGTACGGCTGGGCGCCTGGGTCTCGCTGGACGAGGTCCCGGACGTCTACGAGGGCGTCATCTCCATCTTCCGCGACTACGGCTACCGCCGGCTGCGCACCCGCGCCCGGCTGAAGTTCCTCGTCGCCGACTGGGGACCGGAGAAGTTCCGCCAGGTCCTGGAGGAGCAGTACCTGCTGCGCAAGCTCGCCGACGGCCCTGCCCCCGAGCAGCCCGTCCAGCAGTGGCGCGACCACGTGGGCGTGCACCGCCAGCAGGACGGCCGCTTCTACATCGGATTCGCGCCGCGCGTCGGCCGGGTCGACGGAACCATCCTCACCAAGGTCGCCGAACTCGCCGAGGCGCACGGCTCCGGCCGGGTGCGCACCACCGCCGAGCAGAAGATGATCGTCCTCGACATCGAGGAGAGCCAGGTCGAGTCGATGACCGCCGGCCTGGAGGCACTGGATCTGCGGGTCAACCCCTCCCCCTTCCGGCGCGGCACGATGGCCTGCACCGGCATCGAGTTCTGCAAGCTCGCGATCGTCGAGACCAAGGCGCGCGGCGCCTCGCTCATCGACGAACTGGAGCGCCGGATCCCCGAGTTCGACCAGCCGATCACCATCAACATCAACGGCTGCCCCAACGCCTGCGCCCGTATCCAGGTCGCGGACATCGGTCTCAAGGGACAGCTGGTCCTGGACGACGACGGCAACCAGGTCGAGGGCTACCAGGTGCACCTGGGCGGCGCGCTGGGCCTGGAGCCCGGCTTCGGCCGCAAGGTCCGCGGACTGAAGGTCTCCTCCGCCGAACTGCCCGACTACGTCGAGCGGGTGCTGCGCCGCTTCGAGGAGCAGCGCGAGGACGGCGAGCGCTTCGCCGCCTGGGCGGCCAGGGCCTCCGAGGAGGCCCTCTCGTGAGCGAGCGCGCCGCCCCCTTCTACTGCCCCTACTGCGGGGACGAGGATCTGCGCCCCAGCGAGGAGGGCCACGGAGCCTGGGAGTGCCACGGCTGCAACCGCGCCTTCCAGGTGAAGTACCTCGGGCTGCTGACCCGCGGCTTCCGCTCCAACGACGCCGAGGGCGAGGCGATATGACCGCGACCCGCACCACCGGCCTCAAGGAGATCGCCGAGCGCGCCGGGCGCGAACTGGAGGACGCCCCGGCGCTCACCATCGTCAGCTGGGCCGCCGAGACCTTCGGCGAGCGGTTCTGCGTCACCTCCTCCATGGAGGACGCGGTCGTCGCCCATCTCGCCGCCCGCGCCCGCCCCGGCGTCGACGTCGTCTTCCTGGACACCGGCTACCACTTCCCCGAGACCATCGGGACCCGGGACGCGGTCGAGGCCGTGATGGACGTCCGGCTGATCACGCTCACCCCCGTGCGCACCGTGGCCGAGCAGGACGCCGAGCACGGCCCCCGGCTGCACGACCGCGACCCCGATCTGTGCTGCGCGCTGCGGAAGGTCAAGCCCCTGGAGGACGGGCTGGCCGGATACGACGCCTGGGCCACCGGTCTGCGCCGCGACGAGTCGCCGACCCGGGCCGGCACCCCGGTCGTCGGCTGGGACGAGCGCCGGCAGAAGGTCAAGGTCTCGCCGATCGCCCGCTGGACCCAGGACGACGTGGACGCCTATGTCGCCGAGCACGGTGTGCTCACCAACCCCCTGCTGATGGACGGCTACGCCTCGGTCGGCTGCGAGCCCTGCACCCGCCGGGTGCAGGCTGGCGAGGACGCCCGCGCCGGCCGCTGGGCGGGCCGGGGCAAGACGGAATGCGGGCTGCACGGATGACCGACGACCACCCCCACCCCCTTCAGAAGCAGGAGAACAATGTGACCGGGGCGACGATCTGGCTCACCGGGCTGCCCAGCTCGGGCAAGACCACCATCGCCTACGCGCTGGCGGAGCGGCTGAGCGCCGAGGGCCGGCGCACCGAGGTGCTCGACGGCGACGAGATCCGCGAGTTCCTCTCCGCGGGCCTCGGTTTCACCCGCGAGGACCGGCACACCAATGTCCAGCGCATCGGCTTCGTCGCCGAGCTGCTGGCCTCGCACGGCGTCACCGTGCTCGTGCCGGTGATCGCGCCGTACGCCGACAGCCGCGAGGCCGTCCGCAAGCGGCACGCCGCCGCGTCGACGCCTTATCTGGAGGTGCATGTCGCCACCCCCGTCGAGGTCTGCTCCGAGCGCGATGTGAAGGGGCTGTACGCCAAGCAGGCGGCCGGCGAGATCAGCGGGCTGACCGGGGTCGACGACCCCTACGAGGCTCCCGTCTCCCCCGATCTGCGGATCGAGTCCCAGCACCAGAGTGTCCAGGAGTCCACGGCGGCGCTCCACGCGCTGCTCACCGAGAGGGGCGTCCTGTGACCGACGCACACTGCACCACGGCCGTCGCCGGGGCGGCGGAGACGGACAGCCCGTACGCCCTCTCCCACCTCGACGCGCTCGAGTCCGAGGCGGTGCACATCTTCCGCGAGGTGGCGGGGGAGTTCGAGCGGCCGGTGATCCTCTTCTCCGGCGGCAAGGACTCCATCGTCATGCTCCATCTGGCGCTGAAGGCGTTCGCCCCCGCCGCGATCCCCTTCTCCCTGCTCCACGTGGACACCGGGCACAACTTCCCCGAGGTCCTGGAGTACCGCGACCGCACGGTCGCCCGCCACGGGCTGCGGCTCCATGTCGCCTCCGTACAGGAGTACATCGACGCAGGAACGCTCCGCGAGCGCCCCGACGGCACCCGCAATCCGCTCCAGACCGTGCCACTGACCGAGAAGATCCAGACCGAGCGCTTCGACGCGGTGTTCGGCGGCGGCCGGCGGGACGAGGAGAAGGCGCGCGCCAAGGAGCGGGTCTTCTCGCTGCGGGACGAGTTCTCGCAGTGGGACCCCCGGCGGCAGCGGCCGGAGCTGTGGCAGCTCTACAACGGCCGCCACGCGCCCGGCGAGCATGTGCGGGTCTTCCCGCTCTCCAACTGGACCGAGCTGGATGTGTGGCAGTACATCGAGCGCGAGGGCATCGAGCTGCCGCAGATCTACTTCGCCCATGAGCGCGAGGTGTTCCGGCGTGCGGGGATGTGGCTGACGGCGGGCGAGTGGGGCGGACCCAAGGAGTCCGAGCCGGTCGAGACCCGGCTGATCCGCTACCGCACGGTCGGCGACATGTCCTGCACCGGAGCGGTGGACTCCGACGCCACCACGCTCGACGCGGTGATCGCCGAGATCGCCGCGTCCCGTCTCACCGAGCGGGGCGCCACCCGCGCCGACGACAAGATGTCCGAGGCCGCGATGGAAGACCGCAAGCGCGAAGGGTACTTCTAAGCCATGACCACCGCCGCCGAGCGACTCTCGGCCACCACCCTGCTGCGCTTCGCGACCGCCGGATCCGTGGACGACGGCAAGTCGACCCTGGTCGGACGGCTGCTGCACGACTCCAAGTCGGTCCTCACCGACCAGCTGGAGGCGGTGGCCACCGCCTCGCTCTCCCGGGGCCAGGACACCCCCGACCTGGCGCTGCTCACCGACGGCCTGCGGGCCGAGCGGGAGCAGGGCATCACCATCGACGTGGCCTACCGCTACTTCGCCACCGCCCGCCGCCGCTTCATCCTCGCCGACACCCCCGGGCATGTGCAGTACACCCGCAACATGGTGACCGGCGCGTCCACGGCGGAGCTGGCGGTCGTCCTGGTCGACGCCCGCAACGGGGTCGTGGAGCAGACCCGCCGTCACGCGGCCGTCGCCGCCCTGCTGCGGGTGCCCCATGTGGTCCTCGCGGTCAACAAGATGGACCTCGTCGACTACGCCGAGCCCGTCTTCGCGAAGATCGCCGAGGAGTTCACCACCTACGCCAGGGAGCTGGGGGTGCCCGAGGTCGTGGCGATCCCGATCTCGGCGCTGGCCGGGGACAATGTCGTGGACCCGTCGGCGAACATGGACTGGTACGGCGGCCCCACCGTCCTCGAACACCTGGAGACGGTGCCCTCCAGCCACGATCTGACCGACTGCCACGCCCGGCTGCCGGTGCAGTACGTGATCCGGCCGCAGACCGCCGAGCACCCCGACTACCGGGGGTACGCGGGCCAGATCGCCGCGGGCGTCCTGCGGGTCGGCGAGCCGGTGACGGTGCTTCCCTCGGGCCGTACGTCGAAGATCGCCGGGATCGATCTGCTCGGCAGGGCGGTGGACATCGCCTGGGCTCCGCAGTCGGTGACGGTGCTGCTCGCGGACGACATCGACGTATCGCGCGGTGATCTCATCGTGCCCTCCGGCGACGCCCCGGCGACCACCCAGGACGTCGAGGCCACGGTCTGCCATGTCGCGGACCGTCCGCTGACGGTCGGGCAGCGGGTGCTGCTGAAGCACACCACCCGGACCGTCAAGGCGATCGTCAGGGAGATCCCCTCGCGGCTCACCCTCGACGACCTCTCCCGGCACCCGGAGCCGGGGCAGCTGGTCGCCAACGACATCGGCCAGGTGCGGGTGCGCACCGCGGAGCCGCTGGCGCTCGACGCGTACGCCGACTCACGGCGTACCGGCTCATTTCTGCTGATCGACCCGGCCGACGGCACCACGCTGGCGGCCGGCATGGCGGGCGACTCGTTCGCGAGCACCGCCGAGGCCGCACTGCCGGCCGAAGACGAGGGGGAGTGGGACTTCTGATGACGACGACCGATGTGTTCGCCACCTTCGCGAAGGAAGGCGGACGGGTGGGCAGCGGGACGCTCGGCTCTGGATCCGGGGGGGTTTCGCGATGTGCGCGATGACCCGGAGGCACCACCCGTACCAGAAGCGAAGACCCAGACCAGTCGATATCCCGGCCGCGCCGCAGTCGCGCGAGAGCCGGGGCAAACGAGGGGAACATCTCCCGTGCCTGCCACACGTACCACCCTGCGCCGCGGCATCGCCGCCGCCGCCGCGCTCCCGCTGCTGATCGGCGCGGTCGCCTCCTGCGGCTACGGCTCCGAGTCGGACAAGAACGAGAAGACCGGACCGGTCGCCAAGGGCGAGAAGCTCTCCTCGGACACGGTCAAGCTCGGCTACTTCCCGAATCTGACCCACGCCACCGCTCTCGTCGGTGAGCAGGAGGGCATCCTCCAGAAGGAGCTGGGCGGCACCCAGATCAAGTCCACCACCTTCAACGCCGGTCCCTCCGAGATCGAGGCGCTGAACGCGGGCTCGATCGACATCGGGTTCATCGGTCCCTCCCCGGCCATCAACGGCTTCACCAAGTCCAAGGGGACGAACCTCCGGATCGTCTCCGGCGCCGCGTCCGGCGGGGTGAAGCTGGTGGTGAACCCCAAGAAGATCAAGACCCTGGACGATCTCAAGGGCAAGAAGATCGCCACCCCGCAGGTCGGGAACACCCAGGACGTCGCCTTCCTCAACTGGATAGCCGAGAAGGGCTGGTCGACCGACGCCCAGAGCGGCAAGGGCGACGTCTCCGTCGTCCGCACCGACAACAAGATCACCCCGGATGCCTACAAGTCCGGCTCCATCGACGGTGCCTGGGTGCCGGAGCCGACCGCGTCCCGGCTGGTCAGCCAGGGTGCCAAGGTCCTCCTCGACGAGGCGACGCTGTGGCCGGACAAGAAGTTCGTGATCACGCACATCATCGTGTCGCAGAAGTTCCTCAAGGCCCACCCGGACGTGGTCGAGGCCGTGGTGCGCGGCTCGCTGAAGACCAATGACTGGATCAACGCCAACCCGGAGAAGGCCAAGGCGTCCGCCAACGCCAAGCTGAAGGCGCTCACCGGCAAGGAGCTGCCGGCCGAGATCCTCGACCCGGCGTGGAAGTCGATCGAGTTCACCGCCGACCCGCTGGCCACCACGCTGCAGACGCAGGCCGGCTACGCGGTGAAGGCGGGGCTGCTGAAGGAGCCCGACCTGAACGGCATCTACGACCTCACGGCGCTGAACAAGGTCCTCAAGGCCGACGGCAAGCCCGAGGTCTCCGACGCCGGTCTCGGCGCCAAGTAACCCCGCAGCCACGTTCCCCAGGAGGTGACGACCATGGCCACTCTCACCAAGGATCAGGCCGAGGACCGTACGACTGTTGGGCACTCCGCCCGTATCGAGCACGTCTCGAAGTCCTTCACGGGGCCCGCCGGGCGACAGCTCGTCCTGGACGACATCAGTCTCGATGTCGCTCCGGGCGAGTTCGTCACCCTCCTGGGGGCCTCCGGCTGCGGAAAGTCCACCCTGCTCAATCTGGTGGCGGGCCTCGACGCGCCCACCGCCGGAACCATCACCACGCACGGCCGCCCGGCGCTGATGTTCCAGGAGCACGCGCTCTTCCCCTGGCTCACGGCGGGCAAGAACATCGAACTCGCGCTGCGGCTGCGCGGGGTCGCCAAGTCGGAGCGCCGCACCGAGGCCGAGCGGCTGCTCGAACTGGTGCGGCTGGGGGGCTCGTACGGGAAGCGGGTGCACGAACTCTCCGGCGGTATGCGCCAGCGGGTGGCGCTCGCCCGCGCGATCGCCCAGGACAGTCAGCTGCTGCTGATGGACGAGCCGTTCGCGGCCCTCGACGCCATCACCCGGGATGTGCTGCACGGCGAGCTGACCCGGATCTGGCGCGAGACACAGCTGTCGGTGCTGTTCGTGACGCACAACGTGCGCGAGGCGGTCCGGCTCGCGGAGCGTGTGGTGCTGCTGTCGTCCCGGCCGGGCCGGATCGCCCGGGAGTGGACGGTCGGCATCGAGCACCCGCGCCGGATCGAGGACACCGCCGTGGCGGAGCTGTCCGTCGAGATAACTGAAGAACTGCGTGGGGAGATCCGCCGACATGGTCAGCACTGAGAAGACCGCCAGCGTCGCCAAGAGCACCAAGCCCGCCAAGTCCGACGATCTCGCCGGTCTGGAGGCGGGGCTCGACGCCCTGGACACGGTGCAGTCCCAGCGCACCCCGCTGCGGGAGGTGCTGGTCAAGAAGGTCCTCCCGCCGCTGATCGCGGTCGCCCTGGTGATCGTCGTCTGGCAGACCCTGGTCTGGGCGAAGGTCGCCGAGGAGGGCAGCCTGCCCGCGCCTTCCGCGGTGTGGGACAGCGTGTCCGCGATGTGGATGCAGGGCACCCTGCTGGAAGTCGTGTGGACCAGCGTCTCGCGCGGTCTGCTGGGCTTTCTGCTGGCGCTGGCCATCGGCACCCCGCTCGGGCTGCTGGTCGCCCGGGTGAAGTTCGTCCGGGCGGCGATCGGGCCGATCCTCTCGGGTCTCCAGTCGCTGCCGTCGGTGGCGTGGGTGCCGCCCGCGGTGATCTGGCTCGGGCTGAACAACCAGATGATGTACGCGGTGATCCTGCTCGGCGCGGTGCCGTCGATCGCCAACGGGCTGGTCTCCGGCGTCGACCAGGTCCCGCCGCTGTTTCTGCGGGCGGGGCGCACCATGGGCGCGACCGGGCTCAGGGGCACCTGGCACATCGTCATGCCGGCGGCGCTGCCCGGTTATCTGGCGGGGCTCAAGCAGGGCTGGGCGTTCTCCTGGCGGTCGCTGATGGCCGCCGAGATCATCGCCTCCTCGCCCGATCTGGGGCTGGGGCTCGGCCAGTTGCTGGAGAATGGACGCAGTAATTCCGACATGCCGGGGGTGTTCATGGCGATTCTGCTGATCCTCATCGTCGGCATAGCCATCGATCTGCTCATCTTCAGTCCGCTGGAGCGGTCGGTGCTGCGAGGCCGGGGGCTGCTGGTCAAGGGCTGAACCGGCCCTCGGCCCGCGAGCCCCCAAGCCCGGCCGGCCGGTTCCGGCGGGATCCGCCTCCCCGGCCCGCCGGGACCGGCCGGCCGACTCCACGATCACGTACCCGCTCCTCGAGTCCACGGCCTCACGACAGGAACAGAGTCCGACCATGCGCAGCCCCGTCCTTCTCGTCGTCGCCCACGGCAGCCGCGATCCCCGCCACGCGGCGACCGTTCACGCCCTGGTGCGGCGGGTCGGCGCGCTGCGGCCCGGGCTGCGGGTGGAGACGGCGTTCCTGGACTTCAACGCGCCGTCGGTGCCGCAGGTGCTGGAACGGCTCGCGGCGAGCGGCGAGGCCGGGGACGTGATCGCGCTGCCGCTGCTGCTCACCCGGGCCTTCCACGCCAAGTCCGACATCCCCGGCGTGCTGCGGGAGGCCTCGGCCCGGCTGCCGGAGCTGCGGATCCGGCAGGCGGAGGTGCTCGGGCCCTCGCCGCTGCTGCTGGCCGCGGTCGAGCGGCGACTGCGGGAGGCGGGGCTGCGGCCCTGTGACCGCCGCTCGACGGGGCTGGTCCTGGCCGCGGCGGGCTCCACAGACCCGGAGGCGATCGCAGCGATCGCAGACATGGCGCGGGAGCTGAGGCGCACCGGTTGGTGCTCCGTGCGTCCTGCGTTCGCCTCCGCCTCACTTCCGCGCACCGAGGACTCGGTGCGCGCCCTGCGGGACGAGGGCTGCGCACGGGTGGCGGTGGCGCCGTACGTCATCGCCCCCGGCCGGCTTCCGGACCGGATCGCCGAAGGGGCCCGGGAGGCCGATGTCCTGGCCGGGGTGCTGGGCCCTTCGCCCGAGCTGGCGCGGCTGCTGCTGCACCGCTACGACAGCGCGCCGGCGGCCCTGACGGCCCCGGCGCGGACGCTGCGGCCGGCCGTCCCCGCCTGAGGTTCCCGGGGGTGTGCGACACGCACGCCGTCTCGGCCTGCCGGTGACAGGACCGTGGCTCTACCGTGACGGGTACGGAGCGCGTTCGGCGCACCATCGAGGCGAGGAGGCCGACATGTCGTTCCACTACCACAAGCGGATCACAGTGATCCCCAAGGTGCTGCATCTGAACATCAGCTCACGCGGCTGGTCCTGGACGCTCGGCAGCCGCCGTGCCCACATCACCCGCGACCGGCACGGCCGCCGCACCACTTCGGTCCGGCTGCCCGGCGGCTTCAGCTGGCGCAGGCATTCGCACCGCCGCTGATCCGGGGGCCGGACGGGCCGGGAGCCGGTCTCCGTGCCCCGTGGGGGAAGGGCGCGGAGACCGGCTCACCGGGCGCGGGACTACGGGACTACGGGACTACGGGACTACGGGACCAGCTTGAGCAGCTTGTTGGGGGTGCCCGGGGTGGGGTTGACGACCTTGCCGGAGGTGGCTCCGCCGGTCAGGGCCTGGGCGATCTGGGCCGGGGTGGCGTTCGGGCGGGCCGCGAGGTGGACCGCCGCCGCGCCGACGACGTGCGGGGCGGCCATGGAGGTGCCGGAGATCGTCCTGGTGCCGGTGTCGCTGGTGTGCCAGGCGGAAGTGATGTCCGAGCCGGGGGCGTAGAGGTCGACGGACCGGCCGAAGTTGGAGAACGAGGACTGGGCGTCGGTCCTGGTGGTGGAGGCCACCGTGATCGCCTCGGGGACGCGGGCGGGTGAGACCCGGCTCGCGTCGGAGGACTCGTTGCCGGCCGCGACGCCGAAGGTGACTCCGGAGGCGATCGCCCTGCGGACGGCCGCGTCGAGGGCGACGTCGGCACCGCCGCCGAGGCTCATATTGGCGACCGAGGGGCCCTTGCGGTTCTTGGCGACCCAGTCGATGCCCGCGACGACCTGCTCGGTGGTGCCGGAGCCCCGGTTGTCGAGGACCCGGACGGCGACGATCTTCGCCTTCTTGGCGACCCCGTGGCTCACTCCGGCGATGGTGCCCGCGACATGGGTGCCGTGGCCGTTGCCGTCCTGGGCGATGTTGTCGTTGTCGATCGCGTCGAAGCCGTGGCTCGCGCGGCCCTGGAAGTCCCGGTGGGTGACGCGCACCCCGGTGTCCAGCACATAGGCGGTCACCCCCGCGCCCGCGGTGTCGGGGTACTTGTACGCGCGGTCGCCCGCGGTGGCGGTCTGGTCGATCCGGTCCAGCCCCCAGGACGGCGGGTTGGTCTGGGTCGCGTTGATGGAGAAGGTCTTGTTCTGGACGACCTTGGAGACGGCGGGGTCGGCGGCGAGCCGCTTGGCCTCGGTCTCGGTGAGGCCGGTCGCGGAGAAGCCGTTGACGGAGGAGTCGTAGGCGCGGCGCAGCTTGCCGCCGTACTCCTGGGCCAGGTCGCGCTTGTCGGCCTTCTCGTCGAGCAGCACGATGTAGCTGCCGCTGACCGCGCCTTCGGCGTTCACGCCGTGGACGGTTCCCTCCGGGGGCGTCGCGGCCCCGGCGTTGGCGGCGGTGAGCGCGGTGCCGCCGACGAGCGCGGCGACGGCGGCTATGCCCGCGGTGAGCTTGACACGGCTCGGGCGTCGGTGAGTTGCCATGAGGTTGAGGGGCTCCTCGTGTCGGGTGGGGGGATGGAGCCGCCGACCTGGAAGATCCTTCCGGCGGCTGGCTCGAACCCTCACCCATTGACGCGCTCAGATCAAGTGAACTCCGCACGGCTGTGATTTTTACAACAAGGTTATGCAATGAAAAGTCAGCCATGGCCGAACAGATCGGACACCCGCTCCCTCAACACCCCTCACCACCGACACCACTTCGCCCCGGACCGCCGGGTGAGCGGCGGGTCCGGGGCGAGCGGAAGGGGTCGTTCAGGCGGTGCGCGGGGGGATTTCGGCCTCGATCAGATCGGCCGCGGCCGGGGTGCCGCCCTCCCCCGCCATCTGTTCGCGGATCTCGGCGAGCCGGCGCGCCACCTCGGGGTCGGAGGTCAGGGCGAGCACCGCCTCACGCAGCTCCTCGGCCGTGGCGGTCGCGGAGTCCAGCCGGCGCGCCACCCCGAGCCCGACGAGCATGTCCGCGTTGCCGAACTGGTCCACCGCCTGGGGGACGGCCACCATCGGGGTCCCGGTGGAGAGCCCCTCCTGGCTGCCGCCCGCGCCCGCGTGGGTGATGAAGGCGTCCGCCTCCCGCAGGATCGCCAGTTGGGGAACCCAGTGGCTGACCTCGACGGAGGCGGGGACGGGGCCCAGTTCCGCCTCGGACACATGACGGCCGATCTGGAGCACGGTGTGCCAGCCCGGCAGCTCGCCGAAGGCCTTGACGCACTCCCGGTAGAACGCGGGCTGCTTGGTGAACGACGAGCCCAGGGAGACCAGCAGCACCTTCTCGGCGCCCGCCGGGCGCTTCCACGCCCCCTGATCGCCCCGGTCGCCCTGGCACGCGCCGACGAAGGTGTGGACGGACTCGTCCACCCGGTCGGGGTTCGGCTGGAGCGCCTTGGGAATCAGCACGATCGACCGCCGGGGCCGGCTCACCAGCCGGTCCGGGTCCACGCCTTCGAGTCCGTTCTCCGCGAGCCACGCCCGGAAGCGGGCGTAGTAGGCCTTGCCCCGCTCCGAGGCCTTCAGCTCCGCGAACATCGGGCCGGACACCTCCTCCTCGTACCCCTCCCAGGCGACCAGATTGGGTGAGAGGGAGACGGCCGGGACCCCCCAGCGGTGGGCGAGCAGCACCGCCGGGTAGGCGGTGATGTCATGGATGACGAGATCCGGTTCGTCGCCCTCGAACGCGGCGGCCAGCTGGGGCAGCACATGGATGCCGTCCCGCAGGAAGGGCTCGATGTTGTCGATCAGCTCGGTGCCCCAGGCCTCCGGGTCCTCCTCCGTCGGAAGGGTCGAGTCGTAGACGACGGGGGTCGCGCCGGTGGCCGCGACCCGCTCGGCGAAGGACGCGGGGATCGCGTAGCTGACCCGGTGTCCGCGCGCGACCAGCTCGCGCACGACCTCCAGGCTGGGGTTCACATGCCCCGGGGCGGCGATGGAGAACATGGCGATGTGGGAACGCGGTGCTGTGCTCATGATCGCAAGCCTAAACGAGACGATACGTATCGTGCAAGTTATTACGTGCTGCTCCGCTGGCCCGGTCAGCGCTGATAGCGGGCGAGCACCAGATTCCCGTCCTTCACGAGTCTCTTCTCCAGCTCCTCCCGGTCGATCGCGCCGCTGTAGTACTCCTGGTACGCGGGGGTCGCCACCTTGTCCTTCCACTCCGGGTATCCGCGCACCGACTGCGCGGGCGCGGGCCTCAGGCCCCGGGCGAGCGCCGTGCCGGTGGCCCAGCCGTGCTCCGCCACCCGGAGGGAGGGGTCGGCGAGGGCCTTCTCACCGGTCGGGAGCATCCAGTCGCCCTTCGCGAGCCGCACCGTATTGGCGGGCCGGAGCAGGAAGTCGATGAAGGCGGCGGCCTCCTTCTTGTACGGGCTGTCCCGGGCGATCGACAGGGTCTGGGGGCTCACGCCCTGGACCGCTCCCCCGGGCCCGGCGGGCGCGGGCAGCACCATCCACTCGAAGCCCTCGGGGGCCTGGCTCACCACCTGCTGGCGGTAGGAGAAACCCAGCGGGACCATCGCGTACTTGCCGCCGAAGAGACCGGGCAGCGCGTCCGAGCCGCCCGCGCCCAGGGTGCTGGGAGAGGCGGTGCGATCGGTGTTGACCTGGTCGTGAATGGTCCCGGGCACCATCGCGTCGCCCTCGGTGAAACGGATCGTCACTTTGCCGTCGTCGCCCCGGTGGAACAGCCGGCCGCCGGCCGAGAGCCCGAGGTTGAGGGTGGCGGAGACCGGCTCGCGCAGCGGCCAGGCGACCGCGTACCTCCCCTTGCCCATGGCGGCGGTCAGCACCTTGGCGACCTCGCGGAACTCCTCCCAGCTCCAGGGGTGCTCCGGGGTCGGCACCCGGACGCCCGAGGACTCGATGATCCCCTTCTCGGCGATCAGCACCCGGGGCTCCTGGAGGAAGGGGACCCCGTAGACGCCCTCGCCGAAGGTGACCGTCTCCCAGCTCCGCCGGGGGATGTCGGAGGTGAGCCGCTCGGAGAGCAGTCCGCGCAGATCGGCCAGGTAACCGCCGTGGGCGAAGTCGGCGAGATCGTCGGAGGCGTCATGGATGACGTCGGGGGCCTCGCCGCCCTCGAAGGAGGTGAGCAGCTGGTCGTGGACGCTGTCCCAGCTGCCCTGGACGTACTCCACCCGGATGTCGGGGTGGCGCGCGTTCCACTCCCGCACCAGCTCCTTGTTGGCGTCGACGGACTCCTTCTGCCAGGCCAGCGACTGGAAACGGAGGCGGATCCGGCCGTCGGAGCCGTCCGGGGCGGCGGCCGTGCAGCCGGTCAGCAGCAGGGCCAGCGCGGCGGCGACCGCCGCCGCCGGACGGGCGACGAGGCGCGGGAGCCGCGAAAGCGGGGCCGGGGGCTGGGGCTGGGGCTGGGGCTGGGGCATCAGGCCTTCACCGCCCCCTCCGCCATGCCGCCGGTGATCTGCTTCTGGATGACGGCGAAGATGACGAGCGAGGGAATCGTCGCCAGGAACGCGGCGGCGGCGAGCGGGCCCAGGTCGGCCACGCCCTCCGCGCCGAGGAAGTGGGTGAGGACGACCGGCAAGGTCTGTTTCTCCGGGGTCTTGAGGAGGACCAGGGCGAAGAAGAACTCGTTCCACGCGGTGATGAAGGCGAAGAGCGCCGTGGCCGCCGCGCCCGGCGCGATCAGCGGGGCGACGACCGAGAACAGGACCCGCACCCGGCCCGCGCCGTCGACGGCCGCGGCCTCCTCCAGTTCGCGCGGCACCGCCCGGACGAAACCGACGAGCATCCAGATCGCGAAGGGCAGCGCCCAGACGACGTACACCATGATCAGCCCCGACAGGGTGTTGATCAGCCGCAGATTCCGCAGGATCAGAAAGAGCGGAATGATCACCAGAATGAAGGGGAACGCCTGGCTCACCACCACCCAGCCGGTGGCCGCCGTGGAGAGCCGGGTGCGGTGGCGGGCCAGCGCGTAGGCCACCGGGGTGGCGATCACCACACAGATCAGCGCGGCGGACACGGCGACGAGCAGGCTGTTGCCCGCCGCCCGGAGCAGGGGCTGTTCCTCGAAGGCCTGGCGGAAGTTGGCGAAGGTCGGGTCCCGGGGGATCCAGGAGGGATGGAGCGAGCCCAGCTCGCGGGCCGGTTTGACGGCGGTGGAGAGCAGCCAGACGAAGGGGAGGGCGAGAAAGAGGAGATAGCCCAGAAGGGCCAGATACTGTCCGGCCCGCCCGGCGCGAGCGGCCCGTCCTGTGCGGATCACTGGTCGTCGCCTCCTCTGAGCCGCCCCACGAGGTAGAGGGCGAGCAGCACCGAGATGACCGCGACCATCACACAGCTCATGGCGGCGGCGTAGCCGAACTGTCCGTACCGGAAGGCCTCCTCGTACGCGAAGAGCATCGGCAGCCGGGTCCGGCCGCCGGGGCCGCCGGCGGTGAGCACGTACACCAGGGCGAACGCGTTGACGTTCCAGATGAAATTGAGCGCGGTGATCGCGAGGGCGATGGGGCGCAGGGCGGGCCAGGTGACCGTGCGGAATCTGCGCCAGGCCCCCGCGCCGTCGAGGGCGGCGGCCTCGTGGAGTTCGCGCCGGGTGTTCTGGAGGCCCGCGAGCAGGGCGACGGTGGTCTGGGGCATCCCCGCCCAGACTCCGACGACGATCACCGCGGGCAGCGCGGTGGCGAGCCCGGTCAGCCAGTCGCGCCCCTCGCCGAGGCCGAGGTCGCGGATGGTCTCGTTGAGGATCCCGGCGTCGGCGTTGTAGACCAGCCGCCACATGATGCCGACGACCACCTCGGGCATGGCCCAGGGGATGATCGCGAGCGCCCGGGCGAGCCGGCGGAACCGCAGCTCCTGGTTGAGGAGGAGTGCGAGGCCGAGGGCGAGGAGGAATTGCGGGACGGTGACGCCGACGGCCCAGAGGAGGCCGATGCCGAAGGAGTCCCAGAAGAGGGTGTCGTGGAGGAGGTCCCGGAAGTTGAGGGTCCCGATCCACTGGGTGGGGGTGGTGCGGCCGGCCTGGGAGTCGGTGAAGGCGAGCGCGATTCCGTAGAGCAGCGGGCCGACGCTGAGCACCAGGATCGGGATCAGGGCGGGGAGCACGAGGAACCAGGCCCCGTGGTCCAGGATCTTCCCGGGCGGCCGGCCGCCGGTGCGGCGCGGGCGCGCCGGGGGGCGCGCTCCGGGCTCCCCGGGGTCTCCGGGCTCTCGTGGCTCTCCGGGCTCTCTCGATGGGGGTGCCGTGCTCACGGATGTCACGTAATGGACTCCTTTGGACGGCTTTCTCCCAGTCTGACCTGAGGGCGGCCCCCGTCATCGTGCTGACGGGCCGTGGGTTCGTCAAGGAGACCTACGGGCGGATGCGAGACTTTGGCGGATTCGAACGGGTGAGAGCGGGAGAGGCACGGCGATGGACGAGGCACGGGCACGTGAGGTGCTGGAGGCGGCCGGAGTGTCCGCCGGGGCGGCGCTGCTGGCCCTGGGCGAGAACGCGGTGTTCGACGCGGGCGATGTGGTGGTGAAGGTCGGCCGCTCCGCCGAGCTGCTGGCGCGGGCCGAGCGCGAGGTGGCGATCGGGCGCTGGCTGGAAGAGGCGGGCGTCCCGGCGGTGCGGCCCGCGCGGGCGGCGGCCCACCTGGCCGACGGCCATCCGGTGACCTACTGGCACCGGCTGCCGGACGCCGTCCGGCCCGCCGGGCCCGGTGATCTGGCGGAGCTGCTGCGGCTGGTGCACGTCCTGCCCGCGCCGGGGTTCGAGCTGCCCCGGCGGGAGCTGCTGGGCGGGGTGGAGCGCTGGCTGCGGCTGGCGGGGGACGCGATCGATCCGGCGGACGCGGAGTTTCTGCGGGCCCGCCGCGACGGCTTCGCCGACGCGGCGGCGGCGCTCACGCCCCGGCTGACGCCCGGACCGATCCACGGGGACGCGCTGCCGCGCAATGTCCATGTGGGCCCGGCGGGCCCGGTGCTGGTGGATCTGGAGACCTTCTCCGCCGATCTGCGGGAGCACGATCTGGTGGTGATGGCGCTCTCCCGCGACCGGTACGGGCTCGCGCCAAAGGCGTACGAGGAGTTCACCGAGGCCTATGGCTGGGACGTCCGGGAGTGGGCGGGGTGCGCGGTGCTGCGGGGGGCCAGGGAGACGGCGAGCTGTGCCTGGGTGGCGCAGCACGCGGTGTCGAACCCCCGGGCCCGCGAGGAGTTCTCCCGCCGGGTGCGGTCCCTGCGCGAGAACCGGCCCGAGGTCCGCTGGCACCCGTTCTGACCGGGGGCCTTCGGGGCCGCCCGGGGGCCGGGGCTCAGGCCCCGGCCGGCGCGGGGGTCTTCATCGGCCAGGAGGCGTCCACGACCGCCTCGGCATCGCCCTTGCGGCGCAGGAAGGCCTGGAAGTCGACCGCCCACTCCGCGTACCACCGGATCTGACGGTCATGCAGCTCGGCGGGGGCCAGGGCCGCGACCGAGGGATGGCGCTCGGCCACCGCGCGCGCCACGCGCACGGCCGCCACCGCGTCCGAGGTCGCGTCGTGGGCCGCCTCCAGCGCGACGCCGTACTCCGCGCAGACCGCCTCCAGATTGCGCTTGCCCTTGCGGTAGCGGTCGACGGCCCGGTCGATCGTGTAGGGGTCGAGCACGGGGCCGATCGGGCGGCCTTCGAGCCGCTCGGAGAGCGAGGGGAGCCCGTGGCGGCGCAGCTCCGCCGTGAGCAGGGTCAGATCGAAGGCCGCGTTGTACGCGACGACCGGGACGCCTTCGCGCCAGTGGCCGGTCAGCTCCCGCGCTATCTCGTCGGCGACCTCGCGGGCGGGGCGGCCCTCGGCCGCCGCCCGCTCATTGCTGATGCCGTGGATGGCGGAGGCCTGCTCGGGGATGCGGATCCCCGGGTCGGCCAGCCAGACGCGGCTGTCCACGGGCTCCCCCGCCCGCACACGGACGACGGCGGCCGTGACGATCCGGGCCTCCTGCGGATCGGTGCCGGTCGTCTCCAGGTCGAAGCCGACCAGCGGTTCCCCGTGCCAAGCCATCGTGCGGTCCTCCTCCACGGGGCCTTCCCCCGTCTCGGGTATCACCCTCCCACGCGCCACTGACAGCCCCGGCCCCGCGTCCCGCCGAAGGCTCTCGACGGCCCGGCCCGCCGGGCCCGCTGTCAGGAGACCGGCCGGGAGTCGGCCCACTCCGATTCGAACTCCTCGCGGTAGGTCTGGAAGAGCCCGTGCTCCCCCTCCTGCCCGGCGCGGACCACCGAGCGCCCGCCCCCGCGCAGCACCAGCACCGGGGCCTCCATGCCCCGGGCCTTGCGCAGATAGGTCTGTACGACCGCCAGGCCGTCGGGCCCGTCGCCGTCGACGAGATAGGCGGTGAAGCGGGGTGTTTCGTCGAAGACCTGGATCTCGAAGGCCCCCGGGTCCCGCAGCCGCGCCCGCACCCGGCGCATATGGAGGATGTTCATCTCCACGGTGCGGCTCAGCTCGCCCTTCCTGATGCCGAGTTCCCGCTCGCGCCGCTTGACCGAGCTGCTCGCCGGGTTGAGGAAGAGCAGCCGGACCCGGCAGCCCGACTCGGCGAGCCGGACCAGCCGGCGGCCGGAGAAGTTCTGCACCAGGAGATTCAGGCCTATGCCGATCGCGTCGAGGCGGCGCGCGCCCCCGAAGAGATCCTCGGCCGGCAGCTGGCGCTGGAGCCGGACCCGGTCGGGGTGGACCGAGACGACGTCCGCGTACCGGTCGCCGACGAGGTCCTCCACCGCGTCGACCGGGAGCCGGTCGGCGGAGGGGACCCCGGCGCCGCTGCCGAGTATGTCGAGGAGCCGGGCGGAGGCCCGCTCGGCCTGGGCGAGGACGGCCTCGTTCAGCGCCCGGTTGCGGGAGACCACATTGCGGGTGACCTCCAGCTCGTCCAGTGCCAGCTCCACATCGCGCCGGTCGTCGAAGTACGGCGCGAAGCACGGCCAGTGCTGCACCATCAGTTCGCGCAGCTGGGGCAGGGTGAGGAAGGAGAGGACATTGTCGTCGGCGGGGTCCAGCAGATACCCCTTGCGGCGGGAGACCTCCCGCACCGCGACCGCCCGCTGCACCCACTCCTGGCCCGCCGGGCCCGCCGCGGCCACCACCCAGTCGTCGCCGTGGACCGGCTCGTAGATCGGCCGGAGCACTGCGGCGACCACCGCGCGCAGCCTCTGTTCGACCAGATTGAGCCAGATGTAGGCGCGCCCGGCCCGCTGGGCGCGGGTGCGCACCTCGCTCCAGGCCTCCGCGCCCCAGTCCAGCTCCGCCCCGATTTCCATCGGTCTGGCGAGCGAGACCGCACCGGGCGGGATGTCGCCGGTGTCCCCCTCGTGACCTGTGTCACCGGGGGGCAGCTCCAGACCTCCCGAGCTCACCCGCGCACCGCCTTCCCGTCCCCCACCCAACGATCAAGGAAGACTACTCCGCATGCGGGACGCGGTGCAGCCGGATCGACACGCTCCTTTCCCAACTCCCTTTATCCGCCGATACGTTCCTGCGGGCGGGATCCCCCGGAGTGAGCCGATTCATAGCGGTACGGTCCGGGCCGCCGCCCGAGGGGGGACGGAAGGAACCCGATGTTGACCGCGTCGTCCCCGGCCTCCGGGCGGCCCGCCAGCGATACTTTCACCAGGATCCGGACGTTGTGTCCCTCTACACCCGGATCGGAAGGGTAAGAGTTCTTCCATGCAGGTCTGGCCGGGACGGGCATACCCCCTCGGCGCCTCCTACGACGGCGCCGGAACCAACTTCGCGGTGTTCTCCGAGGCAGCCCACCGCATCGAACTGTGTCTGCTGCACGACGACGGCTCGCAGACGGCGGTGGAACTGCGCGAGACCGACGCTTTTGTCCGGCACGCGTATCTGCCGGGCGTGATGCCGGGTCAGCGGTACGGATTCCGGGTCCACGGCCCGTACGCGCCGGAGCGCGGGCAGCGCTGCAACTCCGCCAAACTCCTCCTGGACCCGTACGCCCGTGCGATAAGCGGAGAAATCCACTGGGACGAGTCGGTCTACGGCTATCACTTCGGCCGGCCGGACTCCCGCAATGACCTGGACTCCGCCCCGCACACCATGGCCTCGGTGGTGGTCAACCCGTACTTCGACTGGGGCGACGACCGGTCCCCCCGCACGGACTACCACCGCACGGTGATCTACGAGGCCCATGTGAAGGGCCTGACGATGCTCCATCCGGAGCTGCCCGAGGAGCTGCGCGGGACCTACGCCGGGCTCGCCCATCCGGCGGTGATCTCGCATCTGACCGAGCTGGGCGTCACCACGCTGGAGCTGATGCCGGTCCATCAGTTCGTCCACGACCACCGGCTGGTGGACGCCGGGCTGAGCAACTACTGGGGCTACAACACCATCGGGTTCTTCGCCCCGCACAACGCCTACGCCTCCTGGGGCGAGCGGGGCGAACAGGTGCTGGAGTTCAAGCACGCGGTCCGGGCGCTGCACCAGGCGGGCATCGAGGTCATCCTCGACGTCGTCTACAACCACACGGCCGAGGGCAGCCATCTGGGCCCGACGCTCTCCTTCCGGGGCCTGGACAACGCCTCGTACTACCGGCTGGCCGAGGACCGCCGGCACTACACCGACACCACCGGCACCGGGAACTCGCTGCTGATGCGGAGCCCGCACGTACTCCAGATGATCATGGATTCGCTGCGGTACTGGGTCACCGAGATGCATGTGGACGGCTTCCGCTTCGATCTGGCGGCGACCCTGGCCCGGCAGTTCCACGAGGTGGACCGGCTGTCCTCGTTCTTCGATCTGGTGCAGCAGGATCCGGTGGTGAGCCGGGTGAAGCTGATCGCCGAGCCCTGGGACGTGGGCGAGGGCGGCTACCAGGTGGGGAAGTTCCCGCCACTGTGGACCGAGTGGAACGGCGAGTACCGGGACACCGTGCGCGATCTGTGGCGGGGCAGGCCGCGCACCCTGGCGGAGTTCGCCTCCCGGCTGACCGGCTCGTCCGACCTCTACCAGGACGACGGGCGGCGTCCGCTGGCCTCGATCAACTTCGTGACCTGCCACGACGGATTCACCCTTCACGACCTGGTCTCCTACGAGGAGAAGCGCAACGAGGCCAACGGGGAGGGGAATCGGGACGGCGAGAGCCACAACCGCTCCTGGAACTGCGGGGCGGAGGGCGAGAGCGAGGACCCCGAGGTGCTGGAGGTGCGCGGCCGTCAGATGCGGAACTTCATCGCGACGCTGATGCTCTCGCAGGGCGTGCCGATGCTCAGCCACGGCGACGAGTTCGGGCGCACCCAGCGCGGCAACAACAACGCCTACTGCCAGGACGGCGAACTCTCCTGGGTGAAGTGGCCCGAGCCGGGCTCCGGGGCGGAGGGGACGCTGCTGGAGTTCACCCGGACGATGGTGTGGCTCCGGCGCGACCACCCGGTCTTCCGCCGGCGGCGGTTCTTCCACGGCCGCCCGGTGGCGGGGGCCCAGGACGAGCTGACCGACATCGCCTGGTTCACCCCCGAGGGCCGTCAGATGACCCAGCGGAACTGGCAGTCCGCGCAGGCCAGGGCGCTCACGGTCTTCCTCAACGGGAACGCGATCTCGGAGCCGGGACCCCGGGGGGAGCGGATCCGCGACGACTCCTTCCTGCTGATGTTCAACGCCGGCGCGGAGGATCTCGACTTCGCCGTGCCGGTCCACCACGGCCGGCAGTGGCAGGTGGTGGTGGACACCGCCCGCCCCGAGGGGGTGCCGCCCGGCGGCGGGGCGAAGGTCGCGGCCGGGGACCGGGTGTGGCTGGTGGGACGGAGTCTGGTGGTGCTGCGCAGACCCGCGTAGCCCTCCCGCCCCCGCCGTCGGGCCGGGGGAGGCTGTGGGCCGATCGGCGCACACCCTCCCCCGGCCCGGTGACAGACCGGTCCGCCGGGCGGGTACGTACGCGGGCATGAAGCCCACCGCCACCTACCGGCTCCAGCTCCAGCCCCGCTTCCCCTTCGCGGCGGCCGAGGCGGCCGTGCCGTACCTCGCCGGGCTCGGCGTCTCGCATCTGCACCTCTCCCCCGTGCTGGAGGCGGTCCCGGGTTCGGCGCACGGCTACGACGTCACCGATCCCACCCGGGTACGGGAGGAGCTGGGCGGCGAGGCCGGTCTCCGCGCGCTCGCCCGGACCGCCCGCGACCACGGTCTGGGGCTGGTCCTGGACATCGTGCCCAACCACATGGCCGCCGTCCCCCGGTACAACCGCGCCCTGTGGGACGTCCTGCGGCACGGCCCCGGATCGCCGTACGCCCGCTGGTTCGACATCGACTGGGAGGCGGGCGGCGGACGGGTGCTGCTGCCGGTGCTCGGCGGCCGGCTCGGCGAGGAGAGCGCCGCGATGCGCGTCGAGTCGGACGTGCTCCACTACGGCGAGCACCGCTTCCCGCTCCGGGGGACGACCGCCGCGCTGCCGCTGCCGGAACTCCTGGACGCCCAGTGGTACCGGCTCGGCTGGTGGCGGCTGGCCCGGACCGAGCTGGCCTATCGCCGCTTCTTCACCGTGTCGGAGCTGATCGGGGTGCGTGTGGAGGACCCGGAGGTCTTCGAGGCCACCCACGCCAAGATCGTGGAACTGGTCCGGGACGGGGTCGTGGAGGGGGTGCGGATCGACCACCCCGACGGGCTCGCCGACCCGGAGGAGTATCTGCGGCGGCTGGACACCGCCCTCGGACCCGGCTGCTGGACCGTGGTGGAGAAGATCCTCACCGGCGAGGAGCGGCTGCCCCCCGGCTGGCCGGTGGACGGCACCACCGGATACGACACCCTGCGCCGCGTCGACGGCCTCTTCGCCGACCCCGACGGCTGCCGCGAACTGCTCCGCCGCCACCGCGAGTTCTCCGGGGCCGCCGACGACCTGGGCGGCAGCTGGGAACCGACCGTCCGCCGGGCCGCCCACCGTGTGATCACCCATGAGCTGGCCGCCGAGGTCACCGCGCTGACCCGGCTCGCCGAACGGGTCTGCGCCGGTGACCCCCGGCTGCGCGACCACGCCCCCTGGGCGCTGCGGACCGCGATCCGCGAGCTGCTGATCCGGGTGCCGGTCTACCGGCCGTACCGGACCGGGGCCGAGGAGGTCCTCACCCCCGGCGCGGCGACCGCCGCCAAGGCCGCCTTCCCCGTCCCCGAGGAGGCCTCGGCGGTCGACGTCGTACGGGAGCTGGCGCTCGGACGGCTCGGTGAGAGCCCCTCGCGGGACGCCTTCCGCGCGCGGTTCGCGCAGACCGCGTCCGCGCTGCGCGCCAAGTCCGTCGAGGACACGGCCTTCTACCGTCATACGCCGCTGATCTGCGCCAATGAGGTCGGCGGTGATCCCGGCCGGCCCTTCGTCGAGCCGGAGGAGTTCCACGCGTACGCCGAACGGCTGGCGCGCGACTGGCCCGCCACCGGCACGGCGCTGACCACGCACGACACCAAGCACAGCGCGGATGTACGGGCGAGGATCGCCGTGCTGTCCGAATGCCCGGAGCGATGGACCGCCTTCCTCGCCGCCGTCACCGGGGAGACGGCGGGGCGCGCGGGCGGGAGCGCGCCCGACCGGCGGCTGGCGTGGACGGCCTGGCAGACGGCGATCGGCCTCGGCCTCGATCCCGATCCCGATCCCGGCCTCGATCCCGACTCCGACTCCGACTCCGGCTCCGGCTCCGGCTCCGGTCCCGCTCGCGGCGAGCGGCTGGGGCGCGCGCTGCTCAAGGGCGCGCGGGAGGCCGCGCTGCACACCACCTGGACCGAGCCGGACCAGGAGTACGAGAGCGCTCTCGCCGCCTTCGTGGCGGCCGGGCCCGCCGGGCCGCCGCCGCGCTCGGCGCTGCGCCTCGCGCGCGGACTGGAGCCGTACGGGCGGGCGAACGCGCTGGGCGCGGCGCTGCTCCAGCTGGCGATGCCGGGGGTACCGGACCTCTACCAGGGCACCGAGCGGGACTGCCGCGCCCTGGTGGACCCGGACAACCGGGAGCCGTTCGCACAGGGGCCGCCGGACGAGAAGACGGCGCTGACGCGCGCGGCGCTGCGGCTGCGCCGGGAGCGGCCCGGGGTGTTCGGCGCCGCGGGAAGTTACGCGCCGCTGCGCGCGGCCGGGCCGGCCGCCGCGCACTGTGTCGCCTTCTGCCGCACCGGCGAGGTGGTCGCGGCGGTCACCCGGCTCTCGCTCGGTCTGGAGCGCGCGGGCGGCTGGCGGGAGACGGAGCTGACGCTGCCCGAGGGCCGGTGGGACGATCTCCTGCTGGAGGGAAGGGAGTTGACGGGCGGCGCACCGGTGCGGCTGGCGGAGCTGTTCGCGGACCGTCCGGTGGCGCTGCTGAGCCGCCGGGGCCCGGCGGTCAGGGAGCGGTGAGCCGGAAGCTCATCCGGCCGAAACCGACCATGTCGCCGTCCTGGACGACGACCGAGCCCGCCACCCGCCGCCCGTTGACGGTGGTGCCGTTGGTGGAGCCGAGGTCGCGGAGGACCCATACGCCGCCGCGCAGGGCGAGTTCGGCATGGGCCCGGGAGACCGTGTCATGGCTGAGCCGCAGGCCGTTGCCCGGGTCGCGGCCGATCCGCAGCGCGAACGGGCCGGTCTCGGGCAGCAGCAGCGGCGGCAGCTTCTCCGTCTGCCAGGCCCTGCGCAGCCGTACGAAGAACGCGGACGCCTCGCCGACCGCGCCGACCATCCGCTGGGCGACGCCCTCCGGCCGGGCGCGGACGCCGAGGTCGGCGGTGAGCACCCGCAACTCCTCCGGACGGCTGGCGACAAGGGCCAGTTCCATCCGGCGCAGGAAGGTGTCGTGCGAGAGCTTGCCGTCGGCCGCGCCCTCCCTGAGCACACCGACCACCCGGTCCCGCTCGGCGTCGGAGAGCCTGACGGCCGGAGCGGGGTACGTGGGGAACTCAAACGACGACGTCACTCGGTGATTGTCCGCCCCACGGGCGCGCGCTGTCCAGAATCGGGGAGGTTCCGGTCATCTTCGGCACCTTGGCTGACCTGCACGGAAGCGCCAGTTCCGGCCAGTTGGAAAAGAGTGAGCGCGGGCGCTGTGGTCGTGTACAGTCCTGGCAACGCCAACGACAGACGGAGAGGAGGCGAGTGCCGTGTTCATCCCATCGTTCCCGCGCTCCCGCCCCGTCCGCCCGGCGTTCGCAGTCTGACCGGGAGCGCACCACCGCTTCTCCGGAGGACTTCTTCCATGACCGATCTGGTCATCCGCGCGCTCGACGAGAGCGACGCCCATCTCTTCGACTCCCTGCCCGATCCGCTCGGCGTCGGCCGTGCCCTCGCCCATGCCGTCCACCGGCCCGAGTGGAAGCGCGTCGCCCTGCGCGACGGCCGCGTCGTCGCCCGGGCCGCCTGGTGGGGCCGTCCCGGCGACTTGGAGCCCTTCACCATCAACTGGTTCGACGTCGCCGAGGGCGAGGAGGAGGCGGGCGCGGAGCTGCTGCGCACCGCCCCGTACCGCGTCGAGTACCAGCTGATCCTGCCCAGGAACTGGCGCGAGGACCCCGAGGCGCACGCCGCGGGGCAGGCCCGGCTGCGGGCCGCCGAGGCGGCCGGAATGCGGGTGCTGGTGGAGCGCTACCAGTACCGGTGGACGCCCGAGTGCGGGCTGCCCGCGCGGCCGGGGCGGCTGGTCTTCCGGCCCGAGCCCGACGACGAGGTCTTCTTCCGGCTGCTCCGCCGGATCCACTCGGCGACGCTCGACGCGCACGCGCTCCTCGACATCGAGGAGGGCGGGCTCGACCGGGCGGCCCAGGCGGAGCTGGACTACTTCCGCGCGTGCGACTCGCCGCGCGAGTGGTGGCGGCTGGCCCACACCGCCGACGGCGAGCCGGTCGGGCTGCATGTCCCGGCGCGCATCCACGCGGGGCCGTGCGTCGGCTTCATCGGCGTCCTGCCGGAGCAGCGCGGCCACGGCTACGCGTACGACCTGCTCGCGGAGTGCACGCACACGCTGGCCGAGCAGGGGGCGGAGCACATCCTGGCCGCCACCGACCAGGGCAACTTCCCGATGGCGGCGCAGTTCGCCCGCGCCGGGTATCCGATCGTCGACGAGCGCGTCCATCTGGTGCCGGGACCCGACGACGGCCGGTAGCCGCCGGTAGCCGGTGACAGGCGCGGGGCCGCCGGGAGATCTCCCGGCGGCCCCGCGGCGCGCCCGTTGACCCCAATGGCCGAGGGACCCCGCCCGCGGGGGCCGCAGTCGCCAGGATGGACCCCGCCGGACCCGGACCGGACGGACCGGACCCGGGTGCGGGCCGGGCCGTCCGGCCGACGAGGAAGGGACCGCCAGTGCTGTTCGAGGTGTGGGCGCCGAGGGCGAAGGAGCGGGTCGCGCTGTGGCTGGCGGGCGTGGAGCACCCGATGACGCCGGTGGCGGGCCGGGCCGGCTGGTGGAGCGCCGAGGCCGCCGCGCCGGAGGGAACCCGCTACGGATTCGCCCTGGACGGCGGCCCGGTGCTGCCCGACCCCCGCTCGCGCCGTCAGCCGGAAGGACCGGACGGCCCCAGCGCGGTGGTGCTCCCCGGCTCGTACGACTGGCGGCACGAGTGGCCCGGCCGGGCGCTGGCGGGCGCGGTCCTCTACGAGCTGCACATCGGCACCTTCACCCCCGAGGGGACGCTGGACGCGGCGGCCGGCCGGCTCGCGGACGTGGCCGGCCTGGGGGTGACGCACATCGAGCTGATGCCGGTCTGCCCCTTCCCCGGCACACACGGCTGGGGGTACGAGGGGGTGTCGCCGTGGGCGGTCCACGAGCCCTACGGCGGGCCCGAGGCGCTGAAGCGCTTCGTCGACACGGCCCACGGCCACGGCCTGGGCGTGGTGCTGGACGTGGTGCACAACCACCTCGGCCCCTCCGGCAACCATCTGCCCGCCTTCGGGCCGTACTTCACCGACGCCCACCGCACCCCCTGGGGCGCGGCGGTCAATCTCGACGCGCCCGGCTCGGACGAGGTGCGGGCCTATCTGCTGGGCAGCGCGCTGGCCTGGCTGCGGGAGTACCGGCTGGACGGGCTGCGGCTGGACGCGGTGCACGCGCTCGCCGACGGCAGGGCGCTGACCTTCCTGGAGGAGCTGGCGACGGCCGTCGGCGCGCTCGGCGCGGAGCTGGGGCGACCGCTGTTCCTGATCGCCGAGTCCGATCTGTGCGACCCCCGGACGACGACGCCGGTGAAGGCGGGCGGCATCGGGCTGCACGCCCAGTGGAACGACGACTTCCATCACGCCCTGCACTCCGCCCTGACGGGCGAGTCCCAGGGGTACTACGCGGATTTCGCGCGGGCCCCGATGGCGGCGCTCGCCAAGACGCTCACCCGGGCCTTCTTCCACGACGGCACGTACTCCTCCTTCCGGGGGCGGGTGCACGGCCGGCCGGTGGACACGGACCGCACCCCCGCCCACCGTTTCGTCGGCTACGCGCAGACCCACGACCAGATCGGCAACCGCGCGCTCGGCGACCGGCTCTCCCGGTCCCTGGACCCCGGGACGCTGGCGTGCGCGGCGGCGCTGGTGCTGACGGGCCCCTTCACGCCGATGCTGTTCATGGGCGAGGAGTGGGGGGCCCGTACCCCCTGGCAGTTCTTCACCGACCACACGGACCCCCGGCTGGCCCGAGCGGTGCGGGAGGGCCGGCGCGCGGAGTTCGCCGCGCACGGCTGGGCCGTCCTGGACGTGCCCGACCCGCAGGACCCGGCGACCCGCGACCGCTCCTGTCTGGACCGCTCGGAGCGCTCGCGCGAGCCGCACGCCCGGCTGCTGGCCTGGCACCGTGAGCTGATCGCCCTGCGCCGGAGCCATCCGGATCTGAACGATCCGGATCTGGCCTCGGTACGGGTGGACCACGACGAGCGGGCGCGCTGGCTCCTGGTGCGGCGGGGCGGGCTGCGGATCGCGGTCAATCTGTCGGACGGCCCGGCGGCGATCCCGCTCGGCGGCCCCGCGCGGGTGCTGGCGTCCTTCGGGTCGGTGACGGCCCCGGGGGCGGACGGGGTGCTGCGGCCGGCGGCGCGGGCCTGCGCGGTGCTGGCCGCGGAGTGAGCCCGGCGGATCAGACTCCGCCGCCGCCCCTCAGCCGCTCCAGCAGTTCCTGGAAGTCGTCGCCGACCACGATCCGCAGCCCTTCGCCGTCCTCCTCGCGGGCGCTGAGCTGGGTGAGCGTGCCCTCGCGCCACCAGTAGACGAAGGGGCTGATCGCGCCCGGGGTGTCGACGTACCCGGTGGCGGCGAAGGCGGCCATGGCGTTGAGCGCGGGGATCGCGCCGGCGTCCTTGATGACGTGGAAGGCGAGCTGGTGCCGGAAGGGTATCGCCACCAGCGCGCCGTCGGGGGTCAGCTCCTCCCCGGTGGTCTCGCGGACGACGCTCTCCAGGGTGAGCACCCGGCTCGCGGTGTAGAAGGAGTCGCCGAGGATCACCTCGAAGCGCATCCCGGCGTCGCCCTTGACGCTCTCGTGTCCCTCGACGGGCAGGCCGCGCAGATTGTAGAGGGCCTGTTCGCGCAGGTAGCGAAGGCTGCCGAGAGGTTCGAGGGCGTCGTCGGTGAGCATCATGACGCTCTCCGGGAGATCGAGCGCGATGATCTCGTACAGTCCGGGCGCGGGAGAGCGCGCGTAGTCGAAGTTCTCCGGGTCGAACCCTTCGGAGCCGAGGACCCGGGGGTAGAGCTGGGAGCGGATCTGCTCGGTGGAGAGGGTGTCGAGCGCGGAGGGGGCGTCCATGGTCCGCAGCACCATGCCGACGTGCCGGCGGACCAGCTCGGGCCAGGCGCGCGGGCCCCGGTCGTCGTTGTGGAGGACGGCGGCGAGGTTGGCGAGGCCGAACTGCCGGCCGGAGTTGTCGGAGACCATGTCCGGGTGGAGGAGGACTTCGAGGCCCTGTTCGGCGAAGGCCTCGCGGACCAGGGCGCGGAAGCGCGCGCCCTCGTCGGCGGAGAAGTAGGCGAACTCGGGGTCCCGGGGCGCGTCCCGTCCGTCGCGCTTCGGCCTCCGCCGGAACAGCCCCACGTCAATCCGCCTTTCGTTCGCCCCTGGCTCTCTCGAGCCCGGAGCCGCCCCCGGGAGGTCCGCCCCGCCTCGGTCCACCGTCTGTGAGCGTACCCACCCGGGTCCGGTCCACCCCGGCCAGGGGAGGTCAGGGCAGGGTGACGACCAGGTCGGCGCGGTCCCTGCCGAGGGCGACCAGCCGGGCGTTGGGTTCGTCGGAGCGGGCCGTCCAGCGTTCGGCGTGGGCGCGGTCCCTGCCGAAGCGCACATGGCGGTCGACGAGACGGCGCACCCGGACCTCCGGGTCGAGTTCCAGGTACCAGACCTCGTCGAGCAGCGGCCGGACCGCCGACCAGGGGCCGTCGTCGTGGAGGAGGTAGTTTCCCTCGGTGATCACCAGGGGGATCTCCGGCGGTACGGCGACACTGCCCGCGACCGGCTCCTCCAGCGCGCGGTCGAAGGCCGGGGCGTAGACGGTGACACCGGGCGCGCGGGCGCGGAGCCGGGTGAGCAGCGCGGTGTAGCCGTCGGCGTCGAAGGTGTCGGGCGCGCCCTTGCGGTCGGCCCGGCCGAGGCGCTCCAGGGTGGCTCCGGCGAGGTGGAAGCCGTCCATCGGGACGAGGGCGGCCCGTCCGTCCAGGGCCCGGCACAGCCGCTCCGCGAGGGTGGACTTGCCCGCTCCGGGCGCTCCGGCGATACCCAGGATCCGCCGCCGGCCGGGGACGGCGAGGGCGGCGGCCCGTTCGAGCAGGCCGGGCGGGAGGGCGGTCACCACCCCATTGTCCCAGGCGCTGAATCCATGGGGAGACGGCCTAGGGTGGGGCCATGTCGATGATCGCCCTGGTCTCCCTGGTCGTCCGTGAGTACGACGAAGCCATCGCCTTCTACACCGGCGCGCTCGGTTTTGAACTGAGCGAGGACACGCCCCGGCCGGACGGCTCGCGGTGGGTGGTGGTGCGTCCGCCGGGGGCGGGCGCGGGGACCGGGCTGCTGCTGTCCCGGGCGAAGGACGAGGCGCAGCGGGGGTGTGTGGGCGCGCAGACGGGCGGCCGGGTGGGGTTCTTCCTGTACACGGAGGACTTCGCGGGCGATCACGCGCGGATGCTCGCCGCGGGCGTCCGTTTTCTGGAGCGCCCGCGGCACGAGCCGTACGGCAGTGTCGCGGTCTTCGAGGACCTGTACGGCAACCGCTGGGACCTGCTGGAGCCCGCGGGCCCCTGAGCCGGTCAGTCCTTGTCGGGGGTGAGCCGCAGGGAGATGGAGTTGATGCAGTAGCGCTGGTCGGTGGGGGTCGGATACCCCTCGCCCGCGAAGACGTGGCCGAGGTGCGATCCGCAGCGCGCGCACCGGACCTCGGTGCGGAGCATTCCGTGGGACCGGTCCTCGATCAGTTCGACCGCGTCGGTGTCCTTGGGGTCGTAGAAGGACGGCCAGCCGCAGTGCGAGGGGAATTTGGTGTCCGAGCGGAACAGCTCGGCGTCACACGCCCGGCAGGAGTAGACACCCTCCGTGGTGGTGTCCGTGTACTCGCCCCGGAAGGCGGGCTCCGTCCCGGCCTGCCGCAGCACCTGGTACTCGGCGGGGGTCAGCTCCGCGCGCCACTGCTCGTCCGGCTTGTCGATGTCGTACGCCATGAAAACCGCTTCCTCAGCTCGACAGACGGGCGAGGATCTCAGGTCCGAGGTCCGTGACGTCACCCGCGCCCATGGTGAGAACGAGATCGCCGGGCCTCGCCATTCCCGCGATCGTCGCCGGGATCAGCGAGGGGTCGCCGACGGGGGTGGCGTCCGCGCCCGCCGCGCGGGCCGCCTCGGTGATGAGGGCGCTGGTGACGCCGGGGATCGGGTCCTCGCGGGCCGGGTAGATCTCCAGGACCAGGGAGGCGTCGGCGAGGGCGAGGGCCTGGCCCATCTCCTTGCCCAGCTCCTGGGTGCGGGAGAAGAGGTGGGGCTGGAAGACGACCAGCAGCCGGGCGTCCTCGGCCGCGCCCCGCATGGCCTCCAGGTCGGCGATCATCTCGGTGGGGTGGTGGGCGTAGGAGTCGATGACCTGGACGCCCGCCGCCTCGCCCTTGAGCTGGAGGCGGCGCTTGACCCCGGTGTACTTGCCGAGGGCGGAGGCCAGATTGTGCGCCGGGACGCCGAGGGCGACTCCGGCGGCGAGCGCGGCCACGGCGTTGTGCGCGTAGTGGCTGCCGGGGACGGAGACGGTGAAGGTCAGGAAGCGGCCGTCGACGACCACGGTGACCTCGCTGGAGAGTCCGCGCGGGGTGATCCTGTGCACACGTACGTCCGCGTCGGGCGACTCGCCGTAGGTGACGATCCTCGGCCCGGACTCCGGGGCGGACTCCGCCCCGGACCGGGCGCGCAGCCGGGAGGTCAGCTCGACCGCGCCCTGCTGGTCGGCGGAGATCACCAGGGTGCCGCCGGGGACGATCTTGCCGGTGAAGGTCTCGAAGGACTCGTAGATCTCGTCCATCGAGGCGTAGTTCGCGTGGTGGTCGAGTTCCACGTTGAGGATGATCGCGACCTCGGGGTCGTACTTGTGGAAGCTGCGGTCGCTCTCGTCCGCCTCGGCGACGAAGATCTCGCCCTCGCCGTGCCGGGCGTTGGTGCCGGGGCCCTCCAGGTCGCCGCCGATGGCGTACGAGGGGTCCAGGCCGAGCGCGGAGAGCGCGACGGCCAGCATGGAGGTGGTGGTGGTCTTGCCGTGGGTGCCCGCGACGGCGATCGGGCGCAGTCCGGTCATCACGGAGGCCAGCGCGTCGGAGCGGTGGACGACCGGGACGGCGAGTTCGGCGGCGCGCAGCAGCTCGGGGTTGTCGGCGCGGATCGCGCTGGAGACCACGACGCAGCTGGCGTCGTCGGCGAGGTGCCCGGCCTCGTGTCCGATGTGGACGGTGGCGCCGAGGGCCCGCAGGGCGTCCGCCGTCGGGGATTCCTTGCTGTCGCTGCCGGCGACGAGCGCGCCGCGCCGGGCGAGGATCTTCGCGATGCCGGACATTCCGGCACCCCCGATGCCGATGAAGTGCGGGCGTTCCATGGCGCTGGGGATGGCGGGTGCCATGCGTGTGTCTCCAAGGTGTACGACGGTCGGTGCGGCCTCGCCCCGTCGCGGCACCGGTGCCGCGACGGGGCGAGGGCCCAGCCTATTCGCTGTGCGCGAAGAGTTTGAGCACCGGTACGCCGACCTTGTGCCGCGCCCGGGAGGCCCAGTCCCGGTGGAAGAACTCCTCCACGTAGTGCGGCGCGGTCAGCACGATCACCTCGTCGGCCCCCTTCTCGGCCACCAGGGCCGTGAGCCGGTCCAGCGGGTGGGCCTCGACCACCTCTCCCTCCGCCCGGCAGCCCGCCGCGCGCAGGGCGGCGACGGAGAGTTCCAGGCCTCTCTCGGCGGGCTCCCTGGCCTCGCCGCCCTCGGGCTCCTCGCCCTCGTGGACCGCGTCCTTGAGTTCGCCGAGCGCCACGTCGTCGATCGCGCGCAACAGGACGTCGGCCTGGTCCCCGCGAGGTTGCAGCAGCACGATGAACGAGACCGCCTCTTCCCCGTGCAGGGTGGTGACGAAGTCCACGTCCTCGGGCGTCAGGGGCTTTTCGATCATCAGTACGCTTGTGAACACGTCAGGACCCTTCTGCAAAAACCATCCTTCCCCGTGCCCGCACGGGGTCTGCAGAGATAAGTGTGCCCAGTCGAAGCTAACCGGAACGGCAAATTCCGCTGATTGTCAGATGCGGCCGTAGCGAGCGAAAAGGAAGCCCGCCTCCTCCAGGAGCGAGGTCGGCGCGAACCGCTCCGGAACGGCCGCCCCGGGCCCGCCCGCGATCCGCTGGGAGTCCCCGGCGGTCATGGTGGGCGAGAGGGTCAGACACAGCTCGTCCAGGGTCCCCGAGGCCACGAACTGCCCCAGCAGCCTCGGTCCGCCCTCGGTGAGCAGCCTGGTCAGTCCCCGCTCCGCGAGCGCCGCCACCGCCGTCGCGGGGTCCACGCCCGGGCCGTCCCCGGCGACCACCACCCGCGCGCCCGCGCGCTCGGCGGCGCGGACCCGGTCCGCCGGCGCGGCGGCCCCGGTCAGGATCAGGGTCGGCGTCAGCGGCTCGGTGAACAGCGGCAGCGAGAAGTCCAGCCCCAGCGAAGCGCTCACCACGGCGATCGCGGGCGCGGGGCCCTGGCCCGCCGCCTCTCTGCGGGCGGCGAAGGCCTCCCGGGCGCGGGCCGGACGGTAACCCTCCAGGCGTACCGTTTCCGCACCCACCACGACCGCGTCGGCCAGCCCCCGCAGGGTGCCGAAGATCCGCATGTCGGCGGCGCAGGACAGCGGCTGCGAGCGGCCGTCGTGCTGGGCCGCGCCGTCCAGCGAGGAGACCATGTTGGCCCGCAGCCACGCCCCCGGGGTCCGCCCCTCCCCCGGGACGGCCACCGGATACGCGTAGGCCTCGGCCAGCTCGTCGAGGGACCACTCACGGTCGTCGGCGGGTGTCTGGTGGGTCACAGGGAGCAGGCGTCGCATGGGGGCAGTGTGGCACGCCCCTTACAGTGGGGAATTGTGTCCACCCGTGTTGCAACCGTCATGACCAGCGGCGTTCCGCAGTCACTCTGCGAACGCAGGCCCCACGTCCCCGCCGACCGGCTGGTCCAGGAGATGCAGCCGCCACCGCGTTTCGACGCCGTGCGCTTCGACACCTATGTGCCCGATCCGGGGCAGCCGAGCCAGGCGGCGGCCGTCGCCGCCCTCGGCTCGTTCGCCGCCGGGCTGGGCGGGGCGCACCCGAGCGGCTCGGGCCGCCGCCGGTGGTTCGCGAAGAAGCCCGCCGCGCCGGCCGGCCCCCGGGGCGTCTACCTCGACGGCGGCTACGGCGTGGGCAAGACCCATCTGCTGGCCTCCCTCTGGCACGCCACCCCGGCCGATCCCTCGCTCAAGGCCTTCGGCACCTTCGTCGAGCTGACCAATCTCGTCGGCGCGCTCGGCTTCCAGGAGACCGTGAGGACGCTGAGCGGACACCGGCTGCTGTGCATCGACGAGTTCGAGCTGGACGACCCGGGCGACACCGTGCTCGTGTCGAGCCTGCTGAAGAAGCTGGCCGAGGCGGGTGTGGCGCTGGCGGCCACCTCCAACACCCTGCCCGGGAAGCTCGGCGAGGGCCGGTTCGCCGCCGCCGACTTCCTCCGGGAGATCCAGGGGCTGTCCGCGCACTTCCTGCCGCTGCGGATCGACGGCGAGGACTACCGCCACCGGGGGCTTCCCGAGGCCCCCGCGCCGTACTCCGACGAGGTGGTCACGAAGACCGCGTACGCCACCGACGGGGCGTCCCTGGACTCCTTCCCCGGGCTGCTGGAACATCTGGCGCGGATCCATCCCAGCGGTTACGGAGCCCTCACCGAGGGGCTGAGCATGGTCTGTCTGACCGGTGTCGGCCCGGTGCCCGACCAGTCCACCGCGCTGCGGCTGGTCGTCCTGGCCGACCGGCTCTACGACCGGGAGGTTCCGGTGCTCGCCTCCGGTCTCCCCTTCGACCGGCTCTTCAGCGAGGAGATGCTGAACGGGGGTTACCGGAAGAAGTACTTCCGGGCGATCTCCCGTCTCACCGCCCTGGCCCGTGACGCGAGGGAACTCCCGGGGCAGTAGGTTCGGGGAGTAAACAGCTTTCCGTCTGAAGGGATTCACACCATGGCCACCACGCGCACGGCACACACGGTCTGGGAAGGCGAACTGCTCAAGGGCTCGGGCACCGTCACGTTCGACTCCTCCGGCATCGGTTCGCAGCCGGTCTCCTGGCCGTCCCGCGCCGAGCAGGCCAATGGCAAGACCAGCCCGGAGGAGCTGATCGCGGCGGCTCACTCCAGCTGCTTCTCGATGGCCCTCTCGCACGGTCTGACCGGCGCGGGCAACCCGCCGGCCCGTCTGGAGACCAAGGCCGACGTCACTTTCCAGCCGGGTGAGGGCATCACCGGTATCCACCTCACCGTGCGCGGCGAGGTGCCCGGTCTGGACGCCGGGGCGTTCGCCGAGGCCGCCGAGAACGCCAAGAAGAACTGCCCGGTCAGCCAGGCGCTGACGGGCACGACGATCACGCTCACGGCCGAGCTGGTCTGATCCTCGGTACGGCGGAGTCCCGCCGTACCGCACGAGGTGCCGTGACCCGCACGGTTCACGTGCCGCGAGGCGCGTGCTACACACGTGCGGGTCACATCTCTGTCCGCCAGCAGGGAGCTGCCTCATGTCAGCGACACGCCGTCAGCTGCTCGCCCGCACCGGTGCGCTGAGCGCCGGAATAGCGTTCACGGGCGCGCTCTCCGAACTCTTCACGACCACCGCCGCCGCCCGGGGCCGCCGGGGCCACGGCCCGCTCGTCCCCGACCCGGCGGGAATCCTCGATCTGCCGCACGGCTTCCGCTACTCGGTGCTCTCCCGCGCGGGCGAACCCATGCTCTCGGGCGAGGGACCGGTCCCCGGCCGGCCCGACGGCATGGCCGCCCTCGCGGGCCGCCACGGCCGGGTGCACCTCGTACGCAATCACGAGAACCGCCACACCTCCTCGCTCGGCGTGCCGGCCGTCGAAGGTCTCACCTACGACCCGGCGGCCCGGGGCGGGTGCACCGCCCTGGAGCTGGACAGCGGAAACCGCGTCCGCTCCGAACGGGTCGCCATCGCCGGCACGGCCGTCAACTGCGCGGGCGGGCCCACCCCCTGGGGCACCTGGCTGACCTGCGAGGAGAACGAGGACAAGGCCGGCGTCAACGGCTACACCAAGGACCACGGCTTTGTCTTCGAGGTGGACGGCGCCGATCCGCGCCGCACCGGGGCGGTGCCGCTGACCGCGATGGGCCGCTTCCAGCACGAGGCCGTCGCCGTCGACCCCCGGAGCGGGATCGTCTACGAGACGGAGGACGCCTTCCAGCGGCCGTTCGGGCTCTTCTACCGGTTCCTGCCCGGGAAACCGCTCGGCGGCACCGGTTCGCTGCGCGCGGGCGGCGAACTGGAGGCCATGCGGGTGCCCGGCGTGCCGGATCTGTCCGCGATCGACGAGCCGGGCGTCAGCTTCGACCGGGTGGAGTGGGCACCGGTCCCGGACAGCTCGGCGGCCCTGACGCCGATCCGGCTCCAGGACTTCGGGCCGAGGGGGATCACCCACGCGCAGAAGCTGGAGGGCTGCTACTGGGGCGGGCGCTCGGTGTACTTCGTCTCCAGCTACGCCCGCGCGGCGGAGGGCTCGGCCGGCGACCACCACGGGCAGGTGTGGCGGTACGAGCCGGACCGCCGCCGTCTCACCCTGGTGATCGTCTTCGGCCCGGACACCGATGTCCGGCTGCCCGGGGAGTCCCCCGACAACATCTGCCTCGCGCCCGGCGGCGGACTGATGGTCTGCGAGGACGGCGACGGCGCTCAGCACGTCTACGGGCTGACCCGGCACGGCGAGGTGTACCCGGTGGCCCGCAACCGGCAGAACACGGGCACCCCCGAGGCCCCGCAGTGGGGCGAGTTCGCCGGGGTGGAGTTCTCGCCGGACCGGGAGACGATGTACGTCAACGTCTACCGGCCCGGGACGACCTTCGCGATCACCGGGCCCTGGGACTGAGCCGCGCGGGAGACCTCAGCTCTTCGCCGTGGTGAGCAGGGCGAAGAGATGGGGGATCCGGGGGGAGCCCTCGGGCAGCCGCCACCAGCCGTTGCCGGTGCGCTCCATCTCCGGCCAGCGCGGCCAGGGCAGTTCCTCGTACTCGCGCAGCCGCTCGACGCCGAGACCGGCCCCGATCAGCGCGTCGACCACATCGCCCAGGCCGTGCATCCACTCGTAGCAGTCCGTCGTGCCCTCGACCGCCGGACCGTCGGTGTAGGTGTGCGTCGCGTCCTGGAGGATGGCCCCCCGGCCGCCGAGATAGTCGTGGCGCAGCAGCAGCTCGGGGGTGTCACCGGGGCCGGGGGTGAGGCCGAGGGCCTGGAGGAGGGGGTGGAACTCCACGATGTAGAGCCGGCCGCCGGGGCGGAGCAGTCCGCTGACGGTCTCGGCCCAGCGCGGCAGGTCCGGCAGATAGCAGAGCGCCCCCTTGCCGGTGTAGATGAGATCGAACCGGCGCTCGCCCAGGGCCTCGGGCGCGTCGTAGACATTGGCGTGCACGTAGTCGACGTCCTGGCCCGCCCGCGCGGCGATGTCGCGGGCGGCGGTCACCGCCGCGCCGGAGAGGTCGAGGCCGGTGGTGCGCGCCCCGCGCTGGGCGAAGGCGAGGGTCTCGGTGCCGAGATGACACTGGAGATGCAGCACGTCCCGGCCGGACAGCTCGCCCATGTCGGTCCACTCGAAGGGGGCGAACCAGCGGGCGGGGTCGGGGTTCTGGTCCACGCCGTAGAACCGGCTGGCGAGATGGACGGGGGTACGGGCGTCCCAGTTGGCCTCGTTGGTCCGCATCTGCTCCGCCAGGTCGCGGGCGGGGTGCTCCTCTGACTCACTCATGGGGCCCATCCAACCGCGCCGCCCCCCGCCGCGACACCACGCGCCCGGCCCTCCCGGCCGCCCGGCCGCCCGGCTTACTCGACGACGAGTTCGACGGGGATGTTGCCCCGGGTGGCCTTGGAGTACGGGCAGGCGGCGTGGGCCTTCTCCACGAGCGCCCGGCCCTGCTCGCCCTCCAGGTGGGCGGGGAGTTCGACCCGTATGACGACGGAGAGGGCGAAGCCGCCGTCGGTGTCCTTGCCGATGCCGACCTCGGCGGTCACCGAGACGTCCTTGACGTCGGCCTTCTCCTGGCGGCCGACGGCCCCCAGCGCACCGGCGAAGCAGGCGGCGTACCCGGCGGCGAAGAGCTGCTCGGGGTTGGTGCCCTTTCCGTCGCCGCCGAGGGCCGGCGGGAAGGCGAGCGGGAGATCGAGGGTGCCGTCGGAGCTGACGGCACGGCCCTCCCGACCGTTGGCGGTGGCTGCGGCGGTGTAGAGCGGGTCCATGACTGGCCTCTTCGTCTCGTCGGTGGTCTGCCGGAGCACAACTACAGCACACAATTGAGTTGCACACAACTGAATGGCGGACGGAGGCCCCGCCGGTATGCTGGAGAGATGGCCGACACGACGCTCAGCGAGGTGCCGGAGGAGGACTTCCTCCGGCTGGACCAGCAGATCTGCTTCGCGCTGCACGCGGCGTCGCGCGCGTTCAACGGGGTGTACCGGGGCGCGCTGAAGGAGCTGGGGCTGACCTATCCGCAGTATCTGGTGATGCTGGTGCTCTGGGAGCACGGGGAGCTGCCGGTCAAGAAGATCGGCGAGCATCTGCGGCTGGACTCGGGCACGCTGTCGCCGCTGCTGAAGCGGCTGGAGTCGGCGGGGTACGTGGAGCGCAGGCGCAGCACCGAGGACGAGCGCTCGGTGACGGCGCGCCCCACCGGGGCGGGGGCGGCGCTGCGGGAGCGGGCGCGCGCCGTGCCGCGCGGGATCGCCGCGGCGACGGGGCTGCCCCTCGACCGGGTGCGGGCCCTGCGCGAGGAGCTGCACGCCCTGACCCGCGCGCTCGACGACGCCCGCCCCCTGCCGCCTCCCCCGGCCTGACCGGCCCTTCTAGGCGGGGAGCGCCGTGCCGCAGTGGGCGCAGTAGCGGGCCGCAGGAAGCTCGGCGGGGCGGTCGCAGGAGGGGCAGATCCGGCCGAGCGGACAGGCCGCCTCGCCGCCCTCGGGTTCGGCGACGGCCCCGGGCGTCTCCGGGCCCCGGATGCTCATGCCCGGCCGCCGCCGGTGCGCCGTGACATAGACGAGGCCCTCGCGGCCCGCGCTCACCGCCCGGCGGGTGCCGTGCGGCAGCCAGGCCACCGCCCCGGCCGCCAGCGGCTGCCGGCCCGCGTCCGTCTCCAGCTCGCCGTCGCCGGTGACCACACAGAGCAGGACGTCGAGGTCGGGCTCGACATGGACCGGCACCCCCTCGCCCGGGGGCACCCGGACGAGATTCGCGTCCAGCTGCCGCCCCTGGGCCGCGAGCCGCCACAGCGCCCCGCCCCGGTCCGCCCGCGCGGCGGCCACCTCCGCCATCCCCGCCAGCACTCCGGCCGTCGTGGGCCCTTCCATGCGATTCCTCCCGAGCGCCGACCCGGCGCGATCCGGCCCGGCCCGATTCAGTCCGATCCGGTTCAGTCCGGTCCGGTTTCAGTCCGGGCATCCTCCCAGACCCCGGACCGGCCCCCCGACGCCCCCGACACTCCGACGAGAAGCAGTATGTCCATTAAATTATGAAATGATCCTATATTTTTACTTCGTGATCATTTCTGTGCGAAGACTTACCGCGCTGGCCCTCCTGGGATCCGTTCTCGTCGGCTGCGCCGCCGACAGGCCCGCCCCCGGACCGGCCGCCCCCAGCAAGGCCGCCGCGGCGGGCCCCCCCGGGGCCAAGCCGCAGCAGGCCGTGACCCCGGTCTTCAAACGCGGCGCCCTTCCCAAGGACGCCGACGGGGACGAGTTCAACGAGTACAGCGACGAGAGCGAGTTCGAGGGGAAGACCGTCGCGCTCACCTTCGACGCCGACATGACCGCCGATCAGGGACGGCGGGCGCTGCGCGGCGAGCGCTTCGACAACCCCACCCTCGTCGACGCGCTGCGCGAGCTGAAGGTCCCCTCCACGGTCTTCATGACGGGCCGCTGGGCCGAGGAGTACCCCGACCAGGCCAGGGCCATCGGAGCCGATCCGCTCTTCGAGGTGGCCAACCACTCCTACAGCCACTACGCCTTCACCTCGAAGTGCTACGGCCTGCCGCAGGTGGCCAAGAGCCGCATGCTCGCCGATGTGAACCGCGGCTTCGCCGCCATCCGCAAGAGCGGGGCGCGCAATGTGGTGCCGTACTTCCGCTTCCCCGGCGGCTGCTACGACGACGGCGCGCTGCGCGCCATCGCCCCGGCCGGGGTGACCGCCGTCCAGTGGGACGTGGTCGGCGGGGACGCCTTCGCGGGGGACCCGGACGCCGTCGCCGAGCAGGTGCTCGAAGAGGTCAAGCCGGGCTCCGTGGTGGTCCTCCACTGCACCCGCAGCGCGGCCCCCGTCACCGAGCAGGCCCTGCGCACGATCGTGCCCGCGCTGCGCGACCGGGGCTACCGCATGGTGAAGGTCTCCGAGCTGATGAAGAACAGACGCTGACCCGGCGCGGGGACGGGATCAGCCCGAGCAGGCCGTCCGCTGGGCCTCCTGCCACTCGCAGACCGGGCAGAGGGTGATGCCCTTCACCGATTCCGGGTACTCGGTCGGCTCACGGCACAGTACGCACTCGGCGAAGGGCTCGTCCGGGGCCGGCGGACGCGCGGGGCCGGCACCGGGACGAGGCCCGGCGCCCGATGTCTCGCAGTACGAATCGTCCATGCGTACGAGCCTACTCCGGCGCGTTCACGGCCCGCCGCCCGCGCCGCCCCGCCGGGAGTTCAGCGCGCAGGCCGGCACGGCGGCCCCGGTCGCGAGCAGCGGCGGCCGGCCGGCCGCAGCCTCAGTTCGACGCCTGGGGAACGAGTTCGCTGGGGCGCACGATGACGATGCCCTCGCCCTGGAGCATCAGCTGAACGGCCTCGCCGGAGCCGCCGCGCACCATCGAGCCGAAGGACTGGGAGCGGTTCAGCGAGGTCGCGAGGCCCGCGCTCCAGCCGACGACCGCGTCGGTGTCCACGCACACCGGCTGATCGTGGGTGACCGGGATCACGATGGGGTTGCCCTCGCAGATGATCGCGAGCTTGCCGTGGCCGGTGAAGACGCTGTTGAAGAGTCCGCCGCCGGCCGAGCCCGCGCCCTTCACGGTCTTGATCTCGTAGGAGAGGCTGGAGTCGAAACAGAGGACGTTGCGGCCGTTGACCGTCAGGGAGTCGCCCTGCTCGATGTCGATGATGAAGCAGTTCGCCGCCTCGTGCGCGAACCACGCCTCGCCCTGTCCGCGTACGGACATCAGCGGCAGCCCCTCACCGGTGACGGCCCGCTTGAGCAGGCCGCCTATGCCCTGGCTCTTCCGCTCGAACTGGAGATCGCCGCGGAAGGCGATCATCGATCCCTGCCGTGCCTGCATCTCGCCGTTGACGGCGTACTTGATCGACTTGGCGTTCTGCTGGGTCATTCCGGCAACGGTGGCGCGCTGGGCCATGTTCTCCGAGGAGAAGAGATCGCTTTTCATGGGTGCATACTCACCCGGAGCCGCTTGTTACGACAAGAAATATCCTCGATCGCGGCGAATCGGCACGTCGGGGCCGCGCGGGCCGGGCTGGCAGAATCGCGGGTGTGAGCAGCGACTTCGAGAGCACCGAGACCCGTCCCGACCAGCGCGACGAGGCGCCCCAGTTCGTACTGCCGCTGGTGGTGCGGATCGAGAAGACCGATCCGCCGGCCCGTACCGACGCGCTGGAGACGGCGGCGCGCGCGGTGCTCACGCTCCTCGCCGACGAGCGTTCGCTGGGTGAGGGCGAGGACGAGGGCGAGTGGGCGCGGGCCGTGCGGGACTGGCAGGACGCCCGGATCCGCAAGGTGGTGCGCCGGGCGCGCGGCGCGGAGTGGCGGAAGGCCTCGGGGCTGCCGGGCATCACCGTGACCGGCGAGCACGCGGAGGTACGGGTGTTCCCGCCCGTGCCGCTGGACGGCTGGCCGAAGGAGCTGGCCAAGCTCCAGGTCTCGGGGACCGACCTGGACGATCCGGAGCCCCCCGCCGAGCCCGCCCCGGGCGGGCCGGTGCTGTGGATGAGCCCCGGTCTCGGCATGTCCGCCGGCAAGGCGATGGCACAGGCGGGCCACGGCGCGCAGCTGGCCTGGTGGGAGCTGTCGGAGGCGGAGCGCGCCGCCTGGGCCGCGTCCGGCTTCGCCCTCTCGGTGCGCACGGCGGAGCCGGGCCGGTGGGCCGAGCTGGCGGCGAGCGGACTCCCGCTCGTCCGGGACGCGGGTTTCACGGAGATCGCGCCCGGCTCGGCGACGGTGATCGCCGATCATCCCGCGCTGACCGGGAAATAGGGAGCCCCCCGCATAAGCGCCGCACCACTGCTCAATTCGGGGTCAATGCACTCACCTCGCATTTCGAATGGTACCGCACCGCGCGTCGCGAAATCGCTTATCACATATCACGAACCTGGCGATCATGGGCATGCCAAGTTAGCTTATTCGGTGAGCTTTTCGTTCCCCCACGAGGAGAGCCGATGCGCAACACAATCAGATATTTACTATCACTTGTGGTGCTTTTAGGTGCCGTGAGTTTCTCCGGCACCCCGGCCGCCGCCCTGCCCGAAACCCCCATCACGGACATCAAGCCGCGCCTCGCCGCGCTCCCGGAGGTGGCCTCCGTCCGGGAGACCACCAGCTGGGAGGATTGGGACCGGCGCGTGTACGAGGTCTTCCTCACCCAGCCGAAGGATCACCGCGACCCGGCGGCGGGCACCTTCCGGCAGAAGGTCGTCGTCTACCACCGGGGCGAGGAACTGCCCACGGCGCTGATTCCCACCCAGCACGCCTACGGGGACCCGCTGGGCATCACCTTCCGCAAGAACGAGGTCAGGGTGGAGCAGCGCTTCCTGCCCGGTTCGGAGCTGGTCCCCAAGGACCTGTCGAAGCTGAACATCCGGCAGCTGGCGGACGATCTGCACCGGGTGACGGTCGCGATGAAGAGAATCTACGACCAGAAGTGGCTGTCCACCGGCATGGCGCTGACCGGCGAGGTCGCCACGTACCACCGCCGCTTCTACCCGAACGACGTGGTGGGCACCTATGTCGTGGGAGCCCGGAACGACGCCCACAACGACGACGACTCGGCGTACGAGGCCCACCTCGCCCAGCGGAACACCCCCGAGTGCAGGGAACGGATCGAGTCCTTCCAGCGCGAGGCCCTGATACGCCGGGACGAGCTGGTGGAGCTCTACCGCCAGTACGCCCAGCAGGAGGGCTTCACCTTCCAGCTGGTCGGTTCGGTGGACCGGGCCTTCGAAATCGCGGTCACGGACTTCCCGTGGCGGTACTGGCAGCAGCTGGCGGCCGACGGGATGTGCGCCTACATCCCCGCCGAAACCGCCACCACGGCCGCGATCTGGCACCAGCTCCGCCTGGTGAGCGCCAACCACAGCCGCGCCGACTGGTCGCTGCGCTGGGAGGAGGCCAATATCTATCTGGCCGGGACCCAGACCGGCTGGCCCGCCATCAGCACCCCGCACCTGGACGATCTGCTGCGTTACCCCGGCATCAACAACCCGCGCACCTTCGTCGACCGCGCCGTCCCGATGCAATTCGACAATGGCGCGATGGCGGACATCGACACCTGGGTGCGCGAGCATTCCTCGAACATGATCTACGTCTACGGGGAGTACAGCCCGATAGGCGCAGAACCCTTCCAGGTGAATGAGAGCAGGGATTCAAAGGTTTACGTCGGTCCCACATACGGAGACTTCTCCTATCTGACACCGGCGGATCAGCAGGAGATCGAAGCAAAACTCAAGGAGTGGGCCGGTGTGACCGGCCCGCCGCCCGCGAAGGGCTGACTGAACCGCTCCCCCGGCCGGCCGGCCCGGGGCCAGCCGGGGAGCGAGAAGGACGGGGAGGGGAACCTCAAATCATCCTCTGAACGTCCCAGCTCCGGGGTTCGACACCGATCGGCGGGGTCATGACCCTGACACGCCCGTGGCGTCCGGCGGGCAGAGGAGGGGGACATGGAGCTCGGTATCGGAATCGGCTGGCGGCCCGAGATCGCCGAGGCGGTCGAGTCACTGCCCGGCGTCGACTGGGTCGAGGTCGTCGCGGAGAACATCTGCCCGTGCCATCTGCCCGACTCGCTGACCCGGCTGCGCTCGCGCGGGGTCGCCGTGGTGCCCCACGGGGTGTCGCTGGGGCTCGGCGGCGCGGACCGGCCGTCGGAGCGCAGGCTCACGGAGCTGGCGGAGCGGGCCCGGGCGCTGGGCTCGCCGCTGGTGACGGAGCACATCGCGTTCGTGCGCGCCGGGGGCGCGCTCACCGCCTCGCCCCCGCTGGAGGCGGGGCATCTGCTGCCCGTCCCGCGCACCCGGGAAGCGCTCAAGGTGCTCTGCGAGAACGTGCGGGTGGCCCAGGACTCGCTGCCGGTGCCGCTGGCGCTGGAGAACATCGCGGCGCTGATCTCCTGGCCCGGCCAGGAGCTGACGGAGGGGCAGTTCCTGGCCGAGCTGGTGGAGCGCACCGGCGTGAGGCTGCTGATCGACGTCGCCAATCTCCACACCAATCTGGTGAACCACGGCGAGGACCCGGCCGCCGCGCTGGACGAGCTGCCGGTCGAGGCGATCGCGTACGTCCATGTGGCGGGCGGCGTCGAGCGGGACGGCGTCTGGCACGACACCCACGCCCACCCGGTCACCGAACCCGTGCTGAACGTCCTGCGCGAGCTGCGCTCCCGGGTCAGCCCTCCCGGGGTGCTGCTGGAGCGCGACGACGACTTCCCGGCCGCCGCCGAGCTGGGCGGCGAGCTGTCCGCGATCCGGGAGGCGCTGCGCGTCGGCCCGCCGCGCGCGGCGGTGCCACAGGCCCGGGAGATACGGGAGAGGGTGGCGAGCGGCCCCGGCGAGGAGGACGGCCCCGCCCGGGAGCGGCTCGGCATCGCCCAGGCCGCGCTGCTGTCCTCGCTGGTCGCCGGGACCCCCGCGCCCGAGGGCTTCGACCACCGGCGGCTCCGGGTGCAGCGGCGGGCGCTCGCCGCCAAGCGGGCCTCGATCGTCGCCAGGATCGCGCCCGAACTGCCCGGGATCCTCGGGGACGGCTACCGGCCCGCGTTCCTCGCGTACGCCAGGAACCGGCCGCTGCGCTCCGGCTACCGGCGCGACGCCCTCGACTTCGCCGAACAGCTGCTGCTCGCCGGGCAGCCCGCCGACGACAAGTCCCGCCGGGAACTGACCCTTTGGTGGGAGGATCGGATCGCGCCCCGCCCACCCCGGCGTGCCCGGCGGATCGTACGCGCCGCGCGCGCCGCTCTCGTACGGAGGTAGAACCCATGCAGACCATGGAGACCGTGGTCGTGTACGCCTCCGGGGCGATCGGCCTCTGGTCGACCGCCCTGATCCTGAGAATACGAGCGATCCGCCGCGCCGAACTGGCGGCGGGCCTCGGCGAGACGGTCGACGACCCGTACGACGCGGCCTTCCTCGCGGGCGGCCCCGGCCGGGTCGTGGACACCGCGCTCACCGTGATGCACCTGGACGGGCGGATCCGGATCGGCGGGCCGGGCATCGTCGCGGCCGTGGCCCCGACGGCGGACCCGGCGGACGGCCCGGCGGCGCACGACCCGGTGGAGCGGGCGGTGCTGGAGCGGCTGGCCGTCGCGCCGAACGGCTCGCTCACCCAGGTGCGGGGCGCGGTGATGCGCTCGCGCGCCGTCCAGGGCATCGGGGACGCGCTCGCCGCCCGGGGGCTGATGACGCCCCCGAAGCGCCGCCGGAGGGCGCTGAGCTTCTGGGGGCATCTGCTCAGCTCGCTCTCCGTCCTCGCGATACCCGTCTCCATCGTGGTGACCGTCATCGGCTCCGGCATGGGGGCGAGCCCCTTCGGCGTGCCGTTCATCCTGCCGCTCCTGCCCGCCATCGTCCTCGGCCTGGGGATCGGCAGCCATGCCGTCGGCTTCGCGGACCGACGGACCACCAAGCCGGGCCGCCGAGCGCTCAAGGCCCACGGCGCGCGGTACGCGGAGGCCGGGGACCCGGCGCGGCTGGTCGCGACGAAGGGCCCGAGCGCGGTGCCCGACACGGCGCTGAGGCCCGTGCTGGTGGCCGCCGCCCTCGCACCCGTGGTGTTCGTCGCCGCGGCCGCCGGGGGCAGCAGCTCGTCGGAGGCGGAGGCCGCCGCCCAGTGGTGCGGCGCGGCCCCGGGCGGGAGCTGCGGAGCATCCGGCGAGGGCGACGGGAACGGAGCCTCGGGAGGCGACGGCGGAGGAGGGGACGGCGGCGGCTGCGGAGGGTGCGGCGGCTGCGGCTGCGGCTGACCCGGGGGGCGCTCACGCACCCGGACGGCGCATCGGAGTCATCGCGGACGACACCGTACGACGGTGCTTTACACGCCCCCGCCCGGCCACGAAGGATCCCTTGACCGCCGTCGGCCCAGACGCGCGCTCAGAGGGGAACGGGAACGGGATGAGAGCAGTGGCGAGGTACGGGGTGGCGGCGGCGATCGCACCGCTGATCGCCGGGACGCTGGCGGTGTCGCCGGCCGGCGGGGCCGCCGCCCAGGACGCCGAGGCCCGGGGCACCGCGATCGCCGCCCGGCGCGCCGCCGCCGAGGGCATCGCCTTCGGCGACTGCCCCCGGGAGGAGCGGCTGCCGGCCGCCGTGCGCTGCGGCACCGTCGACGTACCGCTCGACTACGCCGAACCCGACGGCGCGCGGATCGCGCTGACGGTCAGCCGGATCCCGGCGACCGGCGAACCGGAGCGGTACCAGGGGGCGTTCGTCTACAACCCCGGCGGACCCGGCGCTTCCAGCATGTACTTCCCGCTGGCCGGCACCCTGCCCGAGTGGAAGCGGATCGCCCGCGCCTACGACCTGGTGGGGTACGCCCCGCGCGGGGTGGCCCGGTCGGCCCCGCTCTCCTGCCAGGACCCGAAGGAGTATCTGAAGGCCCCCACCCAGTCCCCGGTCCACCCCTCCCCCGCCGAGAAGCGGGAGCGGCGGGCGGCGGCGAAGGCGTACGCGGACGGCTGCGCCCGCATCGTGGGCCCCTCGCTGCGGCACTACACCTCGCTCAACAACGCCCGGGACCTCGATGTGCTGCGGGCGGCACTCGGCCAGCCCCGGCTGACCTTCATGGGAGCCTCGTACGGCACCTACTTCGGCGCGCTGTACGCGACGCTCTTCCCCTCCCATGTGCGCCGGATGGTCTTCGACTCGGCGGTCGACCCGGCGCGCGAGAAGATCTGGTACCGCAGCAATCTGGCCCAGTCGCTGGCGTTCGAGAGCCGCTGGGCCGACTTCCGCGCCTGGGCCGCCCGGCACGACGAGACCTTCGGGCTGGGAACCACTCCCGAGGCGGTGGCCGAGAGCTACGAGAGGGCGCGGGCCCGGCTCGCGGTGACGCCGGCGGGCGGTGTGGTGGGCCCGGGGCAGCTCCAGTCGGCGTTCCTGGGGACCGCCTACTACGACGACTACTGGCAGCCCCGCGCGCGGGCCCTCTCGGAGTATCTGCGCGGCAACGAGGAGCCGCTGATCGCCCAGGCCGCCCCCCGGCCGGGCAGTGCGAAGGACGCGGAGAACTCCAACGCCGTCTACACCGCCGTGGAGTGCAACGACGCCCCCTGGCCCACCGACTGGGCGGTGTGGGACCGCGACAACACCGAACTCGCCCGCCGGGCCCCCTTCGAGACCTGGGACAACGTGTGGGCGAATCTGCCGTGCGCCTACTGGTCCGCGCCGAGGCAGCGGCCACTGGAGGTGCGGACGAAGAGGGGCGCGCTGCCGCCGGTGCTGATCCTGGCGGCCGAGCGGGACGCGGCGACGCCCTACGCGGGGGCGAAGGAGCTGGCACGGCGGCTGAAGGGCGCGGTGCTCATCACCGAGGAGGACGCCGGGACCCACGGCGTCGGCGGGGGTCCCAACAGCTGTGTCAACGCGCATCTGGAGAACTATCTGCTGCGCGGACAGACGCCGGTGCGGCGCGCTGCGTGCGCGCCGCACCCGGAGCCGGACCCGGTGTCGCTGGACCGGAGCGCGGCACGGCCGAAGCCGCCGCACAACGTCTGATCTTCCGGGTCTGAGAGGCCGGGCCCGCTGGGTGCGCACCGGCCTTCGTTCGGTGGAGCCGTGAGGCTCCCGAGGTGTCGCGTGGATCGGTGATCGGGCTCAGGCGAGCCCGGCCACCAGCTCCGTGACCGACTTGCGGCGGCCCGTGTAGAACGGGACCTCCTCGCGGACGTGCATACGGGCCTCGGACGCGCGCAGATGGCGCATCAGGTCGACGATACGGTGCAGCTCGTCCGCTTCGAAAGCGAGGATCCACTCGTAGTCGCCGAGGGAGAACGACGCGACCGTGTTGGCGCGCACGTCCGGGTAGCCGCGGGCCATCTTGCCGTGGTCGGCGAGCATCCGGCGGCGGTCCTCGTCGGGCAGCAGATACCAGTCGTACGAACGGACGAACGGGTAGACGCTGACGTAGTCCCGGGCGTTCTCGTCGGCGAGGAACGCGGGGATGTGCGACTTGTTGAACTCGGCGGGGCGGTGCAGCGCCATGTTCGACCAGACCGGCTCCAGCGCGCGGCCCAGGCGGGTGCGGCGGAAGAGGTTGTAGGCCTCCTGGAGCTCGTCGGCGGTCTCGGCGTGCCACCAGACCAGGACGTCGGCGTCCGCGCGCAGCCCGGAGAGGTCGTAGACGCCGCGGACGGTGACGTCCTTGGCGGCGAGCTCGTCGAACAGCTCCTGGACCTCCTCCGCGTAACCGGAGCGGTCCTCGGGCAGCACATCGCGCAGCTTGAAGACGGACCACAGCGTGTACCGGATGACCTCGTTGAGGTCCTTGGCCTTCTTGCCTGCGTTCGGGATCTTTTCGGGCGCACTCATGGATCTATTGTCCCGCGCCCTGATCAGTGCCCGGCGCCAGGGTGGGCGTGGCGAGAATCTCGTCCGCAGCGCGCTGTCCGTCGGCGATGCAGGCGGGGATGCCCACACCGTCGTACACGGCCCCGCAGACCCGCAGTCCGGGAAGCTTGGCGATCTCCTGCCGGATGCGGGCGACCCGGTCGAGATGGCCCACCGGGTACTGCGGCAGGCCGTCGATCCAGCGGGTGACGTCGGTGGCGACGGGCTTGGCGGCGATGCCCGCCGCCGCGCCGAGGTCGTGCAGGGAGGCGGCGACGAGGTCGGCGTCCTCGCGGGTCAGCTGTTCCTCCTCGCCGTACCGGCCGAGCGAGGTGCGCAGCACGAAGAGGTCCGGGGAGGCCTTGGCGACCCACTCCCACTTCTGGCTGGAGAAGGTGGAGGCCTTGATGGCGCGGCCGTCGACCGGGGGGACGAGGAAGCCGCTGCCGGCCGGGAGGCCCGCCAGGTCGGCGCGGCGGAAGGCGAGGGTGACCAGGGCCATCGAGGCGTACTCGACCCGGCCGAGCCCGGCCGCCGCGGCGGGCGACTCGGCGGCGAGGAGATCGGCGGCGGCCCAGGCGGGTGTGGCGACGATCACGGCGTCGGCGTGGATCAGCCGGCGGTCGGTGCGGACCTGCCAGCCGCGGTCGGTGCGGCCGAGGCCGAGTACGGGGGTGCCGGTGCGGATCTCGCCGCCGAGGGCGCGTACGGCGTCGGCGACCGCGCCGGGCAGGGTGCCGACGCCGCCCTCGATGCCGAGGAAGACGGGGCCGCCGGCCTGCTCCTCGCGGGTGAGCCGCTGGACCTCGTGGACCGCGTCGAGCAGATAACCGTGTCTCCGGGCGGCCTCGAAGAGCCGGGGCACGGCCGCGCGCAGCGAGATGCGGTGCGCGTTCCCCGCGTACACCCCGCCGAGCAGCGGTTCCACCAGCCGGTCGACGACCTCGGGGCCGAGGCGCTCGGCGACGTACGCGCCGATCGCGATGTCGTCGCCGATCTCGGCGGGGGGCAGCTCGCGCTCGCGGGCGATCCGGGCGACGCCCTCGGCCGAGAGCAGTCCGGCGAGGGCCTCGGGGGTGCCGGGGACGCCCATCACATGGCCCTTGGGCATCGGGCGCAGGGCGTCGCGGGTCCAGACGGACGCGGTGGCGGTGGCGGGCGGGCTCAGCCGGTCGCCGATGCCCACGGCGCGGGCGAGGTCGATGGCCTCGGGGCGGCGGGCGAGGAGGGACTCGGCCCCGAGGTCGACGGGGGCGGCGGCGATCTCGCCGGTCCGCAGCTTGCCGCCGAGGCGCTCGGTGGACTCCAGGAGGGTGACCCGGACTCCGGCCGCCGCCAGCCGGTGGGCGGCGGCGAGGCCGGAGATCCCGCCGCCGATGACGACGGCGTGGGCGGCCGGGGTGGGACCCGCTGGGTCCGTACGCGGGGAGGACTGCATGGCTCCACTCTCTCAAACCCCGTATCGAGTCCCGACCGTGACCGGTTCGGGACCGGGGAGGGAAACCGGCGCGGGGGACGCCCCGTCGAACGGGGAACCGGTTCAACGGAGACAAGGGGGGCCCGATATGCGCGCACGGCGCACTGTCACGGCACTGGCGCTGATCGGCTCGCTCGGCCTGGCGGGCTGCTCCGCCGGGGCGGAGTCGCAGAGCAAGGACGCCGCACACGCGGCGGAGCGGGAGTACGCGCCCGACGGGGCGGGGAAGGGGGCCGGGGCGGCGCGGCCGGAGGAGGCCGGGGCCCCGGCGGGCGAGAAGCGGCCGGACCGGGCGGCGGCGGTGACCGCGAACCAGGTGATCCGCACCGCCGAGGTGAAGGTGCGGGTCAAGGACCTGGGGCGGAGCCTGGTCGCGGCCCGGCGGACGGCGGCGGAGGCCGGGGGCCATGTCGCCGGCGAGTCCACCGAGCGGCTGAGGTCGACGGTGGTGCTGCGGGTGCCGCAGGGCGAGTACGAGGCGGTGCTCGCCGAACTGGCGTCCGGCGGGCGGCTGCTGTCCCGGAAGGCGAAGGCCGAGGACGTCGCCGACCAGGTGGCGGACGTACGGAGCCGGGTCGCCAACCAGCGGGCGAGCGTGGCGCGGGTGCGGGAGCTGATGGAGCGGGCCGGGAAGCTCTCCGACGTGGTCGCCCTGGAGGAGGAGCTGAGCTCCCGGCAGGCCGAGTTGGAGTCGCTGCTCGCCAGGCAGGCCTCGCTGAAGGACCGTACGACGCTGGCGACCGTCACCCTCACGCTGGTCCAGCCGGAGCCGAGGCCGGTGCGGAAGGCCGCGGAGAAGGCGGAGGAGCCGCCGGGCTTCACGGACGCGCTCGGCGGCGGCTGGGACGCGCTGACGGCGAGCCTGCGGTGGGGCTCGGTGGTGATCGGCGCGGTGGCTCCGTTCGCGCTGGTGCTGGGGCCGCTGTTCGCGGCGTGGCACTGGGGGGTGCGGCCCCGGCTGCGCGGGCGGAACACGGCCGGGGAGCCCCTCGCGCCTCCGTCCGGGCCTCCGTCCGCCCCGGACGGGCCGGACCGGGGGTAGCGGGGCGCACCCCGTAGCGTGGCCCCATGGCAGCTGAGCGACTGGTGGTCGTCGGGGGCGACGCGGCGGGCATGTCGGCCGCGTCGCAGGCCCGGAGGTTCAAGGGGCCGGACGAACTGGAGATCGTCGCGTTCGAGCGCGGCCACTTCGGCTCGTACTCGGCGTGCGGGATCCCGTACTGGGTGGGCGGGCAGGTCGGCGAGCGCGCCGAGCTGATCGCCCGTACCCCCGCCGAGCACCGGGAGCGCGCGATCGATCTGCGGACGCGCACCGAGGTGACGGAGATCGACGTCGAGGGCGGACGGGTGCTCTCGCGCGAGCTGGAGAGCGGGGCCGAGGAGTGGACCGGCTACGACAAGCTGGTGCTGGCCACCGGTGCGCGGCCGGTGCGGCCCCCGGTGCCGGGCATCGGCGCGCCGGGGGTGTACGGCGTCCAGACGCTGGACGACGGGCAGGCGCTGCTGGACGGTCTGTCCGCCGTCGGCGGGGGCGGGCGCGCGGTGGTGGTGGGCGCGGGGTACATCGGCGTGGAGATGGCGGAGGCGCTGCTGAACCGGGGGTTCGCGGTGACGGTCCTCAACCGGGGCGAGCAGCCGATGTCGACGCTCGACCCGGACATGGGCCGGCTGGTGCACACCGCGATGGACGGCCTGGGCATCGTCACGGTGAACGGGGCCGAGGTCACCGGGGTCCGCACGGGCGCGGACGGCCGGGCCGTGGCGGTGGCGACGCGGGACGCGGAGTATCCGGCGGATGTGGTGGTCCTGGGGACGGGGGTCGAGCCGGAGACCGGACTCGCCCGGGCGGCGGGGCTGCCGCTGGGGGTGTACGGCGGGCTGCTGACCGATCTGTCGATGCGGGTGCGCGGCCGGGAGGAGATCTGGGCCGGCGGCGACTGTGTGGAGGTGCTCGACCTGGTCTCGGGCCGGGAGCGGTATGTGCCGCTGGGCACCCACGCGAACAAGCACGGCCAGGTGATCGGGGCGAACGTGGGCGGCGGCTACGGCACCTTCCCCGGGGTGGTGGGCACGGCGGTCAGCAAGGTGTGCGACCTGGAGATCGCCCGTACCGGGCTGCGGGAGAAGGACGCGGCCGGGGTGGGGCTGCGGTATGTGACCGTCACGATCGAGTCGACCAGCCGGGCGGGCTACTACCCGAGCGCGGCCCCGATGACGGTGAAGATGCTCGCGGAGCGCCGTACCGGGCGGCTGCTGGGGGTGCAGATCGTGGGCCGCGAGGGCGCGGCGAAGCGGGTGGACGTGGCGGCGGTGGCGCTGACCGCCGGGATGACGGTGGAGGCGATGACGGCGCTGGACCTGGGGTACGCACCGCCGTTCTCCCCGGTGTGGGACCCGGTTCTGGTGGCCGCGCGCAAGGCGGTGGCGGCGGTTCGCGCCGCAGGCTGAAATACGGCGTTAATGCTCTTTCCGACCGTCCGGCGGGCCTTCCCCGCCGGGCGGTCATTTCATGAGGGTTCTCTCATCTCACGCCGGATTAGAACTCTCTCATTAAGTGATCCATTGACATGCCACAGATAACTCTCTTAACTTCCGGTTAAGCGGAAATGCGGTCCCCACCGCATACCGGATTATCGGAGGTCTGATATGGAACAGCTCATCAAGAAGATGGCCCAGGACGACATCTGGCGCGCCTGGAACGCCGTCAACTCGGCCGATGCCGCCGCCAAGAACGGCTGCATCAGCGCCACGGGCAAGACGGGCTGCATCAGCGCGTCGCCCAAGGCCGGCTGTATCTCCTGACCAGCCGCCGCTGACCGGAAGACCCGGGGGCCGGGCGGCGCCCATGGCTGCCGCCCGGCCCCTGCGGCCCCTCTGTATTCGCGTGGTTCATCCGTTTCGAAGCCGATTTTTCAGCGTCGATTGAAGGTCAACCGTGGACGGTCAACCTCATTCCGACATCATCGATCAGATCCGGGACATTCCCATCTATCGAGCGTCGGTCGAGCAGGGGTATTTCCCCATTCTGGAGAAGCCGGAAATCGGTCGCGGATTTCCGGACAACTGGATGACACCGCGGCTCTCCCGGGCCCTGGAGGCCGGCGAGGCGGAGTTCGTCCTGTCCACGGGCACCAACCACGCCCGTATGCAGATCATCAGGCCGCCGTACTTTCTGCTGAAGTCCTACTACCGGCTGTGGAGCGAGCACCCCGACATCTCGGAGACCTGGCACCAGGGCTGCCGCCGGGTCTCGCTGACCACCGTGCTGGCGACCGAGCATGTGGCCCGGGTCAACGCGAGGAAGCGGGGCACCGCGCCCGCCGCCGTTCCGGGCATCGAGGACCGGCGGCTGGACGAGCGGACCGTCTATCTCAATCTCCGGCTCGACCCCGCGCTGTGGGACCGCGCGGACGTCGAGCGGATGATCGGGGAGATCCGCGCCGAGCGGGACAGCCATCCGCTGGGCCGGTACCACCTCGACTGCTCGGGCTACCACCTGGCGCAGCTGGTGCGCAAAGCGCTCGCCTGGGGACTGTGGGACGACTTCCCGCTCCCGGCGAGCGTCATCACCGCCTACGAGTACACCCCGGCGGGCGTCCGCGAGTATCTGGAACGCCGTCTGGGCTGTCCGGTGGTCGACCTCTTCGGCAGCACCGAGCTGGGCTATCTCTACTACAGCGACCGGGACGGCCGTTACCACCCGTATCTGGACCGGATGAGCCTGGAGCTGGTGCCGGTCGAGCCGGGGAGCCGGATCCACAGCCTCATCGTGACGAGTGTGCGCAATCCGCACATGCCGCTGATCCGCTACCGCTCCGGCGACTGTGTGCGCACCCGGGACGGGAGCACGGACCCGGCGAAGGTGGTCCGGTTCTGCGGCCGGGAGAAGGAACTCCTGCCGACGCCGAACGGCCCGGTCTCGCAGGGCGATCTGGACGACGCCGTCACGGCCGCCTCGTCCCACGTCCTCCTCTGCCAACTGCACGCCCCGGGGCAGGGGGCCGTCCGGCTGCTGTACACGACCTTCGACGGCGGGCCGCTCGCCCCCTCCGAGAGCGCGGCGGCGGCCAAGCTCGTCGGCGAGCTGACCGGGCTGCCCTGCGCGGTCGAGCACCGTGAGCACATCCCGGTCGGGGCTTCCGGAAAGCACACCTGGCTGGTGACCAAGAGCACCGAGAGCACCGAGAGCTGAGACGACACCACTGTCTGGAGCACCATGAAAACAGAGCGGCAGCCGCAGCAGCTGATATCGCCGGGCGATCTCAGGGAGTTGCTGGGCGAGGATCTCCACACCGAAGTCGTCGACCACTTCGTCCGGGAGACCGGTGGCAGCCACGAGGAGGTGAGCCGCCAGGTCACCGAGTGCCTGCGCTATCTCTATCTCATCTCGCGCCACCCCACCGAGCTGGGCGGTCTCTTCCTCCCGGTGGAACAGCACATTGACGAGATCTGGCACTACCTGATCCTCCAGACCCGGGAGTACCGGGAGCTGTGCGAGGAGCGGCTGCCGGGCGGGTTCTTCATCCAGCACCGCAGCATCGGATACACGGCCTATCAGCAGGAGCCGGGCCGGGAGCGCGCCATCGAGGAGGCGCTGCGCTGGATTCCGCTGTACTGCCGGGAATTCGGCCCCTTCGACGAGGGCGCGCTGCCACACTGGACCATCGTCCGTTTCCTGCATGAGCGGATGTACATGTCGCTGGCCCAGATCGCCGAGCTGCGGCCGGCGGAGCCGGTCTGACCGGCGGCGGCGACCTGCCCGGACAGCCGGAAGCACGGGCCCGGGAGCGCGAGAAGAGAGCGGGAACATGAGGTCGCGGACCCGGGAGACGGACACGACGCCGGAGCACCCCGCGCAGCGGCGGATCCTCGCCGTGCTGGTGGTGGCCCAGATGCTGAGCGGCGCGGCGCTGGCGGCCGGGATCACCATCGGCGCGCTGCTCGCCGAGGAGATGCTCGGCACGACGGGGCTCGCCGGTGTGTCCAGCGCGCTGTTCGCGGTGGGAGCTGCGGCCGGCGCGGTGGGCATCGGCCGGGCCTGCCGCCGCTGGGGCCGCCGTCCGGGCCTCGCCCTGGGGTACGGGGCGGGGGCGCTCGGCAGTCTGGGCGTCGTCGGGGCCACCGTGTTCGACAGCGTCACGCTGCTCTTCCTGGGGCTGCTCGCCTACGGGGCCGGGACCGCGTCGATCATGATGGCCCGGTACGCGGGGGCCGATCTGGCCTCGCCCGAGCGGCGGGCCCGGGCCGTGAGCACGGTGCTGTTCGCCACGGCGGCCGGCGCGATCGCCGGGCCGGCGATGGCCGGGGTGATGGGCGATCTCGCCGAGGCGCTGGGTGTGCCGAGGCTGGCCGGGCCGTTTCTGCTGGCCCTGCTGGCGTTCGGGGCCGCCGCGCTGGTCGTGGTGGTCTTTCTGCGGCCCGATCCGCTGCTGCTGTCGCGTGCGGCGGCAGCGGCGGACGACGGGCGGGCGTCGGGTTCCGGCCGTCCGGCGGCGGCCGGAACCGCGCGCGTCGACCGGCGTGTGCTGTTCACCGGCGCGACGGTGATGGTCCTCACCCAGCTGGTGATGATCGGGATCATGACGATGACCCCGGTGCACATGGCCGAGCACGGGCACGGCGAACAGGCCGCCGGGGTGGTCATCGGGGTGCATCTGGGGGCGATGTATCTGTCGTCGCCGCTCTCCGGGGTGCTCGCCGACCGGGTCGGCAGGCTGTTCACCGCCGCACTGGCCGCCCTCACCCTCTTCGCGGCGGGAGTGGTCGCCTCCCTCGCGCCGCCGGACTCCACCCTGGCCCTGGCCGGGGCGCTCATCCTGCTGGGCGTCGGCTGGAATCTGGGGTTCGTCGCCGGTACGGCCCTGATCACCGACGCGCTCCCGGTCGAGGCGCGGGCCTCGTCGCAGGGGCTGGTGGACGTGGGCGTCACGGTCGCGGGAGCCACCGGGGGGCTGGCGTCCGGAGTGGTGGTGGCCGTGAGCGGCTACCCCGCGCTGGCACTCTCCGGCGGACTGCTGATCCTCGTTCTGCTGCCGCTGGCCGCCCTGACGGCGGCGCTGTCCCCGCCCACCGCCGACCGCCGCGCCCCGTCCCCGGCGCCGGCCGAAGAGCCCCTGCCGGAGAACCGGGCCTGATCCGGCGGGGAAACAGGCGCGGGGGGTACGGGAGGACCGCCTCCCGTACCCCCCGCGCGCCGTGGAGTGTCTAGCGGGCGGTGCGCTCGTGGACGGAGGCGACCAGCCGGGTCAGGGTGTCGGGGTCGGTGGTGGGCAGCACACCGTGGCCGAGGTTGAACACATGGCCCTCCAGCCCCTCGGCGGCGGCCAGCACCTCGGCGGTCTTGGCCTCGATGGCCTCGGGGCCGGCGAAGAGCACGGCCGGGTCCAGATTGCCCTGGAGCGCCTTGCCCGGACCCACCCGGCGGGCGGCCTCGTCCAGCGGCACCCGCCAGTCGACGCCGACGACGTCCGCGCCCGCCTCGCCGAGGAGGCCGAGCAGCTCTCCCGTACCCACGCCGAAGTGGATCCGGGGGACGCCGTAGGAGGCCACCGAGGAGAAGACCTTCGCCGAGGCGGGCATCACCGAGCGGCGGTAGTCGGCGGGGGCGAGCGCGCCGACCCAGGAGTCGAAGAGCTGCACGGCGCTCGCGCCGGCCTCGATCTGCACCTTGAGGAAGGCGGAGGTGATCTCGGCGAGCCGGTCCAGCAGATCCGCCCAGAGCTGGGGGTCGCCGTACATCAGCGCCTTGGTGTGCTCGTGGTTGCGCGAGGGGCCGCCCTCCACGAGATAGCTGGCCAGGGTGAAGGGCGCGCCCGCGAAGCCGATCAGCGGGGTGGTGCCCAGCTCCTCGGTGAGCATGCCGATCGCCTCGGTGACGTACCAGACGTCCTCGGAGGTGAGGTCCCGCAGTCGCGCCAGGTCCGCGCGGGTGCGGATCGGCTCGGCGACGACCGGGCCGATGCCCGGCTTGATGTCGAGGTCGATCCCGATCGCCTTCAGCGGCACCACGATGTCGCTGAAGTAGATCGCCGCGTCGACCTTGTGCCGCCGCACCGGCTGAAGCGTGATCTCCTTCACCAGCTCCGGCCGCATGCAGGAGTCCAGCATCGCGACGCCCTCGCGCACCTTGAGGTACTCGGGCAGCGAGCGGCCCGCCTGCCGCATGAACCAGACCGGGGTGTGCGGCACGGGCTCACGCCTGCACGCCTTCAGGAAGGCGGACTCGTACGGCTTCGGCGGCTGGCTTGCGGGGCGGCCCGAGGGGCGGTCGTTGACGCTCACGCCCCAAATCTTCGCACGGACAAAGGAAGTGCCCGCCGCCCCGGGTGTCCTTCCCTGCGCGAGGCCCCCATTCCGCCTACTCTTCCCCGCATGGCTGCGGCTCAGGGACATTTTTCCGATCATTCCAACGGCGCCGACGACAAGGACGGCACAGAGAGCGATCCGGTCCCGCGCGCGTTCCGGCTCGCGGTCGAAGCACTGCGGTCCGCACGACCGCGCCCGGACATCGAGGTGGAGCCGGCGCGCCCGCCGCAGCGGCTCGCGCCGCACGCGTACGCCCTGGAGGCCACCGTCGTCGAGGGCGAGGAGGATCTCGCCGACGGCCGGCTGGTGCTGCTGCACGACCCGGCGGGCCACGAGGCCTGGCAGGGGGCGTTCCGGCTGGTCACGCTGGTGCGCGCGGAGCTGGAGCCGGAGATGGCCGCCGATCCGCTGCTGCCGGAGGTGTCCTGGTCCTGGCTGACGGGGGCGCTGGAGGCGCGCGGGCTGGCGTACGGGGAGCCGAGCGGGACCGTCACCCGTGCGGGATCTCACTATTTCGGTGGACTCGCCGACCGGCGGCCGGCGACCCAGATCGAGATCCGGGCGTCCTGGACGCCCCAGGAGGGGCCCGACGGGGTCCCGGACACGGCCGCGCACCTGATGGCCTGGTGCGATCTGCTCTGCCAGATCGCGGGGCTGCCGCCGGTGCCGGCCGGTTCGGCGGACCCCTCGGCGGGTGTGGTGTCGCTGCCGCAGAGGCGGGGGCCGCAGCACCGGTGACGGGCGGGGGCGGTGCGGCCCGGGGAGACTGTGCGCGAGCCCGCTCCCCGTACCGCCCCGAGGGCTGCCCGCGCGCCCGTCTCCGGCGGCCCCCCGGCGCGTAACGCCCCGTCAGATCGGTCACCGATGGTCGATCATTCGTCCGAATTGAACTAATTGTCACTCACTAAATCGTGATCTTTCTCTAAAGGCGATCAGGTTTGGTGCCGAAGAGGTCAGTGACCTAACTGATCGGTTCGCCCCGGCCACATCCCCGGCCGGCCCGTCCCGCACCTTCCCCAGGAGGCCTGGTGTCCGTTCTTCTCGAGCAGCCCGCAAGCCTGGTCACCTACCGCCCGAACAAGCCGACGGCGATGGTCGTCGTGGCCGACCCACGCGTCCGCTCCACCGTCACCCGCCACCTGTGGGCCCTCGGAGTGCGCGACGTGATCGAGGCGTCTTCGATCGCGGAGGCCCGCCCCCGCGTCAGCAATCCACGCGACATCTGTGTCGCCGATGTCCATCTGCCCGACGGTTCCGGACTGACCCTGTTGTCCGAAACCCGTGCCGCGGGCTGGCCCAACGGCCTCGCCCTGTCCGCGGCCGATGACATCGGCGCCGTCCGCAACGCACTCGCGGGCGGCGTCAAGGGCTACGTCGTCACCGGTACCCGTACCAATATCGGCCATCCCACCCGCCCCGGCGCCGCCCCCATCGGCGCGGCGGCGGCACGTCTGGGCCACCGCCGCCCCCCGGGTGCCCCGAGCCACCCGGGCGGCTACCGCGAACTGTCCGGACGTGAGGTGGAGGTGCTGCGACTGGTCGCCGAAGGCCAGTCGAACAAGGCGATCGGGGTGTCCATGGGACTTTCCGCCCTGACCGTCAAGAGCCATCTCGCCCGGATCGCCAGGAAGCTCGGCACCGGCGACCGCGCCGGAATGGTGGCCGTGGCGCTGCGCACCGGCATCATCCACTGACCCCCTCCTCCACCCCGCGCCTGTCGACGGAACGTTTCCGTCGACAGGCGCGCTCCGTTCACAGATACCCTTGACACGTGACCGACGCCCAAGACACCGCAGCAGAGACCGCACTGCGAACCACCGGGGGCGCCCCCCCGGACGACGGCGTCGCAGCCGAAAAGGCTCCCACCCCGCTGCTGGAGCCGCGGGAGGGCATTCCTCCGGTGGTCGCCGACGCCGAGGGGCTCGCCGAAGTGATCGCCGCGTTCGCCGCCGGCACCGGCCCGGTCGCCGTGGACGCCGAGCGCGCCTCCGGCTACCGCTACGGCCAGCGCGCCTACCTCGTCCAGCTGCGCCGCGAGGGCGCGGGCAGCGCCCTGATCGACCCCGTGGGCTGCCCCGACCTCTCCGGGCTCGGCGAGGCACTCGCCGGAACCGAGTGGATCCTCCACGCGGCGACCCAGGACCTGCCGTGCCTGCGGGAAATAGGCATGGTTCCCACCAGCCTCTTCGACACCGAGCTGGCCGGCCGGCTGGCCGGCTTCCCCCGGGTCGGGCTCGGCGCGATGGTCGAGTCGGTCCTCGGGTACGCCCTGGAGAAGGGCCACTCCGCCGTCGACTGGTCCACCCGTCCGCTCCCCGAGCCGTGGCTGCGCTACGCCGCGCTCGACGTGGAGCTGTTGGTGGATCTCCGGGACGCGCTGGAGAAGGAGCTGGACCGGCAGGGCAAGCTGGAGTGGGCCCACCAGGAGTTCGCGGCGATCGTCGCCGCGCCGCCCGCTCCCCCGCGCAAGGACCCCTGGCGGCGCACCTCCGGGATGCACAAGGTGCGCCGACGCCGGCAGATGGCGGTCGTCCGGGAGCTGTGGACGGCCCGCGACAAGGTCGCGCAGCGGCGTGACGTCTCGCCGGGGAAGGTGCTGAGCGACACCGCGATCATCGAGGCGGCGCTCGCCGTTCCGGTGAGCGTGCAGGCGCTGACCGCACTGCCCGGATTCGGCCACCGCGCCGGCCGGCGGCAGCTGGAGCAGTGGCAGGCGGCCGTGGACCGGGCCCGGGCACTGCCCGACGCGGAGCTTCCGCAGCCCGGCCAGCCGCTGAACGGTCCGCCGCCGCCGAGAGCCTGGGCGGACAAGGACCCGGTGGCCGCGGCCCGGCTGTCGGCGGCCCGGGCGGCGGTCTCGGCACTGGCCGAGGAGCTGAATCTGCCGCAGGAGAATCTCATGACGCCGGACACCGTCCGGCGGGTGTGCTGGGAGCCCCCGGCCGAACACTCGGTCCCCGCCGTCTCCGCCGCCCTGGCCGCACTCGGCGCCCGCCCCTGGCAGATCACCCTCGTCGCCCCCCTCCTCACCACCGCCCTCTCCGCCACCGCCTGACCCCTACCCCCATCGCCCGGTCGCCCGTCCCCCAGGACCCGACCGGGCGCTTCTCTTCTCCACCCACCTGGAGGCCGTCCCAGGCGAAGCCCTGCGGCGGCACCTGCGACAGACCAGGTGCACCATTTTGAGCCTGTCCGGCGTTTGAGGACGGAACCCCGCACCCCGGGTGCCGGCACCGAACCACCAGGACGCCCCCCCCAATCGCCAGGATGTGACCTTCTCGGCGAGGGGCTGTGCACGATGGTTACCCACAAGTAGCATGATGGCAGCAAGCGCACGCTCAGTCGTGCCCCGCGCAGTGCCACCCTGCACTCTGGAGGAGAGCCATCGTGCCTCGTACCGTCAGGGACGTCGTCTTCGTCGACGGCGTCCGCACCCCGTTCGGCAAGGCGGGCCCGAAGGGCATCTACCACGAGACCCGGGCCGACGATCTCGTCGTCAAGGCCGTCAGGGAGCTGCTGCGGCGCAACCCGGGCCTCGACCCCGCCCGTATCGACGAGGTCGCCATCGCCGCCACCACGCAGATCGGCGACCAGGGCCTGACCCTCGGACGGACGGCCGGAATCCTCGCCGGGCTGCCGCAGTCCGTGCCGGGCTACTCGATCGACCGGATGTGCGCGGGCGCGATGACCGCCGTCACCACCACCGCCGGTTCCATCGCCTTCGGCGCGTACGACGTGGTCGTCGCGGGCGGCGTCGAGCACATGGGCCGGCACCCGATGGGCGAGGGCGTCGACCCCAACCCCCGCTTCGTCAGCGAGCGGCTCGTGGACGAGTCCGCCCTCTTCATGGGCATGACCGCGGAGAACCTCCACGACCGCTATCCGTCGATCACCAAGCAGCGCGCCGACGAGTACGCGGTCCGCTCCCAGGAGAAGGCCGCGAAGGCGTACGCCGACGGCAGCATCCAGCAGGACCTGGTCCCGATCTCGGTGCGCCGCACCACCCCGGAGACCGGCGAGACCGGCTGGGGGCTCGCGACCGAGGACGAGCCGATGCGCCCCGGCACCACGCTGGAGAACCTGGCGGGCCTCAAGACGCCGTTCCGTCCGCACGGCCGGGTCACCGCGGGCAACGCCGCCGGTCTCAACGACGGCGCGACCGCGTCGCTGATCGCCTCCGAGGAGTTCGCCCGCGAGGCGGGCCTGCCGGTGCGGATGCGGCTGGTCTCCTTCGCGTACACCGGGGTCGAGCCGGAGGTCATGGGGTACGGCCCCATCCCGGCGACCGAGAAGGCCCTCGCCAAGGCGGGGCTGACCATCGGGGACATCGGCCTCTTCGAGATCAACGAGGCCTTCGCCGTCCAGGTGCTGGCCTTCCTGGAGCACTACGGCATCGCCGACGACGACGCCCGCGTCAACCAGTACGGCGGCGCCATCGCCTTCGGCCACCCGCTGGCCTCCTCCGGCGTACGGCTGATGACTCAGCTGGCCCGGCAGTTCGAGGCGCAGCCCGAGGTCCGTTACGGCCTCACCACCATGTGCGTCGGCTTCGGCATGGGCGCGTCGGTCATCTGGGAGAACCCGCACTTCGCCGGAGGCGCACAGTGAGCAAGACAGCCGAACTCCTCAAGGGCGCGGCCCAGCTGTTCCCCGACGAGGTCGTCACCAGCGCGCACGTACGCCACCTCGACCTGCCCGCCGGGGCCGGCCGATTCGCGCTGATCACGCTGGACAACGGTCTCGACCACACGAAGCCGACCACCTTCGGCCCGCAGTCGCTCGCCAACCTCGACGCGGCGCTCGACCAGGTCGAGCGGGAGGCGGCCGAGGGCTCGATCGTCGGCGTCGGTCTGACCGGGAAGCCGTTCATCTTCGCCGTCGGGGCCGACCTCAAGGGCGTCGAGCTGCTGCGCACCCATGAGCAGGCGCTGGCCATCGGGCAGGGCGGGCACGAGGTCTTCAAGCGCCTCTCCTCGCTCGCGGTGCCGACCTTCGCGTACTACAACGGCGCGGCGATGGGCGGCGGGGTCGAGGTCGGGCTGCACTGCTCGTACCGTACGGTCTCCCGGGCCGTGCCCGCCTTCTCGCTGCCCGAGGTCTTCCTCGGGCTGGTCCCGGGCTGGGGCGGCTGTGCGCTGCTGCCGAACCTGATCGGCGCGGACCGCGCCGTCACGGTGATCATCGAGAACTCGCTGAACCAGAACCGCCAGCTCAAGGGCGGTCAGGTCTTCGACCTCGGCATCGCGGACGCGATCTTCGACGGCGCGGACTTCCTGGAGCGCTCGCTGGTGTGGACCGCCTCCGTCCTCACGGGCGAGACGGTCGTCGAGCGGGCCGGGATCGACCGGGGCGAGGCCTGGGACGCGGCCGTGGCCCGGGGCAGGTTCATCGCCGACGGCAAGGTGCACGGCGCGGCCCCGGCCGCGTACCGCGCCCTGGAGATCATCGCCGCCGCCAAGGACGGCGATCTCCAGGCCGGTTTCGACGCCGAGGACCGGGCGCTCGCCGATCTGATCATGGGCGGGGAGCTGCGCGCCGGCATCTACGCCTTCAACCTGGTGCAGAAGCGCGGCAAGCGCCCGGCGGGGGCCCCGGACAGGAATCTGGCCCGGCCGGTCACCAAGGTGGGCGTCGTGGGCGCGGGGCTGATGGCCTCGCAGCTGGCGCTGCTCTTCGTGCGCCGTCTTGAGGTGCCGGTCGTGCTGACCGACATCGACCAGGAGCGGATCGACAAGGGGGTGGGCTATGTCCACTCCGAGATCGACCGGCTGCTGGGCAAGGGCCGGATCAACCAGGACAAGGCGAATCGCTTCAAGGCCCTGGTCACCGGTGTGCTGGACAAGGCCGAGGGCTTCTCGGACGCCGATTTCGTGATCGAGGCCGTCTTCGAGGAGATGGGCGTCAAGCAGAAGGTGTTCGCGGAGGTCGAGGCGGTCGCCCCGGCGCACGCGATCCTCGCCACCAACACCTCCTCGCTCTCGGTGAGCGAGATGGCGTCGAAGCTGAGGCACCCCGAGCGGGTCGTGGGCTTCCACTTCTTCAACCCGGTGGCGGTGCTCCCGCTGCTGGAGATCGTCCGGGGCGAGCTGACCGACGATGCCTCGCTGGCCACCGCGTTCGGGGTGGCGAAGAAGCTGAAGAAGACCGCCGTGCTGGTCAAGGACGCCCCGGCGTTCGTGGTCAACCGGATCCTCACCCGGTTCATGGGCGAGGTCCAGAACGTCATCGACGAGGGCACCCCGGTCGAGGTGGCCGAGCGGGCGGTGGAGCCGCTGGGTCTGCCGATGTCGCCGCTGGTGCTGCTGGAGCTGGTGGGTCCGGCGATCGGTCTGCATGTCTCCGAGACCCTCAACCGGGCCTTCCCGGACCGGTTCACCGTCTCCGAGAACCTGGCGGCGGTGGTGCGGGCCGGCAAGCGCGGCTTCTATGTCTACGACTCCGGCCGGCCGGAGCTGGACCCCGAGGTCGCGGCCCTCCTCCGGCAGGGCGACACGGTCCTGACCGAGGAGGAGACCCGGGCCCGGGTGCTGGGCGCGGTGGCCGAGGAGATCGGTCTGATGCTGGACGAGGGCGTCGTGGCCGAGGCCCAGGACATCGACCTCTGCCTGATCACCGGCGCGGGCTGGCCCTTCCACCTGGGCGGCGTCACCCCGTACCTGGACCGTGAGGGCGTCTCCGAGCGGGTGAACGGCAAGCGGTTCCTCGCGCCGGGCGTGGCGAGCGTGCCCGCGTAGCGGACGGCCGCACAGCTGGTACGGACAGGGGCGGTACGGGATGTTCCCGTACCGCCCCTGTCCTCGTCGGCGGGTAGGCTCGCGGCCGATGACGGAGCCGATACCGGAGCAGCCCCGGACCACCCTGCTGATCGTCGACGGCGCGAATGTCGTCGGCTCCGTGCCGGACGGCTGGTGGCGCGACCGGCGCGGGGCGGCCGAGCGGCTGCGGGACCGGCTGGCGCGGTACGCGGCCGAGGGCGTCGGGGGCGAGCCGGGGCCGCTGGAGGTCGTGCTGGTGGTGGAGGGCGCGGCGCGCGGTGTCGCCCCGGTGCCGGGGGTGCGGATCGAGGAGGCCCCGGGCAGCGGCGACGACCGCGTCGCGGCGCTCGCGGCCGGGGCGGCGGGCCGGCCGTGTCTGGTGATCACGGCCGACCGCGAGCTCCGCCACCGGGTCACGGCGGCGGGGGCCCGTACGGCGGGCCCGCGCACGGTGTACGGCCCGCACGCCCCCTGAGCGCCCCCAGGCGCTCCCAGGGGCTCCCAGGGGCTCCCAGGGCCCTCAGTGGGGCACCTTCGCGCCGGGCTCCAGCCGGCTGTGGGAGCGTCCGTACACGAAGTACACCAGGACGCCGAGGAGCATCCACAGACCGAACCGCAGCCAGGTCTCGCTGGGCAGATTGAGCATCAGCCAGAACGAGGCGGCCACCGAGGCGATCGGCAGCAGCGGGACCAGCGGGGTGCGGAAGGCGCGCGGCAGATCGGGGCGGGTGCGGCGGAGGATGACGACGCCGAGCGCCACGATGACGAAGGCGAAGAGGGTGCCGATGTTGACCAGGGCGGCGAGTTCCTCGATGTTGGTCAGTCCCGCGACGATCGCGATCACGATGCCGAGCAGCAGGGTGGCCCGGTAGGGGGTGCGGTAGCGCGGGTGGGTGCGGGAGAAGAATCTCGGCAGCAGCCCGTCCCGGCTCATCGCGAAGAACACCCGGGTCTGGCCGAGCAGCAGGATCATGCAGACGGAGGTGAGGCCGATGACCGCGCCGAAGCTGATGACCCCCGCGTACCAGGGGTGGCCGGTGGCCTTGAAGGCGTCGGCGAGCGGGGCGTCGACGGTCAGCTCCGTGTAGTGCTGCATGCCCGTGACGACGATCGAGACGGCGACGTAGAGCAGGGTGCAGATGAACAGCGAGCCGAGGATGCCCCGGGGCATGTCCCGCTGGGGCAGTTTGGTCTCCTCGGCGGCCGTGGCCACGACGTCGAAGCCGATGAAGGCGAAGAAGACCACGGAGGCGGCGGTGAAGATGCCCATGACGCCGAAGCTCGTCGGCTCGTAGCCGAAGATCATCTGGATGAGCGGCTGCTGGAGCCCCGACTCACCCGGCACCTCGCTGGCGGGCGGGATGAAGGGGCTGTAGTTGGACACCTTGATGAAGAAGGCCCCCGCGACGATGACCAGCAGGACCACGGCCACCTTGATGGCGACGACCACGGTGGTGACCCGGGCGGAGAGCTTCATGCCGAGGACGAGGATGCCGGTGAGCAGCAGGACCAGCAGAAAGGCGAGCAGGTCGAAGCCGAAGCCGCTGACCGAGTTGGTGCCGGCGATGGCGTCGGGCAGCTGCCAGCCGGCGTTGTCCAGCAGTGAGCGGAAGTAGCCGGACCAGCCGACGGCGACCACCGCCGTGCCCACGGCGAACTCCAGGACCAGGTCCCAGCCGATGATCCAGGCCGGCAGCTCGCCGAGCGAGGCGTAGGCGAAGGTGTACGCCGATCCCGCGACCGGGACCGTCGAGGCGAACTCCGCGTAGCAGAGGGCGGCGAGTCCGCAGACGATCCCGGCGATGACGAAGGCCACCGCGGTGGCCGGTCCGGCGGTCTCCTTGGCGACCGCGCCGGTGAGGACGAAGATGCCGGTGCCGATGATGACGCCGACCCCGAAGACCGTGAGGTCCAGTGCGGAGAGGGACCGTTTGAGCGCGTGCTCGGGTTCCTCGGTGTCGTGGATGGACTGCTCGACGGATTTGGTCCGGAAGACACCCGCCCTGTTCGCGGGGTCTGTCTGTGTGCTCACCGTGCACCTCCACGCTGTGTCGTCCCCGTCATGATCGGGACGGCGGGCGGTCCGGGGGCGGCCGTACGAGTGGTATTCACACGAATGGCCGGGAGGGTCACCCTTCTTGGGTGACCCTCCCGGCCGGGAACGGTCTCTCGGCGCCGCCGGTGCGCGTCAGTCGCGGACCGGCTCGACCTCCGGGTCGGCCGTCCTGGCGGAGCTGCCGTCGAGCTTCGCCACCAGGCCGGTGACCTGCCGGGCGATGTCGGGGGCGGTCAGCCCGATCTCGGCCATGACCTCCTTGCGGGAGGCGTGGTCGAGGAAGCGCGGCGGGATGCCGAAGTCGCGGAGCGGCATGTCGACGCCCGCGTCGCGCAGCGCCTGGGCGACGGCGGAGCCGACACCGCCGACGCGGCTGTTGTCCTCGACGGTGACGACGACCCGGTGCCGCTCGGCGAGCGGCGGAAGGGCCTCGTCGACCGGCTTGACCCAGCGGGGGTCGACCACGGTGGTGGAGATGCCCTGCGCGTCGAGGAGGTCGGCGATCTCCAGACACATCGGGGCGAGCGCGCCGACGGAGACCAGGAGCACGTCCGGGCGGTCGGCGTCGGGGCGGCGCAGCACATCCATGCCGCCGACCCGGCCCACGGCCTTGACGGAGGGGCCGACCGCGCCCTTGGAGAAGCGGACCACGGTGGGCGCGTCGTCGACGGCGACGGCCTCGCGCAGCTGGGCGCGGACCTGGTCGGCGTCGCGCGGGGCGGCGATCCGCAGGCCGGGGACGACCTGGAGGATCGACATGTCCCACATGCCGTTGTGGGAAGCGCCGTCGGTGCCGGTGATGCCGGCCCGGTCCAGGACGAACGTCACTCCGCAGTTGTGCAGGGCCACGTCCATGAGCACCTGGTCGAAGGCGCGGTTGAGGAAGGTGGCGTACACCGCGAAGACGGGGTGGACTCCCCCGGTGGCGAGACCGGCGGCGGAGACCGCGCCGTGCTGCTCGGCGATGCCGACGTCGTAGACCCGGTCGGGGTAGGCCTTGGCGAATCTGTCGAGGCCGACGGGCTGGAGCATCGCGGCGGTGATCGCGACGATGTCCTCGCGCTCGGCGCCGAGCTTGACCATCTCCTCGCCGAAGACGGAGGTCCAGTCGAGGCCGGAGCTGGCGATCGGCAGACCGGTGTCCGGGTGGATCTTGCCGACGGCGTGGAAGCGGTCCGCCTCGTCTTGGAGGGCGGGCTGGTAGCCGCGGCCCTTCTCGGTGAGGCAGTGGACGATCACGGGCCCGCCGAAGCGCTTGGCGCGGGCGAGCGCGGACTCCAGGGCCTCGATGTCGTGGCCGTCGATGGGCCCGACGTACTTGAGGCCGAGGTCCTCGAACATGCCCTGGGGGGCGATGAAGTCCTTGAGGCCCTTCTTGGCCCCGTGGAGCGTCTCGTACAGCGGCTTTCCGACGACCGGGGTGCGGCCGAGGATGTCCTTGCCGCGGGCGAGGAAGCGCTCGTAGCCGTCGGTGGTGCGCAGGGTGGCGAGATGGTTGGCGAGGCCGCCGATGGTGGGCGCGTAGGAGCGCTCGTTGTCGTTGACCACGATCACCAGCGGGCGGTCCTTGGCGGCGGCGATGTTGTTCAGCGCCTCCCAGGCCATACCGCCGGTGAGCGCGCCGTCACCGATCACCGCGACGACGTGGTCGTCCTTGCGCAGCACCTCATTGGCCTTGGCGAGGCCGTCGGCCCAGCCGAGGACGGTGGAGGCGTGGGAGTTCTCGATGCAGTCGTGGTCGGACTCGGCGCGCGCCGGGTAGCCGGAGAGGCCGCCCTTCATCTTCAGGCGCGAGAAGTCCTGCCGGCCGGTGAGCAGCTTGTGCACATAGCTCTGGTGGCCGGTGTCCCACAGGACCTTGTCCCGGGGGGAGTCGAAGACCCGGTGCAGGGCGATGGTCAGCTCGACCACGCCGAGGTTGGGGCCGAGGTGGCCGCCGGTCTTGGACACGGCGTCGACGAGGAAGGAACGGATCTCCGCGGCCAGCTGATCAAGCTGTTCCGGGCTGAGCCGGTCCAGATCGCGCGGTCCCTCGATGCGGGTCAGCAGATCCCACCCGTCGCCCACCACCACCCTTGAGCGACGCGCTTCGCGCGGATCCTTCACTCTGCCTCCTTGCGTATTGAGCTGGGTGTACTGAGCCGGGTCGAGACCGTGACAATGTGGTTGAGTCTAATGTTCCGCTCCTGGCCATGGTCTTCGGGCAGGGCGATCGGGCTCACGGGATTGGCGGATACCCCGTGCACGGGGTCGGAATACGGGACAATGCCCCGGCACTGTGCGTTGAGGTGAGCCGCGCGTCTGCCGCACATCTGTCGGACGCGTACGGCGGTGCGCCGGGTTCCCGGGAGGGCCCGGGCGGGGCCGACAGTGGCGAGAACCACATTCGCCCGCGGGCCGGGGCGGGTCCCTAGAACGACACGACGGGCTCGCGGACCGGACCCCCGACAGCTCCGGCTCCGACGGCCCCGGCACCCCCGGCACCCCCGGCACCCCCGGCAGCTCCGGATCCGACGGCTCCGACGCCGGCGATGAGGGGCGAGTCCCCCATCTCGCTGAGCACCAGGGCCACCGCCCCCAGCACCTCGGCGCGCTCCCCCAGCGACCCGGCGGCCACCGTGAGCCGGCGGGCGGCGCTGGGGATGGCGTAGCGGGCGACGGAGTCGCGTACGGGGCCGAGGGCCAGCTCGCCCGCCTCCGCGAGGTATCCGCCGATCAGCACCCGGCTGGGGTTGAGCAGATTGCACAGGCCGGCCACCGCGCTGCCGAGGTGGCGGCCCACGTCGGCGACGACCCGGCGGCAGCCCAGATCGCCTTCGTGGGCCAGGGCCACCACGCGCTCCATCGTCAGACCAGGCCCGTGGGCGGTTCCGAGCAGCGGGAGCACATGGCGGGCGGCGGCGAAGGTCTCCACGCACCCCCGGTTGCCGCAGCGGCAGACCGGGCCGGACTCGTCCAGGGTGATGTGCCCGATCTCCCCGGCGGTGCCGCCCGGGCCCCGGAAGATCCGGCCGCCGATCACCAGGCCCGCGCCGACGCCCTCCGCGACCTTGATGTAGGCGAGGTCGGCGATGCCCCGGCCGCCGCCCCAGACCAGCTCTCCCAGGGCCGCGAGGTTGGCGTCGTTGTCCACCAGGACGGGTACGCCGAGCCGGTCGGACATCTCCCTGCCGGGGCTGGCCCCGACCCATCGGGGCAGCATCGAGGTGGCCCCGAGCACCCCGGAGTCGGTGTCGACCGGGCCGGGGACGCCGAGGCCGACGCCGATCACCTTGTCCGGACCGGCTCCGGCGCGTGCCACGAGCCGTCCGATCAGCTCCGCCGCCCGGTCGAGGCCCTCCTCGGCCCGGGAGTCGGCGTCGAGCGGCTCGGACTCTTCGGCCAGCACCCGGTGGGCGAGGTCGGCGACGGCGACCCGGAGGCGGGTGTGGCCGAAGTCGACCCCGACGACGACCCCCGCGTCCCCGCTCAGCGAGATGCTGCGGGCCCGCCGGCCGCCCACCGAGGTGGGGGTGACCTCGACGGCCCCGCTCTCCTTCAGCTCACGGACGATGTTGGAGACGGTGGCGGCCGAGAGACCGGTGCTCCGGGCGATCTCCGCCTGGGTCGGCGAGCCCGCCATGCGCACGGCCCGTACGACCCGCTCCAGATTGGCCCGGTGCAGCGACGTCTGCGATCCCGGAGTCTGCATCCCTGCTCACTCATTCCCGCCCGGAGCGTCCCGACGGAACCCCGGGCCCTGCTCCACCTTGTGAAGGCCAAGCTCTCCGGCCGCGGGGGACGCCGTCAAGACCTGTGAGGTCACGGCGCGCACCGGCCCCCGGCGGAACCGTCCGCCGGGGGCCTGCGGGCGGGCATCACCCGCGCGCCGCTCGTACCGCTGCTCGTACCGCTATTTGATCGCGCCGGCGGTGAGACCGGCCTGGACCTGGCGCTGGAAGATCGCGTACACGACGAGCACCGGCAGCATGGCGATCATCATGCCCGCCATCAGCGCCCCCCAGTCGTTCTCATAGCCCTGCTGGAGGGCGATCATCGCCAGACCCTGGGTGAGTACGTACTTCTCCTCCTGCTGGTTGAGGACCATCGGCAGCAGATACTGATTCCACTGCCCCAGGAAGTTGAAGATGCCGATGCTGATCAGACCGGGCTTGGCCATCGGCAGCATCACCTGGAAGAACGTCCGGCTGTGCGAGGCTCCGTCGATCATCGCCGCCTCCGCCACCGAGTTCGGCAGCGTACGGAAGAAGGAGGTCATGAAGAAGACGGTGAAGGGCAGCGAGTAGGCGATGTAGACCAGGATCAGTCCGTGGTACGTGGCCAGCAGCGTACTGCCCGGGAAATCCCTCAGCACGAAGAAGAGGGGGATCACCAGCATGAACACCGGGAAGGACATGCCCGCCACGAACAGGTAGTAGATAAATCTGTTCCCCGGGAAGGTGAAGCGCGCCAGCACATAGGCCGCCATGGAGCCCAGCACCATGGTGCCCACCACCGAACCGCCCACCACGATGGCGGTGTTGATGAAGTACTGGCCCATGTTCGCGTCGTTCCACGCGTTGGACCAGTTCTCCCAGTGGAGGGTGGTCGGCAGCCCCCAGGGATCGGTCAGAATGCCGTTGCTGTCCTTGAAGGCGCTCCAGAGCACCCACAGCAGCGGCACACCGACCATCAGCGCCCAGACGACGAGAATGCCGTGCGAGAAGACATTCAGCACCCCGCCCTCGGTGCCGACGCGTTTCTTCGCCGCCGGGTCGTCGGCCCCGGTGGCACGGGGGGTGGGCGTGTCGAGCTTCGCCACCGCATCGATCTCTTCGGTCGTCATCCGCCGTACCCCTAGAACTCGACTCGCTCACGCCGCGCGAAGCGCATGGTGAGCAGTGCGAACGTCATCGTGACAATGAGCATCGCGATTCCCATCGCGGAGGCGTAGCCGAACTGGCTGTCCCGGAAGGCCGTGACATACAGCCGCAGCGGCATGACATCGGTCGCGCCGTCGGGTCCGCCGTTGTTCACCGACATGATCTGGACCAGGGCGAAGGCGTCCAGGGCGATGATGCCCATGTACACCCAGCCGGTCTGCACCGCGTCCCACAGCAGCGGGAGGGTGATCTTGAAGAAGGTGTGGAAGCGGTTGGCGCCGTCCAGCAGCGCCGCTTCGTAGATGTCTCGCGGGATGGAGGCCATCGCCGCGGAGAACAGCACCACGTAGAAGCCGACATGGCCCCAGACCATGACCGCGCTGATGCACCAGAGGGCGATGCTCTTCTCGCCGAGCCAGGAGTTCTGGAGGCTGTCCAGACCGACCGCGCCCAGCAGTGAGTTGAGCATGCCGTCGTTGGGGTCGGGGTTGTAGATGTTGAACCAGATGACCGCGACGATGGTGATGGAGATGACCTGCGGGAAGAAGAAGACGAACTTGTAGAACTTCGACCCGGTCACACCGGTGACCACTTCGTTCTTCTTGCGCCGGCCGCCCACATTGAGCATGAAGGCGAAGAAGAGGCCCATTCCGAGGGTGACCACCGGGACCAGCGCCAGCATGTAGACGTTGTGGCGCAGCGCGTTCCAGAAGTCGTCGCTCTCCCAGAGCCGTTCGAAGTTGTCCAGGCCGACGAAGTTGGCGGTGCCGACCAGTCCCGACCAGTCGGTCAGGGAGATCTGGAAGGCCTGGACGAACGGCGAGAGCACGAAGACGCCGTAGATGATCAAAGGTAGGGCCAGGAAGCCCACGATGAATCGGTATTTGCCGTGTTGCATCTGCTTCCCGGCCCTTCCCCTCATTCTTTAGGACGGATGGCCTGTCGGTGTCGGTGTCAGCCGGCGCGCTTGAACTTGGTGACCGCGCTGTCCTGGGCCACCTTGTCGGCCTCCGCCTGGGTCTTCTTGATCCACTCCGACGCCTTGAGGTCACCGGTGAGCAGCTGGCCGGTCAGGCCGCCGATCTTCTCGTCGGTGAGGGCCGGGTACCACTCCTGGAGCTGGAGGCTGATGAGGTTGTCACCGGCCGCCTTGACCGCCGCGCTCGCCGAGGCGAGGCCCGGGGAGAGGGTCATGCCCTCGGTGGCGTCGACCACGCAGGTCAGGGACTTGACCTTGGTGGCGAAGTTCTGCGCGTGCTTCTTGGAGAGCATGATGCGCAGCAGTTCCATGCCGCCGAGCGGGTTCTTGCCCTTGGCGGAGACGATGTACGGCTCGCTGGGCTCGCCGCGCAGGGTGCCGGAGGGCAGCTTGTCGCCGGTGCCGTCCAGCAGCGCGCCGACCGACATCCCGAAGTCCTTCGGGGTGGTGGGCGCGGCCTCGTTCTCGACCCAGGACCCGTTGGGGATGAAGACGGCGTTGTTCTTGGTCCAGGAGGTCTGGGACTGGATGTGGGTCAGGCCCTCGCTGCCCTCCAGGAAGTACTTCTTGGCGGCCAGCTCCTCGTAGTGCTCGATGACCTGCTTGACCGCGTCGTTCTTGGTCCAGGCGTTCGGTTCGAGGTTGTCGATCTCGATCCAGGCCGGCATGCCGCCGATCTTGGCGATCTGGGCGAACAGATTGAAGTGGACGTAGTACGGGTACTTGCCCGCGTACGTCCAGGGCGCGATGCCCTCCTTCTTGATGTCGCCGCAGAGTTTGACCATCTCGTCGAGGGTCTTGGGGTAGGTCCAGCCCTTGTCCTGCATCAGCTTCTGGGAGTACCAGGTGCCGTAGATGGTGAAGGCGTAGTACAGCACGTCGAACTTGTCGCCGTGCTTGCCCTTCTCCAGGGTGCTGGGGTGGATGACGTCGCGGACCTTCTTGTTCGGGTCGTCCAGCGACGCCGCGTCGAGCAGTACGCCCAGGTCCTGGAGCTGCCCCTGGCTGGAGAGCTTGTTCATGTCCAGGTGGTTGGCGCCGGAGTTGTCGATGACGTCCGGCGGGTTGCCGCCCGCGAAGCGGGGGGTGAGCTTCGGGCCGACCTCCTGGGTGCCGGTGTGCTTGACCTCGGCCTGGTACGTCGTCTTGTAGTCGGCCTCCGCGTCCTTGGCGTACTGGTCGCCGAGGCCGCCCTTGAAGATGAACGCCTCCAGCGCGACGCCGTTCTTCACGCCGAGCGGGTTCTTCGCCGAGACGGTACCGGTCTCCTTGGCGGTCGGCTTGTCCTCCGGGCCGCCGCCGGTGGCACAGGCGGAGAGGAAGCCCATCGTGGGCACGGTGATCAGGCCGAGCGCAGCGGAGCGCTTGATCAGATTACGACGGCCGAGACCCTCATTGTTGTGGGCGGAGGTGGATCCCATGCTCAAGTCCTCGCCTTCATCAGGACTCAGGCGGTGAAAGTCGCCCGTCGATATCGCCTCAGGCGAAGGGCCCCGCCACCGCGGTCAGTTGCTTTGCCTCCCGGAGGGAGACATGGAAGCTCGGTCTGTAAGGGTCGGCGGTGAGAACGGAATCCGGGCAGCAGCGAATAGACGCACGGCTGTCCGAGTCCTGGTTCCCCCCTGCCCGCGGCACTGTGTGCAACAGCCTTGCGGGTGCCGACAGGTATAGTCCACTTCGCCTCGACGGAGCAAGATCGAAAGCATGGTTGGGCAACAGTCTTTCCCGAGTTGAGACCTCCCGGATATCTGAGCACCCTTCACGGACATTCAGCCATGTCAATCCTCGCGGAACACACGGTTCCAGCCTAAAGACAGCGTCAGAACTCTTGACATCTATGGTCACTTCCCTCCCTACTGGAGCTTGCGACACGGAATCGACAACGTTGTCCGCATGCGCCTTCGCGCCCTGAAAAGGGGACACGAGGGCGGGAGCGGGGTATCGACGGAGTCCGGCACACCCCTCCACGGGCCAACTCCGTTCACCACCGCGCTGGTTGTGGACGCCTCGCCGATGACGACGGAGCGTGCCGGGGCGGCCCTTGAGCCCGGAGACAGAAATCGCTTTCCCCTTCGACGCGACCGAACTGCCGCCCGACCGGAACAATGCGGTTGGCGGCTCCCGGCAGCCGTCGATACCGGAACAGACGGCCGGAAAGGGACCTCCGGAGCCGAGGGCGGGTTGACCGAAGGAATACCGGGCGATATCAGCGGCAAGGACATCGAGTGCCCCCGGAGGGGTGAAATCGCTGACGCCCAGGGAATCCGAGGGTAATCCGGTCAATCTTCAACCGAAAGCCAGGTGGCTGGAATTCTTCACCGCTTCATAGGGGGAGTTCGATATCCGGTACCGGCATCCGATTCGCGTTCGCCCTCGCCCTCGCCGCACGCACGAGAGCCCCGCCGCGCCGGCGGGGCTCTCCTGGCGTCTCAGGCCGCTTCCGGGCGGCCTCCGGGGCCGGCCCGGAAGGTCAGACCGCGGTCAGGCTGATCTGCTCGCCGCTGACCGTCCAGCGCTGGCGGGAGCCGGAGTTGCACGACTCGACGTTGACGATGCGGGTCCTCGGATAGTCACTGCTCAGACACATGCCCGGATGCGCGGACTGCGAGATCTGCTCGCCGCTGACCGTCCAGCGCTGACGGGACCCGGAGTTACAGGACTCCACGTTGACGATGCGGGTCCTCGGATAGTCACTGCTCAGACACATGCCCGGATGCGCGGACTGCGAGATCTGCTCACCGCTCACCGTCCAGCGCTGACCGGAGCCAGAGTTGCAGGACTCCACGTTGACGATGCGGGTCCTCGGATAGTCGCTGTTCAGACACATGTTGCCGGCGGTCGGCCCCAGCCCGTCGGGGGCGGCATCCGCCACGGCGACCGAGGGCAGCCCCAGGGACGTCAGGGTGAGAAGGACGGGGACGAGGAGCTTGCGGAACACATCAGCCATGAGGTGGGGCCTTTCGGGGTCGGCGGATCCGCTGCGGCCGGGACACAGCGGCTGGTCCCGGCCCGCGGTTCTGGGTGATGAACGACCTTGAGAGGTTCCCCTCGGCCTCCACGCCGCACGCGTGGATCCCGCCGTGGCCCGCCCGCTTCGAACGGGCTTTGAGCGAGCTTTGAGCGGATCGGGCGGCGACGGGTACGCGAAAGGGCCGCGCCCCCGCCGTGAAGCGGTGACGCGGCCCTCGACGGGTGTGTCCGTCAGCCTCGGATGAGGTTCCGCAGGACGTACTGCATGATGCCGCCGTTGCGGTAGTAGTCGGCCTCGCCGGGGGTGTCGATGCGGACGACCGCGTCGAACTCCACACCGGTGTCGGTGGTGACCTTGACCGTGCGCGGCGTGGTGCCGTTGTTCAGCTCGGTGACGCCGGTGAAGGAGAAGGTCTCCTCGCCGGTGAGACCGAGGGCCTCGGCGGACGCGCCCTCCGGGTACTGGAGGGGCAGGACGCCCATGCCGATGAGGTTGGAGCGGTGGATGCGCTCGTACGACTCGGCGATGACGGCCTTGACGCCGAGCAGCGCGGTGCCCTTGGCGGCCCAGTCGCGGGAGGAGCCGGAGCCGTACTCCTTGCCCGCCAGGATGACCAGCGGGATGCCCTGCTCGATGTAGTTGCGCGAGGCGTCGTAGATGAACGACACCGGCGCGTCGGGCTGGGTGAAGTCGCGGGTGAAGCCGCCCTCGGTGCCGGCCGCGATCTGGTTCCGCAGCCGGATGTTGGCGAAGGTGCCCCGGATCATGACCTCGTGGTTGCCACGGCGCGAGCCGTAGGAGTTGAAGTCGCGGCGCTCGACGCCGTGCTCCGTGAGGTACTTGCCCGCGGGGGTGTCGGCCTTGATCGCACCGGCCGGGGAGATGTGGTCGGTGGTGACCGAGTCGCCGAGCTTGGCGAGCACCCGGCCGCCGGAGATGTCGGAGACCGGGGTGGTCTCCATCGTCATGCCCTCGAAGTAAGGGGGCTTGCGGACGTAGGTGGACTCGGTGTCCCACTCGAAGGTGTTGCCGGTCGGGATCGGCAGCGCCTGCCACTGGGCGTCGCCCGCGAAGACGTCCTGGTAGGACTTGTTGAACATGTCCTCGCCGATGGAGTTGGCGACGACGTCGTTGACCTCGGCCTCGGTGGGCCAGATGTCCTGGAGGTAGACCGGCTTGCCGTCCTGGTCGACGCCGAGGGCGTCGCGGGTGATGTCCACCTTCATGGAGCCCGCGATGGCGTAGGCGACCACCAGCGGCGGGGAGGCCAGGTAGTTCATCTTGACGTCCGGGTTGATCCGGCCCTCGAAGTTCCGGTTTCCGGAGAGCACCGAGGTCACGGCCAGGTCGTGCTCGTTGATGGCCTTGGAGACCTCCTCCGGCAGCGGGCCGGAGTTGCCGATGCAGGTGGTGCAGCCGTAGCCGACGAGGTTGAAGCCGACCTTGTCGAGGTAGGGGGTGAGCCCCGCCTTGTCGAAGTAGTCGGTGACGACCTTGGAGCCCGGGGCGAGGGTGGTCTTGACCCACGGCTTGCGGGTCAGGCCCTTCTCGACCGCCTTCTTGGCCACCAGCGCGGCGGCGACCATGACGTACGGGTTCGAGGTGTTGGTGCAGGAGGTGATCGCGGCGACGGTGACGGCGCCGTGGTCGATCTCGTACGTGGACCCGTCGGGGGCCGTGACCGTGGTCGGGCGCGACGGCACGCCGTTGGCGCTCGCCGGGGAGTCGGAGGCCGGGAAGGACTCCTTGCCCGCCTCCTCGTCGTCCGAGACATAGTTGCGCACGTCGACGGCAAACTGCTGCGAGGCGTTGGCGAGGACGATCCGGTCCTGCGGGCGCTTCGGTCCGGCGATGGAGGGGACGACCGTGGAGAGGTCCAGCTCCAGCTTCTCGGAGAAGTCGGGCTCGGCGGCCGGGTCCAGCCAGAGGCCCTGCTCCTTGGCGTACGCCTCGACCAGCGCGACCTGCTGCTCGTCGCGGCCGGTCAGACGCAGGTACTTGAGCGTCTCGTCGTCGATCGGGAACATCGCGGCGGTGGAGCCGAACTCCGGCGACATGTTGCCGATGGTGGCGCGGTTGGCGAGCGAGGTGGCGGCGACGCCCTCGCCGTAGAACTCCACGAACTTGCCGACGACACCGTGCTTGCGCAGCATCTCGGTGATGGTCAGCACCAGGTCGGTGGCGGTGGTGCCGGGGGTCAGCTCACCGGTCAGCTTGAAGCCGACGACCCGCGGGATGAGCATGGAGACCGGCTGGCCCAGCATCGCGGCCTCGGCCTCGATGCCGCCGACGCCCCAGCCCAGCACACCGAGGCCGTTGACCATGGTGGTGTGCGAGTCGGTGCCGACGAGGGTGTCCGGGTACGCCTGGCCCTTGCGGACCATGACCGTACGGGCCAGGTGCTCGATGTTCACCTGGTGGACGATGCCGGTGCCCGGCGGGACGACCTTGAACTCGTCGAACGCGGTCTGGCCCCAGCGCAGGAACTGGTAGCGCTCCCGGTTGCGGCCGTACTCCAGCTCGACGTTCTGCGCGAAGGCCTCGTGCGTACCGAACTTGTCGGCGATGACGGAGTGATCGATGACCAGCTCGGCCGGGGCCAGCGGGTTGATCTTCGCCGGATCGCCGCCCAGTTCCTTCACGGCCTCACGCATCGTGGCGAGGTCCACGACACAGGGAACACCGGTGAAGTCCTGCATGATCACGCGGGCCGGCGTGAACTGGATCTCCTGGCTGGGCTGCGCCTGGGAATCCCAGCCGCCGAGCGCCCGGATGTGGTCGGCGGTGATGTTCGCGCCGTCCTCGGTGCGGAGCAGGTTCTCCAGGAGAACCTTCAGGCTGTACGGGAGGCGTGCGGAGCCCTCGACCTTGTCCAGCTTGAAGATCTCGTAAGACTCGTCGCCCACGCGCAGCGTGCTGCGGGCGTCGAAGCTGTTCGCCGACACGACAGTCTCCTTCATCAATGTGCGCGTACTACGTCCATGCTGCCGCCACGGCTCCTCGCCGATCCGCTAAGGTAGGGCTTAGTTAGGTAACCCTTACCGAGTGGCGGCTGCGGCACGTCTTCGGCAGATATCTCGATGTCGAGATAACTCTAGTACATCGGTGCGGCTCGGTCATGCCCGGGCGGCCGGTGTTCACCGTCACGCCCCCGTCCGGACGGTCCCGGCGGGGGCGTCGGCATGCGCTCGCGGATCGGCGCGCACGCCCTGCGGGACATCGGCGAGCACCTGCTGACCAGCGTCCACCGGGGCGCGGCCGTGCGGCATCTCGGGCGAGGCGGAGGCGGAGGCCCGGGCCGAGGCCGAGGCCCAGGCCCGGGCCTCGGGAACCCGCCGCCCGTCGGCGGTGTCCGCCGGCAGGGCCGGGTGACCCGGTCGTCCGCCGTCACCCGCTGGTCAGCGCGGTGGCGGCCATGTGGCCGGAGGCTCCGCCGAGGCCCGGCCCGGGGTGGGTGGACGCGCCGATGTGCCAGAGACCGGGAAGGGGGGTGGTGTGCCGGCCGGAGCCGGGGAGAGGACGCCAGAGGAAGCTCTGGTCGAGTTCGGCGGAGCCGCCGTAGGGGTCTCCGCCGATCGCGTTGGGGTTGTGGGCGGCGAGGTCGACGGGGGTGAGGACGTCCACGGCGAGGATCTTCTCGCGCAGACCGGGCGCGTGCGCGGCGACGCGGTCGAGAACGCGGTCGGCGTACCCCCGGGCCAGCTCGGGGGTCCAGCCGGCGGTGATGTCCAGCTCGCCCGCCGCGTCCCCGAGCGGGGTGAAGGGGACTTCCTGGAGCTGGAGCCAGAGGGCGCCCGCGCCCGCCGGGACCCGGGAGGGATCGAGGACGTACTGCTGGCCGACGGCGACGGTGGGACGCCGGGGCAGCAGTCCCGCCTCGGCCTCGGCGCAGGCGATGCCGGTGCTGCCGGAGCCGTCGGAGAGATGGATCAGCGGGATCGCGGCCAGCCGGCCGTCCCGCCACTCGGGCGGGGCGGAGAGGGCCACATGGATCTGCATCGCGCCCCGGCCGGGGCGGAAGCGCGCGGCCTCCTCGCGCAGGCCTCCGACGGCGGCGTCCTCGGGGAGCAGCTCCCCGTAGAGCGCGGTGGGGGTGACCGAGGCGAGCACCGCGCGGCGGGCCCGGACGGTCCGGCCCCCGGCGGCCACGCCGACCGCGCGCCCCCGCTCCACGACGATGCGCTCGACCTCGGTGCCGGTCTCGACGCGGACCCCGAGGGAGTCGAGCAGCGAGCGGAAGGCGTCCAGGAACCGGCCCGAGCCGCCGGCCGCCACGGGGAGGCCGAAGCCGTGCAGGGTGACGGCGAGCAGCGGCAGCATGAAGCCGCCCGAGGCCTGGTCGGGCGAGAGCCCGGTGTGCAGCAGCCAGGGGGCGTACAGATGGTCGACCTCGCCGCCCCGGAACTCCGAGCGGGCGTATCCCCGGCCGCCCGAGGCCAGTGAGCGCAGCCACCGTTCGAGTCCGGCGCGTCCGCCGTCGCGGGAGAGCCGGGCGATGTGCCGCAGCGCCGCGGGCGAGCGCGGCTCGCCGCCGAGCAGTCCGCCGAGCGACTCCATGTTCCTCTCGTACCGGCGCAGTACGGCGAGGTAGGCGGCGCGGTCGGCCGGGTCGGCGAAGCCGTCGGCGGTGCGCTCGGGGTCGCGGTGGGCGAGGGTGGTGCGGCCGTCGTCGGCCACGCTCGCGGTGACCCACTCCTCCGTATTGCGGTAGGTGAGGCCGTGCTCTCGCAGCCGCTCGCCCAGGACGGCGTGGGCGGGGCCGGAGACGAACAGGGGGTGCCAGGAGGAGTAGGTGTCGTGGAGATAGCCGGGGAGGGTGCGCTCCTCGGTCGCGATGAATCCGCCGATGTCCGCGTTCCGCTCCAGCAGGGCGACCGACCAGCCGGCCGCCGCCAGCTCGGCGGCGGCCACCAGGCCGTTGATCCCCGCGCCCACGACGACCGCGTCGACGGTCCCGGCCGTCCCGGCGTTCTCCATCGGTTCTCTCCTCGCCCGTGGCAGAGCCGTCCCGGCCCTGTCCGTCGCGTCAACGAACGGTGGGCCCCGGGCGGTTCCGCCCGTGTGGGCCGTCCGGGCGGGAGGGCCCGGCCCCGGCCGTTGTCCGGCTATCTCCCGGCGCGGGTGCTGAGCAGGTCGGCGAGGCCCTGACGGGTGGTGGCGAGGACCATGCGGTCGTCGTGGCGCAGGACATAGCCGGGGTGCAGGTCGAAGAGGAGCCCGGAGGTGTGGGCGGTGCCGTCGTCGTGGTGGTGACCGGCGGAGAGGTCGGGGCGGCGGTCGTCGGGGGCGGCGGTGTCCAGGGCGAGCACCCGCCAGGTCCCCGGCCGGGTGACCTCCTGGATGGTCCGGCCCTCGAACCCGGGCAGTTCGCCGACGTCGAAGACGGCGAAGACCAGGACGCGGCGTTCGACCGGTATGGCGCCGAGGATCTGGCGGCCCATCATCGCCCCGGCGAAGGCGGGCGCGGCGAGGGAGGTGACGCTGCGGCTGCGGGTGAGGGCGTCGGGGTGGGCCGCGCGCAGGGTGCGGTAGACGGCGGTGGCGAACTCGTCGTCGTACAGCCGCAGTGCCACCCGCAGCCGGGGGGAGAGGCCGCGGGCGCACAGGGCGGCTTCGAGATTGGTGGTGTCGGAGCTGGTGAGCGCGAGGAGCGCGTGGGCGCGGTGGATCCTGGCGGCTTCGAGCACGCCCTCCTGGGTGACGTCGCCGAGGACGACGGGGACGCGCAGGCTCCGGGCGAGGGCGATGCCCCGGGCGTCGGGGTCGTCCTCGACGCAGACGACGGGTATGCCCAGTTCGCGGAGGCGGGCCAGGACACGGGTGCCGACCTTGCCGAGGCCGAGCAGGACGACATGGTCGTCCAGGCCCCGGGGCGGGCGGCGCAGGGCGGTGGCGGAGCGGAAGGAGCCGAGCGCCTCCAGGACGGCGGCGACCATGACCGGGAGCAGGAGGAGTCCGGCGAGTCCGGCGAGGAGTTGCAGCAGCTGGCGGTCGGTGCTCGCGTCGACCGCGGGTTCGTTGATGGCGAAGAGGTCCAGAAGGGTGATGTAGGCGGCGTGCAGGGGGTGGGCGTCCTGGGTGATCCACGCGGCGACGGCCAGGGCGGTCACCGCGATCGCGAAGCCCGCCAGGGACCAGCGGACCCGGCGGGAGAAGAGTTCTCCGACGGGCAGCGCGGCGGCGCTGATCCGGCGTGGCGTGCCGGTGGGGCCGCTGGGCGAGATCGTCTCCAGGACGAGGCTGCCCCGGCCCGCTGCCCCGGCGACCTCCTCGTCGTCGGGCAGCAGCCGCGGGCCCTGCGCGCCGCTGGCGTCGGTGCCCTCGGTGCCGGCGGGGTCGGTGGTGGTGGAGGAGAGCAGGGCGAGGGTGCACAGTCCCGGTTCGGCGCTCTCGCCGGGGCGGGGCGGTGGCCGCTCGGCGGCCCGCAGCAGCAGGCCGTCCGCCTGGACGATCTTGCTGGTGCCCGCGGCGGCGGTGGCGGCCAGCGCGGGGGCGGCGGTGTCGGCGTCCGAGAGGACGGTGGTGAGGGATTCCACGGCGGCCCGGTCGACGCCGGCCACCTGCGCGGCCTGGTCGAGGAGTTCGGCGAGGTACTGGCCGAGCTTGCGGTTGTAGAGCCGGATCACCAGGCGCAGCCGGGGGTTGAGCCTGCGGGCGGCCATGGCCCCCCGGATGTTCGTCTCGTCGTCCTCGTACATCAGCGCGAGCGCGTCGGCCCGTTCCACGCCGGCCGCGCGGAGGGTGGCGCGGTCGGGCGTCTCGTGTTCCAGCACCCGCAGTGTGCCGGGGCTGGGCTCCGGGGCGAGGCTCGCGTCCGGGGTGAGGAGGGTCACCCGCTGGCGGTAGAGGCCGTGCAGTTCGGCGGCCAGCCGGAGGGCGAGGGCGTCGTCGCCGCAGACGACCATCTCGCCGGCGGCGGCGGGCGGAGCGTGGGGGTGGGCCTGGTTCTGGGTCTGAGGGGGAGCCTGGGGCTGGTTCTGGGTCTGGGGGTGGGCCTGGGTCCGGGTCCGGCGAGTCGGGGAATTCACGCGGACAGCATGCCGTGCCGCCGGATCCGGCCATTCTCCCGGCGACGGGGGCGAGTTCGGGCCGGCGGCCCCGGCCGGGCGGCGAGCGGGTCGGCCGGGCCCCGACCTGGCCGTCCCCGGGGCGGGTGCCACGCCGTGCCGGGCGGCGTGCCGACACCCGTACGGCGGCCCCCGGTTTGACCGGGCGGCCCGGTCGACGGATCGTCAGAGGGAGGTTCGAAGCAGCGCCGGGGTTTCACTCGAACGCCACCCCCGGCGCGCGCCACATCTCATATCTGAGATAACCTCAACCGCATGGCAGACGACTACCTCGTACGCATCGGCAAGCTCATCCGTGACGCACGGCAGCATCGCGGCTGGACGCAGACGCAGCTGGCCGAGGCTCTCGGCACCAGCCAGAGCGCGGTCAACCGCATCGAACGCGGCAACCAGAACATCAGCCTTGAGATGATCGCGCGCATCGGTGAGGCGCTCGACAGCGAGATCGTGTCCCTCGGTTACGCCGGTCCCATGCATCTGCGCGTGGTCGGCGGCCGTCGGCTCTCCGGCGCGATCGACGTCAAGACGAGCAAGAACGCGTGCGTGGCGCTGCTCTGCGGCTCCCTCCTCAACAAGGGCCGTACGGTGCTGCGCCGGGTCGCCCGCATCGAGGAGGTCTTCCGTCTGCTGGAGGTCCTCAACTCCATCGGCGTCCGGACCCGCTGGATCAACGAGGGCGTCGACCTGGAGATCGTGCCGCCCGCCCAGCTCGACATGGACGCCATCGACGCGGAGGCCGCCCGCCGCACCCGGTCGATCATCATGTTCCTCGGTCCGCTGCTGCACCGGCTCGACGTCTTCAAGCTGCCGTACGCCGGCGGCTGCGACCTGGGCACCCGCACCATCGAGCCGCACATGATCGCACTGCGCCGCTTCGGCCTGGACATCACGGCCACCGAGGGCCTCTACCACGCCGAGGTCGAGCGCGACACCTCCCCCGACCGGCCGATCGTCCTGACCGAGCGCGGCGACACCGTGACCGAGAACGCGCTGCTCGCCGCCGCCCGCCACGACGGCGTCACGGTCATCCGCAACGCCTCCTCCAACTACATGGTCCAGGACCTCTGCTTCTTCCTGGAGGCCCTGGGCGTACGGGTGGAGGGCGTCGGCACCACCACCCTGACCGTCCACGGCGTGCCCACCATCGACGTCGACGTCGACTACTCCCCCTCCGAGGACCCGGTCGAGGCGATGAGCCTGCTGGCCGCCGCCGTGGTCACCGAGTCCGAGCTGACCATCCGCCGCGTCCCGATCGAGTTCCTGGAGATCGAGCTGGCCGTCCTCGAGGAGATGGGCCTCGACCACGACCGCTCCACCGAGTACACCGCCGACAACGGCCGCACCCGGCTGGTCGATCTGACCGTGCGCCCCTCCAAGCTCGAAGCCCCGATCGACAAGATCCACCCCATGCCGTTCCCCGGCCTGAACATCGACAACGTCCCCTTCTTCGCCGCGATCGCCGCCGTGGCCCAGGGCCAGACCCTCATCCACGACTGGGTCTACGACAACCGCGCCATCTACCTCACCGACCTCAACCGCCTCGGCGGCCGTCTCCAACTCCTCGACCCCCACCGCGTCCTCGTCGAGGGCCCCACCCGCTGGCGCGCGGCCGAGATGATGTGCCCGCCCGCGCTCCGCCCCGCGGTGGTGGTACTCCTCGCGATGATGGCGGCGGAGGGCACCTCCGTGCTGCGCAATGTGTACGTCATCAACCGGGGTTACGAGGAGCTGGCGGAGCGTCTGAACTCGGTGGGCGCGCAGATCGAGATCTTCCGGGACATTTGACATATGGACGCCGCCGCACCCTGCCTGACCTGCTGAAACGTAGGTCAGGTGAAGGTGCGGCGGCGTCTGTGGGACTTCTCTGGGACTTTGGGGCCCCTGGGGCGTTCGGGGACCCTCCTGGCTAGCCGAACAGGGCGTCGATGGCGGCGGTGCCGCGGGCGCCCGCGCGCGGCAGGAAGTGCGCGTACTTCCTCAGGGTGAACCCGGGGTCGGTGTGTCCGAGCCACTGAGCGAGTGAGACGACCGACTCACCGGCCTCCAGCTGCTCCGAGGCATAGAAGTGGCGCAGCGCGTGGAAGCCGTGTTCGCGGGAGGGTTCCCAGACGCGCTGCCCGTCGGCACGCTGCTCCAGGCCGCCGATCACGCCAGCTTTGGTGAGTGCGGGTTTCCAGATGTAGGAGTTGAAGTAGTTCCGGTTGATCGCTTTGCGTTCGCGGCCGGTCACGAGCAGGTTGTACGTCCTGGGCCGGCGGTGCTTGGCCTCCACCGGTGTCTCCGGTGGGCGGGGGTCGTCCCAGGCCATGGTGACCGGCACGGACGGGAACGCGGTCGCGTACTGTCGTGCCGCCTCCCCGACGCTGGAGGGCAGTGCCACGTCGCGGACCTTGCGGCCTTTGGGGAGCGCGAAGCACAGGCTCGCCCGCACCATCTTGATCTGGCGGCGGATGTGGACGACGCCCTCGTCGAAGTCGAAGTCGTCCAGGCCGAGCCCGAACGCCTCGCCTTGGCGCAGGCCGAGACCGGCGCCGATCTCCACGAGGATCCGATAGCGGTCCGGGAGGGCGGCGCGGACTGTCAGTACGTGTTCCTGCGGCCATGCCTCCAGCCTGCCCGGAGCAGCGGCCGGCGGCCGGACGGTCTTAGCGCGGCAGGGGTTACGGGCGAGTCGGCGGTCCTCGACGGCGGCTTGGAGCACGCTGGAAAGCGTGGCCCAGACGAGGCGGATGGAGGTGGGCCCGAGGTCCTGTTCCAGCCGCTTCTTCCAGCTCCGGAGAACGTCGGTCCCCACGGCGTTCAGGGGGAGTGCTCCGAGGTGCGGGAGGATGTGGCGCCGTACCCGTTGTTCGATGCGCTCGATGGTGGACGGGTCTCCGCTCTGGGAAGGCCACCAGTGCACACTGATGTAGTCCTTGACGGAGAGATCGCCGTCACGGGGGTCGATGAATTCCTGGCGCCGCACGTCGGTCTGGGCTGTCGCGAGCCAGGTCTTGGCATCGTTCAGTACGTCGAAGGAACGGTCCCTGACGCCCGGGATCGCCTTCACCCGGTAGCGGGTGCACTTTCCGTACATGGCGGTACGTTCACGCTTACCGGTCTCCCGGCTGGGGCGCTTCTTCAACCATCGGTCTTCTATGTAGCCGGGCAATTCTGTCCTTTGAACGGAAACGGGGGGCGACCGATCGGTCAGGCGACCGCTGTGCTGCCGGATCGGTAGTGGCGCGGAGTGTTGAGGGGGCTCAAGGCCATGTTGGAGCGGGAGTCGGCCTGTTCTTGTTCACGGATCCAGGCGTTCAGGGCTTCCCGGCGGTACATGACGCGGCCTCGTGGGCCCATACGGAAGCTCGGCGGCCCCTGCCTCCGGTGCCGCCAGACGTAGAGGGTGTGAGGCGAGAGGCCGAGGTACTCGGCCGCGTCTTTGACATTCAGGAATGCCGCACCGACAGCGACGGAGGGCGCGGGAAGTGGATATGCGGGCATGGAAAGTCCTGTGTGAGTGAAGCGAGTGGCCGCGGGCGGTGAACGGCGAGGTCCCCCGCCCGCAGCATTTGTTGGCAACGGGCTGGGATCTGCGACCCGGCCGCCGATCGGACCGCGTTGCGGCTACCGTGCGGCGCGCGCCGGTTCGCAATACGGGTCCGCTATGGCGAAGGCGGCTTCGATGAGAGCGTTGGAGGCTTCGGCCGAGGCGGGCGGCTGGAAGCAGTGCGGGAAGCGGCGGGCGAGTGAAGACGCGCTGACGCCGGTCCGATCAGCCACCGTGATGATCTCCCAAGCGGTGCGGTGACCGCTCAGCCAGGTTGCGATGCAGGTGTCCCGGAGGTCGGAGACGCTCCTGCCCAGTGGCGAGCTGAACTCGCTTGGCTCCAGGACGGATTCCCGAGCCTGGCGCCATGCCCTGCGGTAGACGGCTCCGGTCAACGGCCGACCGTCATCGCGGGTGAACATCAGGTCCTCGGGACCAAGGCCGCGCCGGACGACCTCCTCCTTCAGAATCTCCACGAGTTCCGGGCTCGCCTGAACGACCCGCACAACACCCGCCCCCTCCACCGCCTCGTCCCCATCCTTGAGACGGCGAGGATGAATCACCAGCTCGCCCGGGCCCTGATCAGGCAGATCCACGTCACGCACCCGCAGGGCCAATGCCTCCTGCGGCCTCAGTGCCGCCAGGGCGATGGACGACAGGAAAGCACGCAGTGCACGGCCATTCTGCGGACATTGGCCGACCTGATCCAGCAGGTCGTCTCGCTGGCGATCCGACAGCAGGAACGTTTCATCAACAACGGCAGTCACAGGGGAGACTCCTCGAACTAGGGGTGCGCTTGCAGCGGAACAAGGTGCCCTTCCGGCTTCACCGCCGAAGGACATCTACAAGGCTCCGGAAAATCCCCGGTTTCGCGAACCGGGGACTGCATGGTAGGAGTGGGCAACGAAGCCCAACTTGCCGTTCATGGACGAGTCGCGAAGCTGGCGCTTCATGCGAGAGAAGAGTTCGGGTACGCCAAAAGCCTTGGCAGGCAGCCGAACGGAGGAGGCGACCTGCCTCCCCATGCCTCTTCAGCAGGACCATCACGCCGACATGATCAAGATTGACATGTCTCCGGCGAGAATATCCAGTCAAATCAGGCCCGGACTAGTCTGCCGTCGGCGAACTGCCCTCAAAGGGAATCGCACGCTCGGCGCTTCGCCAACATGAAGGCGATACTCGAGGAGCAGAGTTCGGCCAGGACTGCAGCTACCCTGGTCGAATACGACGCCAGACCCCTTCGCGACCCCAAAACCACTGGCGGATTCCGGCACGACCCGTCCCATCGCACGGGAAAACCCAAACGGCCTCCGGAGCCGGTTCTGTTTCGTCACCCACGGAAAAGTGGCTAAGGCCCGACGACACACGACCTGACGAACACCTCCCGGCCGGTTCAATCAGCCTCGGTAGTCGGCAGTGGTCGCATGCTCCGACGCCTCATGGTTCGGGGATCAGCCACCTCAAGACGGCCGGCTGGATGTCGCCTGCCGCCAGTGCCCAAGGGGACGCTGGAGCAGACCGAAGTGATCGGAGCGTGACGGGGACGGCGTCGCTCCCGAGCCATGCGAGCTCTACCGGGTTGCGGACAAGTACGGAGGGGGCGATCGAGCCTAGGCTGCCGGGACGACTCAGCGGAAGGTCGGCGTCGGGTGTCTACGGACATGATCCGGACCTGTGGTTCACCGGCGCGGCGGGACCAACGACCAGCCCCCCGCCTCCCTGGCCAACGCGCTTGATGGCTGCCTCGATGGGAAGGCGGCCGCTGTTCAGGCGTCGGGGTCGCCCCACCCGTACTCCGAGACGTACTCGGCGAACGCCTCGTCGTCGAAGTCCACGGGGAGCAGCTCCGGCTGAAAGAGGTCACTATCCGGGTCGAGGGCTTCGGAGTGCGCCATCAGCTGGACCAGAAACGTCTGCGCGGCCTCCAATGCCTGCGGGTCATCGAGCCACATCCCGAACTCAAGGCTGCTTCTGGACCGGTAAGTTGCGTTCGCGCTACCCACCCAGAGCCGTTCGGGGCGGAAGCCGACAACATCGGCGACGCCGCCCAGGGCATCCTCGTCGTGCCACCACATCTCGCCGAGCAACATGATCTTTGTGTGGAGGAAGGGCACCATGTCTCCCTTAGGCTGGCGGCGGAACCCGATGGTCCGCAGTGGCGGAATCACCGGGTCGGGCATCGGTGAGCCCGGTCCCAGCACCTTGGCGCGGTCGTTCTCCCGCCAGTCCAGGCCGGTCAACTCGGCGAAGGCACCGGCCAGTATTCCATTTTCGCCATCGGCAAACGGCTTGAGCTTGCTCAGCTTCTCCAGGTCGCGTTTACTACGCCCCTGCTTGGAGACAACCACGCAGGTGTGGGCGAACCGCGCGAGACAGGAGGCCAGCTCCTGATCGTCGAACCAGAGAAACGCGCCCAGCGCCACCGGCCCCATGCTCCGGAGCCCCGGCGTACGCCGCTTCTCCTCCAGGAAGCCTTCCATCCCGTCAACCAGCCCCTTCAGCACGTTCCTGCCGAAGTAGCCGTGGTGTCCGTCTTGCCGGACGAACTCCTGGTCGAACGTCGCGGGAAACTCTGGACCGGCCTCGTTCATCGCTTTCCCCTCCCCGAGTGGTCTGGATACTCAATCATGGGGACAACTCGGCAGGTCGGACCGCCTGTCCTGCAGTACCTTCACCGTCACGTTCTCCTCTCAGCCGTCGCCAGCCTCGAAGTAGCCCTCCATCGCGGCGCTGTTCTCGACCCATCCGCCCTGTTTGGCGATGACCTTGCGGTCGTCGCCAGCGCGCTTGGAGCTGGTGGCCAGTCCGCAGCGCGGAGAATGCCCGGTGGGCGGAAGTTCAGCTCGGCCCCTTGCCCAGCCGGGTGATGACGTTGCCGATGGTCTCTGGGGCAATCCCGTCGGGCATGACGGTGTGCCACCTGTTGTGCAGCGGCTTGTACGCGAAATCGTCCGGGTCGGCCAAGGCGGCTGATGCCTTCCTGACCCGCCATGCGCGCACGGGGCAGCTGCTCGGCCGGGAGCCGAACGGCACCTTCACCTTCCGGAGCTTGATCTTCGGCACCGGCACGTCGACCTCCATGCCGTGCTCGGTGACGACGAAGTCGCGCACCCACAGGAGGCGACCTCGTGCTCGCGGCCAACGATGGTGAACGCGGTCACCCGATGGAGCAGTCTAGGATGCCCAGCCGGTTGTCTGGCGGGGCGGTGACGGTGGCGCGCAGGGCCTTCTCGGCGCCAGCGACCACGTGGCTGGTGGACCCGATACGAGCAGGTCATCATCGTCCTCGCCGATAATGCCCGCCGCACTGCTTGCAAAGGCAGCGACAGGTGTCGGACTACGCCTGTGCGGGTGCGACGCTGGCGTCCAGTGATCTACTGGTGGGCATACATATGTCGTTGGTGGGGGTGGAAGTGGCTCAGTTGCGCGACGCCGACAGGCGGCTGCTCTGGGGGAAGGCGGGCAATGAGTGCGCGTTCCCTGGCTGCAACGAACGGCTGATTGAGGAATTTCTAAGCGGAACCTCGGCGAGCCTGGTTGAAACAGTCGTGGGAGAAGAGGCGCATATCGTTGCGGAGGCGGACGGTGGCCCCCGGGCCGATCCCGCTATGCCTAAGGCCGAGCGCAACTCCTATCCAAACATGATTCTTCTCTGCAAGAAGCATCACAGCTTTGTGGACAGGGACAACGGTATCCATTTCACGGTGGAGCAGTTGCAGGGGTTCAAGCGTCTGCACGAGGAGGAAATCCGGCGTCGGCGCTCCGACCCTGACGAGCAGCGAGCAATCAGCAGAAGTCAGGCTCTCTATGAGCTTCTGATCGCCTCGCGGGCCCGGCTTATCGCGCGGTGGCAGGCAGCCGGCCTCGATGACGTGGTGGCCAGCGAGCTCGCAGACGATCCGGTGGTCGGTCGAAGGCCGAAGACGCTGGTGTCGCTGAAGCCGACCGGGGTGGTGGTCCTGAGCGGGGAGTTCGGTTCGGGGAAGTCTGTAACTGCTGAACGGCTCCATCAGGAGGATGTGAACGCGGCGCAAGAGGGAGATACGCCGCTGCCCGCATACCTACACGCGGACGATATTCATGGACCACTGCAGCAGGCTGTGGAATCGGCCGTGGAGCCACTTGGTGTCCCTGGCTTTTCGGGAGTCCGGATCGTGCTCGACGGGCTCGACGAGATCGACGCGGCACGAGCGCAGCGGTTCTTGAATCAGGCACGTCAGATGGTTCAAATTTGGCCCGGCAGTCGGGTGCTGATGACTTCCCGTCCGGGCCTGCAGTCCAGCGCTGGCGAGGAGGTCTCCTTGCCACCGATGAGCTACGAGGAAGCCAAGACCCTAGCAAGGCGATTGGGGCAGCAGCACCTGCCCTTCTCAGAGTCAACAGCTGTTCGCGAGGCGCTGTTGTTGCCCTTGTTCATCATCATCGCAGCAGTCACTCGGGAGGAGCAGGATTGGAGGCGGCCGAGATCGCGCATCGACTTCCTCGAGGCCCTCGTGCAACGTGCCCTGCGCGCGGGCGGGGTACCGGAAGACGACACGGAGGACCTTTTGGAGGAACTCGCGTGGCTGGCGGTCCAAGCTGGCGGTCCGGTCGCCGAGGGCGAACTCGGCCTCTCCCAGAGTCGCGCGGTCCGCAGGACCCGTCTCGTAGTACGGCAAGGCCGGACTCTGCGGTTCGGGCTTCCGATCCTTGAGCAGTATTTCGCAGGTCGCGCACTGCTGGAGCGTGGCATTCCGGAGCAGGCTTGGGTCTCGTCTGAGGCGGTCGAGCGATGGCGTTACCCTCTGGCGCTTGCACTGGCGGCTGCTGGCTGGCAGCAGTGTCTCCGCCTCATGGAGCCCCTGGTTGCACGGTATCCCGGCGTGGCCGCCTGGGTCGTAGACGAGGCTTTCCCTAAAGGTTCGGGCCTACGAAACGAAGGGCCGACGCTGAGCCCGGAAGCAGGGCAGCGTGCTCACTTCGCCCTTGCCCGCTGGCTTCCTGCTCTTGGGCCAGCTGCCGACCTGGCCTTGTATCAGCGTGTCCCCGCACCGCCCCTCGTCCTCGGATACCAGGTGCACGGCACTGAGTTGTGGGGGGTTATTCAGAACACTCCGAGACCAGGCCAAGAGGAACAAGCTATCGAGCTGCCACAAGGCAGCGATTACGAGGATGTGCGTACCTTCGCCGGCTTCCCTACCTATATGCAATTCGCGACGCCCGCTTTCTCATATCCGGGGTGGCCTTGGCAGTGGTCGCTGACCTGGATAAGCCAGCACCTGGAAAAGATTTTGGGCCGCCAGCTCCATCTCACCGGAAACAGCACTTGGGCGGCTGAGCGGCGGTGGGCGCTGAGTCGGGCCTTGGTCAACCAGAAAGGGTTCTTCCTTAACCCTCTGGACGTGGATGAGGTAGCACAGGCCGCTAAGGCGCATACCGGCTCGGTTCGGTCGACCTTCACCTCTGCACGCAACGGCAATGTTGTGGCAGCGGGCAGCGAATTCGCCGCTCTGATCGCCGACCTGGAATCCGGAATCGAAGTCAAACCAGATGGTCTGCTCCACGCACCCTTCGCAGTACCCAACCGCCCCCGTGCCCCGGGACGCATGTACATCTCAGACTTCTACAGCGACGAAGCCTTGCTGGACTACACGTGCTACCTCTTCGAGAGCGCGCTCAGCATCTACCAAGACCTTTGCGACCAGTGGTTCCCCCGGCTGCGCCCTACGCTAAGGCTGGCATCGCAGCTGCCCTCCACTCTCACGGGCACCGTCAAGCGCGGCGGCCTCGCAGGAACAAGAGTGACGTACTGGCCCGTCTCGGCTGACCCAACGGCCCCGTCCACGACCGACTTCACGCTTGATCCACCCCCCGGTCGCGAGAGGGTCCCCGACGTGAACAGCCAATACACCTCGCACGCCCTGCCATTCTCCGACGCACCCGCCACAGACCTCGCCCACAGCTGGCTGTGGAGCGATCTAAGGGGCGTGCGCCTGCTGTCGGGCAACGCGCCGAGCAGATGGCAGTGACGTCTCGACGGGCACCCTGACTGGAGTAGCCGGCGGGCACACGGGGCAGACGGCGATCTTCTGGGCCATCAGAGCGGCAACGGACAAGCCCTTACAACTCGATCGCGCCTGGGCCGGGGCGGTTCCGAATGCGGAGCAGTCAGGCCGTCAGCGGCACGCGCGGCTACCACCGGGGGCAGCTGCCCCAGCCGGGTGGGGACAGAAACCGGGCCCCCGGCCGCCTTCGGCCGCTGACTCCGCGCATCGGGATACGGCCCCTCCACAAGGAACAGCTCCAGCCCCGGATCTCCGGAGGGGATCTTCTCGATGCGTTTGCCCGCCAGCTCCAGGCCGTGGCACTTCGCGTAGTTGACAGCGTGCCGCCACTCCGCGATCTCGTAGTCATCAAGGTCAGTGATCCGGACGCGCCCCCTCGGCGACGATCCGCTCGATCAAGCCCTGCGCCCGCGCCCGCCGAGCGCGGGCGGTGGGCCGCTCGCTATGAGGCAACCGAGGCTTGGCGGGCTCCGTCAACTCATCGCCGACGGCAACCGCAGAGTCGTCATCGATCATCAGGACCCAACGGTCCTGCATGGCATCGACCAAACGTCAGCCGCTTGGCATCAAGGTGCGAGATCCTTTGTCGACAACGGGCGATCCGGGCAGTCCGTACTGTCGTTCGATCAAGGACGACCGCCAGCGGGCAGGCCCCGGCCCCGGCGGTCTGCCCTACATCGAGGAGAACCGAAAGGGCGTCCATCAGCCGTGGGAGTTCTCTGGGACTTTTCTGGGACTTCCGACTTCATCAACCGGCACGAGCATGAAACAAATGAAAGACCATTCGCGCAGGTCAGCAGCCAAAGAGCCCTCATCGTGGCAGGTCACCGCGCTGACTGGTCTCTTCCGGGACATCTGACACACGGACGCCGCGGATCCGGCCCGGTTGCCGACGAGCATGGCCGGGCCGGAGTCGCGGCGTCCGTGTACGGCAGGAGCAGGCAGCGCCGCGGCCCGCACCCGCACCCGCACCCGCACCCGCACCCACAGCAGGGACACGGCGGCCAGCGGCAGAACGCCCCGAGAGCGCGGCCGTATCGCCGTCTGGCGGAAGTCCTGGTCGAAGTCATGTGATCGCATGACGGATGAACCTGGGGCCGGTGGCGCCCTCCCGGGCCGCCGCCACCGGGCGGAGCCGGATTCCTCCCGTTCCCGTATGTTCCGAGCGCGGCCTCGCCGGAATCCCGTATTGAACTGGTCAGTACAAAACTGTTACCGTCACCGCATGGCGCGCCCCAGGACGTTCGACGAGACGCAGGCCCTCGACGCGGCGATGCGCGCCTTCTGGGCGAACGGCTACGAGGCCACGTCGACCGAGGACTTGTGCGTGGCCACGGGACTGGGCCGCAGCAGCTTCTACAACACGTTCAACAGCAAGCGGGAGCTGTTCCAGCGGGCACTTGCCCGGTATGTTGACATGACCAACTCCAACCAGTCGGCCATCCTGGAGAATCCCGGCCTGCCCGCCGCGGAGAGGATCCGCCGGCTGCTGGCCTCCGTCGTCGAGGCCGAGGCGGGGAACCGGCCGGGGGGTCGCAGCGTCGGCTGCCTCGGGGTCAACACCACCGTGGAACTCTCGGGCCGCGAGCCGGACATCGGCCGGCTCCTGGGCCGGGACACGGACCGGCGGACGGCCGCCCTGCGAAGCGTCATCGAGATCGGTCTGCGCGACGGCAGCGTCTCCTCGGGCCGGACCCCGGAGGCGCTCGCCCGGTATCTGAACGCCGTGATCGGCGGAATGCGCGTGTCCGCGCAGGGCGGTGCCGACCGGGCCGCCCTGGAGGCCATCGCGGAGGCCGCGATGGACGCCTTCACCTGTTGATTCCTCCGTGACGCACCCCGTCGGCGACGGGGAGTTTCACCCTGGGCAGGTTTTGCACTGATCAATCCAAAACATCTCGAAGGGAACCCTCATGTCCTTAGAAGGGCGGCGCCCCACGGCCGGACCGACGGGTCCGGCCGTGCCCCGCGCCGTATACGTCCTGGCCATTGGCATCTTCGCCATGGTGACCAGCGAGTTCGTGGTCGCCGGCCTGATGCCTCAGATGGCCGACGGGCTCGGCGTGACCATTCCCCGGATCGGCTACCTCATCACCGCCTTCGCGGTGGCGATGGCCGTGGGCGGGCCGTTTCTGACCGCGGCGGTGCTGAGGATTCCGCAGAAGCACGCGCTGATGCTGTTGTTCGCCGTCTTCCTCGCGGGCAACGCACTGGCCGCCACCGCTTCCTCCTACGGCGTCATGTTGGTGGCGCGCGTCATCACCGGCATCGCCTCGCAGGCGTTCTTCGGCGTCTCGATCTCCATATGCGTGCGGCTGACCCGCCCGGAAGTACGCGGCCGGGCCATCGCGACGGCCATGAACGGACTGATGCTCGGCACCCTGCTGGGTCTGCCGCTGGCCACCCTGATCGGGGAACGCCTGGGCTGGCGTGCCGCGTTCTGGGGCATCGCCGTTCTGACGGTGATCGCCGCACTGTGCACGGCGGTCGGGGTGCCGCGACTGGAGCGGACCGGTGAAGGGGGCGGCTTCCGGCAGGAGATGACGGTGTTCAGGAAGCCCGGACTCTGGCTGGCGCTCATCACCAGCACCCTGATCATCGGTGCGACGTTCTCCGTGTTCAGCTACTTCAACCCGATACTGACCGAGGTCACCGGCTTCAGCACCGGCACGGTCCCGCTGCTGCTCATCGCGTACGGCGCCGCCACCGTGGTCGGCAACAGCGTCGTCGGACGGCTGGCCGACCGGCACACCCTGGGCGTCCTGCTCTGCGGCCTGGCGCTCAACGCCGTCTTCCTCACCGGCTTCGCGCTGCTCGCCGACGCCCCCGTCCCGGCGCTGGTCTTCATGATGGGCATCGGCCTGGTGGGCGTCACCATGAACCCGGCGATGGCCGTCCGGGTCCAGCGCGCCGGCAACGCGCGGCCGTTGGTGAACAGCGTTCACTCCTCCTTCATCACCCTCGGCGTCATCATCGGCTCCTCGCTCGGCGGTCTGACCGTCGACGCCCACGGGCTGCGCGGGCCGCTGTGGCTCGGAGCCGCACTGGCCGTACTCGGTCTCGCCGCGCTCCTTCCCGATCTGGTCCGCCGGACCGCCCCCGCCCCCGTCGGCGCGCGGCGGGAATGACCCCCGGCCGCCCCTCGGCTCAGGAGTCCGCCGCGCCCCGGATGAGCCGCCCCACGCGCTCGACGTCCGGGAGCGGGGAGGCGTGGCCGCTCCGCTCCGGGGAGGGTTCGGTCGCGGCGGTCGCCGGGGAGACGAGGCGGCGGAGGCCGGTGCGGAGGAGGGTGGTGTCGACGGTGGAGATGCCGCTGAGGGCGAGGACGGAGACGCCTTGGTCGAGGGCGGCCATGAGCTGGGCGACGTCCACGACGGGGAGGTTCTCGCCGGGGGGACGGGTCTCGGAGGCGACGCGGGCGTAGGCGTCGAGCATGACCTGGACGCGGGCGCGGAGGAGGGAGGTGAGGGTTTCGTCGCGGGCGGCGGTCGCGATGAACTCCAGCATCGCGAGGCCGAAGCCGCGCACCATCTCCGCCGCGTCGCCGTCGCCGTCGCCACCACCACCGTCGTGGGCGGCGGCGGCCGGGCCGGGCGGACCCGCGGGCGGGGCGAAGGGGTCCCAGTCCTCACCGCGGAGGGTTTCGAGGTTGTGGTCCATGACCGCGAGGAACAGCTCCGCCTTGCCGCCGAAGTTCGAGTAGACCGCGCCCTTGGAGAAGCCGGCCTCGTTGGCGATCCCCTCCAGGCTCGCTCCGTGGTAGCCGTCGCGGGCGAAGGCCATGAGCGCGGCGACGGTGAGCGCGTCGCGGGTCTCCCGCTTCCGCTCGGCACGGCTTCGCCGGACCCGGGGCGCGGGCGTCGAGTGGCTTCGTTCCATACCCACACCCTAGTTGACGTACCAACAGAATCCAGATACCAATGGCATTGCGATACCGACGGTATTTCAATACTGCCGGTATCGCTCATCTGTCCGGTACCCCGGCGAAGGGGTGACGAGAGGAGCGGCGGCCATGGGGAGCGCGGTGCTGGAGATCGAGGGCCTCACGAGAAGGTTCGGCTCGGTCCTCGCGAATGAGCGGGTCGGTCTGCGGGTCGGGCCGGGAAAGGTCGTCGGGCTGCTGGGGCACAACGGCGCGGGCAAGACCACGCTGGTCTCACAGATCGTGGGCCTGCTGCGGCCCGACAGCGGATCCATCCGGGTGGCCGGGGTGGACGCGGTCGCGCGTCCGGCGGCGGCGCGCCGCTGTGTGGCGCTCCAGGCGCAGGCGCAGGCGCCGCTGGACGGGCTGACGCCCAGATCGGCGATCGAGATCGCGGGCCGGCTGCGGGGTATGTCCCGGGCTGACGCGAGGGCCGCCGTGCGCACCCTCGCCGAGGAGCTGGACCTGCACGAGTGGCTCGACCGGAGGGCCCTGCCGGACGGCGGCGGACTCTCCGGCGGAGTGCGCAGGCTGACCGCGTTCGCCATGGCCGCGGTCGCGCCGGTGCCGCTGGTCGTGCTCGACGAGCCGACCAATGACGTCGACGCGGCCCGGCGGCGACGCCTGTGGGGCACCGTCCGCCGGCTGGGCGACGAGGGCGCGGGCGTACTGCTCGTCACCCACAATGTCGTGGAGGCCGAACGCGTGGTGGACGAACTGGTCGTACTCGACCACGGCAAGGTCGTCGCCGCCGGGTCGCCGGAGCGGCTCCGCGGGACCGCCGACCACGATCTGCGGCTCGAACTCTCGCTGCGCCCGGACGGCCCCGACCCCTCGGACCCCTCCGAGCACCCCGCCCGCGCGCCGGTCCCGGTCCCGGTCCCGATCGCCCGCCGCGTCCGCGCCGGCCGGCGGGTGCTGCTGACCCTCGCCGCCGCCGACGCGGAGGCCGCCGTCGCCTGGGCCGCGGCGCTCCGCGCGGACGGCCGCGTCGAGAGTTACGCGCTGGTTCCCACCAGCCTCGAAGACGTCTACCTCGCCGCCACGGGCGCGGCCACCACCGAGAGGGAGACCAGCCGTGCGTGAGGCCGTCGGCTCCGCCCTCCGGGCCCCGGTCCCCGTCGGCGTCCCGCCGCGCACCGGCCTCCGGACGGTCTACTGGACCCTGCTGCGCTGGACGACGGCCCAGATCGGCACGGCGCTCCCGCTGGTCCTCATCGTGCAGGCGCTGCTCGCCGCCGCCATCATCATCGGCTTCGGGTTCCTCGTCCCCGGCATCGACGCCTCCGCCGCCGAGTTCCTCTCCTCGGGCGCGCCCACCGTGCTGCTGATGGCCGTCGGCCTCGTCCTGGTCCCGCACGGTGTGGCGCAGTCGCGCGCCAGTGGCACGTTCACGTATCTGCGCGCGCTGCCCGTGCCCCGCCCGCTCCTGCTGCTGGCCGATCTGACGGTGTGGCTAGTCGTCACCCTGCCGGGGATCCCCGTCGCGGTGCTCGTGGCCGAGTGGCGGTACGGTCTGGACTTCGCCGTCGACTGGCCCCTGCTGGTGACCGCGGCCGTCCTGAGCGCGGTCACGGCCATCTCCGTCGGCTACGCGATCGCCGTGCTCCTGCCCCCGCTGATCGCCCAGCTCGCCTCCCAGGTGCTGGTGTTCTTCGTGATGCTGTTCTCCCCGATCACCTTCCCGGCGAGCCGACTGCCCGAGTGGTTCCAGACGGTCCACGGTCTGCTCCCCTTCCGGCCCGCCGGGGATCTGATCCGCGCGGGGCTGCTGTCGGACGGCTCCGGCACGGGCGGGCGGGACCTCCTCGTACTGCTGGTCTGGTGTGCGCTCGGGATCGCGGTGAGCGTCCGCGCGCTGGTGCGCCGGGGCTGAGCTCGCGGCCCCGGTGAGAAGCGGTGCGCCGCTTCACTCCCCCGGGGGCGCGCCGCCCCTGAGGCGTTCCAGATCCGCCGCGCGGACCTGGATCACCAGCAGGGCGATGAGCGCCGCGACGACCGCGAAGATCGCGGCCATGATGAACGCGGCCGAGATCCCGCTCGCGAGGACCTGCTCGCCCCAGGGCGGCGGGAGCAGGCCGGTGCGCCGGAAGGCGAGCTTCTGGGCGGGGGTCGCGTGGGCGAGGAAGGACGGGAGCTGTTCCTGGGTCGCGTTGCGGTTGGCCGTGCCGAAGACGGTCACCAGGATGGAGAGGCCCAGCGAGCCGCCGATCTGCTGCATGGAGGCGAGCAGTCCGGAGGCCGCGCCCGACTCCTCGCGGGGCACGGCGGAGAGCGCGGTGAGGGTCAGCGAGACGAACTGCATGCCCATGCCCGTACTGAAGACCAGCATGGGCCCCAGCACACTGCCCAGATAGGTGGAGTCGACATCCACCTGGGTGAGCCAGCCGAGTCCGGCGGCGGACAGGACCGCGCCGCCCGCCATGAAGGGTTTGGGCCCGTATCTCGGCAGCAGCCGGGAGGTGATGTTCGCGGCCACCGCGATGACGACGCTGACCGGCAGGAAGGCCAGCCCGGCGCGGAGCGGGCCGAAGCCCAGCACGTCCTGGACGAAGAGGCTCAGGAAGAAGAACATGCCGAAGATGGCGGCGGCGAGGTTGAGCATGATCGCGTAGGTGCCCGCCCGGTTGCGGTCGGCGAACATGCGCAGCGGGGTGATCGGCTGCTTCGAGCCCCGCTCGACCAGGACGAAGACACCGAGCAGGACCACAGCGGCGGCGAACGAGCCGAGGGTCAGCCGGTCGGTCCAGCCGTGCCCGCTCGCCCGGATGAAGCCGTACACCAGCGAGACCATGCCGAGGGTGGAGGTCAGCGCGCCGGCGATGTCGAAGTGGCCGGGGCGGTGCTCGGACTCCTGGAGGTACCGGCGGGTCGCGAGGAGGATCAGCAGCGCGATCGGGACGTTGACGAAGAACACCCAGCGCCAGTCCAGCCATTCGACCAGCACCCCGCCCGCCAGCAGCCCGATCGCCCCGCCGCCCGCGGAGACCGCGGAGAAGACCGCGAAGGCCCGGTTGCGCTCCGGCCCCTCCCGGAAGGTGGTGGTGATCAGCGCCAGCGAGGTGGGGGAGGCGATCGCGCCGCCCACGCCCTGGAGGGCGCGCGCCGCGAGCAGTTGGCCGGAGGACTGGGAGAGACCGCCCAGCAGGGAGGCGAGCGCGAAGAGCGCGACGCCGAACATGAAGACCCGCCGGCGGCCGAGGATGTCGCCGGCCCGCCCGCCCAGGAGCAGCAGGCCGCCGAAGGTGAGGGTGTAGGCGTTGACCACCCACGACAGGCTGGTGGTGGAGAAGTTCAGCGAGGTCTGGATGTGCGGGAGGGCGATGTTGACGATGGTGATGTCGAGGACCACCATCAGCTGGCAGGACGCGATGACCAGCAGCGCCATCCCGTGGCCGCCGCCGGTCTCCCGGGCGGTGGCCCGGGGATTCGCTGGTCCTGGCCGTCGGGTCGTCATCGCGGGTCGCGCGTACGCGCCGGGGCGCGCGGACGGAGTGCCCGCGGGCCCTGTCCATCGACCGTAAGCCCGGCCCCGCCGGGGCACCAGTCGATCACTGGCGCTGTCCGGAAGGTCAGGGGTACGGGGTCAGGGCAGCACCGCCGTGCCGTCCAGCTCGACCAGGGCCCGGGGGTCCCAGAGCCGTACGGTGCCGACGACGGCCATGGCGGGGTAGTCGCGGCCCACCAGCCGCCGCCAGATCCGGCCCAGTTCGGGCGCGTGGGCGCGGTAGTCGGCCACATCGGTGGCGTACACCGTGACCCGGGCGAGGTCGTGCGGCGCGCCGCCGGCCGCCGCGAGGGCGGTGAGCAGATTCGCCAGGGCCGTCTCGAACTGCTCGGGCAGCGTGTCGCCGACCACCTCGCCCGCCATGTCGAGGGCGGTCTGGCCGGCGAGGAACACCAGCCGCGAGCCGGTGGCGGTCACCGCGTGGGAGAAGCCGGAGGGCGGCGGCAGGTCTGCGGGGTTGTGGCGGTCCAGGCTCATACGACCTTCCCCGTCCGGCGGTGTGGTGTCATCGGCTTCGTCCGTCGCCCTGGGCGCGCGACGCCCCCGCGTACGGCCCGGGCACCGGCCGTCGTCCGCCTCACGGTACAGATGTTCCGGCGGATGACCGCGTCGCAGCGCGCGGACGCCGCTCAAGTGGTCGCGCGCCTTCGGCGGGGGCGGGCGGCGCGGCGCGGTCAGCCGGTGTCGAGGCCGTCGATCAGACGGTTGAGGAAACGGCCGAAGGTGGCTTCGGGGGTGACGCGGCGGGCGGGGGCGGCGAGGGCCTCGGCGAGTTCCGGATGATGGCCGTCCGCGGCGACGGCGGCGAGGTAGCGGGCCTCGGCGGCGGCCCGGCCGGCGGACCACGAGGCCCGGTCCCGGGCGGTCTCGTGGGTGACGTGCCCGGCCACGAAAGCGGTGAGCTGGGCGAAGATCTCCACCCTTGTCGCGGCGTCCAGTCCGGAGGGCCGCAGGACGGCGAGCACGCGCTCCAGGAAGGCGAGGGCGTTGGGGCCGGGGGTGCGCCGGGTGGCCAGGGCGGCGGGCAGCCAGGGGTGGCGCAGCATGAGCGCGCGCTGCTGGTGGGCGACGTCCTTCAGGTCGGCGCGCCAGTGGCCGGTGGCCGGGCCCGTGGCGGGAAGTTCGCCGCTGACGTGGTCGACCATCAGTTCCAGCAGGGTCTCCTTGTCGGGGGCGTAGCTGTAGAGCGACATGACACCGGCTCCGACCCGCGCCGCGACCGCTCGCATGGTGACCGCGTCGAGCCCCTCCGCGTCCGCCAGGGAGACGGCCGCCGCCGTGATCGCCTCGCGGCTGTAGGCGGGTCTGCGGCCCCTGCGCGGCCGGTCGGAACCCAGCCAGAGCTGTTGGGGGTCGACGTCCGCGGCCCCGCCCTCCGCCTCACGGGTCATGGTCCTCGTCCTCCCCCTCCTGCTCGAAACATGGCGGCCCTCGCGGGCACCATCCAAGCATCCTCTATTCTCGTACAACGTACTGGAATGAAGGACGAGGGGAACGAACGATGGCATCACGAGCGCGCCGCCCTCTGCCGAAGCCGGCCAAAGCCACCGCCACCGCGACTGCCACTACCACCGCCGCGAAACCGCCGCTCTCCGCCCGGCTGCTGAGGGCGACCTGGCGTGGCCTCCCGGCCGGGCGGTACGAGGCCGGGTGGGAACCGGGACTGAAGGTTCCGGCCGCCGACGGCAGCCCGCTGATCACCGACCACTACTTCCCGCGCGCCGAGGGCGACTTCCCCACCCTCCTGGTGCGCTCGCCCTACGGCAGGGGCCTGCCGTGGTCCCCCCTGTACGGCGTGCTCTTCGCCGAACAGGGCTTCCACGTGGTCCTGCAGAGCTGTCGCGGCACCGGAGGCTCCGGCGGCGCGTTCCATCTCTGGCGCAACGAGCCGGCCGACGCGCGGGCCGCCGTGGACTGGCTCCGTGAGCGGCCCTGGTTCGACGGAAGGCTGGGCACGGTCGGCCCCAGCTATCTGGGCTATACGCAGTGGGCCCTGGCCCTGGACCCGCCGCCCGAGCTGAAGGCGATGGTGGTGCAGGTGGGACTGCACGACCCCTACGCCCTCTTCCACACGGACGGTGTGCTCCACCTGGAGAACGCCCTCGCCGTCGGCGCGGGCATGACGTACCAGCACCGGGGGATCCGGCCGTTCCTCGGCGCGACGCTGCGTCTGAGGCGCCGGCTGCGCGAGGTCACCACCGCCCGGCCGCTGCGCGGAGCCCATGAGCGCGTCCTCGGGGACGAAGCGCCCTGGCTGGACGAGGTGATGGCGCACCCGGACCCGGGGGACCCGTACTGGCACGGCGCGTCGCTGGCCGGGGCGGCGGAGCGGCTGACCGTGCCCACCGCCCTGATCACCGGATGGCACGACGTACTGGCCGGCCAGACCTTGGAGCAGTACGGCAGGCTGCGCCGGGCCGGCTGTGAGACCACCCTGCTCGTCGGCGACTGGACCCATACGTCCGCGCTCCAGCGGGGCTGGCCCGAGGTGTTCGCCGAGAGCCTCGCCTGGCTGCGCGCGCAGCTGTACGAGGACCGCTCCGGACTGCGCCCCACCAGGGTGCGCGTGCACATCGGCGGCGAGAACCGCCATCGGGACCTGGACGACTGGCCGGGGGACCCGGCCGCCACCCCGTGGTTCCCCAGCCCGCAGGGGCACCTCACCCGGCGGCCCCCCACGGACTCCCTGCCGGCGGCCTCGTTCCGCCACGACCCGGCCGACCCCACCCCGTCGCTCGGCGGCCCCCTGCTCTCCCCGGGCGCCGGACCCCGCGACAACAGCGCCCTGGAGGCCCGGGACGACGTCCTGACCTTCACCGGTCCCCCGCTGACCGAGCCCGTGGACATCCTCGGCCCGGTCTCCGCGCTGCTGAGCCTCTCCACCGACACCGGCCACGCCCATGTCTTCACCCGCCTGTGCGACGTCGACGCGCGGGGCCGCTCCGTCAACATCTGCGACGGACTGGGCCGGGTGACGACCACCGGGGAGACGCCCTCGCGGGTGACCGTGCCGATGGGCTCCGCCGCCCACCGCTTCGCCGCCGGCCACCGCATCCGCTGGCAGATCAGCGGAGGCGCGCACCCCCGCTTCGCCCGCTCCCCCGGCACCGGCGAGACACCGGTGGACGCCGCCGTCCTCACCCCCGTGCACATCACCCTCCACCCGGACTCGGCGCTGACGCTCCCGCACTCCCCGGCGAACGGCTGACGCCCCGGCCGCCGGAGCCGTCCCCGCCCGCCCCCGCCGCCGGGCGGCCCTATGGTGATCGCGTGGCCGACCAGCACTCCCCCCGCTCCCTGATCGTCACCCTCTACGGCGCGTACGGCCGCGAGCGGCCGGGGCCGCTGGCCGTCGCCGAACTCATCAGGCTGCTCGGCGCGCTGGGCGTCGACGCTCCGTCCGTACGGTCCTCGGTGTCGCGGCTGAAGCGGCGCGGGCTGCTGGTCCCGGCCCGCACGGAGAACGGGGCCGCCGGTTACGGCCTCTCCCCCGACGCCCGTCAGCTGCTGGAGGACGGCGACCGGCGCATCCACGACCGGCGGACCCCGCTGCTCTCCGACGGCTGGGTGCTCGCGGTCTTCTCGGTGCCGGAGACGGAGCGCGGCAAGCGCCATCTGCTGCGCTCACGGCTGACGCGGCTGGGCTTCGGCTCGGCCGCGCCGGGGGTGTGGATCGCTCCGGCGCGGCTGTACGAGGAGACCCGCCACACCCTGCGCAGACTCCGGCTCGATCCCTATGTGGAGCTCTTCCGGGGGGAGCACCTGGGCTTCGCGGCGACGGCGGAGGCGGTGGCGACCTGGTGGGACCTGGGCGGGATCGCCAAGCGGCACGAGGCGTTCCTCGACGCGCAGGAGCCGGTGCTCAACACATGGACGTCCGGGCGGGAACCCGGCCCCGAGGAGGCGTACCGGGACTATCTCCACGCGCTGGACTCCTGGCGGCGGCTGCCGTACGCGGACCCGGGACTGCCGATGGAACTGCTGCCGGAGGGCTGGCCCGGCGGGCGCTCGGCGGTGGTCTTCGCCGCGCTCCACGAAGTGCTGAGGGACACCGGGGCCCTGTTCGCCCGGAACTGACCCGCGTTCCGAACCGCGTTCCGACCCGCGTACTGGTCCGTGTACTGATCCGTCCGGGGCCGATCCGCCCGGCGAAGCGGCAGAATCGCGGCATGAAGATCACCGCGCGCTCGCTCAACCGTGCCACGCTCGCCCGCCAGCTGCTCCTCGGGCGCGAGTCGCTCGACGTCCTGGACGGGATACGACAGGTGGTCGCCCTCCAGGCGCAGCAGCCCGCCTCACCGTACCTCGCGCTGTGGAACAGGCTGAGCGGCTTCGAGGCGGCGGATCTCGAAGGCACCCTCGACGGGTTCCGGGCGGTGAAGACGACGCTGATGCGGCTCACCCTGCACACGGTCCACGCCGAGGACTACCCGGATTTCCGCGCGGCCATGGAGCCCACGCTGCGCGCCTCCCGGCTCGGCGACGCGCGCTTCACGGCCGCCGGGCTCTCCGCCGACGAGACCGCCGGGCTGATCACGGCCCTGCTGGAGTACGCCGACCGGCCGAGGACCGCCGCCGAGCTGGGGAGCCTGCTCGCGAAGCCGCCCACGGGGCCGATGGATCCGGCCGCCCAGCGGATGCTGCGGCAGTACGCGCCGCTGTGGCACGCGCCGACCGGCGGCCCCTGGTCGTTCGGCACCCGGCCCTCGTACATCGCGGCCCCCGGGCCCGGCACGGCGGACCCCGAGGCCGCCGCCGAGGGTCTGCGGAACCTGGTCCGCCGCACCCTGGCGGGCTTCGGCCCGGCCTCGGTGGCGGACCTGGCGCAGTTCACGCTGATCGGACGGACCCGGATCCGGGCCGCGGTGGACGCGCTCGCGGACGGACTGGAACGGCTGGAAGGCCCCGGCGGCACCGTGCTGTACGACCTCCCCGGCGCTCCCCGGCCGGCCGGGGAGACCCCCGCCCCGCCCCGGCTGATGGCCATGTGGGACAGCGTGCTGCTGGCCTACGCCGACCGGGGCCGCGTCGTCCCGCCCGAGTACCGCAGGCTGGTGACCCGGGTGAACGGTGACGTACTGCCCACCCTGCTGGTCGACGGCGAGGTCGCCGGGGTCTGGCGCGCCGTCGGGGGCGGCATCGAGGCCTCCGCCTTCCGCCCGCTCCCCGCACCGGTCTGGGAGGCGCTGGCCGCCGAGGCCGGTGCGCTCATCGCCTTCCTCGCCCCCCGCGACCCGCTGGTGTACCGGCGCTACGACCACTGGTGGGACAAGGGGCTGCCGGCCGCCGAGACCCGGCTGCTGACCGGCTGACCGGCCGCCGGGAACAGCCGGTCGGTCAGCCGGTCGACCGGTCAGCCGACGGGGGCGAGCGTGGCGACCAGGACCGCCTTGATGGTGTGCATGCGGTTCTCGGCCTCGTCGAAGACCACCGAGTGCGGCGACTCGAAGACCTCGTCGGTGACCTCCAGCTCGGTGAGGCCGTGCCGGTCGTGGATCCCGCGCGCCACGCTGGTGCCCAGGTCGTGGAAGGCGGGCAGGCAGTGCAGAAATCTGACGTCGGGGTTGCCGGTGGCGCGCAGGACGTCCATGGTCACGGAGTACGGGCCGAGGTCCGCGATCCGCTCGTCCCAGACCTCCTTGGGCTCGCCCATCGACACCCAGACGTCGGTGGCGACGAAGTCCGCGCCCTGGACGCCCTCGGCGATCTCCTCGGTGAGAGTGATCCGCGCGCCGCTGACCTCGGCGAGCGCCCGGGCGCGGGCGACCACCGCGGGCGCGGGCCAGTAGGCGCGGGGGGCGACGATCCGTACGTCCATGCCGAGCAGCGCGCCGGTGACCAGGTAGGAGTTGCCCATGTTGAGGCGGGCGTCACCGAGGTAGGCGTAGGCGATCTCCCGGAGGGGCTTGTCGGTGTGCTCGGTCATGGTGAGCACGTCGGCGAGCATCTGGGTGGGGTGCCAGTCGTCGGTGAGGCCGTTGTAGACGGGGACGCCCGCGTACTGGGCCAGTTCCTCCACCGTGGCCTGCGCGTCACCGCGGAACTCGATCGCGTCGAACATCCGGCCGAGCACGCGCGCGGTGTCCTTGGCGGACTCCTTGCTGCCGATGTGCGAGCCGGACGGGTCGATGTACGTGGTGGAAGCGCCCTGGTCGGCCGCCGCGACCTCGAAGGCGCACCGGGTGCGCGTCGAGGACTTCTCGAAGATCAGTGCGATGTTCTTGCCCCGGAGGAGCCGGACCTCGGCCCCGGCACGCTTGGCGGCCTTGAGCCGGGCGGCGAGATCGATCAGGCCGCGGAACTCCTCGGCCGTGAAATCCAGCTCCTTGAGGAAGTGGCGGCCTTCGAGATGTATCGCCATGGTGGCTGCTCCTGCGGGTCGCGGATGCGGTGACCCATGGAAGTGTATACGAATAGACGCATTGATATACAGGGATGGAGGCAAGTGCGCCCGGTCAGACGCCGTCCCGCCACACCGGACAGCTCATGCAGCGCGGCCCTCCCCTCCCCCGCCCCAACTCGCTCCCGGGGATCTCGATGACCTCGATCCCCTGTTTCCGCAGATGGGTGTTTGTCGTTACATTACGCTCATACGCCACCACCACCCCGGGTTCGACGGCCAGCACATTGCAGCCGTCGTCCCACTGCTCGCGCTCCGCCGAGTGCACGTCCTGGGTCGGGGTCAGCACCCGGATCCCCTTCATCCCGAGCGCGGCGGCGATCGCGCTGTGCATCCGCTCCGGCGGATGGTCGCTCACCCGCAGTCCGCGCGCGCCCTCGGCGGGCCGGATGGTGTACGAGCGGAGCATGCCCAGCCCCGCGTACTGGGTGAAGGTGTCCGCGCCCACCATGGTCATCACCGTGTCGAGATGCATGAACGCCCGCCGCTTGGGCATGTCCAGGGCCACGATCGTGTGCGCCGAACCGGCCGCGAAGAGCCCCTGGGCCAGCATCTCCACCGCCTGCGGGGTGGTGCGCTCGCTCATGCCGATCAGCACCGCGCCGTTGCCGATCACCAGTACGTCGCCGCCCTCGATGGTGGAGGGGTAGTCGTCCTGCCCCTGCGACCAGTGGTGGAAGTCCCCGGCGAGCGGGCCGGTGAAGAGCGGATGGTGCTTGTAGATCGCTTCGAAGTGGACCGTCTCGCGCCGCCGGGCGGGCCAGCGCATCGCGTTGATGGAGACCCCGTCGTAGATCCAGGCGGAGGTGTCACGGGTGAAGAGGTGGTTGGGCAGCGGGTCGAGGAGGAAGTCGTCCAGGTCCATCACATGGAAGCGGACGGAGGACGGCTCGGGGTGCCCGGCGAGGAACTCGCGCTTGGTCATCCCGCCGACCAGCGCCTCGACCAGATCGGCGGTGGGCAGCAGATCGAAGGCGGCCCTGAGGTGGTCGGTGGCGAGCGGCCCGTACTCCTTCTCGTCGAAGACCCGGTCCAGCACGAGCTCTCGCGCCCGGGGCACCTCCAGCGACTCGCGGAGCAGATCGCCGAAGAGATGGACCTCGACGCCCCGGTCGCGCAGGACGTCGGCGAAGCCGTCGTGTTCCTGCCGGGCGCGCCGCACCCACAGGACGTCGTCGAAGAGCAGCGTGTCCTTGTTCCTCGGGGTGAGGCGCTTCAGCTCCAGATCCGGCCGGTGCAGTATGACCCGGCGCAGCCGCCCGGTCTCGGAGTCGACATGGAATCCCATGCCCTCATCCTCACCGCGCGGCGCCGCCTTCACTCGGCGAACGGCGCTCCGGCACGGCAGAAGGCGGCTCAGACCTCTCGGGCGGCCTTCCGGGCCGCTCGCACCAGGCCTTCTCGGCGGGTACGCCGACCAGCTCGCGCTCGGGCCAGCGCAGCGCGGTCATCGCGCCGCCGAAGACGGCGCCGGTGTCCAGGCAGAGGGTGTTGTTGTTCCAGGCGGCGGCGGGCACCGGGGTGTGGCCGTGGACCACGGCGGCCCGGCCCCGGTACTCCTCGGCCCAGGGGCCGCGCACGGGCAGGCCGTACTCGTCCGTCCCGCCGGTGGTCGCGCCGTACAGCGCGTGCGCGCGGACCCGGCCGGAGGTGCGGCCGTGGTACTTCTCGGGGAGTCCGGCGTGGCAGACGACGAGCTTGCCGCCGTCCAGGACGTAGTGGCTGACCAGGCCGCCGATGAACTCCCGTACCCGCTCCCGGAAGGCCTCGTCCTCCCTCTCCAGCTGTTCGACGGTCTCGGCCAGTCCATGGGTGAGCCGCACCTTGCGGCCCGCCAGGTGACGGCCGAGCTTGTCCTCGTGGTTCCCCATGACGCAGAGGGCGTTTCCGGCGGCGGCCATGGACATCACCCGGCGCAGCACCCCGGGACTGTCCGGGCCCCGGTCCACGAGATCGCCGACGAAGACCGCCGTACGGCCGTCGGGGTGCGCGCCGTCCCGGTAGCCGAGGCGGGCGAGCAGGGTCTCCAGTTCGGAGGAGCACCCGTGGACGTCGCCGATGATGTCGAAGGGGCCGGTCAGCCCGGTGAGGTCGGTACGGCGGCGCTCCAGGACCACTTCGGCCGCGTCGGCCTCCTCCGCGCTCCGCAGAACATGGACCTGGTGGAAGCCCTCGCGCTCCAGGCCGCCCAGGGAGCGGTGGAGTTCGCTCCGGTGCCGCCGGACGGCATCGGGCGGCGGGCCGTCCGGACCGGGGCGGGCGCACGCCTCCTCGGGGAGGTCGAACACGATGGCGATCGACGGCACGTCGTGCTCGCGGGCCAGCCGTATCAGCCGCCGCCGGCTCTCGGCCCGCACATGGGCGTCGACGACGGTCAGCCTGCCCGCCGCGAGCCGTTCGCCGGCGAGGTGGTGCAGGACGTCATGGGCGCCGGCGCTCGCGCTCCGGTCGTTCGCGTCGTCGGCGACCGGGGCCCGGCAGTGGTCAAAGGAGAGGATCCGGGAGGGTCCGAAGTGTCGCCGGGCGAAGGCGGACTTGCCGGATCCGCTCGCGCCCACGAGGACGACGAGGGCCAGATCGGCCACCGGGAGCAGCCGCTTCGCCGGGGTGGTGGTGCTGATCGTCGGGAACACCGTTCGAGTATGGCCGGATTTCCCCCACCCGGACCAGCGAGTTCGTACGGAGGGGCGGGTCAGCCGAGCCGGGCGGCCAGGGCGGCGATCTCCCGGGGGCCGACCCGGCAGCAGCCGCCGATCAGCCGCGCGCCGTCCGCCACCCACTCCCGGGCCCGGGCCGGATCGAAGACGGACCCGCCGCGCCAGCGGTGGGCCGCGGTGTCCCAGCGCTCGCCGCTGTTGGGGTAGACGACGACAGGTTTGCCGGTCACGGCCGCCGCGAGGGCGACCGCGCGGCCGGCGTCGGAGGGCGCGCAGCAGTTCACCCCGACGGCGATCACCTGGTCGTTCCCCGCCGCCAGGGCGAAGGCGTCGGCCAGCGGCTGTCCGGCCCGGGTGCGCTCGCCGTCGACGGTGTACGAGAGCCACACCGGCACCCCGCACCCCTCGGCCGCCGCGAGGAGGGCCTCGGCCTCGTCGGTGTCGGGCACCGTCTCCAGCGCCAGCACATCGGGGGCGGCGGCGGCCAGGGCCTCGATCCGGGGCCGGTGGAACCGGACCAGCTCCCGCACCGGGCGTCCGTACCGGCCCCGGTACTCACTGCCGTCGGCGAGGGCCGCGCCGTACGGGCCGACGGAGGCCGCGATCCAGGTCTCGCCCGGGCCCGTGCCCGCCGCCCGCGCCAGGTCGACACTGCGGGCGAAGAGCGCGGCGGCCGTCCGCCGGCCGATTCCCCGGCGGGCGAACCCTTCGAAGAAGGCCTGGTAGGAGGCGGTGGTGAGCACCCGTGCCCCGGCCCGGGCGAAGGCCCGGTGGGCCGCCCGGAGCTGTCCGGGGTCGTCCGCGAGCAGCCGCGCCGACCACAGCTCGCCGGAGAGGTCGCAGCCCTGCGCCGCCAGCTGGTCGGCGAGTCCCCCGTCCAGGGCGAGGGGACCTTCGGCGAGGGCCTCGGCGAGCGCCCGGCCGGGTCGCACCGGGCTCAGCCCAGCTGGGACTGGACCTGGGCGGAGATCAGCTCCAGGTGGTCCAGATCGTCGAGGTCCAGCACCTGGAGGTAGATCCGGGAGGAGCCGGTCGCGGCGTAACGGCCGATCTTCTCGACCACCTCGGCGGGCGATCCGGCCAGGCCGTTGGTCTTCAGCTCGTCCACCTCGCGGCCGATGGCGGCGGCCCGGCGGGCCACCTCGGCGTCGTCCTTTCCCACGCACACGACCAGGGCGTTGGAGTACACCAGGTCGTCGGCGGGGCGGCCGACGGCCTCGGCGGCGGCCCGGACCCGGCCGAACTGCCGCTCGCTGTCCTCGATCGAGGCGAAGGGGATGTTGAACTCGTCGGCGTACCGCGCGGCCAGCCGGGGGGTGCGGGTGGCTCCGTGCCCGCCGATCAGCACCGGCACCTTGCCGTTCACGGGCTTGGGCAGCGCGGGCGAGTCGGTGAGCCGGTAGTGCGCGCCCTCGTGGGAGAAGGTCTTCCCGGTCTCGGTGGCCCAGAGGCCGGTGACGATCGCGAGCTGCTCCTCCAGCCGGGCGAACTTCTCCTTCGGGAAGGGGATCCCGTAGGCCTTGTGCTCCTCCTCGAACCAGCCGGCCCCCAGGCCCAGCTCGATCCGGCCGCCCGACATCTGGTCGACCTGCGCGACCTGGATGGCGAGCACGCCCGGCAGCCGGAAGGTGCCCGCGGTCATCAGGGTGCCCAGCCGGATGCGGCTGGTCTCGCGGGCGAGGCCCGCCAGGGTGATCCAGGCGTCGGTGGGGCCGGGCAGGCCGTCGGCGGAGCCCATGGCCAGATAGTGGTCGGAGCGGAAGAAGGCGTCAAAGCCGAGATCCTCGGTGGCCCTGGCCACGGTGAGCAGGGTGTCGTAGCTCGCCCCCTGCTGGGGCTCGGTGAAGATTCGAAGGTCCATGGCTCCATCCTGCACCGTCCGCCGGATCCCGACGGCCACACCCGCCGCCGGGCCGGACCCGGCTTCGCGCCCCGCTCACGACAGGCCGGCCGCCGATCCCGCGACGTCCGGTATCTCCAGCACGGCCATCGGCTCGGCCGGCTCCCGGTACCCTGCCGGGCCGGGGGCGCCGGACGGATCCGCCGGGCGGGGCGCGCCTCGGGCGGCTCCCGGGGCCTGCGCACGGACCGCGACCGGCCGGGCGGACCAGGAGACGCCCGGGTCCCCCCGGCCCCGGCCGGCGTCGGGCGGTCGGCCGGCGTCGCGGACGGCGAGCTTGCGCAGCATTCCGCGCACCCGGTCGCCCGATTCGTCGGCCGCGTCCATCGCCTCGACGCACTGCCAGTACAGCCCCTCCTCGTCAGTGGCGCAGGCGACCGCGACCAGGGCCATCCCGACATCGCCGAGGAGAGCGCCCAGCGCCAGCAGGGCCACCCGGGTGTCGGCCATGCCGGAGAGCTGGGCGGCCCTGATGCCGCCACTGCGCACGCCGGGGTGGTCCAGCGCCGCGACTCCGCGCGCGCCGGTCTCGCTGAGCCCGCGCGCCTCGCCCCTCAGCTCGGGCGGGCCGTAGACCGCCAGCCGGCCGCCGATCGCCTGGGCGAGGGCCTGTGCCTGCCAGGCCTCCGCGATGATGTCCGGCACCGCACGGCTCTGCGCCAGCGCGTTTCGGGCGGCGAAGACGAGTCGCTCCGCATCCATGGACGACACCCCCGTTCGTACGACTTACTACCCACTCTTTCCATTACCCAGAGTGAGGCCAATTGAGCCCAAACGCCAGAGGAATTCGGGAATTTGTGGACAGCAAGTCGATTGTGGAGAGATCCATAACTCCATAGAGTGACATTTTCATGATCCATGGGGCAGAGGGTCCGGTTTCTCCCCCTTCCCACCGCGAACTCACGTCACCGGGAAGCGCTTCTCATTGCGGTCGATCTTGTCGGAGAGCGCCGCCAGCGCGTCCACCCCGAGCACTTCACAGAGCTGGAGCAGATAGGCCAGCACATCGGCGACCTCGTCCCGCACCCGGTGCGCGGACTCCTCCTCGTCCATCACCCGCGCCGACTGCTCCGGCGTCAGCCACTGGAAGATCTCCGCCAGTTCGGCGGCCTCCACCCCGATCGCCGTCACCAGGTTCTTCGGCGTGTGGTACTGCCCCCAGTCGCGCGCCCGCGCGAACTCGGCCAGCCTGCGCTGGAGTCCCGCCACGTCCGGCGCACCGGAGTCGTCGCCCGTCGCCCGTCGTCCCTCATCGATCGTCACGGCACCAGATCTACCACTGTCACCCCGTCCACCCCGCGCGCGAACGATGCGTCGGCGACCGCCCCCGCCAGCCGCACATGGCCGCGCCCCGCCATCTCGGCCGCCAGCGCGGTGAGTTCGCGCGCCTGCCGGGGATCGAGACAGCGGTCGAAACCGTCCGCGAGGACGGTGAGCGACTGAAGGGCCGGCGGCACCTCCGCCGCCTGGTCCATGGCGAGCACCCCGGGGCCGGTGAGCAGCACCAGCGCGAGCCCCAGATAGCGCAGTTCGCCGTCGCCGAGCCGCCCCAGCGGGGTGGGAGGCCGACGGCCGCCGCGCGCGAGCAGCGCCCGTACCGTACCGTCGGACAGTTCCTCGACGGCCAGGTCGACCACGTCCCCCGCGCAGCCGGCCCCGGCCGCGAGGGCCAGCCGGGCATGCCTTCGGCCGCACTGCTCGCGCGTACGGTGGAGCACCTCGGCGAGGTTGTCGCAGCCGCGCCGCAGCCGGCCGTCCGCCAGGGCCGCCGGGCGGCGCATCCCGCGCGGCTGCGGGTCGCAGACGAAGGCCGAGCGCAGCGCCACCACCGTCTGTTCGGCCGCCGCGAGCACCCGCAGCTGACCCTCCGTCCGGCCGGCCACCCGCAGCGGCAGCAGCGCCGTGCCGAGCCGGTCGTCGGGCAGCGGCGCGCGGGTCACCCCCGCCGAACCGGCGGTGTGCCAGGCGGCCTCCACCGAGGGCCGGCGCGGATCGCGCAGCGCGGTGGTCAGCAGGGTGCGGCCGGCGCAGGTCAGCCGCTCGCCGACGACGCGCAGTTCGGGCTCGGCCTGGACGGCGAGGTCGAGGCGCACCGGACCGGCGGGGCCGTCGGCCGTACAGCCGATACGGAACCCCCGCCGCCCCTGTCCGTCGGCGGCCGCCCCCTCGGGAACGTACCTCCCCGGGTCGGGGAAGGCGCTCGGCAGCCGGTCGCCGGCGGCCAGCCGGGCCAGTGCCTCGTACGCCCGTAAGGCGGTCGACTTGCCGCAGCCGCTCGGCCCCGCGAGGAGGGTGAGCGGGGCGAGCGGCACGGTCCGGCCCCGGTGCGGGCCGAAGGCGGAGAGCCGCAGTTCGGTGACGGCCGGGCGGGGGTCCGGTGCCTTGCCGGGCGGCGGGCCGTCCGAGAAGGTGCGGGGCTGGAGGAGGGAATCGGCGTCCATGGGCGGGACGGTAGGCGGCGCGGGGCCCGCCGAACCGTTCCGCCGCCGCGCCCTTCCTACGAACGGGGGACGGAGCGCGTGAAGGTGTCGGTGGCCTCCGCGATCCCGTCGACCTCCGTGCCGCTGGGGGCGAGCAGGAAGACATTGCGGTCGACCCGGTGCATACCGCTGCCGAGGCCGAAGACGACCCCGCTGCTGAAGTCCAGGATGCGTTTGGCGACGTCGGCGTCGGCGCTGGTGAGATCCAGCAGCACCGGGATCTGCGCGAGGAGGTAGTCGGCGACCTCGCGCGCGTCGGAGAAGATCTGCACCCGCAGGACGACCATACGACGCTGCTCGGCGGCCTCGCTCCGGTCCGGGACGCCGTGATGGTCGACCCTCGACGGCCACTCGTTGCGGCCGCGCAACGGGACGACCTGCGCCAGGCCCTCCCACTGCTCGTCGGTGGCGTCGTACCTCTCGTACCTACTCATACGCCTATCCTCGCGCTCCTCACCCGTTCAGCCCAACAGCGACACGGAGCGGACGGGCACGGATCTCATGAGGCCGGCCCGTTCCACCCGCTCCCCCGCGGTGGAAAAGCCGATCCTCTCAAACCCCGCGGGCGGGTCGCGCCCCGGCCGGGGCCCGGCTCCCCGGCGGGCGGGACCCGTCCGGGGTCAGCACCGGCCCTCCCCCTCCAGCACCGCCTGCCAGCGGCGGAACGACTCCACGCTCTCGGCGGGGCCGAAGCCGCCGACGGGCCCCCGGTACGGCGAGTGCACCGGCCGGTATCCCGTCGCCATGTGGATGGCCTCCGCCTGCCGGGCCGCCTGCCCGGCCGCGGCGATGTCCCCCCGGCTCACCCTGGCCAGCGCGACGACCGTCTGCGCCTGTCCCTCCAGCAGCCGCAGCTGCGACTCCTGGGCGAGCGCGAGCGCCGCCCCCGCGTGGCAGAGCGCCTCCAGCGGGCGTCCGAAGCGGGCCGCGCAGACCCCGAGGCCGAGCAGGGCCATGGTGCGGCCCTTGAGATAGCCGATCTCCTCCGCGATCGAGCGGGCGATGCGGAAGTGCTCGTAGGCGCGCTCGAACTGGCCGAGCTGATAGCGGGCGTGACCCATCGCCAGCATCGCCTCCAGCTTGAGGCGGGGCCGCCCGGCCGCCCGGCTCAGCCGGCAGGCCATCAGCCCGGAGCGGAGCGCCGCCCGGCCGTTGCCGCCCTCGGCCGCGATCATCGCGAGCGCGCAGACCGCCTCGGCCTCGCCCGCGAGATTGCCGATGGCCTGGAAGCCCTTGCGGGAGGCGGTGGCCAGCTCGTGGGCGGTGTCCAGCTCCCCCAGATCGACGGAGATCAGCGCCAGGGTGGTGCTGATCCGGGCGATGCTGTCGGGGGCGGAGATCTTCCGGGAGAGCGCGAGGGCCCGCCGGCACAGCCGCTCGGCCTCGCGGAGACGGCCCATCCCGTAGAGGACCTCGCTGAGCCCCTGGAGCGGCTGGTGCGGGGTGCGCCGCAGCCGCCGGTCGATCGTGATGGACTGGTCGTAGTACTCGGCGGCCTGGCTCAGCAGGCCCAGGTCGGCGGAGACTCCGGCGAGGTTCGACAGCGCGACCGACTCGCACACCCCCCAGCCGGCCCGCCGCGCCAGCTCGATGGCCTGCTCGAAGTGGTTGCGGCCCAGCTCCAGATCGCCCTTGGTGAAGGTGGCGAGCCCCAGGCTCTGGTGCGCGGCGGCCTGGCCCCGGACATCGCCCGCCCGATGGGCCGCGCGCAGCCCGACGGTGGCTATCGCGATCCAGGTCTCGGCGTTGCGGCGGAGCCAGAAGTAGCCGCGCAGGGTGTCCGCGAGGATCCACACGGCGGGGCAGGGGTCGCTCTCGGTACGGGCCTCCGCCTCGATCAGCCTGACCAGGTCGACGTGTTCGGAGTCGAACCAGGCCGCCGCCTGCTCCGGCTCGTCGAAGGTCTCCGGGGGCGCGCCCGGTTCGAGGCCGTCGATGTCCAGCCGCAGGATCTGCGGGTACAGGCTCTGGGCCGCCGCGTCCGCCGACGCGGTGTACCAGTGCAGCAGCCGGCGGCGCGCGTCGTGATGGACGGCCCGCTTCCGCTCGGGGTCGACCAGGAGTCGCGCGTACCACCAGATCAGATCGTGCAGCCGCAGCCGCTCCTGGTCGTTGCGCTCCACCAGATGCTCGGCGAAGAGCCGGTCCAGGAGGTGGTAGGCGGAACCGGCCGAGCGGCCCAGCAGCGCGGCGACGGCGGCGACGGTGGTGGCGGGGCCGGGCAGCAGGCCCAGCATCCGGAACGCCTCGGCCGCCTCCGGGTCCAGCCGGCGGTAGGAGAGCTCGAAGGCTCTGCGCACGGCGGAGTCGGGGTCGCCCGCGACGGCCAGGCTCTCCAGCGGATTGCCGGATCTGAGGTCCCGGACGTGGTCGGCGATCCGGAAGTCCGGGCGCAGCGCCAGGTTCGCGGCAGCGATGCGCAGGGCGAGGGGGGTACGTCCGCAGATGGCGACGAGTTCGGCGAGGGCCTCGGGCTCGGCGGCGGCGCGGTCCGCGCCGACGACTCGGCGGACCAGCTCCTCCGCCTCGTCGGAGGCGAGCGGGCGCAGCGGCAGCATCGCCGCGCCGTGGCTGACGATCAGCGCGCCGAGGCGGTTGCGGCTGGTGACGAGCGCGAGGCAGCCCGGCTCGTACGGCAGCAGCTGGCGTACCTGGTCGGCCGATTCGGCGTTGTCGAGGACGATGAGGACGCGCCGGCCGGCGAGGGTGCGCTGATACAGCTCGGCCATCACGGCGATGTCGGCGGGGATGTCCTGATAGGGCATGCCGAGCGCCCTGAGCATGCCGGAGAGCGCCTCCCTGCTGCTCATGGGCCGTTCGTCGCTGTGTCCGCGCAGATCGAGGAAGAGCTGGCCGTCGGGGAACTCCGCGTCGGCCCCTCGGCACCACCGGAGGGCGAGTGCCGTCTTGCCGCTGCCCGCCGGGCCGACGATCATGACGACGCCCGATCCGCCGCGCGCTCCGGCGGCGAGTTCGGTGAGCTGTTCCAGTTCGTGGGCGCGGCCGATGAAGGCGCCGGTCCGGGAGACGCGCTGCACGGACTCCGCCTTGGGCCGGCAGAAGGTGGGTTCCGGGCCGGGGGGAGCGGCGAAGCGGACCCCGGTGACGGCGCGGTTCCCGTCCTCGGAGGCGGCGGGGTCGGCAGGTTCTCGGTGGCCGGAGTCCCGGTGGCCGGAGTCCGGGCGGTCGAAGTCCCGGCGGTCGAAGTCCCGGTCGGCGGGGTCCGGGTCGCCGCCGGTACGGCCCCGGGCCGCGCCGTCCCGGCCGGGGCGGTCCTCGGCCCCGTCCTCGGCGTCCGGCCGCTCGCGCCGCCAGTCCGTCCGGCCGAGCCGGGCAGGTCCGGGGGCCGGGGAGTCCTTGCCGGTACGGCCCGGTGCGGCACGCCGCTCGGCCGCGGCCCCGCGGTCCTGGCCCGGCACCGCGAAGGCTTCGAGCAGGGCGGTGTCCGCGCGCAGGATGCGGCCGTGGACGCTGCGCAGATCCGCGCCCGGGTCGAGGCCGAGATCCTCGGCGAGCCGGGCCCGGATCTCGTTGTAGACCTCCAGTGCCTCGCCCCGGTGATCGGCGCGATACAGCGCGACCATCCGGAGCATGGCAAGGCGTTCGTGGTGCGGGTGCTCCGCCGTGGCCCTCGCCAGTTCCTCCAGGACCAGCCCTCGCTGGCCGAGCGCGAGCCGGGCCTCGGCGCGCTGGGTGATCGCGGAGAGGTAGAGCTCGTCGAAGCCGGTGCCGAGCCGGCGGACCAGCCCGTCGGACGCGGTGCCGGCGAGCACCGGACCGCCCCAGTCGCCCAGGGCCGACTCCATCAGACGAAGCCGCTCCTGAGCATCATCCGTTCGTTCCGCTTTTAGTACCAAAGAGCGGAATCGATGCAGATCGACGGCGAGCGGATCGCCTTCCAACAGGTATCCGTCACTGGCTCGGGTCAGCACAAAGCCATGGCGCTCGGCTTCCGCTTCCATGAAGCGACCACGCAGCCTGGAGACATGGACCTGAAGACTCCCCCGGGCGCTCGACGGCGGTTCCCCCTCGTCCCAGAGCAGATCGATCAGCCGGTGGGACGGAACCACCCTGCCGATGTCGAGCAGCAGTAAACCCAGCAGCAGTCTCTCCCGGCGACGGCCGATCCTCAGCGAAACACCCTGGGCGTGCCACTCCAGGCCCCCCAGGATGCGAAACCGCATTCCCCCATCAGTCATGCCACGCGTCCATCGGTCATGGACTGCATCCTCTGCAATCGCTTGCCGTGTGGCAAGCGGATGGCAAGGTCATGGCCAGGCTGTGGCCGGTAGTACCTGGGAGTTTGTCACTCGGCCCGGGGTTGAAGGCGGGGAAACCGGGCTGCTGGGCAAGAGGAAGGGTTCCATCAGCATGTCCTCAGAGATGTTCACCGAGCTCGACCAGAGGCAGGCCCACTCCGAAGGCGCTCACCGGCCGCCGTCCGAGTTGCCCCTGAGCTGGATAGGACAGAATCCTGACAATCCACGCGAAGCACTGCGCGACCTGGAGCCGTTGACCACCAGCATCCGGGAGATCGGTCTCGTCAACGCGATCACCGTCGCGTCTGTTCCGGCGTATGTACGGGAGCGTCCCGCGCGGGCCTCCGAGCTGATGCCCGGGGCCCGTTACATCGTGGTCGACGGGCACCGCCGGCTGGAAGCGGCCCGGATCGCGGGTCTCAGCCATGTCCGGGTCAGCGTCGACGACGCTCTTGTCTCCACCGACCGCTCGCTGCTCGAAGCCGCGTTCGTGGCCAATGTGCACCGTGACGACATGAATCCGCTGGAGCAGGCCTACGCCCTGAAGAAGCTGGTCGAGTTCTACGGTTCCCAGAACAAGGCCGCGAAGCGGCTCGGCATCGCGCAGTCGACCATCTCCTCCAAGCTCTCGGTTCTCGAACTCGGCCCCGAACTCCAGGCGGATCTGCTCGCGGGGCGGCGCAAGGTGGTGCATGTCCGCAATCTCTCGCGGCTGAGCCCTCAGCAGCAGAAGCAGCGCGCGGACGCGCGGGCGGCGGCCACCGAGTCGCGCTCCTCGGAGGTCCGGCACCACCCGGCGGCCGGGGTGAGCAACCCGCTGTCGGCCATCCCCCGGCAGCGCGCCACGCTCACCATGCCGTGGACCGACGGCGTGGCCTGCGCGGAGATCGCCATCTCCCGGATGCGGCCGGCGGAGCGGGCGCGGATGCTGCGCCGGCTGTGGCAGGAGGCCGAGAAGGAAGCCCGCGCCGCCCGCCTGGTGGCGCCCCGACGCGCCTGAGAGGCGCACCAGAACGCCGCGACGGCCCGGCGGAGCCCAGAGCTCTTCCCGGCCGTCGCGGACAGATCGTGGCCACGCACGGGGGTCGTGGCCGCGGACAACCACCGGGGTGCGTACCGAAGCACCCCGCCCGGCCGGAGCGGCTCCCGCCCGGCCGGGCAGCACAGCGCGAACGGCGGCCCGCTCCCACATCGGGGGCGGGCCGCCGTCGTCGTCCATCACGCGGGTGACAGGTGCCACCGCCGGTCGGCGTCGCGCCCGGGGCCGGCGGTCACCGGTCTCGGGCACGGGTTTCACCGGTCCGCTAGTCCTGCTTCTTGCGGCGGGTGCCGAAGACGATCTCGTCCCAGCTCGGCACGGCGGCCCGGCGGCCGGGGCGGACGCCGTCCGCCTCCGCCTGGCGGTCGGTGGTGCCGGTGAGGCGGTCGCGGTGGCCGGCGACGGAGCGGGGCATCAGGACGTCCGCGTAGGCGGAGCCCGCGCCGGCCGAGGCGGCCGGGGCCACCGGCTCTTCCTCCTCCGGCTCCTGACCCTCCGGATCGTGGTCCTCCTCGCCCGGGGGCTCCGAGGAGGCCGGGCGCTCGGGGACGACCATGTCGCCGCGGAAGCTCGGCACCGCCTCCAGGAGGCTGGTGAGGGAGTCGCGCTCGCCCTCGTCCGGGGCGGCCGACGGGGCGTTGGCGCTCGGGCGGTCCAGCGGGCGGTCGAGGGTGCGGTCCAGCGGCCGGTCCCTGGGCAGCCGGGCGATCCGGGGCACGAACGGGAAGCTCGGCTCCTGCCCGGCGATGGTGTCGTCGGTCTCGCCGATCAGCGCGCGCGCCTCGTCGTCCACGGCCTTGACCAGCCGCCGGGGCGGATCGTAGGTCCAGCTCGCGGAGTGCGGCTCGCCCGCCACCCGGTAGACGAGCAGCACCTCCCAGGTGCCGTCGTCACGACGCCAGGAGTCCCACAGCAGGGTGTCCTTCTCCGCGCCGCGCAGCGTCAGCCGCTCACGCACCGCGTCGCCGAGCTGGGGGCCCGTGTTCTCGCCGGGGCGGCGTACGGGGGTCTTGCGCGCCCGCTCCGCCATGAACGCCCGCTCGGCGAGCACCGGCCCCTCGAAGCGGCGCACCCGCTCGACCGGGATCCCGGCGAGCTGTGCGACTTCTTCGGCGGAGGCTCCGGCTCGTATCCGCGCCTGGATGTCCCTCGGGCGGAGATGGCTCTCGACCTCGATCTCGATCTGGCCGAGACGGGCACGGTCGTTGCGCACGGCGGCGCGCAGCCGCTCGTCGATGGGGAGGGTGTACTCCGTGCTGTCGGCAGCCTTGAGCACCAGTCGTGTGCCGTCGTTGGAGACGGCCACGACACGCAGTTCGGGCATGGGGACCTCCCGGGTGGTGCCTGCCGACGTCACCTGTCGCGTCGCTGCTTCCGCTAGTCGAGTGTGGCCTGCCCGGGTGCAGCCGGCCACAACCTTGCCGATTTGCCCGGCGTGTCGGGCACATGCCCTTGAACGCCGTTATGGCAAGGTTACCCGTTTGCCACCGAGAGTGACCAATCGACCACCCTCGGTACGGATTTCCCAGCGATATCGCGACGCCGCCGGTTCGAGCGCCACGTTCGGCCCCCTCCCCGCATCAGGGCACCCAAGAGGGAGTCCGGACCCAGGGCTCGTCACAGTACTCCATTCGGGCCATCCGAGCGGACTGCCGCGCCGCGCGACTTCTCCCCGTGCGCGGCGGTTCACCGCCAGCAGCCGGATGGCGGGTGTCCTGATTCACAGAATCTCCCCAAAGGGAACTATTCACTTCTCCCATTTGTCCCTCATGGGTACGCAAGGGACAGAAGGGCGAGCAGGGACTGAAGATGCATCAGAGGTCGGAGACCGGAGCGGAAGAGAACGAAGAGCGGGCGCGGAGACTGGATCTGAGCGTTCCACAGGTGGCCGGAAGCGCCCTGGCCGCCGTGGCGGCCGCGGTGCTCGCCTCCCGGCTGGGGGTCTACGGCACGATCATCGGCGCGGGCGTCGTCAGCGTCGTCGCCACCTGTGGCGGTTCGGTCTTCCAGCATCTGTTCAGCCGCACCGGCGAGCAGTTGCGCGCGGCTCCGGCGGGCGGGCGCGGGAGGTCCCGGGCGTCCCGGGCCGCGGCACTCCCCCCGGACCCGGACCCGGACCCGGCCCCGGCCCCGGACCCCGACCCCGCCCCCGGGTACGACGGGGAGTTCGGCGCGGCGACCACCCACGGGACCCGGGCCAGAGGGTGGAAGCGCCCGCTGATCGGCGCGGGCGTCGTCTTCGGCGTGGCCATGGCGAGCATCACCGGCTTCGAACTGGCCTCCGGCTCCGGGCTCGACGGGGGTACGGGCACCACCGTCGGCTCGGTCGTGCGCGGCGGTCCCGGCGGGTCCGGCGGACCGGCCCCGGACGAGCGGTCCCCGAACTCACCGGACTCCTCCGGGTCTCCGGACGCCCCCGACTCCCCCGGAGAGCGGCCCGGGGAGCGTCCGGACCCGTCGGGGAGCAACGGTCCGGACGACGGCTCCGGCCCGCCGGAAACACCCGTACCGGATCCGGAGCACCCGTCCACCGGCACGGAGAACGGCGCGGGGAACGGCACGGGGAACGGTTCCGGGCCGGCCGAACCCACCGCGCCCGCCCCGGGCGACGGCTCCGGGAGCGAGCCGGCCGAGCCGTCGACGGGCCGGAGCCCGGCCCCCGTACCCACGCCTTCCTCCCCCGGCTCCGCGCCGGGCGGCGGCGCGAGCACCGGGCCGTGAGCCGGCTCAGTCGCCGAGCACCCGCCGCAGATGGTCGTTGCCGAAGCGGCGCTCCGGGTCGAGCCGGTCCCGTACGGAGAGGAACTCGCCGAACTTCGGGTACACCCCGGCGAGGTACTCCGCGTCCCGGGTGTGGAGCTTGCCCCAGTGCGGCCGGCCGCCGTGCGCGATCATGATCCGCTCCACGGCGGTGAAGTACGCGCGGTGGGGCGTGCCCCGGTACAGATGGACGGCGATGTAGACGCTGTCCCGGCCGTACGCCGTGGAGAGCGGGATGTCGTCGGCCGGGGCGGTGCGCACCTCCACCGGGAAGCCGATCCTCAGCGGGGAGCGCTCGATCATCGCCCTCACCTCGCGCAGCGCCGTCATGGCGGCGGCCCGGGGCAGCGCGTACTCCATCTCCACGAAGCGCACCCGGCGCGGCGAGGTGAAGACCTTGTAGGGGATGTCGGTGTAGGAGCGCGTCGAGAGCGCCCTTCCGGCGAGGCGGGCGAGGGCGGGGACGGTCGCCGGGACGGCCCGGCCGAGGGAACTGGCGACCTGGAAGAGACCGTTGGAGACCAGTTCCCGTTCGACCCAGTCGGCGACCGCTCCGGGCGGGTCGGCGGGGCCCGCGGAGCGGTTGTTCCGCTTGGTGGCGCAGTGGCCGGTGTGCGGGAACCAGAAGAACTCGAAGTGCTCGTTCTCCGTGTGCAGGGCCTCGAACTCCTCGGTGACCCGGTCGAAGGGCATCGGCTCCTCGCGCGCCCGCAGCAGGAAGAGCGGTTCGACGGCGAAGGTGACGGCGGTGATGACGCCGAGCGCGCCGAGTCCGAGCCGGGCCGCCGCGAAGATCTCCGGGTTCTCCCCCGGTGAGCAGGTCAGGAGGGAGCCGTCGGCGGCGACCAGTTCCAGTTCGGTGATCTGTGCGGAGAGTGAGGCCGATTCCCGGCCCGTGCCGTGGGTGCCGGTGCTGATGGCCCCGGCGGCCGTCTGCGCCATGATGTCGCCCATGTTGGCGAGGGAGAGCCCCTCGCGGGCGAGGACGGTGTTCAGCCGCTTCAGCGGGGTGCCGGACTCGACGGTCACGGTCATGGCGGCGCGGTCCACCCGGCGGATGCCGGTGAGGAGATCGGGCCGGATCAGCAGCCCGTCGGCGGCGGCGACGGCGGTGAAGGAGTGCCCGGTGCCCACCGTCTTCACCCGCAGTCCGTCCTCGGCCGCCCGCCGCACCGCGTCCACGACCTCGTCGGCCGAGGCCGGTGAGATCTCCCGTACGGGCCGGGCGGTGACGGTGCCCGCCCAGTTACGCCATATTCGTGCCGTCCCGCTCTCCCCGACCCCGCTCATCGTCCCGCAGTCCCTCCCGTTTCGGTGCCGGCCCGGTCAGCCGGCGGTACCCCAGGAACGCCACTCCCACGGCGAGCGCGCCCGCCGCTCCGGGCACCGCGTAGGCCGCCCCGGCCCCGGCGGCGTCGACCGCCCGGCCCCCGGCCGAGAAGCCGAGCGCCACGCCGACCGCGAGCCCGGTGCTGACCCAGGTCATGCCCTCGGTCAGCCCCGAGCGCGGCACATGCCGCTCGACGAGGGCCATCGTGGTCACCATCGTGGGCGCGATGGCCAGTCCCGCGAGGAGGAGCGCCAGGGCCAGGAAGGTGAGGTTCCCGGCCAGTTGGAGGGGGATCATACTCACGGCCGTCGCGCTCACTCCCAGCAGCCACCGCCGGGCCGCGGGGCCCTTGGGGCGGAGCAGCCCGAAGACGACGGCGGCGGCGCAGGAGCCGAGCGCGTAGAGGGCGAGCAGCGGTCCGGCCATGGCCGCGCTGCCGTGCTCCTCGGCGAAGGCGATGGTGACGACGTCGACCGCGCCGAAGACCGTGCCGGTGGCGACGGAGGTGGCCACCAGGACCTGGAGTCCCGGGGAGCGCAGCGCCGAGCGTCCGCCGTGGTGCTCGCGGGGGTGGACCGGCGGTTCGGTGTCGCGCTGCGCGGTCAGCCAGAAGACGCCGGCGAGCAGCAGGGCGACGGCGAGCAGCGGTCCGGCGGCGGGGAACCAGGCGGTGGAGAGCCCGATCGCGAGGGTCGGGCCGCAGATGAAGCACAGCTCGTCGACGACCGATTCCCAGGAGTACGCGGTGTGCAGCTCGTGCGGGGAGTCCCGGTGGACCTCGGCCCAGCGGGCCCGGACCATCGAGCCGACGCTCGGGACGCAGCCGGCGGTCGCGGTGAAGAGGAAGAGCGTCCAGACGGGCGCGCCCTCGGTGGCGCAGATCAGCAGCCCGGCGACGGAGGCCGCGGCGACGAGGGCGGCCGGGCGCAGCACCCTGGCCTGGCCGTGCCGGTCGACCAGCCGGGATATTCGGGGGCCGAGGACCGCGGTCGAGAGGGCCACCGTGGCGGAGAGCGCGCCGGCCGTTCCGTAGCCGCCGGTGAGCTGGGAGACCATCGTCACGATGCCGATGCCCATCATCGCCAGCGGCATGCGTCCGAGGAGTCCGGCGGCGGAGAACCGGATGCTGCCGGGCGTCTCGAAGAGGGCGCGGTAGGGGCTGGCCAAGGAGAACTCCGGTAAGCAGTATGAATGGCGTTCGCAGATTACGCCTGGGGTGTCGCCGCGCACACCGGGGGTCCGGGACGCCCCGGGGAGGGGTATCGCGGTACGGGAGGGGACGATCGGCCGGTTTCCACCGCCGGGACGGCGGGTGGGTGGTCGCGGTGTCGGTGGCGGGTGGCAGGATCGGAGTCATGTCCGATGCGCACGACCCCACCCCCTACGACGCCCTGCTGCTGCTCTCGTTCGGCGGCCCCGAGGGCCCGGACGACGTCGTCCCGTTCCTGGAGAATGTGACGCGCGGCCGGGGCATCCCCAAGGAGCGGCTCAAGGAGGTGGGGCAGCACTACTTCCTGTTCGGCGGGGTCAGCCCCATCAATGAGCAGAACCGCGCCCTGCTGGCCGCCCTGCGCGCGGACTTCGCGGCGCACGGCCTCGATCTCCCGGTCCACTGGGGCAACCGGAACTGGGCTCCGTATCTGACCGATGTGCTGCGCGGGATGACGCTGGCCGGTCACCGCCGGATCGCGGTCCTCGCCACCAGCGCGTACGCCTCGTACTCGGGCTGCCGTCAGTACCGCGAGAATCTGGCGGACTCGCTGGCGGCACTGGAGGCCGAGGGGCTTCGGCCGCCCCGGGTCGACAAGCTGCGGCACTACTTCAACCATCCGGGCTTCGTACGCCCGATGGTGGACGGCGTGCTGGCGTCCCTGGCGGAGCTGGACAAGGAGGTCCGCGACGAGGCCCGGTTCGCCTTCACCACGCACTCCATCCCCACCGCATCGGCGGACTCCTCCGGGCCCGTGCCCGAGCACGGGGACGGCGGCGCGTATGTGCGCCAGCACCTGGAGGTGGCCCGGCTGATCGTGGACGCGGTGCGCGAGGAGACGGGCGTGGAGCACCCCTGGCAGCTGGTCTACCAGTCGCGCAGCGGGGCCCCGCACATCCCCTGGCTGGAGCCGGACATCTGCGAGCACCTGGAGGAGCTGCACTCCGCCGGGGCCCCGGCGGCGGTGATGATCCCCATCGGGTTCGTGTCGGACCACATGGAGGTGCTGTACGACCTGGACACGGAGGCCGCGGCCAAGGCCGCCGAGCTGGGTCTTCCGGTCCGCCGCTCGGCGACGGTGGGCGCGGATCCCCGCTTCGCGGCGGCCGTGCGCGAGCTGCTGCTGGAGCGGGCCGCCGCCGAGCGCGGCCAGGCCGTGGAGCGCTGCGCCCTGGGGGCGCTCGGCCCGTCGCACGATCTCTGTCCGATCGGCTGCTGTCCGGCCCGCGCGCCCCGGCCCGCCGCCGCGGGCGCCGACAGCCCCCGTCTGTGAGGAGCCGGTCCCCATGACCCGCGTCAGTGACAGTCTGCTCTCCGAACTGCTCGATCTCGGCCTGGAGGCCGCCGCCCGGGCGGGCGCGCTGCTCCGGGACGGCCGCCCCGACGATCTGGAAGTCGCGGCCACCAAGTCCAGCCCCATCGATGTCGTCACCGAGATGGACCTCGCCGCCGAGAAGCTGATCACCGGCTTCCTCGCCGAGCACCGGCCGCACGACGGCTTCCTCGGCGAGGAGGGCGCTTCCACCCCGGGCACCAGCGGGGTCCGCTGGGTCGTCGACCCGCTCGACGGCACGGTGAACTATCTCTACGCCCTGCCGACCTGGGCGGTCTCCATCGCCGCCGAGTACGAGGGCGAGACCCTCGTGGGGGTGGTCGAGGTGCCGATGCGCGGCGAGACCTTCCGCGCGGTGCTCGGCGGCGGCGCCTACGCCGTCGGGGGGAACGCCGGCGACCGGGCGCTGCGCTGCCGTTCGGCGGCCCCGCTGGACCAGGCCCTGGTCTCCACCGGTTTCAACTATGTCCAGACCGTGCGCGCCCATCAGGCCGATGTCGCCCGGCGGCTGATCCCCCGGGTGCGGGACATCCGGCGCGGCGGATCGGCGGCGGTCGATCTGTGCGATGTCGCGGCGGGCCGCCTCGACGGCTACTACGAGCGCGGGCTGCACCCCTGGGACCTGGCGGCGGGCGATCTGATCGCGCGGGAGGCGGGGGCGCTGACCGGCGGCCGGCCCGGCGGGAAGCCCTCGTACGACCTCACGGTGGCGGCGAGCCCCGGGGTCTTCGCGCCCCTGCGGGAGCTGCTGGAGGAGCTGGGCGCCTGGCACGACTGACCGGGGCCGGACGGTGGGCCGACGCCCGGCGCCGACGGACACGGAAGGACCCCGGCGCGACGATCCGCGCCGGGGTCCTTCGCGTGATCCACGACCGCGCTCCGCCACCGGGTTCGGGCCGTGGGCGGCCGTGCTCCGTGCGTTCGGATTCGGGGTCGTACGGGATTCGGGCCGGATCCGCGGCCCGGGTCTGCGGTTCGTTCGGGTCGGGCCGGATCGGCGGCCGGGGTCTGTCGTGCGGAGACGGTCTGTCGTGCGGATTCGGGCGGGCGGCCACCGGGAGTCTCCCTAGGCGGCCCTGACCTCCACGCCGTGCTCGGCGGCCAGGCGGTGCAGATCGTCCAGCTCGGCCTGCTCGACGTCCGCGAGGAAGTCGTCGCCCGTCTCACGGGCCAGCGTGAGGTCGGTCTCCGCAGCCTTGATGCGCTGAAGCAGTCCTGCGGTGAATGCGTCCATGTGCGCCCCCTCGTCGTGGGTCGGTGGCACGGGGGTGTGCCGGGATTCCCCTGCCGCGACAGGGGACAGGCGATCACTGATGGCACGGTTCTGGAGGTGTGCCACTACGGGGCGTGATCGCGGGTGTCTTCTCGTCCTCCCCCGGCCTTCCCGGGGAGAAACCTCAACTGGCCCGGAATTCAGGCCGATTCCCCGGACGGCGGCCCGGCCGCCGCGAGCGCCCTCCGCCTTACAGCCGGTTTACGCGCGTAACGGGCAGGATGGACACGCACACCCGTGCGTAAACCTGCCCTGATCATGGCTGACGGGCCCGGAGGAAGGAATCCAGACGTGCGCGTACTCGTCGTCGAGGACGAGCAGCTGCTCGCCGATGCGGTGGCCACCGGACTGCGCCGGGAGGCCATGGCCGTCGACGTCGTGTACGACGGAGCGGCGGCCCTGGAGCGGATCGGCGTCAACGACTACGACGTGGTCGTCCTCGACCGCGACCTGCCTCTCGTCCACGGCGACGATGTGTGCCGCAAGGTCGTGGAGCTGGGCATGCCGACCCGGGTGCTGATGCTGACCGCGTCCGGCGATGTCAGCGACCGCGTCGAGGGCCTGGAGCTGGGGGCGGACGACTATCTGCCCAAGCCCTTCGCCTTCACCGAGCTGATCGCCCGGGTGCGGGCGCTCGGGCGGCGCACCACCGTCCCGCTGCCGCCGGTCCTGGAGCGCGCCGGGATCAAGCTCGACCCCAACCGCCGGGAGGTCTTCCGCGACGGCCGGGAGATCCAGCTCGCGCCCAAGGAGTTCGCGGTCCTGGAGGTGCTGATGCGCAGCGAGGGCGCGGTCGTCTCGGCCGAGCAGCTGCTGGAGAAGGCCTGGGACGAGAACACCGACCCGTTCACCAATGTGGTGCGGGTGACCGTGATGACCCTGCGGCGCAAGCTCGGGGAGCCTCCCGTGATCGTCACCGTGCCCGGCTCCGGCTACCGGATCTGAGCGGATGGCCTCCGCTCCGGCGCCCCCCTCGGCGCCTCCGAAGCCGACCTGGGACCCGCGCGACCCCGTGCGCCCGCTGCTGCGGCCCACGATCCGGATAAGGCTGACGCTGCTGTACGGCGGGATGTTCCTGATCGCCGGGGTGCTGCTGCTGTCGATCATCTATCTGCTGGCCGCGCAGGCGCTCAGCTCCGGCACCTCGCTGCCCTTCAAGCTGCTCCCCGACAGCAAGATCCAGCGGACCAACGACTCCTGCCCGGCGCTCATCCGCGGGCTCTCGGCCGAGCAGGCCAACGCCGTGCTGTCCTCGTGCTTCGCGCACGAGCGGCAGGTGGCGCTGGACGATCTGCTGCGGCGGTCGCTCTTCGCCCTGCTGGGGCTGAGCATCATCGCCTTCGCCTTCGGCTACGCGATGGCGGGCCGGGTGCTGTCGCCGCTCGGCCGGATCACCCGCACCGCGCGCCAGGTGGCCGGTTCCGATCTCTCCCGCCGGATCGAGCTGGACGGGCCCGACGACGAGCTGAAGGAGCTGGCCGACACCTTCGACGAGATGCTGGACCGCCTCAGCCGGGCCTTCACCGCCCAGCAGCGCTTCGTGGCGAACGCCTCGCACGAGCTGCGCACCCCGCTGGCGATCAACCGCACCCTGCTGGAGGTGCATCTCTCCGATCCGGGCGCGCCCGTGGAGCTCCAGCAGCTGGGCAAGACGCTGCTGGCCACCAATGAGCGCAGCGAGCAGCTGGTGGAGGGCCTGCTGCTGCTCGCCCGCAGCGACAATCAGACCTTTGAGCGGAAGCCGGTGGATCTGGCCGAGGTCGCGAGCCGCGCGGTCGACCAGACCCGCGCGGAGGCCGAGGCCAAGAGCGTGGAGATCCTCGGGGAGCGGTCGCCGGCGGTGGTCCAGGGCAATGGGGTGCTGCTGGAGCGGATCGCGCTGAATCTGGTGCAGAACGCCGTGCGGTACAACATCGCCGAGGACGGCTGGGTGCGGGTGACCACGGAGACCCAGCACGGCCAGGCGGTGCTGGTGGTGTCGAACACCGGTCCGGTGGTTCCCGCGTACGAGATCGACAGCCTCTGGGAGCCGTTCCGGCGGCTCCGGGAGGACCGTACGGGCAGTGACAAGGGCGTGGGTCTCGGTCTTTCGATCGCCCGGTCGGTCGCCCGCGCCCACGGGGGACGTATCATCGCGGAGCCCCGTGAGGGGGGAGGGCTCGTGATGCGCGTCACGCTCCCCCTCTGAGACAGTGTTTCGGCGACAGTCGATCCGTTCGCTTTGGGCGGAATTTTCGGGACTTGATCCCGACTTATGGCTGTGTGATCGATCACAGAGGCGGCTTTCAGGCCATCTACTCTCCGTGATCAGGTCCCTTTCCGGAAAGCCGGTAAAAGTCCGGGTTTCCGGGTGCCAAGATGACGGGAAGTACACGGGGTGGCACCCGTGAGCTGCGGCATTGGGATCGTGTACGGTCCCCATCGCCATCCAACCCGATCACCCTCGGGTCGATCCGGTTGGGTGTCGATTCAGTAACAGACCTTGATGTGAGGCAAAATCTCCGCCTCAGGTCGGGCACAAGTCCGGCCTCTCACGCGTTACGTGCGCTGGAGACACCCGCAACCACCCAGGAGGGGGAGAAGCGACATGGCAACGGATTACGACACCCCACGCAAGACCGACGACGACGTCGACTCCGACAGTCTTGAAGAGCTCAAGGCCCGGAGGAACGACAAGTCCACCTCGACCGTCGATGTCGACGAGTTCGAGGCGGCCGAGGGCATGGAGCTCCCCGGCGCGGACCTGTCCAACGAGGAGCTGGCCGTCCGGGTCCTGCCCAAGCAGGCGGACGAGTTCACGTGCATGAGCTGTTTCCTCGTGCACCACCGCAGCCAGCTGGCCCGCGAGAAGAACGGCCAGCCCATCTGCCGCGACTGCGACTGAGGTCCGGTCGGCCGTGGCAGACGAGACACCGATCAGGAAGCGGCGCTTCCGGCTCCAGAAGGCGTCGGAAGCGCACCAGGGCGGCACAGGACCGGCGGACGGCTCCACGCCCTCCGGCGGGCACTCTGCCGCCCTCCTGCCCCATCGTGCGGGAGACGTCGAGCGTGGCCCCGAGGCCCCGTCCGGCGTCCTCCCGCACGAGGCCGCTCTCGAGACCCTCCCCCGGGAGATTCTGGAGACTCGGCAGGCTCTCGAGGCGCTGCCCGCCGAGGCGGGCGAAGAGCCGGGGACGGCGACCAGGTTCCGGCGGCTCGCCGCCGTGCGCCAGGGCGTCATCCGGAGCGGCGAGAGCGCCAAGGCCGCGGTCGGCTATGTCGCCGACCGTGTCATCGAGAACGCGCCGCGTGTGCCGGTGCGCGATCTGGCGACCCTGCGCGCCCAATTCCCGGGGCTGAGCCCCGAGCAGCTCGCCGACAAGCTGGTCGCGGGCGCCGCCAACGCCACCGCCACCGTCGGCGCGGGCGTGGGAGCCGTCGCGATGCTGCCCGTGCCGCCGGCGATGCCGGCCGAGCTGGCGGCGGAGATCACCGGTGTGGCGGCCATCGAGCTGAAGCTCATAGCCGAGCTGCACGAGGTCTACGGCCTGCGTCCCGAGGGCGGTCTCAAGGACCGCACCACCGCGTATCTGACCGCCTGGTCGGAAGAGCGCGGCGTCCAGGTGACCAAGCCGGGGACCTACAAGAACGCCGTGATGGCCAGCCGCGGCCTCAAGCACGAGCTGCGCCAGCAGATCATGAAGCGCATGATCCGCAATCTGCCGAACCTGATGCCGTTCATGGTCGGCGCGGCGGTCGGCGCGGTGATGAACCGGCGGGACACCCGCCATCTCGCGGACCGTGTCCGCAAGGATCTGCGAGCCCGGCAGACGCACTGGGACGCACTGCCCTCGCTGCCGCCGCTGGAGCAGCCCGCCCAGCCTCTGGAGGGCCTGCCCAAGCGCCCCGAACTGGAGAGCTGACCCCAGAGGGCTCCCAGGACTCCCAGAGCCCCGGAAGACCCCGGAAACCCCAAGGACCTCAAGAGCCCCGAGGCGACCCCCTGGCCGCGCGGGGCTCTCAGTGGCTCATGGGCCCCTCGGGCGCGTGCGCCCCTCGGTCCGTGCCGTCTCAGCCCGCCAGCGCGGCGGCCAGGGCCTTCGGGTTCCGGGTCGACAGATAGACGTACGGGGTCGGGTCGGCCGGATCCGTGATCTCCACCCGTACCGCCGTCGGGATGTAGCTGCGCAGCAGCATGAAGGCGCGCGGGTCGGCCTTGTGGAAGCGCCAGGCCCTGGCCTCCTCCGCGTCCAGCTCCTCGGGCTCCCCCAGCGCCGTGAGCGGGATCCGGGCGTCGCCCACCACCAGCGAGCCGGCCACCACCCGGATCCGGGCCGAGCCGTACGAGCTGACCACGGCCGCGGCCAGCGCACCGGCCCCGACCAGCCCGGCGAGGGTCGCCACGGTGCCGATGGGGAAGGTGAGCAGGCCGCCCGAGAAGGCCACGAGAGCGCAGATGGCCCACCAGCTCCAGGGGGCGGTCAGTCGTTCGTCGTAGCGCGGGGTGGAAGGCTGCATGAGGCCAAGCTTGGCACGCGCCCCGGGCGGGCCGTCCGGGCGGGTGCGGTGCGCGGTCTGGGGAGTGTCTTCGAAGTGGCGTCGTCCTCCCGTAGGGAGGGTCTGGCGGGGTCTGGTGCGTGCGATCGCAGGGCGGAGGAAGGAGCCCACGCGGTGGGGGTACCTCCCGGGCGAAGCCCAGGGGGCCGTAGGCGACTGACGACAACGCCGCGAGCGTGCGTGCCAGGGCACGGCAGGCAGACGGGACTTTGAAGACGCGACCCAAGGGGCGGCTCGTCTGGGCCCGGCCGCCCGACCGCGGGTAAGGTCTGCGGCTGTGAGCACTGCGAATCCCCGGGGAACGAACCCCGCGTCCTCGGCCCTGACGCCTCCGCCGAGCGCCATACCGCCGGTACGTCACCCCGACGCGCCCGCCCCCGGCGAACTGCTCGGCGCGCACTACGACGACTGCTTCGGCTGCGGCGGCGGCCAGCCCCACGGCCTGCACCTCCAGGCGCGCGCGGGCGAGGGCGTGAGCATCACCGCCGAGTTCACCGTGAAGGCCGCCCACCAGGGCGCTCCGGGCCTCGCGCACGGTGGTGTGCTGACCTCCGCCCTGGACGAGACGCTGGGCTCGCTGAACTGGCTGCTGCGGACGATCGCGGTGACCGGCCGGCTGGAGACCGATTTCGTGCGGCCCGTGCCCGTGGACACCATGCTCTTCCTCCAGGCCGAGGTGGCGGCCGTGGCCGGGCGCAAGATCTACTCCACCGCCGTGGGCCGGATCGGCGGGCCCGACGGGCCCGTCGCCGTGCGCGCCCAGGCCCTTTTCATCGAGGTCAAGGTCGATCACTTCATCGACAACGGCCGCCCGGAGGAGATCCGGGCCGCGATGGCAGATCCCGACCAGATCCGGCGCGTACGCGCCTTCGAGGTGAACCCCTGATGTCCCAGACGCCCGTCGACGTGCTGATCCGCCGGGTAGACCCGGAGGTGCCGCTTCCGGTCTATGCGCAGCCCGGTGACGCCGGTGCCGACCTGGTGACCCGCGAGGCCGCCGAGCTGGCGCCCGGGGAGCGCGCCGTGCTGCCCACCGGGGTCTCCATCGCCCTCCCCGACGGCTACGCCGCCTTCGTCCACCCCCGCTCCGGGCTCGCCGCCCGCTGCGGTGTGGCCCTGGTGAATGCCCCGGGGACGATTGATGCCGGGTACCGTGGGGAGATCAAGGTGATCGTGGTCAATCTCGACCCGCGCGAGACCGTGCGGTTCGAGAGGTTCGACCGCATTGCGCAACTGGTCGTCCAGCAGGTCGAGAAGGTGCGCTTCCACGAGGTGGCGGAACTTCCCGGCTCGGCGCGGGCCGAGGGCGGCTTCGGGTCCACCGGTGGTCACACCGCCGTGGACGGCTCAACGGGTGGGAATAGATACGCTTCCGTCGTATCCGACCGGGAAGGACAGTGACGTGTTCGGACGTCGCAAGAAGAGTGGTTCCGCGGAGGACGCGGACGCAACGGGCGAGGCCGGGCAGGTCGTCGACGAACGCGACGCGGAGGCCGGTGACCAGACCGCCGACGCGGAGGGCTCCCGCCGGGTGAACCTCCCGCCGGCCCCGCGCCCCGACGGACCCTGGGACGCCTCCGAGGTGTCCGCCCCCGGCGACGGCCGGGTCGACCTGGGCGGTCTTTTCGTGCCCGGCGTCGAGGGCATGGAGCTGCGGGTGGAGGTCGCGGGCGACGCGATCGTCGCGGCCACGGTCGTGCTGCGCGACAGCGCCGTACAGCTCCAGGCGTTCGCCGCGCCCAAGAAGGAAGGCATCTGGGGCGAGGTCCGCGACGAGATCGCCTCCGGCATCACCCAGCAGGGCGGGATCATCGACGAGGTCGAGGGTCCGCTGGGCTGGGAGCTGCGGGCCCAGGTGCCCGTACAGCTGCCGGACGGCACCGGCGGGGTGCAGCTGGTGCGCTTCGTCGGCGTGGACGGGCCCCGTTGGTTCCTGCGCGGAGTGATCTCCGGGCAGGGCGCGGTGCAGCCCGAGGCCGCCGGTCTGCTGGAGCAGGTCTTCCGGGACACGGTCGTCGTCCGCGGCGACGGCCCGATGGCTCCCCGTGACCCGATCGTCCTCAAGCTTCCCGAGGACGCGCAGATGGTGCCCGAGGGCGTCCAGCAGGAGGACCAGGAGAGCTCCCGCTTCTCCGGTGGCATGGGCCAGCTCCAGCGCGGCCCCGAGATCACCGAGGTGCGCTGACCCGATCCGGGTCCGGTGGGCCGCACTCCCGTCAGGGGGTGCGGCCCACCGGCGTTTCGCCGTACTGTGCCGATCACCGAGGTCGGACATGCGTACGAGGGGGCTGGGATGGCCGGGAACACTGAGGTCCGCGCGGGGGCCGCCACGGCGGAACGGCGGGGCGGGCCCATGGTCCGGGTGGAGAATCTGCACCGGTCGTACGGCACCGGGGCGGCGGCCGTGCACGCGCTGCGGGGCGTCTCCTTCGAGGTCCCGCGCGGGGAGCTGGTCGCGCTCAAGGGCCGGTCCGGCTCGGGCAAGACCACCCTGCTCAATCTGGTCGGCGGCCTCGACTCCCCCGACGAGGGCCGGGTGACGGTGGACGACACCGATCTGGCCGCCCTCGGCGAGAACGGCATGCTGGAGCTGCGCCGGGACCGGATCGGCTTCATCTTCCAGTCCTTCGGACTGATCCCGATCCTCAGCGCGGCCGAGAACGTCGGTCTGCCGATGCGGCTGCGCAAGGCCCCCGCGCGCGAGCGCGAGGAGCGGGTGGAGCTGCTGCTGACGCTGGTGGGGCTGGCCGGTCACGCGGCGCAGCGGCCCGGCGAGCTGTCCGGCGGCCAGCAGCAGCGGGTCGCCATCGCCAGGGCGCTGGCCAACCGGCCCGCGCTGCTGATCGCCGACGAGCCGACCGGGCAGCTGGACGCGGAGACGGGTCTGTCGGTGATGGAGCTGCTGCGGGCCGTGGTGCGCACCGAAGGGGTGACGGCGCTGGTGGCGACCCACGATCCCCAGCTGCTGGGACTGGCCGACCGGGTCCTCGAACTGAACGACGGGGAGATCACCGAGGGCCGGGCGGGGTGACGCTCCGGGGGTCGCCCGCGCGACCTCCGGAATCGGCCGGGATCGTCCCGTACAGAGCCGTGTCGACGGCCTGGATCAGGGGAAACGTCCGGTCGTCAACCGGAGCCCGGTGTATCAGAATCCCGTCAAGGAGAGGGCCGACGCCGCCAACCCGCCCGATTTGCCCGAATCGCTCGCCGTAAGGTCGTCGGAGCGCAAGCAGCTGTTCCACCAGACCGGCTGATTCTGAAAGACAATGAGGCCATGGGACGCGGCAAGCTACGAATCTACCTGGGCGCGGCGCCCGGCGTCGGCAAGACGTACGCCATGCTCTCCGAGGCGCACCGCCGGGTGGAGCGTGGCACGGACTGCGTCGTCGCCTTCGTGGAGCACCACGACCGTCCCCGTACCGAGGTCATGCTGCACGGCCTGGAGCAGATCCAGCGCCGGGAGCTGGAGTACCGGGGCTCCGTCTTCACCGAGATGGACGTCGACGCCGTACTGGCGCGCGATCCGGCGGTCGCCCTGGTGGACGAGCTGGCGCACACCAATGTGCCCGGCTCGCGCAACGCCAAGCGCTGGCAGGACGTCGAGGAGCTGCTGAGCGCGGGAATCGATGTCATATCGACCGTCAACATCCAGCACTTCGAGTCGCTGGGCGACGTCGTGGAGTCGATCACCGGGGTGCGGCAGCGGGAGACCGTCCCGGACGAGGTGGTCCGCCGGGCCGACCAGATCGAGCTGGTCGACATGTCGCCGCAGGCGCTGCGCAGACGGATGGCCCACGGCAACATCTACAAACCGGACAAGGTCGACGCGGCGCTCTCCAACTACTTCCGCCCCGGCAACCTCACCGCGCTGCGGGAGCTGGCCCTGCTCTGGGTCGCCGACCGGGTCGACGAGTACCTCCAGCAGTACCGGGGCGAGCACAACATCCGCTCGACCTGGCAGGCCCGGGAGCGGATCGTGGTGGGGCTCACCGGCGGTCCGGAGGGCCGCACGCTGATCCGCCGCGCGGCCAGAATGGCGGCGAAGGGCTCCGGGAGCGAGATCCTGGCGCTCTACATCGCCCGCAGCGACGGGCTGACCTCCGCGTCCCCCAAGGAGCTGGCCGTCCAGCGGACCCTGGTGGAGGATCTCGGCGGCACCTTCCACCACGTCATAGGCGATGACATCCCGGCCTCGCTGCTGGATTTCGCGCGCGGCGTCAACGGGACGCAGATCGTCCTCGGCTCCAGCCGGCGCAAGGCGTGGCAGTACATCTTCGGCCCCGGGGTCGGCGCGACCGTCGCCCGTGACTCCGGGCCCGACCTCGACGTCCACATCGTCACGCACGACGAGGCGGGCAAGGGGCGCGGACTGCCGGTGGCGCGCGGCGCCCGGCTGGGCCGCTCCCGGATCATCGCGGGCTGGCTCACCGGCGTGGCGGCCCCCGTGCTGCTCTCGCTGCTGCTCACGGCGATGAACGACTCGCTCGGGCTCGCCAACGACGTCCTGCTCTTCCTCTTCCTGACGGTGCTGGCGGCCCTGCTCGGCGGGCTGCTGCCCGCGCTCGCCTCGGCGGCGGTGGGCTCGCTGCTGCTGAACTTCTACTTCACCCCGCCGGTGCGCACCCTGACGGTGTACGACCCGAAGAACATCGTCGCCATAGTGATCTTCTTCGCGGTGGCGGTCGCGGTGGCCTCGGTGGTCGATCTGGCGGCCCGCCGCACCCATCAGGCGGCCCGGCTGCGCGCCGAGTCGGAGATCCTCTCCTTCCTCGCGGGGAGCGTGCTGCGCGGCGAGACCACGCTGGACGCCCTGCTGGAGCGGGTACGGGAGACCTTCGGCATGGAGTCCGTGGCCCTGCTGGAGCGCAGGAGCGATGTGGAGCCCTGGACCACGGCGGGCAGTGTGGGCCCGGAGTCGGTGGTGCGCCCCGAGGACGCGGATGTGGACATGCCGGTCGGCGACGACATGGCGCTCGCGCTCTCCGGCCGGGTGCTGCCCGCCGAGGACCGCCGGGTGCTGGCCGCGTTCGCCGCGCAGGCGGCGGTGGTGCTGGACCGCCAGCGGCTGGTCGGGGAGGCCGAGGAGGCCCGCAGGATGGCCGAGGGCAACCGTATCCGCACGGCGCTGCTCGCCGCCGTCAGCCACGATCTGCGCACCCCGCTCGCCGCGATCAAGGCCGCCGTCTCCTCGCTGAGGTCCGACGATGTGGCCTGGTCGGAGGAGGACCAGGCGGAGCTGCTCGAAGGGATCGAGGACGGAGCCGACCGGCTGGATCATCTGGTGGGCAATCTGCTGGACATGTCGCGGCTCCAGACCGGCACCGTGACCCCGCTGATCCGGGTGACCGATCTGGACGAGGTGGTGCCGATGGCGCTGGTCTCCGTGCCCGACGAGAGCGTGGAGCTGGACATCCCCGAGTCGCTGCCGATGGTGGCCGTGGACCGGGGGCTGCTGGAGCGGGCGGTGGCCAACATCGTCGAGAACGCGGTGAAGTACAGCCCCGGGGCGGTCCCCGTCACGGTGGCCGCGAGCGCGCTGGGCGACCGGGTGGAGGTGCGGGTCGCCGACCGGGGGCCCGGGGTCCCGGACGACGGCAAGGACCGGATCTTCGAACCGTTCCAGCGGTACGGCGACGCGCCGCGCGGCGCGGGGGTCGGCCTGGGACTGGCGGTCGCCCGGGGGTTCGTGGAGGCGATGGGGGGAACCCTGTTCGCCGAGGACACCCCCGGCGGCGGAATGACCATGGTCCTCACGCTGAAGGCGGCCCCCGGGGTCGCGCCCGCGTGCCCCGACCTTCCCGCCCAGGTCACCTCGTGACCGGAGGGGACGCGGAGTTCCGGATCCTGGAGTTCTGGATCCTGGAGTTCCGCGGAAGCCGGATTCCCAGACGGCGGAGTTCCGGATGAGAGTGCATCGGATGACAGTGAAACAGTCCAGAAAGGCGGGCCCGCGGTGACGAGGGTGCTGGTGGTCGACGACGAGCCGCAGATCGTACGCGCCCTCGTGATCAATCTGAAGGCGCGCAAGTACGAGGTGGACGCGGCCCCCGACGGCGCGACCGCGCTCCAGCTGGCCGCCGCCCGCCACCCCGATGTGGTGGTCCTGGACCTCGGTCTGCCCGACATGGACGGCGTCGAGGTCATCAAGGGGCTGCGCGGCTGGACCAGGGTGCCGATCCTGGTCCTCTCCGCCCGCCACACCTCCGACGAGAAGGTGGAGGCGCTGGACGCGGGTGCGGACGACTACGTCACCAAGCCCTTCGGGATGGACGAGCTGCTGGCCCGGCTGCGGGCGGCGGTCCGCAGGGCCGAGCCCGTGGGCGGCGGCGAGGACGACGTGGTGATCGTGGAGACCGCCGGGTTCACCGTCGATCTCGCGGCCAAGAAGGTGCACCGCGACGGGCGGGACGTCCGGCTCACCCCGACCGAGTGGCACCTCCTGGAGGTGCTGGTGCGGAACACCGGCCGGCTGGTCAGCCAGAAGCAGCTGCTCCAGGAGGTCTGGGGGCCCTCGTACGGCACCGAGACCAACTATCTGCGGGTCTACATGGCCCAGCTGCGGCGGAAGCTGGAGGCGGACCCCTCGCACCCCAGGCACTTCGTCACCGAGCCGGGGATGGGATACCGCTTCGAGCGGTCCTGAGCCCGGACCGCTTCCCGGCCTCCGTCCGGCCCGGAAGCGGTCCGGGTCCGCTGTCGGCGGAGGCCGGTACGCTGGGCTCATGAGTGCTGTACCCCCTCCCGGGGACGATTCCGGGAAGGCCGGCGGGGCCGAGAAGCCCGCCGGCCGCTTCCGACGCATGCTCGACCGGCTCTCCAGCTCCCAGCAGGACCTGGAGTCCGAGGAGCTGCGGGAGGACACCCAGGCGTCGGGATGCACCCGCATCGCCGAGTGCGGCGACCGCCAGATCGTGAGAGTGACTGGTACCTTGCGCACGGTCACCCTGCGCCCCCGGGCCGGAGTCCCCGCCCTGGAGGCGGAGCTCTTCGACGGCACCGCCCCGCTGGACGTCGTCTGGCTGGGCCGCCGCTCCATCGTGGGCATAGAACCCGGCCGCAGGCTCATAGTCTCCGGCAGGATCTCCATGAGCCAGGGCCGCCGTGTGCTCTTCAATCCCACATACGAACTCCGACCGCTCGGACAGGAGTAGCCGGTGACGTCTTTCGACAAGCCGACCACCACCACGACCAACACCCCTCAGCAGGACGGCTCCCAGGACGTCGCCCCCCAGCCCGACGACTCCAGGGCCGTCACGGAGGCGGCGCTGTTCGAAGCCTTCGGCGGGGTCCGCGGCATGGTGGAGACGGTCGCCCCCGGACTGCTCTTCGTCACGATCTACACGATCAACAAGGATCTGCACATCTCCGCGATCGCCGCGCTGGCGGTCTCGCTGGTGCTGGTCGCGGTCCGGCTGCTCCGCAAGGACACCGTGAAGCACGCCTTCAGCGGCGTCTTCGGCGTGGCCTTCGGCGTCGTCTTCGCCATGATGACCGGCAACGCCAAGGACTTCTATCTCCCCGGGATGCTCTACACCCTCGGCCTGGCGCTGGCGTACATCATCACGGCGATCGCGGGCGTACCGCTGATCGGTCTGATCCTCGGGCCGGTCTTCAAGGAGAACCTCTCCTGGCGGACCCGCAACCCCGGCCGCAAGGCGGCCTACACCAAGGCCAGCTGGGCCTGGGGCCTGATCCTGCTGACGAAGTGCGCCATCCTCTTCCCGCTCTACTGGTGGGCCGACACCACCCAGCTGGGCTGGGTACTGGTCGCGCTGAAGATCCCGCCATTCCTGCTCGCGGTCTATCTGACCTGGGTCTTCCTCGCGAAGGCCCCGCCGCCGATCGATGTGTTCGCCGAACTGGAGGCGAAGGACCGCGCCAAGGCCGAGCGCGCGGCCCACGCCGAGCGCCCCGAGGCCTGAGGCACCGAACCGTGACCGGCCGTCCTCCCGGGACGGCCGGTCACGATCTCATCAAGTCCTCCCGGGGACCATTCTCCTGAATCCATGTCCTCTGAAAGCATCCTGTTCGTCAAGGGTTTTCGGGGGCGCGGGGCATCAGGGGGCTTGTCGTGGCGGGGTTTCTGTTTCTCCGCGCGCGCGGGCACCGGCTGCTGCTGGCCGCCGCGTTCCTCGCCATCGCGCTGACCACCGCCGTACTGACCACCCTCACCTCCTTCGCCGGTGCCGTCGGCGACGCCGGCCTCCGGCAGGCGCTGCGGACCAGGGACGCGGCCGACGCCGCGCTGACGATCTCCCTGGAGCGCCCCGGCGAGGACCGGGCCGCCGCCGCGCGGGACGCCCGGCAGGGGGCCCGGCAGGCCTTCGACGGGCTGCCGGTGACACTCCGCCAGTTCGATCTCTCCGGCCCGTACGCCCTGCCCAGGGCCCTGCGGCCGAAGGCCGAGCGCGCGGGCGAACCCGATCTCGCGACCTTCGCCGTGGTGGACCGCTCCCGGGTGCGGATGTCGGCGGGCGACTGGCCCGCCGCGGCCCCCGGCGGCGTCACCGAGGTCGCCCTGCCCGAGACGGCAGCCCGCGAGCTGCGGCTGAGCCCCGGGCCGCGCGTCCTCACCCTCGCCGACCGGCTCGGCGGGAAGCCGGTCCGGATCAGGGTCACCGGCGTCTACCGCCCCGCCGACCGCACCGACCCGTACTGGCGGCTGGACGATCTCGCCGGGCGCGGAGCCCGTGAGGAGAGCGGCTTCAGCTCCTACGGACCGCTGCTCACCGACCCCGCCGTCTTCCACTCGGACCGGATCGGCAAGGGCGAGCTGGCCTGGCTCGCCACCGCCGACTTCCGCACCGTGGACACCGACCGGATCGGCCCGCTCCGCGAGGCCGCGAAGGACGGACAGAGCTTCCTCTCCGCGCGGCCCTCGCTGAAGAACGGCGTGATGGCGCGCACCGCGCTCCCCGAGGCCCTGGACCGGCTGGAGCGGGCGCTGCTGGTCTCCCGGGCGACCCTGCTGATCGTCTCGCTCCAGCTCGTCCTGCTCGCCGGGTACGCCCTGCTGATGGTGGCCCGGCTGCTGAGCGCCGAGCGGGCGCGCGAGACCCGGGTGCTGCTGGCCCGGGGCGCTTCCCGGGGGCAGGTCGCCCGGCTGGCCGCCCTGGAGGCGCTGCTGCTCGCGCTGCCCGCCGCCGTGGCCGCGCCGCTGCTCGCCGGTCCGCTGACCGGGGTGCTGGCGGAGCGGGGGGTGTCCGCCAGGATCGGACTGCGGATCGACACGGCGGCCACCGCCCCGGTGTGGCTGGCGGGCGGCGCGGTCGCGCTGGCGTGCGCGGTGGCGGTCGCCGTCCCCGCGCTGCCGCCCGCGCAGGGAGCGGGCCGCCGGGCCGGGGCGCCGCCCGGCCCGGTGCGGGCGGGCGCGGACCTGGCACTGCTCGCCGTCGCCGGGGTGGCGTACTGGCAGCTGGAGCGGCGCGCCTCGGGCAGTGGCGCGCTGACCGGCGACCGCGCGGGGGAGCTGGGCATGGACCCGCTGCTGGTGGTCGCGCCCGCGCTCGCGCTGCTCGCGGGGACCGTGCTCACACTGCGGCTGCTGCCCCCGGCCGCACGGCTCGCGGAGCGGCTCGCGGCCCGGGGCCGGGGGCTGACCGTCCCCCTCGCGGGCTGGCAGTTCGGCCGCAGACCACAGCGCTCCACGGGGCCAGTGCTGCTGCTGGTGCTGGCGGTGGCCATGGGAATGCTGGCGATCGGTCAGGGCGCGTCCTGGGAGCGCTCACAGGACGACCAGGCCGATTTCGCCTCCGGGGCCCCGGTGCGGGTGCTGGACAGCGGTGCGCTCCCGGCGTTCGGGAGCACGGGGGCGTACGAGGGGCTGCCGGGGGTGCGGGCGAGTGCCCCGGCCGCCCGGGGCTCGATGTCGCTGTCGGGCGGGAAGTCGGCCACCGTGCTGGCGCTGGACACCGCAGGGGCGGATCGGCGTTTCCGTCTCCGGGACGATCTGGCGGGCGAGGACGGCCCCGACCGCTTCCTCAAGGCGCTGCGCCCGGCGGCCGGGCAGCCGGCCCGGGCCGGTGTCGTACTCCCCCGCGACACCGCGCGGCTGATCCTCGATCTCACCCTGAGCGCGCCCCCGGGCACTGCGGGACCGCCGGACGAGGACGGGGTTCCGGGGCCCGCCGAGGCGGAGTTCACGGTGACCGTCGAGGACCGCTTCGGAGTCCCGTACCGGATGCCGCTCGGGTCCGTGCGCGCGGACGGCGAGCGCCGTTCGCTCGCTCTCGACCTCGCCGCCGCGGCCGGGGCCCCGGCGGGCAGGCCCGCCGCCCCCCTGGCGCTGACCTCCGTGGAGTTCGAGGAGGCCGACTATCAGGAGCGGATCGTGCCCAAGCGGTTCACGCTGCACGGTCTGCGGGCGGCGGGCGGGGACGGCGTACCGCGGCCGGTCGCCGTCGGCGGCGGCCCGCTCTGGAAGGCGGGGGCGAGCGCCAATGTGGAGCCCGGCCTCACCGACGGGAACGCGGAGGGTCCGGCGGTGACGGGCGTGCGCTCGCCGCGCGGGGCGCTGCCGGATCTCTCGTACCACTCGGGCAGGGCCGTCTGGGAGTGGCCCGGCGGACGGACGGTCACCGTGCGGGCGGCGGTGCGGCGGGCCGCGCCCGCGATGCCCGCCGCGCTGGCGGACCGGCGATTCCTCGAGTCCGCCGCCGCGAAGGTCGGCTCGGTGGTGGATGTGCCCATGCCCGGCGGCGATCTGAAGGTGCGGATCGCCGGTGTGCTGGGGCACATCCCGACGACCGGCCCCTCGGTCGGCCGGGAGCAGGGCGGCACCATGGACGGCCCGGTCGGCGGGACCGGCGCGACCGCGACCGACGGCGGGGCCCTGCTGCTCGATCTGCGGGCGGTCAACCAGGCCCTCGCGGTCCGTGCCGACGCCTCGTTCCCGGCCACCGAGTGGTGGCTGTTCACCGAGCCGGGCAAGGCCGGATCCGTCGCCGCCGAGCTGCGCGAGCGGCCCGGTCTCGACCCCGGCCGGGTCCTGGTGCGGGACGAGTTCGCCGCCGGGCTGCACGACGATCCGCTGGGCGCGGGCCCGCAGTCCGCGCTGCTCGCGGCGGCGCTGGCCGCCGCCGCGCTGGCCGCGGTCGGGTTCGCGGTCTCCCTGGTGGGGTCGGTACGGGAGCGCTCGGCCGAGTTCGCGGTGCTGCGGGCGCTGGGCGCGCCCCGGCGGCGGCTGGGCGCGCTGCTGGCCGCCGAGGGCTTTCCGCTGATCGCGCTGGGGCTGGGCATCGGCGTCGCGCTCGGGGCCGTGCTCACCCGTGCCGTGGTACCGCTGATCGTGCTGACCGGGCGGGCCGGCCAACCCGTGCCGCCGGTGCTGGTGGAGCTGGACGCGGGCCGGATCGCGCTGCTGCTGGCCGCGATCGCCGCCGCGCCCGTGCTGATGGTGACGGCGCTGGCGCTGCGGCGCGGCGAGACGCCGTCGGCGCTCCGCGCCCAGGGAGGGGAATGACATGGCCGCCCGGCCCGCCCGAAGGACCGCCGCCGCCCCCTGGGTCCGTACCCGGCTGCGCACCGCGCCCGGCGCGGCGCTCGCGCTGGCACTGCTCGCGCTGCTCACCTCCTTCCTCGCGGCGGCGTTCCCGCGCGCGGTCGACGCCTACGAGAGCGAGGGGCTGCGCCACGAGCTGAGCTCCGCGATCCCGCAGCGGAGCGTCATGGGGCTGTCGGCGGCCCCGCCGGAGGACGCCGCTCCGGACGAGAAGGCCGACGCGCTGCGGGGCGCGCGGGTGGCCGAGGGGTACCGCGAGATCGTCGCCGGGCTGCCGAAGCCGCTGCGGGCCGACGCCGAGGCGTCCGCGTACGGGGCGCGCGTCCTGGCGCCGGTGCCCGCCGAAGACCCGTGGCTGCCCCATCTGGACGGCGGCCCGACGGTCTTCACGCTCAGCTCGCAGGCCGGTCTGGAGAACCACTCCGAGCTGCGCTTCGGGCGGCTGCCGAGGGCCGGTCACACCGGGCCGACCGCCGGACGGGTGGAGGCCGCCGTCACCGCGCGGACAGCCGCCGTCCTGGGCGTCAAGGCCGGTTCGACCGTGCATGTGGCCCGGGACGGCACCGAGGGCCCGCTCGCCGTGACCGTCACCGGTGTCGTCGAGCCCCTCCGCCCCGAACTGGGCTACTGGGACATCGAGCCGGTGCTGCACACCCCGGCGAAGCTCTGGACCTCGGGGCCCTCGCCGGAGCCCTACTGGCACGGCGCGCTGCTGCTGCCACCCGAGGCCGCCCCCGTACTGCTGTCGCTGGAGGCGGGCAGCGAGGCGTACTGGCGGCTCACCGTCGATCCCGAGAGGCTGAGCGTCCGCGATCTGCCCGCGCTGCGGGCCGCGGTCGCCTCCCTGGAGCGGGGGCCCGCGCGGGCCGCGCTGCGGGAGTCCGTCGCCGAGGAGCTGGACGCCGAGTCCGGTCTCGACGATCTGCTCGGCCGTTACGAGGACACCCTGACCGCGATCGGTCCGGTGGTGGCGGTGGGCGCGTTCGGCGTCGGCACCGTCGCCGCGATCGTGCTGCTGATGTCCGGCGGGCTGGCCGCCGCCCGCCGCCACGGGGAGCTGGCGCTGCTGCGGGCGCGCGGCGGCTCACTGCCCGGGACGGCCGGCCGGCTCCTGGCGGAGGTCGCTGTTCCGGTACTGCCCGCCACGGCCGCCGGCTGCGCTCTCGCCTTCGTCCTGCTGCCGGGCGCGCCCGCGACACCGTCCCTGATCGGCGCGGCCTCGGTCGCCCTCATCGGCTGCGCCGCGCTCCCGCTGCGGGCCGCACTGGCGCACCGCCGCCCCCGGCTGCCCGGTGAGCGGGCGGACTCCGTACGGAGAAAGCCCTCGGGCCGCCGTACGGTCGCCGAACTGACCCTGCTGGTCCTGGCGGTGGCGGCGGCGCTGGCGCTGCGGCGGCGGGGCGCGGCGGGCGGTTCGGTCGACTGGCTGGTGAGCGCCGCTCCGGTGCTGGTGGGCATCGCGGGCGCGCTGCTGCTCGTACGGCTGTATCCGCTGCCGCTGCGGCTACTGGCGCTGACCGTGGCGCGGCGGCGGGGCGCGATCGGCTTTCTGTCGCTGGCCCGCGCGGGCCGCGCCCCCGCCGTCACCGCGCTGCCGCTGCTGGCGCTGCTGGTGGCGCTGACGACCGCGGCCTTCGGCGGCGCGGTGCTCGCGGGGGTGGCCGACGCCCGGGACCGGGCCTCGCTGCTCGCGGTGGGCGCGGACGCCCGGGTCGAGGCGGCGGGCGAGGAGCTGCCGAAGGGGCTCGCCGACCGGGTGCGCGAGGTCGCCGGGGTGCGGGACGTGGTGAAGGTGCGCCGGGAGTTCGACATCGATCTGCTCGACGGCGACCAGGACATCGTGACGCTGATCGCCGTCGACCCCGGGGCCTACGCGCGGCTGTCCGCCGCCACCGGGCACGGCGGCTTCGACGCCGGCGAGCTGCGGGCGGCCGGCGGGGCGCTGCCCGCGATCGCCTCGCCCTCGGTGGCCGCGCGGCTGGGCGAGGGGGCGTCCACCGTGGCGATGGCGGACGGGTCGTTCTCGGTGCGGGTGACCCGGGTGCGCGAGTCCACGCCCGCGATGGGCGACGGGAACTTCCTGCTGATCGACGCGGCGGGGCTGCCGGTGGACCGGGAGCCCAGCACCCTGCTGATCACCGGCGGTTCGGTGTCGGGGCCCGGGCTCAAGGCCGCCGTCCCCGGCTCCGCCGAGGTGCTGCTGCGCTCCGCCGAGCGGGCGGCCTTCACCGATTCGCCGGTGCAGAGCGGGGCGGGGCTGCTGTACGCGGTCGCCAGCGCGACGGGCGCGGGGTACGCGGTCCTCGCGGTGCTGCTGTCGCTGCTGCGGGCCGCGCCGGAGCGGACCGCACTGCTGGCGCGGCTGCGGACCATGGGGCTGACCCGGCGTCAGAGCCGGTGGCTGCTGATTCTGGAGAACCTTCCGCAGACCGCGCTCGCCGGGGCCGGCGGGGCGCTGGTGGGGTGGGCGGCGATCGTGCTGCTGGCCCCCGGCGTCGATCTGGCCCGGCTGGCGCTGGCCGGTCAGGGGCGGTTCGACGCACTGGGTCCGGTGTGGCTGCGGGCCGACGCGTGGAGTCTGCTGCTGCCCGCGCTGGGCGTGGTGGCGGTGGCGGCGGGGGGTGCCGCGGCGCAGGCGTGGCTGACCACCCGGCGCGGGACGACGACCGAGCTGAGGGTGGGAGACGCACGATGACCGATGCGCTGGATCTGCGGGAGCTGGAGCGGCGGGCGACGGCCGGGCGGGCGGCCCCCGGGTACGGCCATGACGCGCTGATCAGCTGTGACCGGCTGGTCCGCGTCTTCTCCACGGACGGTGTGGAGGTGCAGGCCCTCCAGGGGCTCGATCTGCTGGTCCGTCAGGGCGAGCTGATGGCGCTGGTGGGGGCCTCGGGCAGCGGCAAGTCGACGCTGATGAACATCCTGGCCGGGCTGGATGTGCCGACGGCCGGCGCGGCTTCGGTCGCGGGGTGCGATCTGCTGGCGATGGGCTCGCGGGACCGGCTGCGCTACCGGCGCGAGGTGGTGGGGTTCGTCTGGCAGCAGACCGCGCGCAATCTGCTGCCGTATCTGACGGCCGTACAGAATGTGGCGCTGCCCGCGCAGTTGCGGGGCCGGGCCGCCGGGCGGGCCCGGAAGCGGGCCGAGCGCGCCGATTCCCTGCTGGCGCTGCTGGGCGTGGCCGAGTGCCGGGACCGCAGGCCGCACCAGATGTCCGGCGGCCAGCAGCAGCGGGTGGCGATCGCGGTGGCGCTGGCGAACGAGCCTTCGGTGCTGCTCGCCGACGAGCCGACGGGCGAGCTGGACTCGCAGACGGCGGAGCAGATCTTCGCGGCGTTCCGCACCGCCAACGAGGAGCTGGGCACGACGATCGTGATCGTCACCCATGATCAGGCGGTCGCCGCCGAGGTCCGCCGCACGGTGGCCATCCGGGACGGCCGCACCTCCACGGAGATCCTGCGGCGCACGGAGGTCGACACGGCGACGGGCCGGGAGTCGGTGGTGGCGCGGGAGTACGCGATGCTGGACCGCGCCGGCCGCCTTCAGCTCCCGGAGGAGTACACCCGGGCGCTGGGGATGCGGGACCGGGTGCTGCTGGGGCTGGAGCCGGACCGCATCGAGATCCGCCCGGACACCCCGGAGGGGGTGTAGGCCTCCGGCCCGGAGAGGGCGTGGGACCGGTGCCTTCCGGGCATACCGAGCGGGCCCCGCCCCCGGCGTGCCCCCGGCTCCCCGGGCTCCCCGGGCGGTCGGCGGCGGCAGACCGGGGCGCTACATCTCCCGGCGTACCGAGAGCAGCTCCTCCAGCTGCTCCTCCCGGGCCTGCGCGGCCACGAAGAGCAGTTCGTCGCCGGCCTCCAGCGTCTCCTCGGGGGTCGGGGTCAGCACCCGGGTGCCGCGGATGATCGTGACCAGCGAGGTGTCCTCCGGCCAGGCGACATCCCCCACGGGGGTGCCGGCCAGCCCGGACTCCGGCGGCAGCGTCAGCTCGACGAGGTTGGCGTCGCCGTGGCTGAAGCGGAAGAGCCGTACGAGGTCGCCGACGCTCACCGCCTCCTCCACCAGCGCCGACATCAGGCGCGGCGTGGAGACCGCCACATCCACGCCCCAGGACTCGTTGAAGAGCCACTCGTTCTTCGGGTTGTTGACCCGGGCCACCACCCTGGGCACCCCGTACTCCGTCTTCGCCAGCAGCGACACGACCAGATTGACCTTGTCGTCGCCGGTCGCGGCGATCACCACGTGGCAGCGCTGGAGCGCGGCCTCGTCGAGCGAGGTGATCTCGCACGCGTCGGCCAGCAGCCATTCGGCCCTCGGCACCCGCTCCACCGAGATCGCGGTCGGCGCCTTGTCGACCAGCAGGACCTCGTGTCCGTTCTCCAGCAGCTCCCCGGCGATGGAGCGGCCCACCGCCCCCGCGCCCGCGATAGCGACCCGCATCAGTGACCGTCCTCCTCGGGGCCTTCGGCGAAGGACGCCTCGACCTTCTCGATCTCGCCCGTCCGCATCATCACGTGCACCAGGTCGCCCTCCTGGAGGACGGTCTGCGAGGTGGGCAGCACCGCCTCGCCCAGCCGGGTCAGGAACGCGACCCGTACACCGGTCTCGTCCTGGAGCTCGCTGACCTTGTGACCGATCCACGCGGGCGAGGTGTACACCTCGGCGAGCTGCACCGCGCCGCTCGGGTCGCGCCACAGCGGCTCCGCGCCGGAGGGCAGCAGCCGGCGCAGCATCTGGTCCGCCGTCCAGCGGACCGTGGCGACGGTCGGGATGCCCAGGCGCTGGTAGACCTCGGCGCGGCGCGGGTCGTAGATCCTGGCCGCGACGTTCTCGATGTTGAACATCTCACGGGCGACCCTGGCCGCGATGATGTTCGAGTTGTCCCCGCTGCTGACGGCGGCGAAGGCCCCCGCCTCCTCGATGCCCGCCTCGCGCAGGGTGTCCTGGTCGAATCCCACACCGGTGACCCGGCGGCCCCCGAACGAGGAGCCCAGCCGGCGGAACGCCGTGGGGTCCTGGTCGACCACCGCGACCGTGTGCCCCTGCTGCTCCAGGGTCTGCGCGAGAGCGGCTCCCACTCGCCCGCATCCCATGATGACGATGTGCACGACCGTCCTTCCGGCTGCCACTGCCGTGACGTGGCATTTCTTTGCTCAGTATTTAACGGTGCTCTGGCTTAAAGGGTCTCAGACCTTCGCCCAAGCTACACATACCCCGTGGGGACTGGGCACCGGGTATCGGGAGGAGTGTCAGATTCCGCCGTAGCGCGGGGGGTGGTGGGTGGGCGACGCCCTTATCGAGCGCTTACGATCCTCTCCGTGTCCAAACTGACCGACCTGCCCAAACGGATTCTGATCGGCAGGGCGCTGCGCAGTGACAGGCTGGGGGAAACACTCCTCCCCAAGCGCATCGCGCTGCCTGTCTTCGCCTCCGACCCGCTGTCGTCCGTGGCGTACGCGCCCGGCGAGGTTCTCCTGGTGCTCTCCATCGCGGGTGTGTCGGCCTACCACTTCAGCCCGTGGATCGCCCTCGCCGTCGTGGTGCTCATGTTCACCGTGGTCGCCTCCTACCGCCAGAATGTGCACGCCTACCCGAGCGGGGGCGGGGACTACGAGGTCGCCAACACCAATCTGGGGCCCAAGGCCGGTCTCACGGTCGCGAGCGCCCTGCTGGTCGACTATGTGCTGACCGTGGCCGTCTCCATCTCCTCCGGGGTGGAGAATCTCGGCTCGGCGGTCCCCTTCGTGGTCGAGAACAAGGTGCTGTGCGCGGTCGTGATCATCGCGCTGCTGACCGTGATGAATCTGCGCGGGGTCAGGGAGTCGGGCAAGCTCTTCGCCATTCCGACCTATGTCTTTGTCACCGGCGTCTTCTTGATGATCGCCTGGGGGGCCTACAAAGGCCTGGTGCTCGACGAGACGATGAAGGCCCCGACCGCCGATTTCGAGATCAAGGCGGAACATCAGGGACTGGCGGGTTTCGCACTGGTCTTTCTGTTGCTGCGGGCTTTCTCCTCCGGCTGTGCCGCGCTCACCGGCGTGGAGGCGATCAGCAATGGGGTGCCGGCCTTCCGGAAGCCGAAGTCGAAGAACGCGGCGACCACGCTCGCGCTGATGGGACTGCTGGCGGTCACCATGTTCTGCGGAATCATCGGACTGGCGATGGCCACCGATGTGAAGATGGCCGAGCGGCCCGCCGAGGACCTCCTCCACAACGGGGTCCCGGTCGGCGGAGAGTACGTACAGGACCCGGTGATCTCGCAGGTCGCGGCTGCCGTCTTCGGTGACGGCACCTTCTTCTTCGTCCTCCTGGCGGCGGCCACCGCCCTGGTGCTCTTCCTCGCCGCGAACACCGCGTACAACGGATTCCCGCTGCTCGGCTCGATACTGGCGCAGGACCGCTATCTCCCCCGCCAGTTGCACACCCGGGGCGACCGGCTCGCCTTCTCCAATGGCATTGTGCTGCTCGCCGGGGCCGCCGCCCTCCTGGTGTGGGTGTACGGCGCGGATTCCACCAAACTGATCCAGCTCTACATCGTCGGCGTCTTTGTGTCGTTCACCCTCAGCCAGACCGGCATGGTGCGCCACTGGAACCGCCATCTGCGGACCGAGAAGAATCCGGCGAAGCGCCGCCACATGATCCGTTCGCGGGCCATCAACGCCTTCGGGGCCTTCTTCACCGGCCTTGTGCTGGTCGTCGTGCTGGCCACCAAATTCACCCACGGGGCGTGGGTGGCGCTGCTGGGCATGCTCATCTTCTACGGCACGATGAGCGCGATCCGCAGGCACTACGACCGGGTCGCCGAGGAGATCGCGGCCTCCGACGGGCCGAGCGACGACAGCGTACGGCCGTCCCGGGTGCACGCCATCGTGCTGGTCTCCCGGATCCACCGGCCGACCCTGCGGGCCCTGGCGTACGCCAAGCTGATGCGGGTCGACAAGCTGGAGGCGCTCTCCATCAATGTGGACCCGGCCGAGACCAGGGCGCTGCGCGCCGAGTGGGAGCGACGGCGCATCAATGTGCCGCTGAAGATCCTGGACTCGCCCTACCGCGAGATCACCCGCCCGGTGATCGAGTATGTGCGGGGGCTGCGGCGGGAGAGCCCGCGCGATGTCGTCAGCGTGGTGATCCCCGAGTATGTGGTGGGGCACTGGTACGAGCATCTGCTGCACAACCAGAGCGCGCTCCGGCTCAAGGGCCGGCTGCTCTTCACCCCGGGCGTGATGGTGACCTCGGTGCCGTACCAGCTGGTGTCCTCGGAGGCCGCGCGGAAGCGGGCGCGCAAGCGCCAGAACTGGAGCGCGCCGGGGGCCGTGCGCCGGGGGCCGGTGGACGAGCGGCCCAGGGAGCCCAGCTCCCGCCCATGACGTCGGCCGGTTCCTCCGCGCCGACGTAGACTGGTGGGCTGTCCCTCCCTCCGGGCCCGCCGCAGCCCGCGCGCGACCGCCGACGCGGTCCGCCCCCGTACCTCCCGTACATCGAAACTCTGGAGTCACCCCGCCATGCAGAACGCCTCCGATTCTTCGCTTTCCTCACTCATCGGGGAGGAGTACGAGGTCGAGGTGGGCCCCGTCGCGCACGGCGGGCACTGCATCGCCCGCACCGACGGCGGCCGGGTGCTCTTCGTACGGCACACCCTGCCCGGCGAGAAGATCGTCGCCCGGGTCACCGACGGCGACGAGGACTCCCGCTTTCTGCGCGCCGACGCGGTCCGGATCATCGAGCCGGCCAAGGACCGCATCGAGGCCCCCTGCCCGTTCTCGGGTCCGGGCAAGTGCGGCGGCTGCGACTGGCAGCATGTGAAGCCCGGCGCGCAGCGCCGCTTCAAGGGCGAGGTGATCGCCGAGCAGCTCCAGCGGCTCGCGGGGCTCACCCCCGAGGAGGCCGGCTGGGACGGCACGGTCATGCCCGCCCCCGGTGACAAGGTCCCGGCCGGCGAGGTGCCCGCCTGGCGCACCCGGGTGCAGTACGCGATCGACGAGGACGGCCGCGCCGGTCTGCGCAAGCACCGCTCGCACGATGTCGAGCCGGTCGACCACTGCATGATCGCCGCTCCGGGCGTCAGCGAGCTGGGCATCGAGAAGCGCGTCTGGCCGCAGATGGCCTCCGTCGAGGCGATCGCCGCCACCGGTTCCAGCGACCGCCAGGTCATCCTCACCCCCGCCCCCGGCGGCCGGCTCCCCCTGGTCGAGCTGGACAAGCCCGTCTCGGTGATGCGCGTCGACGAGCGCGACGGCGGAGTCCACCGTGTCCACGGCCGCGCCTTCGTCCGCGAGCGCGCCGACGGCCGCACCTACCGCGTCGGCTCGGGAGGCTTCTGGCAGGTCCACCCGCAGGCCGCCGACGTCCTGGTCAAGGCCGTCATGCAGGGCCTGATGCCCCGCAAGGGCGAGACCGCCCTCGACCTCTACTGCGGCGTCGGCCTCTTCGCCGGTGCCATCGCCGAGCGCGTCGGCGACCAGGGCGCCGTCCTCGGCATCGAGTCTTCAAAGCGCGCCGTCGAGGACGCCCGCCACAACCTCCGCGACCTGGAGCGCGTCCGCGTCGAACAGGGCAAGGTCGACCAGGTCCTCCCCCGCACCCAGATCACCGAGGCCGACCTCATCGTCCTCGACCCCCCGCGCGCCGGCGCCGGCAAGCAGACCGTCCGCCAGCTCGCCGCCCTCTCCCCCCGCCGCATCGCCTACGTCGCCTGCGACCCGGCGGCCCTCGCCCGCGACCTCGGCTACTTCCGCGAGGCGGGGTACCGGCCGCGTACGCTGCGGGCCTTCGACCTCTTCCCGATGACGCACCACGTGGAGTGCGTGGCGATTCTGGAGCCGGCGGCAAAGGGCTCCTGACCTGCGGTTTTTCTGATGTGCGTTATGTGCGTTGTGAGCGTTACGGGCGATATCTTGACGCTGAAATGACGCTCGTGACGCTCATTTGACGCTCGTTGATCATGGTCCGGCGCCGCGCTGACCAGCGGATTTCTGTTACTGAGTGTTGATGCTGACGCTCGGAGAATTCTCCTGTGGGCGTCCCTGCTGCGATGGGCGGACAGCGAACCGGCCCCTTCTTCCCGTCCGGGACGGGGAGAAGGCGGCCGACGCACCCGCTCACGCGCCATACCGGTTCAGGTACCCGATCCGGCGCGGAGCTGATGCCGGGTGGTTGCCGCGCTCAGACAGCGGCCGAGGGTGCGGCGGCGGCGCCAAGGATTCGTCCCGGCCGAGCGGGCTTCCAGGACCCTGTGGAGGGCTGGGGCGCTGCGAATCCCTCATTCCGACTGGTTCCTTTTCCGGAGCCGTCGTCCGACGGCCGGTGTGTCCGGGCCGGGCTCGTACGGTGGGAGGGCGAAGCCGACTTCGGCGCCGCCGCCGTCGGCGTCCGTCGCGAACACCGTGCCCCCGTCGGCCGTGACGCTGTCGTGCACGATGGCCAGGCCGAGTCCGGACCCGGGGGTGGCCTGGGTACGCGAGCCCCGGTAGAAGCGGTCGAAGACGGCGTCGCGGTCGGCCGCGTCGATGCCGGGGCCCCGGTCGCGTACGGACAGTCGGCAGCCTTCGACGTGCAGTGCGACCGGGGTGTCCTGCGGGCTGAACTTGACCGCGTTGCTGAGGAGGTTGTCGACGCAGCGCTGGAGCGCCCGGGGTCTGGCCCGTACCGGAAGGGGGGCTTCGGCGGTGACGGTGATGGTGCGGCCGGTGCGGGCGCGGTGGCGGTGTGCGGTGTCCTCGGCGAGGACCGTCAGATCGACGGTGTCCGGGGCCTCGTCGGTGTACCGGTCGGTGGCCAGTTCGACGAGTTCGCGCACCAGGTCGTCGAGGGCGGCCGTCTCGGCGACCAGGGTGGCCAGGATCTGTTCCTCGTCCTCGGGGGCGAGTCTGCCGCGGGCCCGTTGCAGGAGTTCGGCGCTGCCGCGTACCGAGGTGAGCGGGGTGCGCAGTTCGTGGCTGGCGTCCTGGACGAGCCGGTGCTGCTGGTCCCGGGAGCGGCGCAGTGCCGTGAGCATGGTGGCGAAGCTCCGGGTGAGCTGGCCCACCTCGTCGGAGCCGGCCGGTGGCAGATCGGTGGAGAGGTCGCGGGTGGCCGTGATGCGGGCGGTGGTGCGGGCGAGGTTGCGGACCGGCCGCAGGATCCGGCCCAGGACGAACCAGCTCAGCAGGGCGGACAGGGCGAGGGCGGCGGCGGTCGTGCCGGTGACCCGCCACAGGAACGCGTGGTCGACGCGGGCGGCGCCCTCGTAGCTCTGCGCCACCATGACCGCGCCCCCGCCGGGCAGCGGCCGGGTGAGGACGCTGTACTCGATTCCGTCGACGACGAGATCCTCCACACGCCCGCCCTGCCCCGTCCGGGCCACCCGCAGGGCGGACGCCGTGACGGGAATGCGCGGGCCATCAGGGGTGAGGCGGCGCACGGTCCCCCGGTCGGACAGGACCTGGTCCGTCATGCCCGGCCGGGGCGGGGGTGTCAGACCGGCGGCGACCAGGGAGTGGACCGTGTGCATACGGTCCCCCAGGCCGTGGTCGAGTTCGGCGCGGACGAGGTCGCTGACGCCCCGGTACGACATGACGGCGGCGAGAGCCATGGCGAGCGCGGCGGCCATGACGACGACTGCGGTGATCTTGCTGCGGAGTGTGACGTGCCCCGGACGGCCCGCGCCGGCCGTGCGCGCCATCAGCAGGCCCGCACGGTGTAGCCGACGCTGCGCACGGTGTGGATCAGCCGGGGCTCGCCGCCCTGTTCGGTCTTCTGGCGGAGGTAGCCGATGTAGACGTCCAGGGAACGGGAGGTGGTGTCGAAGTCGTAGCCCCAGATGCTCTCGTAGATCTGGGAGCGGGTGAGGACCACGCCCGGATGGCGGAGGAGGAGTTCCAGTACGTCGAACTCGGTCTTCGTGAGGTCGAGTTGCCGGGCACCGCGGAACGCCAGTCGCGCCTCCGGGTCCAGGATCAGGTCCGCGACCGCCGGCGCTCCGCCCGTCCCGGCAGGCTCGGTGCGGCGCAGCAGCGCTCGTATCCGGGCGAAGAGCTCCTCGGTGGCGAACGGCTTGGCGAGGTAGTCGTCGGCCCCCGCGTCCAGTCCGGCCACTCGGTCGCCCACCTCGTGCCGTGCCGTCAGAACAAGTACAGGCAGACGGTCGCCGCGCCTGCGCAGCATTCTGCACAGGCCCAGGCCGTCCAGGTTCGGCATGCCCACATCCAGCACAGCGACATCCGGCCGCTTCCGTTCGAGGAGGCCCAGGGCCTCCAGTCCATCGGCGGCCAGCAGCACCTCGTAGCCCTCGAAGCGCAGCAGTTGGTCCAGGGTGCTGCGCACTCCGGGATCGTCCTCGGCGACGAGCACCGTGCGAGGGTGTTCCATTGCGGCTCTCATGTGATCATCTTCGCCGGTGACAGGCCCGGGCGTGGTGCCGGCCTGCTCGTGCGGCCGGCTGCCCGCACCGTGTTCCAGGGTCACTTGAGTACGGGCTCGACCGTGATCGGAGCCAGGCCGCGCAGACAGGACGTGTCGCCGGGGCCGCCGGTGCGCAGGAAGCGAGTGGATATGCCGGTGACGCAGCCGGTCGGCTCCCACTCCGGGACATGACCGGTGTTGGGCACGGAGATGAAGCCGCTGTCCCGGAACTGCCGTGCGGCCAGCACCCCGTTCGCGTCGGGGGTGTTGGCGTCGAGGTCGCCGGAGAGCACGAGGACCGGGACGTCGGGCAGTTTCGGGTGTGTGGGCTGCGGCTCGGGCGCGGTGTTCTCGCGCGGCCAGTCGATGCATACGTCCCCGCCGTCCGTGGGGCCCTCGTTGAAGCCCTCGGCGCTGAACGCGCCGTGCTCACCGCGGTCCGCTCCCGCCAGTGCCGCCCGGTACTGGCGCCACCGCACGGACAGCGGTGCCTTCGCCGACCAAGGCTTGCGGTAGTCGTTGCACACGACGCCGATGTACGGGGCCTGGTCCTCCAGACCGCCGGACGCGCCGTCCTCCTGGATCAGCGTGCGCAGCGCCGACACGTCGCCGTGGGCGAACCGGTTCAGCGCCCCGGGCAGCCGTCCCAGCAGCGAGGGCTCGCCCGGTGCCGCCCCGACCTCGCGGCTGGCCGCCTCGTACAGCAGGTTGGCGAGCTTGCCCTCGGTGAACCGTACGGAGTACGTGCCATGCTCGGTGGTGACCGGGACGGTCATCGGGCGGTCCCGCAGCCGCGCGGCTACGGTCGCGAGATCCCGTACGGCCTGCTTCCCGTCGCAGGCGGCCGGGACGCTGCGGTCGCACACCCGGCGCAGAGTTGTGGAGACGGCCTGGGCCTGGGGGCGTGCCAGCGGGTCGAAGGCGAGGGGGTAGGCGCCCGACTGCACGATCGAGCGGACCCGCTCCGGGTGCCGGGAGGCGTAAACGGGCATCAGGTACGTGCCGTACGACAGCCCGTACAGGGAGAGTTGGGGCACGCCGAGGCGGGCGCGGACGGCGTCGATGTCGTCGGCGGTGGCCGCGCTGGTGTACGCGGCGGCCTTGGGGCCGAGGTTGGCGGCACACCGTTTCACGGCGTCGCGCTGCTGGGCGCGGGTGCCGAAGCGGTATTCGGCGTCGGTCACCCCGCAGGGGATCCGCTCGGAGCGGCCGGTGCCGCGTGGGTCGACGAGGAGGAGATCGTGGTCCTTGAGCAGGTCGCCGAGTACGTGTCCGAAGACGGGAGCCCGCTCGATGGCGACCTCGCCGGGGCCTCCGGTGTTGATGGCCACGGTGCCCTTGGCGGCGCCGGGTGCACTGTGCCGTACGACCGCGTAGCTCACCTTGACCTTCCCCAGAGCGGACTGGCCCGCGACCAGCGGACGGTCCAGCGTGTCGCAGTCGACCCGGTGCCCGGGGACGGTGGGGCACCACGCCGGGGCGGCCGCGGCCCGAGGCGCGGCGAGAGCTGCCGAAGCCGCCGTTCCGCCCACGGGCAGCATGGCCGCGGTGGTTGCCAGCAGCGCCGTGACGGCGACGGCCAGCCCCGCCCGCCGCGCCCTTCCGTCGTTCCCAAGCCTCATGTCCACTCCTTGTGTCCGTTCCGGCGAGGCCGTTCCCCGCCGCGCTGCCCTCGGCTGCGAGGACGACATTGCCGGGCAGGTTTCACAGCGACGGCAGAGCAATGACAGAGCCACGTAAGAATGCGGAAGGGACTATGGGAGCACCAGCTCCGCTCCCGGCTCCCGCAGTCGGCCGAGGTCCCCGGGATCGGTCTGCGGACGGCGAAGGTGTTCGTGGACGGGGTGATGGAGTATCCGGCCCGGACCGCCGCTCTCCTGGAGCCCTTGTCTCGACGGCGAGCGGTGCCCGACGGGCCACTGGGGGCAGCTTCAGCTCGAACCCGCCGATTTCGCCCGGTTCGCGGTGCTGCTCGACGGTAAGGGCCGGCAGATCCACGCCCACGCGATCGGCGACCGCGCCGTACGGGTGGCCCTGGACGGGTACGAGGTCGCGCTGCGCGCGGGCGGACGGCACGACAACCGGCACAGCATCAGCCACCTCCAGCTCGTGCACCCCCACGGCCTCCGGCGCTTCGCCCGTCTCGGCGTGGTGGCCTCGATGCAGCTCCAGTGGGCGGTGCGGGACACCTGGACGGTGGACGCCCTCCTGCCGTACATGGGGCCCGAGCGGCACCGCCGGCTCTTCCCCGCGCGGAGCCTGGAACGACACGGCGCGCTGCTCGCGGGCGGGTCCGACTGTCCCATGGCTCCGCTCGGCGTCTGGAGCCAGATCCGTACCGCGATCGACCGGGAAGGGGTTGACTCCGAGGGACCCCTGCGCCCCGAGCGCGAGGGCGTCGCCCGGACATCGGCGCTTCGGATGCACACCACCGGCGCCGCGCGGCAACTGCGCGCGGACCACCGCACCGGGACCCTGACCCGAGGCCGGGGCCGGGCCGCCGTTCTCGTACTCCTGGAGCGCGATGTGAGCCGGGTTCCGGTGCCGGAGATCAGCGGTACGGAGGTGCGGCTGCCCCTGGTGAACGGTGTGCCGGTGTACGAGGAGGGCACGGCGGCCGGAAAGGCCGCACGAGCCCGCACAGCGGCGGCGACGGCACGGCGCCCCGCAGGCACGGACCGGCACCGTGCGGAGGGTACGCCCGGAAGGGATGACACGGCGAGCACCCGGGCCGGCGTGCTTCCTGCCCTGCGCGCCGGGAGACGAACACTCCAGCGGGGCATGAGCACCGTGCCGCAGGGCGGGAGAGCCGGCGCGGCGTCATCCGTTGAGGCAGACCGGACCGCTGCTCCGCGTGGACCGCGTGCAGGACGGGCAGTCACAGAGCGAATCGTCGGCCTTGGCATCGGCGTCCGTACGGAAATCCGTGCGGGAGGTACGCCTTCCCGGCCGCACCTGTCCCCGAAAGCCACGGAGCGCTTCCCATGACAAAGAGAATCCCAATGGCCGCCGGCGCGCTGGTGATCGCCCTCACGACCGTCGCCGCAGCCCCCGCCGCTCCGGCGGCGGCGAGTGCGTCGCCCGCCCTGGTGACCTGCGCCGGCAGCACCACCGTCGCCTTTTCGCCCGGCCTGACCAACACGGAGCGGACCGTGTCCGTCAGCGGCCAGGACACCGCGAACCTGTGCGTGAGCCCGACCCACCCGCAGCTCACCGGATTCGTCGCCCCGTTCTCCGGTACGGCGACCCAGTCCTGCACAAGCCTCTTCGCGGGAGGCTCCGGCACCGAGACCCTGCACTGGAGCGACGGAACGACCAGCACCTGGGCGTACACCAACAGCTTCTCCAACGTGAACGGCACCAAGGTCGGCACCTCCACCGGACCGATCACCTCCGGAACCCTCGCCGGCGCCGAGGTGACCCAGACCATCACCTTCCCCAACCTCGACCTCTCCGCCTGCTCCACCCCCCAGGGCCTGACCACGCTCAACGGCCTCGACACCTGGACCCTCACCCGCCCGTGACCGACAGCAGCACCGGACGGAGTACGCCTCCCTCCCCCCGGGGAACAGGTGCGCACCGCTCCTGCGGCGAGCCCGCGGCCGGCCGCGGGGAGCTGTCCAAGCAGGGCTTCACATGCGGCTGCGATCTCGTGTGACTCGTCCGCTTCGCCTTCGGAGGAGCGGTGGTTCACTCCACTTCGCCGAGAGAATCTCCGGGGTCAATGGGCATACCGGGCAACGTCGTTGCATACAGCCACGCCGTAACCTCGTGTGCGGTCGCCCTACGGGCCAACCCCGTGAACCCGGGGGGCTGCGGCAGGATCTCGGTCCCGGAGGCGGGCCGCTCGACATGATGGGCGCCTTCGCGGGTGCGTGCTGTTCAGAGGGAAGGGGAAGCATGACGTCGACAGCCCAACCACCGTTCCGCAACTATGTGGAGATCATCCTCGACGGTCTGGCCCGCGGGCCGGGCACGGAGATCCTCATCAGCGGCGAGCGCCGCATCAGGGCGGACGAATTCCGGTCTCTGGTACACCGGCTGGCGAGGGCGCTGCGCGAGCGCGGGGTCGGCCCCGGGCGGACCGTGACCCTGCTGTGCGGGAATCTGCCCGAGACCATCGCGGTGCGCTATGCGGTCAACCTGCTGGGTGCGCATTTCAACCACCTCTACAACCGGCTCGCGTCCGATGTGCAGGCCCTGATGATGGCCGATGTCGAGACGTACGCCTTCGTCGTCGACCCCCGGCTGGCCGACCGGGCCGCCGAGCTGCTCCGGACGGTGCCTCCGGTGGAACACGTCCTGCTCCTCGGAGACGTCCCCGGAACCGGGGAAAACCGGGATGGCGCAACGGCGGCGGGTGAGGATCTCCTCGCTCTCGCCGCGCATCAGCCCGATGCGCCGATAGCCAGTGCCGCAAGCCCGGAGGATCTATGTTTCATCCGGCATTCGGGCGGCACGACCGGCCACCCCAAAGGCGTCCGGTCCACCTTCGGCCGCATGCAGGGCGGCATCGAGCAGACAAGGCTGCTGTTCAGCGGAGCAGGCCGACGCGATCTGGTGTGCACGCCGCTGTCCCATGCCGCCGGGTTCATCGCGGACGCCACGCTCGCCGCGGGCGGCACCGTCGTGCTGCACTACGCCTTCGACCCGGCCGAGGTCCTCGACACGATCACCCGCGAGCGCATCACCAACATGATGCTGCTGCCCCCACTGCTCTACCAGATCCTCGACCACCCCGCCGCCGAGGACACGGACACCTCCAGCCTCCGGCAGATCACCTACGGCGGCACCTCCTCGTCCCCGGCACGCATCGCCGAGGCCGTGCGCCGCTTCGGCCCCGTCCTCCAACAGGGGTACGGACAGTTCGAGGCGGGCGCCGTCAGCATTCTGCCCGCCGCCGAACACGACCCCGACCGCCTCGACATCCTGCGCACGGCCGGCCGGCCCGTCCCGGGCGTCGAAGTCGAGATCCGTGACCAGACCGGCCGTGTACTGCCACTGGGCGAGGCCGGGGAGATCTGCGTCCGCTCCGACAGGGCGTTCGAGGGCTACTGGAAGAACCCCGGACTGACCGCCCAGGTCCTGCGCGACGGCTGGGTATTCACGGGCGACCTGGGCACCCTCGACGAACACGGCTACCTCACCGTCGTCGACCGGATCAAGGACATGATCGCAGTCGTCGGCGGCCATGTGTACACCACCGAACTCGAAGACTTCCTCAACACCCACCCCGCGGTGCGACAGAGCGCCGTCTACGGGGTCAAGGGCGACGGCGGTCACGAACGCATCCACACCACGGTCGTCACCGCCCCTGATACCACCGTCACCGCGGACGAGCTCCGAACCTGGGTGCGCGATGGCCGGGGCGCGATGTACGTGCCCGACCACGTCGATTTCACCAGCGCCCTTCCACTGACCGACGCGGGCAAGCCCGACAAAAAACTCCTGCGGTCCGGGGCCGGCACCCTGAGCTGACCAGCCTTCCCGGGCAACGTCGTTGAGGAAGCCGGACCACGGGCCCGGAGGGAAGCGGACCGGGCGCGGGCCAGACAGCGCGTACGCAACCGGTCTATGCCTTCCCCTTCGCCGTGCCGCTCGTCCGTCCTCCGAAGCGGGCCCTGCCCACTCCGGCCGGGCCTCCGCCTCGCGCGTCCGTACTTACGGCGCGGAGGCGGAGGCAGCCGATCCCGTGGGCCCGGTCGGGGCGCCGGTCACAGGTGGGAGTCGAGGAATTCCTGGATCTGGGCCTTGCTGTGCGGGCCGATCCTCTTGCCGGCGACGGCGCCGTTCCTGAACAGCAGCATGGCGGGAATCGCGGTCTCCTGGTAGCGGGGCAGCGTGGCGGGGTCGCGGTCGATGTTGAGGGCCGCCACGGTGAGCTTCGCGGCGTACTCGGCCGAGATCGCCTCCAGGGTGGGCGTCATCATTCTGCAGGCCCCTGACCATTCCGCCCAGAAGTAGACCAGTACGGGCTCACCGGCTTGGCGAACCGCCGTGTCGAACGAGGCGTCGGTGACGGTGACAAGGGCCATTGCGTGACTCCGATCTGTTCCGGTCAGCCGTGAAAGAGGCAACCTGGTGAGGTTTTCACGCATGACACGCCTGTCAAGAACGCACGCTGATCGCACCGCGCAGGTGGGCTCACCGGTCGGAGCGTCGGTGCCGCGGTCCGGAAGGCAGACGCGCTGCCCCAGCCCCCTTGGGGTCTCGGGGGCGACGTCTCGCCGGCCCCGACCACCTCAGCGGCGACACCCCCGCCGTCCTCGTCTGCAGCAACCCCACCACCGACCAGCCACCCTCACCGGAGCCACCGACCCGCAGCTGTTCATCGCCCACCGCCGACCGCGAACCCACATGAGCCCGGGCAATCACCGGCCCGCCCCGCGAGACCTGTCGCATCTCGCCCGCAGCCGGTGGGGTGGAGAGTGGGGCCTGTTGACGCTCGCGGCACTCTTTCCTACCGTTGTGGAGCCGTTCACTTCTGTCGACCACCGAGGATTCGTGCGCCACATTCACATCGGCCGACGACTCGGATGTGTCAGCATTCGATTTCGTCGAGTTCCATGCCCTGAACGTGACGAGTGAGGGTGGTGGGCATTGAGGACTGTCATCATCGGTGCGGGCATCGGCGGGCTGGCCCTGGCCGCCATCCTTCAACGCAACGACGCCGACTACATCGTCCACGAGCGGCGTGCGCACATCACCACCGAGGGATCGGGACTGGTTCTGCACCCGAACGGTCTGGACGCTCTGGACCGCATCGAATCCGGATTTCGCGCCGTGGTGACGGCAGCCGGATACGCAATCCCCGACGATACTCCGACCTTCGTTCTCGCCGGCGATGGAGCCACCATCAGGGAGTGGGTTCCCGCACCTTCCGAGCGCTCGGTCACCATTCGGCGGGCAGAACTCCGCCGATTGCTTCATGAGAGGTCCGAAAGGACTCGCATACGACTGGGCAGCACCTTTCTCCAGTACGCCGAGTCGGGCTCCTCGTTACAGGTCTTCGTCACCGAGAAGCGAATCGGCACGCGTACCGGCAGTCTCTGCCAGCCGCCCTTGTCCAGGGATCCGGACGTTCAGGACTTCGCGGCGGACGTGCTGATCGGAGCCGATGGGATGCGGTCCGTGGTCCGCCGCCAGCTCCTCGCCGACGGCGGTCCGAGACCGATGGGCCTCACCTCGGTGAGATCGGTTGTCCGTCTGGTCCACGACGATCCCCGCCTGTGGGGCGGATTCGTCCTGTTCGGCCGGGGTCATCAGGTGTTCTGCTCGCCGCTGGGGCCGGACATCCTCTACTGGGACGTGACCCTGCGCTCCTCCCACCCGGTGCTGAGAGAGCGTGTGAACCTGCGGAGAAATCTGCTGGCCCGCGATTGGGGGTGGCCCACGTGTGTCAGGGAGATCATCGCCGCGGCCCGTCCGGAGGACATGATCGTGACCGCGCTGCACGATCGCCCCGGAAGGACCGGCTGGTCCCGCGGCGCCGTGACGCTGATGGGCGACGCGGCTCATCCGATGTCACCGTTCCTCGGACAGGGCACGAACCAGGCGTTGTTGGACGCGGTCGTCCTGGCCGAGTCCCTGGGCAGCCACGGCAGTGACCTGGCCGACGCGTTTTCGGACTACGAAACGAATCGCCGGGACTGTGCGTACCGGGCGATGCGGGACTCACGGCGGATCGGCTTCCGAGGGCAGACCCGAAACCCACTGTCGCGCTGGCTCCGCGATCGGGCGGTGCGGGCGCCGGCACGGGCGGTGACGTCTAAGTGACCACACCGACCACCGAAGCGCAGGAGCGCCGGGGCACCGTCGCCGTCATCGGTGCCGGCCAGTGCGGACGGATGACGGCCCAGCGCGTCGCCGAGTCCGATGTCTTCGAGACCGTACTCCTCGTCGATGTCATCGACGGCCTTGCCGAGGGGATCGCCCTCGACATCAATCAGTCACGGGCCATCGTCGGATTCGAAACCACTGTGGTGGGGCGGACGATACGCATCGGTGATCATGACCATGAGCTGATCGCCGACGCCGAGATCGTGGTGATCGCCGCCGGCGCGGTCCCCGAACCTCACTGGTCCGTGAAGCAGCTGATCCGAGCGAACGAGCCCATCGTCCGCAGCTCAGGCGGGCTGATCGCCCACGGTGCGCCCTCCGCCGTCGTCATCGTCATGACCAATCCCGTCGATGTCATGACGGCGATCGCCCATGAGGCCACCGGGTTTCCTCCCCGCCGCGTCATGGGCCAGTCAGTCCTGCTGGACACATCCAGGTTCGCCGATTTCGTGGCGGAGCAGCTGAGCGTTCTCCGGTCATCCGTGAATGCCATCGTCGTGGGCTCACATGCGCACGACCGGTCCATGATGCCGCTGCTGTCCTCAGCCACCGTCGATGCCGTGCCCCTCACCTCGATGCTCGACGGCGCGCAGCTCAACACTGCGGTGTCCGCGACACGCCGGGGAGGCTCCGACGTCGCGAGAATGCTCAACACCCATTCTTCCTTCTACGCGCCGTCGGCCGCTGCGGCCCGCATGGTGCGCGCAGTGAAGGACGACAACGAAACAGCCCTTCCTGTGTGCGCCTACCTGGAAGGTGCCTACGGAATTCGCGACGCCTGGCTCGGTGTTCCTGCCCGGCTGGGAAGGAATGGGGTTCAGGAGATCGTTGAACTGGCTCTGCCCGAAGAGGAATACATGGCTCTGGCCGCAGCGGCAAAGATCTTGAGGGCCGAACAGAGGGAGATCCTCGCACCACTGTTGACCGCGTCCGAGCAGGATGCGCCCGAAAGGGAGAGAAGAGGGCAATCGAACTCGTGATGGCCATCAAGAAGATCACCACGCCCGACTGGGAGAAGCTGCTCCCCCTCCTCACCGACCGCTGGGACGGATCGTTCATCATCAAGCACTACACCAGGTTCGACCTCATCGGCCTGCCCGGTCTGATGGCGGTCCGAGACGATGCCCTGCTGGGTGTGCTGACCTGGTCCGACGGAGACGGTGAGATCGAACTGCTGACCCTCGACGCGCTGGCACCCGGGCAGGGCGTGGGCGGGACGCTGATCGACGCGTTCATGGCCGATGCGCGGGGAAGCGGCGTGCGGCGAGTGCTGGCCACGGTCACCAATGACCAGCTCACAGCGATGAAACTGCTCCAGCGCCGTGGTTTTCGCATCGACAGGGTACGACGCGGAGCAGTCGACATCGCCCGGGAGGCGAAACCGAGGATTCCCGTGATCGGGGAATCCGGCATCGGCCATCACGACGAACTGGAATTTTCCTGCGCACTCTAGGGGGTCGACGGGCTCAGCCGTCCCTTGAATTGATCTCGCCGCAACGGGGCGGACCGGAAAGACCAACCTCCACCGAAGGAGATGGCGGGGCATGGTGGGCATCAGCAGGGTGGTCCGTGCCTCACGTGTCATCACCTCCGAGGGAGAGGTTCCTGCGGCAATCAGCATCTCGGAAGGCCGCATTGTGCTGGTGGAGGACATCGAGGCGGCCATCCCGGCGGAAGCCGATGTCAGATTGCCGGACGACATCGTCGTACTGCCAGGTCTGGTGGATACGCACGTACACCTCCAGGACCCGGGGCGCACCGAGTGGGAGAACTTCGAATCCGGCACTCGCGCCGCCGCCGCAGGGGGGATCACCACACTCGTCGACATGCCCCTGGACTGCCTTCCCGTAACGGTCACCGTTCCCGCCCTTGAGGAGAAGAGGCGGGCCGCGGCGGGGCGCTGCCATGTGGATGTGGGGTTCTGGGCAGGGGTGACCCCCTACAACATGCACATGCTGCGGGATCTGCACGACGCGGGAGCACTCGGATTCAAATGCTTTCTGACGGACACGGGGATGGAAGAATTCCCACCCCTCAATACGGCAGAGACCGCAGCCGCGATGGCAGAGTTGGGATCGATCGGCGCGACGCTGCTGGTCCATGCCGAAGACCCCTGCCACTTCCACCCGGACCCCTCTCCCGTGAGCGACTACCACGCATACCTGACCCGATGCCCGCCGGAGACGGAAACCAAGGCAGTCGAACGCGTCATCGACATCGCTTCCCGCATCAAGCACGGCAGGCTGCATATCGTGCACGTCTCGGACGCCGACTCGGCAGCGCTGATCGCCCGGGCCCGGAGCGACGGCATCACGATCTCCGCGGAGACCTGCCCCCACTACCTCGCACTCAGCGCAGACGACATCACCGACGGCGCCACGGTCTTCAAGGTCTGTCCGCCGATACGAAACACCGAGAATCGCACACGGCTCTGGGAATGCCTACGACGAGGAGAGCTGGACATGGTCGTATCAGACCACTCGCCGTTTCCCGCTCCAGGCAAACGCATCGAGGGCGGTGACTTCGCCGCCGCTCCGGGCGGCATCAGTTCGCTCCAGATCAGCCTGGCGGCCACATGGACAGCGGCACGGCAGCGGCAGGTCTCGCTGCCCGAGATCGCGTACTGGATGTCGACCCGGCCCGCTCAACTCGCCGGGCTGCCCGCCAAAGGGCTCATCGCACCCGGCCATGACGCGGACCTCTGCTTCCTGGCCCCGGACGAGACATTCACCGTTGACCCGGCGAAGCTCGCTCACCTCCTGCCGGTGACCGCCTATGCCGGCGAAACCCTGTACGGGGTGGTCCGCCAGACATGGCTGCGCGGGCAGCCCATCGATTTCCGTCATCCCCGCGGCGCACTGCTGACACGCCCGCACAGGTCCGAGTAAGCCGATCCGCATGCCGTGAACTCCGCCATCCCGAAACCGCTGCACCGCGCAGGCGCGCTGTGCCCGCGGGCAGTGGCAAGCGAGGCTGCGGGAGCGGGACCGTCCGTACGGGACGGAGGCCGAGCGGCGGCGCGTCGCCCTTCGCTCCGAAGACCGCTCGTGGTACCCGTGGCCGCGCTGCCGACGCGGGCGGCCGGCCGATCCGGCAGCGGCGTTCCGGTGCCGTGTCCGTGCGTGTGGCAAGCCGCAGGGGGCACAGACCGTTCACTCTCACGGGTGAATTACCCGATGAACTGACAACAGGCACGGGTGGGATTGCGTGGAGTGTGTCCTGAACCGGCGTGACCCCTGGGGGGTCGCCCCGGTCACGACGATGTTGTCCGACGAGAGGATGGACCCTTTCATGGCACGGCTTCGCACACCCCGTACGTCCCGCTCGCCCGTGCGGGTGCCCGGTTCCGCGGCCGCGGCTCTGCTATTGGCGGTGGCCGGTGTCTCGGGTTTCTCCATACCCGCGCACGCCGGTACTTCCGCCGCGGCGGCCCCTGTCACCGCGGCCCTCGCGGCGAACTTCAGCAGTGACTCGGTGTCCGTCATCGACACCGCCACGGACACGGTCACCGGAACCATCGCCGTGGGTAACGGCCCGCGGTCGATCGCGCTGCTGCCCAACGGCACCCGCGCGTACGTCGCCAACGCGTACGACGACACCGTCTCCGTGATCAACACAAGCACGAACACCGTCACCTCCACCGTCGGTGTCGACATCGACCCGGGCCCGGTCGCGGTTCACCCCGGCGGGGGCACTGTCTACATCGGCAGCCGGGGCCCCGGATCCGATACCGGGACGGTGTCCGTCATCGACACCGCCACCAACACGGTCACCGCCACGGTCACCGTGGCGAGCCCTTCCGACATCGCGCTCTCCCCCGACGGATCCAGGGCCTACGTCGCGCGGTCCACCGGCTCGGTGTCCGTGATCGACACCGCCACGAACACCGTCACCTCCACCATCGGCGTCGGCAACTTCCCAGAGCGGGTCGCCGTCTCCCCGGACGGCTCCCGCCTCTACGTCTCCCGGTCACGCGCGAACACCGTCGCGGTGATCAATACCGCCACCAACACCGTCGTCACCAACATCCCGATCCCCGGCGGAACCCCGTACGGCATCGCGGTCTCACCCGACGGCAGCCGCGCCTATACGGCCGTCAACGCGGCCACCGGTTCCCTGGCCGTGATCAACACGGCCACCAACACCGTCACCGGCACCACCGGGGTGGGCTCACGCCCCGTTGGGGTGGCCCTGTCCCCGAGCGGTGACCGTGCCTACGTCACCAACAACAACGGCTCCTCCGTGTCGGTGGTCGACACCTCCGTACCCTCCGTCACCACCACCGTGAGCGTCGGCAGCAGCCCCAACGGCATCACGGTCGGCACGGTGCCGACCGCGGACCTGAGGGTTCAGCTCGCCGCCACCCCCGCCCCGGGCCTCGGCGGACGCATCAACTACACCCTCACCCTCACGAACGACGGCCCGCACGCCCTCACCTCCGCGACGGTCACCGCGGCTCTGCCCACTCCGCTGACCGCCACCAGCCCCGACTGCACCGTCACCGGCGCGACCGCCACCTGCACCACCGGAACCCTCGCGCCCGGCGCGTCGACAACCCGCCGCCTCCAGGTCCCGGTCGCGCTCCTGAGCCTGGGCACCCCCTACACCGTCACCGCGACCCGCACCACGTCCTCCCCGGCCGACCCCAATTCGGCCAACGACACCGCCACCCGCACCTGCACCGCCCTCACCCCCCTCATCATCAACTGCGCATAGAACAACCACTGAAGCACCCGACCGCTGGTCCCGGCCCCTGCGCGGATGCCGGGACCGGCAACACCGCACGAAGAGACCCGCCGCCCGAGCGGCACGCACCAGACGAGGCCCACCCACCCCCGGGACGGGCAGCCGACAACCGCCCCTTCCGCTCAGGGGGCCACGCGCCGACGCAGTTCCACGCCCTTCCGGGACCAAGCGGAGCCGGACTGCCCGACGAGACCGCCTCCTCGGAGTACGCGGGCAGGCTCACCGTCACCGCGCCGGGCACCGACCGGGACCCAGCCGCACCAGCCCGGCCCAGCATGAACGCCCTCACGCCCCTCCACCGGCCCAGTTGAGCACCGCCGCCAGCTCCCGGCATTGCGGGGTACCCCGGGGGAGACCTCGCTCCCGCCTCCCGACGTGATCGTGGCGTCATATCCCTTCCGAACCGTCACCGCCACCCCACCGGGGTCCCCCTTCCCGCCCGGCACACGGGCACCGGCTCCAGACAACCGCGCCCCGGTGACTCCATGAACGACAGCGAACTCACAGCAGGGGAAGCCCGATCAGCGGAGCCTCCTCCCAGGGACGGAGCTGTCCTCCTGACGGTGGCTGATCGCGGACGCCGCCCACCGGCCTCGCACCGAACAAGCAGCACAGCACCTGCCCGACGGCCACCACCCGCGGTTTCGTTCACCGCGTCGTTGGCGATTCCCTGACGGAGCGCATCACCGCCGGCACTGCCCTGCTGCCGTGCGGAGCGTGATACTGGCCGGATGCCATCGATATACCGCAGCGCCCGGGGGCGGGACACCATCAGAAGCTGGTGCGCGGACCGCCTTCGGACGTGGCCGGTACCGCACGAGCGGATCACTGTGGTGGCCGGCGGCTCACGAACCCATGTCACCACCGCCGGGCCGGAGGGCACCCCGGTGGTATTCGTCCCGGGGACCAACTTCTGCGCTGCCGCGTCGCTTCCCCTCGCCTCGGCACTCGTCGATGCGGGACACCGTGTCCTCTTGCCCGACATCCCCGGGCAGCCCGGCCTCAGCTCCGGCGAACGCGGCCCCGCGGCGGGGAGAATGTCCTGGTACGGCACCTGGCTGAGCGAGGTCATCGAGCAGACCGCCACCGGACCCGTCACGGTGATGGGGCACTCCTTCGGCGCCGCGATCGCCCTCTCGTCCACGTCCTCGCGTATCGAGCGGATGATTCTGGTGTCGCCCGGCGGGCTGACCAGGCTCAGCGTGCCCCCTCGCCTGCTGGCCGCCTCGGCCGCCTGGTTCCTCCGCCCCACGGCGGCGAGCAGCCGCGGGCTCCTGAGGGCCATGCACGTACCGGGCCGGCAGCCGAGGGAGGAACTGGTCGAGTGGATGACCCTGGTCGCGCGGCACTCCCGCTCCAGCGGAGCGCCCGCGATGGCCGAACCCTCGCGGAGCACGTACCCCCGGCAGGTCGTCTCGGGCGCCCACGACGTCTTCCTCCCGGCCGACCGGCTGCGCCGCGCGGTCCGCACCCGCCTGGGGCTGAAACTGGACGTCATGGCCGAGGCCGGGCATCTCCTCGTCGAGGAACATCCCCATCACTTGGCTGCATTGGCCGGCCACGACAGACCCCGGCCTCCCGGGGACAGCTCGGGAAGCACCAACCGCGACCGGACCTAAGCCACAGGGGAGCTTCCCGCAAAGCCGAACTCGAACCCGCACTTGACGCCGCCGAGGAACAGGCACAACAGCGCTTGATCACTGACGGCGTCGACATCTCAGTGGGTTCAGCGTGAGCCACGGCGTCGTCAAGATCGACGGCAGCGTTTCATAGGTGGTCCCCGTTTCAACACCTGGTGCCAGCGGCATCGCCGCAGGTCGATTTGTTTCACCAGTCGCACCACGTGGAGTGCGTCGCGATCCTTGAGCCGATCAAGAAGGACGTCTGACCTGCGGTTTTGCCGATGTGCGTTATGTGCGTTGCGGGCGTTACGGGCGATATCTTGACGCTGAAATGACGCTCGTGACGCTCATTTGACGCTCGTTGATCATGGTCTGAAACCCACTCTGGCCAGCGGTTTTCGCTACCGAGAGTGAGTACTGCCATCGGCTGGACGTCCTCTCCGGGCGTTTTACCGCAGCACGGCGAACGACGAACCGGCCCCTTCTTCTCGCTCCGGGAGTAAGAAGAAGGGGCCGGTTCGTCGTGCTCTATACGGCGAGGGTCAGGGGCGATTCCAGCCGCTCCCATGCTCCGAGGACGGCCCGGTGGGCATCGGGCTGGAGGTGCGCGTAGCGCTGGGTGGTCTGGAAGCTCTCGTGGCCCAGGAGGTGCTGGACCTCGTAGAGGGAGACGCCTCTTTGGACGAGCCAGGAGGCGCAGGTGTGGCGCATGGAGTGGGGCGGGTAGTGCGGTACTAGGCGCTGGTCGCCGTCGGTGTCGAAGTAGTGGGCGTCTTCGGCTGCGGGCCACCAGGTCTGGCGTCGCCAGTTGCCGTCGTCAGGGAGTCGGCCGGCGCGGCCCTTGGCGAGGGTGGTGAAGACCACTGCGTCACGTTCAAGGCGGTGGATGTGCCGTTCGAGGGCTTCCAGCGCATGGGGCGGAAGGGGGACCTCGCGTCGGCTCTTGGAGCTTTTGGGGTACTCCTTGATGCCGCTCTTGGTGTTGACTTCGACGACGAAGAGGCGGGAGCGGCGGCGGTCGATGCGGTGGTGGTGCAGTCCAGTGAGTTCACCCCAGCGCAGTCCGGTGTAGAAGCCGAGCAGGCACATGGTCCGCCACGGGGTGGGGAGTTCGTCCAGGATGCTCTGCGCCTGGTCGACGGTGAACCACTGCGGCGGTTTGGTGACGATGGTGGGCAGGTCGATGCCGCGGCAGGGGCTTACCGCGATGATGTCGTCGTCGACGGCCGCGCGCATGACCGAGGACATCAGGTTGTAGGCACGCTGGATCGCCGAGGCCCCTGCACCCTTCTCCACCAGGGCGCGGATCCAGCCCTGGACGTCAATGCGGGAGATGGCCCGCATTTCCCAGGCGGCCCAGTACGGCGTGATGTGGTTCTTGATGCTGGAGGCGTCGCCGCGCAGGGTATGCGGCTCGACGACTCGGGCGTTCCACCACTTCCGGTACCACTCAGCGAACTTCATCTTGCCGAGATGGGGGTCGCGCAGCATTCCGCGTCGGAGCTTGGCTTCCATGTCCAGGCCCCAGGCGCGGGCCTTCTCTTTCGTGGTCCCCGCTCAGACGGGGATGTTCCCGGCGAACCGGCCCCACCGACGTGGTGAAGGGGGTGGTCCCCGCGCAGGCGGATGGCGGTGGATGCGCCGAGGGCTTCCAGCGCATGGGGCGGGAGGGGGACCTCGGCCGTTCCCGCCTTCTTCCGGCTCCGCGCGCGGTGACCGGAACCTCATTGCCGGCGGCCCCGGTCACCGGGGCCGCCGGAGGGGTCACTCGGACGGGTCTCCGGGGATGGTGGGCGCCGGCCTGTGGGGGTGCGCTGACCGGGTGAAGAGCGGCGAACCTGGGACGAATGACGCGGTCACCGTGCCTGGATCGGTGCAGTATCCGGTCAAGATCGCATTATCGGAATAGGCGGACGGCGATCTCTCTCGCCACTGCCTTCCCTGCCTCCCCCATGGTTGGCAGGCAATCGGAAGGAGTCTCCGTGTCGTTGAGAAGACGTACTTCACTGGCCATCGCCGTCGGCGCAGCGATCTCGCTGCCCCTGACCGTCACATCGGCAACGGCCGCCGACCTGGACGCCCCCAACGCCCGCGCGGCTGCCAAGGTCAGCGCCGCCGGCACTCTCGTCTCGGGCAAAAATGTCGTGTCGTCCCAACGCGTCGCGAAGGGGCGCTACTGCGTCAGAGTGAACAGCACCGTCTCGCTCAGGAACGCGGTGGTCCTGGCGACGCCCAACAGCGGTAGACAGACCACCCTTGATGTCCGCCGCGCGCCGACCGGCACCTGCGGCTTCGACGCAAGTTCAATCACGGTCTACACGTACAACGCCGGATACTACGCCGACACATGGTTCACGGTCGCCGTGCTCTAGTTCGGCCCTTCTGCCCGGCGGCATGTGCCGCCAGGCAGAAGGAATCCTCCGCACGCCCGTGCGGAGGGGGCCGGCGAAGCATGTGACCCGAGGCCGCCGCGAGGTACGGCTCCGACGGATACGAGGCTCTCGCGCGGGTGTGCTGCTGATCGGCAGCCGGCCCGTTCGAGCGGAGTCACAGACGCTCGACGGAGGAGGCGGCCGGTGCGACGCCGCGGGTGTCGAGCACGTAGGGGGCCTCGGCAACGACCTTGCCGAGGTCGAACTCGGGGTGGGCGGTGAGGATGAGTACGGCGTCGTAGTCGCCTGCGGGGTTCATCTCGCCGAGGATCCCGGGCTCGGTTGCCGCCGCGTGCGGGTCGACGACGGTGACGATGGCGCCCTTGGCGCGGAGGATGTCGATGGCGACACGGGCGGGGCTCTGCCGTACGTCGGCGCTGCCGGCTTTGTAGGACAGCCCGAGGGCGGCGATCGTCGAGCCCTTGAGCGGCTTCCCGCGGGCGTTGAGGCCGTCCTGAAGGCGCCGCACCACATAGGCGGGTTGCTGCTCGTTGATGTCCTGGGCGAGTTCGACGAAGCGGAATGACTCGCCCAATGTCGTTCTGACGTGATGGCTGAGATAGACGGGGTCGACTGGCAGGCAGTGACCTCCCACTCCGGGGCCCGGGGTGAACTTCATGTAGCCGAAGGGCTTGGTCTCTGCCAGCCGGAGCGCGTCCCACAAGTCGATACCGAGCGTGTGGGCGAAGCGGGCCAGCTCGTTGACCAGGGCGATGTTGACGTGTCGGAAGGTGTTCTCCAGGATCTTCGCCAGTTCCGCGCTCTCCAGCGTTCCCGCTTCGTGCACGGTCGCGGTGACCGTCCGGTAGAAGTCGCGGACCCGTGCGGTACAGGCCGGTGTCAGGCCGGAGATCACCTTGGGGGTGTTGGCGAACGTCCACTCCCGGTTGCCGGGGTCGATCCGTTCGGGGCTGTACCCGGCGTGGAAGTCCTCACCCGCGGTGAGTCCGGACTCCTCCTCCAGGAGGGGGACGAGGGCCTTGCGCGTGGTTCCGGGGTGCGTGGTGGACTCAAGGATCACGATCTGGCCCTGCCCGCGCCTCAGGCCGCGCGCCAGCAGGGAGCCGGCCGTGCGGACATGGCCGAGGTCTGGCATCCCGTCCCTGAGCGGTGTCGGCACGGCGATGACCGCGACATCCCATCCGCGGTTCAGCGCCGCCGGGTCGGACACGGGAAGGTAGCGTCCACTGGCGAGCGCGGTTCTCAGCTGCCGGCACGGAACGTCCTTCACGTAGGAGTCCGCTTCCCTCAGTCGCCGGCAACGCTCGCCGTCGGGTTCGTATGCGACGACCCGGTGCCCCGCCCGCACCGCGGCCATGGCGAGAGGCAGCCCCACGTACCCCTGGCCCGCGATCAGGACGCGCAGGGCTCGACCATGGAGATCCGAGCCAGACGAAGCATCAGAGAAAGCCGTCGGACGGGACGGACTACTTACGCATTCCTGAACCATGACCCACACATGACCACAAATAGTTTAGTATCGGCAAGCTTCTCGGGTGCGTCGAAGACGGAGAACAACACCGCCTCCCTCCCGGCGGACCTGATCCACCGAAAATTGGTCGGATCCGCAGCCGGCCCCCTTCGTGGCGGGTGGCCGACTCGGCGCTTCGACAGGGCATTTGACGATCGGCCATGTATTCCATCAGCGGCGCTACGCCATCACGCCCCGAGTGGCCCAGCCCATCCTGCGCGTCTGCGTTGCCGCGTAGTACATCGCCGGTCGGATCACCATCATTTGATAGGCCAGCAGCAACGGTGTGAGCAGCAGCCACAGCATCAAGCGCGACCGGAACGCCATCTCCGGCCGTTCGAGATACAGCGAGGTCTGCATGTAGAGGAGCACCAACCAGTACGCGATCATCTGCCAGTACACCTGGCCGCCCAACAGCGGAATGGCCACGAGTACGTAGCCCACGATCAGCGGATACAGCGCCACCAGTGTCAGGTTCCAGCACCGCAGCGCAAGCGCCCAGCCGGTGAAGTTCCTGATCTCCCAGGGCAGATACCGCATGTACCCCTTGAACCACCGGGTCCGCTGCCGGAATGCGCCACGGTAGGTGGACGGCATCTCGAACCGCACCACGGCCTCATCGACAGCTACGACCTGACCACGCTGCAACGAGTAGTGGGACAGCCGTCGATCGTCACCGAAGGTGCCCTCCGTCAGGTAATCCTCGGCGTTGTCCCAGAGAATGCCCGCTCGGTAGATCGCGAATGCCCCCGAGGTGGGAACCACCGCGCCGATCGAGGACCGGGCTCGGCGCATCACCATGTTGCTGAGGCTGATCTCCAGGTCCTGCACTCGTGTCCAGATCGACTCGGTGCGGTTGAGCACGAGGCAGGAAGCGCTGGTCGCGGCCTGTACCGCTGGATCAGACAGGGCACGGAGCAGCTGTTCGATCCCGTCCGGCGCGATGACGCTGTCGCTGTCCACCGTCACGACGAAGTCGGCCCACTCGGCTGCGCCGACATGCGCCAGCCCGGCCATCTGAGCCCCTCTCTTGCCGGCGTTGCCCTGCCGTAGCCACACCACGCCCGCCAGGTCGAAGGGCTCGACCGGTGTATCGGATCCGTCGTCCACAACGATGATCCGCTCGGGCGGCTTCGTCTGTGACACCAATGACCGGACGCACGCGCGGAGCAGGTCGGGCCGCTCGTTGTACGTCGGCACGACGACCACGACCCGGCCCTCGGCGACCGGGAGATGGGCGAATGAGCGCCGTCGCGCCGACGAACCGAGCATCCACATCAGCGTCGCGGCGACGGCGATGTAGAACACCCCGGTGATGTCCCAGGCCGTGTTCCCCATCTGCCAGTGGAAGGCGACGATCAGGGCGGCCGTCATGGTCGCGACCGTCCACGCAAACGCCTTACGCGTTCTCACGCCGCCGCCAGTACCTGATCACGAGAATTCCGATCACGATCAGCACCAGACTGACGCCGATGAGCCACGACAAGCCGATCGACACGCCCCCGATACTGATGGCCAGCCCGGTCTTGGGCAGCGGGTCTTCATACATACCGTGGTTCCCTTGGGGTGAGCGTTCCTGACGGCACATCACGCTTGGCAGTCGCTTACTGAGATGCGTCGGGTGGAAACGAAATCTTCCCTATCAGGTGATCTTCTGGTCCCACAGAATCATGATCTCGCCCACAACTCGCCCATTGCGCAATCCAGGAGGCCAATATCAGTCAGATAGCCCTATCCAGCACTCGGCGGAAGGCTGCACAAACGCCTCCGCACCCACCCGGCAGATCCAACAACTCGGCTACGGCCGCGAAGAACCGCGGCAGTTGCGGATTGCGGTTGATGAGGCGGATGCCCTGCCCGGTGGCATCGGCGACATCGGTGAGGTGGTCGCCGGAACGGTCGCCCCCCGCGCCCTACGGCGCGGCGGGGCGCAGGAGAACGGGCAGGGCGAGGACGTCATTGCCGATGAACGACGGCTGCGGGTCGGGCGCGGTCCCCTCGTCCGCGAGGACGATGTCCGGGAACCGGTCGAAGAGGGCGGGGAGCGCGATGGCGGCCTCCAGCCGGGCGAGGGGGGCGCCGAGGCAGTAGTGGATGCCGTGGCCGAAGGCCATGTGGTCCCTGTCCACGCGGTCGATCTTGAAGCCGTGCGCGGCGTCATGGAACGAGGGGTCCCGGCCGTGCGCCCCGAACCCGATGAGGATGGCCTCCCCGGCGGCTATGGTGACGCCCTCGCCGAGATCGATGTCACGGATCGCGAACCGCAGCGGGAGATGGACGACCGGTGGGTGGAGCCGCAGAGTCTCCTCGATGACATCGGCCCAGCGGGTGGGATCGGCCAGCGTCGCGCTCAGTTGCCGGCGGTGGGTGAGGAGTGCCCGGACGGCGTTGCCGATCAGCGCGATCGTGGTCTGGCTCCCGGCGCCGATCATCAGGACCAGGGTGGAGATCAGCTCCGTCTCGGTGAGCCGGTCCCCCTCGTGGGCGGTGAGCAGCAGGCTGGTCATGTCGTCGCCGGGCTCCCGCCGCTTCGCCTCCACGAGACGGTGCATGACGGTGTGCAGTTCGCTCGCGATCCGCGCCGACTCCTCCTGGGGGACGTCGGTGGCCAGGATCGCGTCGACGACGGAGAGCATGGCGGGGCGCTGGTCCTCGGGAACGCCGAAGAGGTCGCAGATCACCCGGGTCGGCACACCGTGCGCGAAGTGGGCCCGCAGGTCCACCGCCGCGCCGCCGTCCAGGGCCTCCAGACCGTCCAGCATGTCCGTGACGACGGACTCGATCGAGGGCCGCAGCGACTGCATGCGCCGCGGTGCGAAAGCGGGGCCGATCAGCCGCCGTAACCGGGTGTGCTCCGCCCCCTCGGAGGTGGCCATGGAGCGGACGTCGACCCAGGGGGAGAGCCAGGGGACGGCACCCGGCCGGTAACCGGTCCAGGTGCCACGGGCGTTCCTGGTGACATCGGGATGGGTGACGAGCCGCCTGACGACGTCGCCTCGTGTGACGGACCAGGCGATGACGTTCTGGGGCAGCCGGACCCGCACGGCGGGCCCGGTGGCGCGGAGTTCCTCGATCTGCTCGTACAGCCGGTCACCTCCGTCGCTGTCGAGGACCGGGACGGAAACCTCGTGGCTGGTGGTCATGAGACACCTCCGGTCACGCGGGGACGGCCCGTCGGCGGGAGCGGCCACGGTGGTGCGGTCTCGCTCCCGGACGCCGGGGCGCGCCCGTGCGTTGGATGGATGGACTCCGCGTCGACGGCGGGGAATCGGTACCGGGGATTGTCCTGCGCCCACTCGGAACTGCATAGAGGGAATCGGCCTCTTGTCTGAATCGCGGTGTGCGCGGTGTTCGACGTCGCACTCGGCAGGAGTGAATTCCGGACCTTTCAGGTCAGACAGGCAGCGGGAAGTAGCCTGAACTTCTACAGTCGTGTAGAAAGTGAGGGTGGTCCGGCGGTTGCCGGGCCGCGCCGCGGAGGCGCGCAATCTGCGGGCAGTGCCGCCGAGTTGAGTGTTCCGGGTTCATGGGGCACTCCGCCGGAAGACCTCGCTCGCCCCATCGGCCCCGGAGGGCACACATGGCTTCGATCGATCTGAACAAGGTGCTGGACAAGGCGTGGGCGGAGAAGAGCCTGCCGGAGATCCTCGACGCACCCGTTTCCGCCCTGAAGGGGGTGTCCGACCGTGACGGCGAACTCCTGAAGGAGGCGTTCGGCGTCGCATCCGTCGCCGATCTCGCGGAACTGAAGTACGCCCGCTGGGCCCAGGCCCTCTCCGCCCTCGCCGCCGCGGCCAGGTAGCCACACCGACCGCGCGGTGCCGAGGCCGGACGTTCCCCCCCGGCCTCGGCACCGCGCACCCCCTGCACACGAAAAGGAGAACGCCATCATGGTGTTCAAGCGGTTGCTCGGCTCGCTCGGCGTGGGCGGGCCGGTCGTGGACACGGTCCTCGACCCCGGTCCCGTGCTGCCCGGCGGGGAGCTCTCCGGGCAGATCCGGCTGGAGGGCGGCAGGGCCGCCTTCGACATCGAGCACATCACCCTGGACCTGGTCGCCCGGGTCGAGGCGGAGCACAGCGAGGGCGAGTCCGAGGGCACGGCCGGCTTCGGCCGGTTCACCGTCGCGGGCGGGTTCCGGCTCGCCGAGGGCGAACGGCGCAGTGTTCCCTTCGCTCTCACGCTGCCCTGGGAGACGCCGATCACCGAGTTGCACGGCCGGCCGCTCGGCATCGTCCTCGGCGTGCGGACCGGACTGGGGGTGGCGGGCGCGAAGGACAAGGGAGATCTGGACCCGCTGACCGTGGCCCCGCTGCCCGCGCAGGAAGCCGTTCTCGAAGCCCTCGGGCAGCTGGGCTTCGGCTTCCGGTCCGCCGATCTGGAGTACGGGCACATCGGCGGTACGGGGCAGCACCTCCCCTTCCACCAGGAGATCGAACTCGCTCCCGCCCCGCAGTACGCGCACGCCATGGCGGAACTGGAGGTGACGTTCATCGCGGGCCCCGGCGACATGGAGATCATCCTGGAGGCCGACAAGCCCTCCGGCTTCTTCTCCTCGGGACACGACGCGGTCAACCGGCATGTCCTCAGCCACGAGGGCGCCGCCCACCGCGATCTGAACGCGGTCGTCGACGCCTGGATCCGCCAGCTGGTGGCCAACCGCGGTCATCACAGCGTTCCCGCGCCCTACGCGCCGCACGGCGACCACCAGGAATACCACCACGGGCACGGCGGTCACCGCTCCGGCCCCGGCACTGGCACGGTCATCGCCGCGGGCGCGGCCGGTCTCGCCGTCGGCGTGGTGGGCGGAATGGTCGCCGCCGAAGCCGTCGACGAGATCGGCGACTTCTTCGAGGGCGAGGAGGGGGAAGGGGACGAGGGCTGAGCCCGCCGACCCGGCACGACCGCCGCGTCCCGGTGCGGGCCGAACACCCGCGGCCCGCACCACCCACCCACCCGCCTGCTCTTCTACAGAGGGGTGGCCGCCTTCAACACCACGAACAGGGTGAACGCCGCGTTCGCCGAGGACAGCGCGGAGCAGGTCGCCCCCGCCGCGGCCGTCCACACGGCCAGGCCGACCGTACTGAACACCGACGGCCACCTCCGTACGGCCGGGGCCGGCTCCAGCAGCGCCGCCACCCGCCTCGGCACCGGTCCCGCGACAGCGAAATGAGCCAGTGTCGAGACCGGTGCGCCGCGGGAGACCAGCGCGGCCCTGGCCACGGCCCGCGCCATCACCCGCCGGCTGCCGACCGCCTTCGCCGCGTCCTCGTCGGCCCACCGCTCCGTCGTGTACGCCACCGCCGTCCGCAGCGGGCGCAGAAAGGGATTGGCACGGGCGGCCACCTGCACCACCAGCAGGAAACGGTGATGACGGCAGGCCAGATGGGCCCGCTCATGCGCGAAGAGCGCCCGTCTCTCCGGCCCTTCCAGACAGGCGACCATCGCCGTCGACACGACCACCCGGCCCGCCCGGCCCCGCCCCGGGGGCAGCGCGTACGCGTAAGGCGTCGCATCCGGCAGCACCGCCACCGGGGAATTCCCGAGCCCCGCCAGAGCCCGCCCGGCGTTCCGGCGAACCCGCCAGTGCGCCCACAGCATCCGTGAGCACGCCGCCAGGACGGCGATCAGGACCGGAATCGCCACCCGTCCCGCCACCTCGTCGTAGGGGACCGCTTCACGCACCTCCCGGTCCGACCAGCCGTCCGGCAGGGGATTGCCCGGCAACTGCGCGGTGCCCACCACCATCAGCAGCACCAGGCACACCGTGCTGCACACCGCCAGCACCCCGGCGACCACGGTCAGCAGGACCGTCGCGGTACGCGGATGCAGGCGCTGCTCCGCCAGCCGGGCGACCGGCCACGCGGTCAGCGGCAACACCAGCGGCAGGAAGACGAAGACCCCCATGACCGCGTCAGTCCTCCGGTTCCTCGGCCCGCTCCAGCAGCTCCCGCAACAGCCGCTCGTCGCCCGGCGGCAATGACGTCACGAAGCTCGCGAGCACCGCCTCCCGGTCGCTCTCCCCGTCCAGCACCCGCCGCATCCGCAGCGCGGCGAGACCGGCCTCGTCCGCCGCCGGCGACCACACGAACGCACGCCCCGACTTCTCCCGCGTCACCGCCTCCTTGGCCAGCAGCCGCGTCAGAATGGTGATCACCGTCGTGTACGCCAGCTCACCACCGAGCCTGGCCCGCACCCACGCCGCGTCGACCGGCCCGGGCGCCTTCCCCAGCGCCGCCAGCACCTGCGCCTCCAGCTCGCCCTGGCCCCGCCGAAGACGCCGCTCCCGCTCGCTCACCCCGTCTCCCTCCAGCCGCCTCCCCGTCCGCCGGAGACGGGATCACTCATCGTAGCCAGATCCACGGTCACAAGTTCCGGAACGGGACCGTCCCCCGGTGCCCGCGACCTAGGATCGACACGGCGTCGAGGAGGGGAGCCCCGTGGACTGTCGCGTGCCCTTGTCGGGAAACCGCTTGATACCGCCTTTGGCGTTGATCGCCATGGTGCTGACAGGCTGCTCCAGTACGGCGGACGGCCCCGGAAAGGCCGCGGAGCGGAGCACTCCGGCGAACGGAGGGACGGCGGCGGGTCCGGGTTCCGGGGGTGGCGCCGGGGCCGGGCCCTCGGCCGACGCGACGGGGGGTTTCCGGCCCGACACCGCCCGGCTGCCGAGAACTCCCGCGGCGGCGCGCGCCCTCATCGACCGGGTCATCGCCGACACCGACAGTTTCGGGACCGAGGTGGTGAGGCGGAGCCCGTACGAGAGCGACCCGGCGACCTGGCCCGTGCTCGGCGAGGACTGCGTCTGGCAGCGGCGAAAGCCCGCGGACAGCGTCATGGCCACCCTCACCCGGTCGTTCGAGGTGCCCGCCGCGGCGGGCAGGGGCCCGCTGCGCCTCGCCGCCGTGGTCACCGTCCACCGCACCCGTGAGGACGCGACCTGGGAGATGGCGGAGTCGATCGAGGAGTCGATGCGCTGCCCCACCCAGAAGCTGCGCGAGGGTGAGCTGATCGGCCCTCTGCTCGCCGCCGCGCTCCTGGGCGGCGAGGCCACCCAGACCAACTCCGAGGACTCCCTCAGCGAGACGGGCCAGTATCAGAGCTCCGAGCTGGGCGGGCCCCACCACTACTCCTGGCAGCAGGCGCAGACCCTCCAGTTCACCGTCGCCGTGACCGGCAAGGGGGCGAAGGGCCGCACCGAGCGGGAGGTGGACGGACTGGTCGTGCAGGCGCAGTCCGCCATGCTGGCCCGGCTGGAATCCGCCGTCGAGAAGCAGAACTGAGGCCGGACGATGGACGAACTGCGACCCGGCGACCCCGCCCGGATCGGCGGGCACCGGCTCCTCGGCCGCCTCGGCGCGGGCGGCATGGGCGTCGTCTACCTCGGACGCACCGACGCCGGAGCACTCGCCGCGATCAAGGTGATCCTGCCCGAACACGCCGGGGACGAGGACTTCCGTGCCCGTTTCCGCCGTGAGGCCGAGGCCGCCCGCCGGGTCGACAGCCCCTGGGCCGTTCCGGTCACCGACGCCGACACCGAGGCCGAACGTCCCTGGATCGCCACGGAGTTCGTCCCCGGGCCGACGCTCTCCGACGTCGTCGCCCACCGGGGGCCGCTGCCCGTGCGCAGCGTGCTGGCCCTGGGCCGGCCGCTGTCCCGCGCCCTGGCCGCCGTGCACGGTGCCGGGCTCGTCCACCGCGATGTCAAACCGGGCAATGTCCTGCTGACGGCCGACGGCCCCCGGCTGATCGACTTCGGGATCGCCCGCGCCGCCGACACCACCGCCCTGACCGCCACCGGTCTCCTCGTCGGCACCCCTGGCTTCCTCGCGCCCGAGCAGGTGTCCGGGAGCACGGCCGGGCCGGAGGGGGACGTCTTCTCGCTCGGCTGCCTCCTGGCGTACGCGGCCACCGGCCGGACGCCGTTCGGCGGTGGGGCCGTCGACGCCGTCCTCTACCGTACGGTGCACGCCGCACCCGACCTCGACGGCATCGAGGACGCTTCCCTGCGCTCGCTGTTGGAGCACTGCCTCGCCAAGAAGCCCGGCGCGCGTCCGTCCGCCGCCGGCCTCGACACCCTGATACCCCGGGACGTGCCCGCCGGGGCCGCCGCGGGCCGGCTGCCCGAGGACGTCGTCCGGCTCATCGCCGACCGCTCCGTCGCTCTCCTCGCCCTGCCCGGCATCGACGCCACCGTCGCCGACGAGCGCCCCGGGCCCCCGCGCCCCGGCCCCACCCGGCGGCGGGCCCTGCTGTTCGCGGCCGGCGGCGCGGTGCTCCTCGGCGCGGGCGTCTTCGGTGCCGTGCGCCTCACCCGTGAGGAGGCCGCACCGCGCGGAGAGAGCGGAAAGAGCTGGGTCATCGGTGTGCACGCCGACCTGACCGGGCCGGGGGCCGCCGCCGGCCGGGCACAGGAACGCGGTGTCCGGCTCGCCGTCGACCGCTTCAACTCCGGCGACGGACACCCCCTCCGGCTCACTGTGAAGGTCCTCGACGACCGGGGCGACGCCGGTCGCTCCGCCCGGGTCGCCGAGGAGTTCACCCGCGATCCGGAAGTCCTGGCGGTCATCGGGCCCACGGGCGACGCGGCGGCCGGAGCCGCCCTGCCCGCCTACGACGAAGCCGCGCTGCCGGTCCTGACCGTCTCGGCCCTCCAGATGGCCTTCCCGGCCCGGGCCAACGGCTCCTTCTTCCAGGCCGCCCCCTCCTACGCGGCGCTGTCCGTCCCCGTCGTCGGCCGTATCCTGCAGCGCCCCGGGGCGAAACGGCTGGGCATTCTGATCGACCGGTCCGGCGGACAGGCGGCCTATCAGGCGGGCTACACGGCCAACCTGATGGCGCGCGATCTCACCGACGCCACGACCCACCCCCGGGTGGTGCCCCCCGGAACCACCGCTTTCGGCCCGGTCGTCGCCGACCTGCTCGCCCACCGCCGCGACGCCGTCTTCTACGCCGGTGACGCCGCCGGAGCCGCCAGGGTCGCCCGCGCGCTGGCCGCCCGCTCCTTCACCGGAGCGCGCGTGGCCCAGCACACCGTCATGGGAGCGGAGTTCCTGGAGCGGGCGGGCGCGGCGGCGGAGGGCTGGGAGTTCGTCGCGCCGTTCACCCACGCGACGGCACCCGCCGCGGTGGCCTTCGCCGCCGCCCACCGGGGGCGCTTCGACGCCGAACCGGCGGCGTGGTCGGCCGAGGCGTACGACGCGGCGGGACTCGTCGCCCGCACGCTGGCCGGCCTGGTCGACGGCGGAACCGCGGGGACCGGGACCGCGAGGGCCACTCCCTCCGGCGACGGCGGGTCCGCCCGGCCCACCGGGCCCATCCGGCCCACCCTGAAGGCGGGGACCGGCCCGCCCACCCGGTCCGCGCTCACCGCCGCGGTCGCCGCGGCCCGGTACGAGGGGATCTCCCGTTCCTACGCGTTCGACCGGGAGCGTCAGCAGCTCGTCGGCCGGCACGCCCATCTGTACCGGGTCGAGAACCGCCGCTACCGCTATCTGGGCCCGGCCCAGGAGTGGAAGAGCTGACGTGCGGCCCCTCACCTCCGAGGACCCGCGCACCGTGGGCCCGTACCGCACGCTCGTCCGGCTCGGCGCGGGCGGCATGGGAGTCGTCTATCTGGCCCGCTCGGCGGGCGGGGCGCTCGCCGCCGTCAAAGTGATCCGGGCCGAGCACGCCGCCGACCCCGGCTTCCGGGCGCGCTTCCGGCGCGAGGCCGAGGCGGCGGCCCGGGTGACCGGCCCCTGGCTGGTGCCGGTGCTCGGTACGGACACCGAGGCCCGCGAGCCGTGGCTGGCGACCGCGTTCGTCCCCGGGCCCTCGCTGGGCGAGGTGGTGCGCACCGGCGGCGCGCTGCCCACGGCCACCGTCCGGGCGCTCGGGAGCCGGCTCGCCGAGGCCCTCGTCGCGGTCCACCACGCCGGGCTGGTCCACCGCGACGTCAAGCCCGGCAATGTGCTCCTCGCCCTCGACGGCCCCCGCCTCATCGACTTCGGGATCGCCCGTCACGAGAGCGCCACCGCGCTGACCGCCACCGGCGCGGTCATCGGGACACCCGGCTTCCTCTCCCCCGAACACGCGTCGGCCCGGGCGCCCGGTCCGCCGTCCGACGTGTTCTCGCTCGGCTGCGTCCTCGCGTACGCGGCGACGGGGAGGGGGCCGTTCGGCAGCGGCGGCGGCGCGGGCGTCCTGTTCCGGACGATCCACGAGGAGGCGGAGCTGACAGGCGTCCCGCCGGGTCTGGTTCCCCTGATCAGCGCCTGCCTCGCCAAGGAACCGGCCGACCGGCCGACCGCGAGCGGGGTGCGCGAGACGCTGGCGGCGGGCGAGGAGGATCCCGGAGACCCACGCGAGTACCCGGGCCGGCCGGGGGCGCCGGACCCGCGCGAGTCCCCCCGTACCGCTCCGGCTCCCTGGCGGATGCCGGCCGGGCTGCCCGCACTGATCGCCGACCGGTCCGCGGCCGCCCTCGCGCTCCCCGACCCCGGCCCCGGCCCCGAGCCCGAGCGGCCGTCCGCCGCACCCGCCCCGGCGGCCGGCCCTTCCCGTCGCTCCCGCCGGGGGCTGCTGACGGCCGGAGCGGTCCTGCTGGCCGGCGGCCCCACCATGGCCTGGCTCGCCCTGCGGGAACACGGCGCCACCGCGGGCGGGCCGCCCGCCGGGTCCGCGAGGACACCCACCCACACGATCGGGCTCCACGCCGATCTCAGCGGACCCGGCCGCGCCACCGGGCTGGCTCACCAGCGCGGCATGCGGCTCGCCATGGCCGACCACAACGCCCGCGAGGACAAGCCGTTCCGGCTCGCCCTGCGCACCGAGGACGACGCGGGGGACCCGGCGACAGCGCTCCGGACAGCCGGCCGGCTGGCGGCGGACCCCGCCGTCGTCGCCGTCGTCGGGCCGACCGGCCACGAACTGCGCGAGGAACTGGTCGCGCGGTACGGCGCGGCCCGGCTCGCCCTGGTCGTCGTCGCGGCGGGCACCAGCACCGTCGAGTCCGGCACCGGCCTTCACCACTGTGTGACCCGCCCCCTGGACCAGGCACTCACCCCTGGCCTGATCAGCTATCTGGCCCACACCCGCCCCGCCGAGCGCATCCTGCTGGTCGAGGACACGGCCGACTCAGGGCTCGGCGGCCACCTCGGACGGGGGTTCCGCAACGCCTTCCCGGCCACCGCCACGCTCATGCGGCAGCGGCTCGCCCGGGGAGGCTCGGGCTTCGCCGCGGCGGCCCGGAAGGCCGTGTCCGGCCGGGCGGACGCCGTGGTGTTCGCGGGCGGCACCGCCTCCCGGGCCGCCCTCCTGGCCACCGCCCTGGCGGACGAAGCTTTCACCGGCACCCGCGTCGGCGCCGGACCCGCTCTCGGGCCCGCCTTCCTCCGCGAAGCGGGCGCAGCCGCCGAGGGCTGGGTCTTCGCCGAGCCGTACGCCGACCCCACCGCCCTCGCATCGGCCCGCGCCTTCACCGCCGCCCATCGCGGGCGCTTCGGCGTACCGCCGGCCACCTGGGCCGCCGAGGCGTACGACGCCGTCGGCCTGATCGCCCGCGCCACCGGGACCACCGGGGCGTCGGGAGAGCTTCGCCGGGGCATCGGCCAACGGCTCGTACGGACCGAGCACCGGGGAATCGTGCGACCTCTCGCCTTCCACGCGACAACCCGCTTGGTGCGGTACGAGAACGGGATCTACCTGTACAGGATCGAGAACGGCCGCCCCCGCTTCCTCGGCCCGTACCGGGAGGTTTGAGACCGGGGGCCGCGGCCGGGGTGGGGCCGGGCCTCCTTGTGGTGGCCCGGCCCCGGGTCGGTGTGGTGGGGTCAGCAGCTGGTGGTGGTGTCGCCGGTGTCGGCGGCGCAGATGTCGTTGCCGAGGTTGCCGTTGGCGGTGTCGCCTGCGACGCCGTCCTGGACGTCGATGGCGTCGTTGCCGAGACCGCCGCTCATGTCGTCGGTGCCGTCGTGGTCGGTCAGGACGTCGTTGCCGTTCTGACCGTCGAGGGTGTCGTCGCCGGGGCCGCCGTAGATGTGGTCGGCGCCGTTGTCGAACAGGTGCAGGAGCGAGCCGATGAGGGTTTCGCCGTCGTTGGTGTCGTTGCCTGCTTCGCCGTAGAGGTGGTCGTCGCCGTTGCCGCCGCCCATACCGTCGTTGCCGTCGCCGCCCCGGATGGTGTCGTTGCCGTTGCCGCCGTCGACGGTGTCGTCGCCGCCGCCCGCGTGGACGGTGTCGTTGTTGTTGCCCGCGTTGATGGTGTCGTTGCCGCCCAGGCCGCAGATGACGTCGGCGCCGTTGGTGCCGGAGAGAGTGTCGTTGCCGTTGGTGCCGGTGATCGTGCACCCGAGGGCGTTGTCGACGGTCGTGTTCTGCGTCGCGGTGTCGTTGCCGGGCGTCGGGTCGGGCTGGGTGGCGTCGACCGTGGCGGTGGCGGTGACCGTGCCGGTGGCGGTCGGCGACAGGGTGAGGGTGACCGTGGCACTCGCCCCGGATGCCAGGCTCCCCAGGGTGCAGGAGACGGCGGGGGCGGCGATGCCGCACGAGCCCTGGGACGGGACGGCGGACACGATGCCGGCCGGGACCCCGGACAGGGTGACGTCGGCCGTGGTACCCGTCGCGTTGGCGGGCCCGTTGTTGGTCACCGTCACGGTGTCGGTGAAGGTGCCGCCCAGCGGCGCCGGGTCGGCGGAGTCCGCCACCGCGACCGCCAGATCGGCACCCGGGTCGAAGTAGGTGAACTCGTCGGCGGGCGAGGTGGCGCTGGTGCCGGCGGACTTGGTGACGGTGATGTGCACGGTCCCGGGCACGCCCGCCGGTGCGGTGGCGGTGATCGAGGTGTCGCTGTTGACGGTGAAGGACGTCGCGGCGGTGGTGCCGAACTTCACGCCGGTGACGCCGGTGAAGCCGGTGCCGGTGACAGCAACCGTGGTGCCGCCGGTGATCGGTCCCAAGGCCGGGCTGATCGAGGTGACCACCGGCTGCGGCACATTCACCACGGCGAGGCCGCCCGGACGGGAGCCGACCGTGATGGTTCCCGTGGCGGTGTTGGTGGCGGTGTCCACGACGGACACCGTGTTGGTGCCGTTGTTCGCGGCATAGGCGGTGGAGCCGTCCGGGGTGAAGGCCACCCGGTTGGGGCCGGCGCCCACCGGGATGGTCGCGGTGACGGTGTTGGTGGCGGTGGAGAGCACCACGACGGAGTTGCCCGGGGCGTTGGCGATGTACAGGGCGGCCCCATTGGGGCTCAGGGCCATGCCGTTGAGGTTGCCGCCGATGGTGACGGTCGTGGTCACCGTGTTCGTCGCGGTGCTGATTACGGCCACCTTGCCGCCGCTGTTCTGCAGCAGATAGGCCTGGGTGCCGTCGGTGGACACGGCCACGTCGACGGGACGGCCGCCGGCGTTGACGGTGGCGGTCACCGTGTTGGTGGCGGTGTCGATCACCGTCATCCCACCGGCGTTGGTGGTGTTGCCGTTGTTCGAGACGTAGGCGGTGGCCCCGTCAGGGCTGAACGCGACGGCCCCCGGAGCGATGCCGACCGGGATGGTGGCGGTCACCGTCTGTGTGGCGGTGCTGATGACCGAGACCGTGTTGGAGCCGGCGTTGCTGACATACAGCCTGGAGCCGTCCGGGGAAAGAGCCGCCCCGAAGGGGTTGGTTCCCGCGGTGATGGTCGAGGTCACCGTGTTGGTGCCGGTGTCGATCACCGCAACGCCGCCGCTGTACCTGGTGACGTAGGCGGTCGTCCCGTCCGCGGAGGCGACCACGCTGATCGGGGACGTGACCGGAATGGTGGCCGCGGTCGTACCGGTCACCGTGTCGTAGGCGGTGACCGAGTTGCCGTTGGCGACGTACACGAACTGGTGCGTCACCGGCGCTGCCGGGGCCGGAACGGCCCCGGCCGGGGTGACCGCGCCGAGACCGACGATCGCGAGGAGACCGGCGATCACCGCCGCCAGCACGGTGCGCGCCCTGACACGGACCGGGCCGTGACGCGTGATGGAGTCAAGCATGAGGAAACCCTCTTCCCGAGGATGCGCCGCGCCTGGCAGGCCCCCGGGTGGGGTCGGCTCCATCAGAGCGCGGCACGAGTACCCGCCGGCACCGGACACCTCCGGACCACCGACGGTTCTGGCCGTCTCGTGCAGCACCCACCACCAGCACGTGGCGGGTGACGCGGCATCACAGCGTCACCCGCCAAGCGCGGTGCAGGAACCCTAAAAAAGGCTAGCAAGTCACCTACGGCTTGAGGGCCGGAACGGCGGGAGCGCGGAGCGGACGCGCCCGTACGCCCTCGCCGGTCACCGTGGGGCGATGGTCCGGATGAGCTTCTTGTTGACGAACTCCTCGATCCCGGGCCGTCCGAGTTCGCGCCCGAACCCGGAGCGCTTGACGCCGCCGAAGGGCAGTTCGGCCCCCTCGGCGCCGACGCCGTTGACGAAGACCATGCCGGCCTCGATCCGGTCGGCGACCCGCTCGGCCTGTGCCGGGTCGGTGGTGAAGAGGTACGAGCCGAGACCGTAGGGGGTGTCGTTCGCCAGCCGTACGGCGTCCTCCTCGTCGGCGGCGGCGAAGACCATCGCGACCGGGCCGAACAGCTCCTCCCGGGCCGCCGGGTGGTCGGTGGTGAGACCGGTCAGGACCCCGGCCGGGAAGTGGGCGCCGTCTCGCTTCCCGGTGCTGTGCAGGGTGGCTCCCTGGGCGACCGCCGCGTCGACCTGGCGGCCCAGGTTCTCGGCGGCGGCGGCCGATGACAGCGGCGCACCGGTCTCGCTCGCGAGCAGCCTGGCGGTGAACCGTTCGACGAACGCGTCGTGGAGGTGGTCGAGGACCACGAACCGCTTGGCGGCGTTGCACGCCTGGCCGGTGTTGTCGAGGCGGGCGGCGACGGCGGCGTCGACGACCGCGTCGAGATCGTCGGTGGACAGGAGGATGAAGGGGTCGGAGCCTCCGAGTTCGAGGACGACCTTCTTGAGGTGCCGTCCCGCGATCTCCGCGACGGCCGCGCCCGCACGTTCGGATCCGGTGAGCGAGACGCCCTGGACACGGGGGTCGGCGATGATGTCGGCGACCTGCTCGTTGGTGGCGTACACGTTGACGTAGGCACCGGCCGGGAAGCCGGCCTCGGTGAACAGTTTCTCCAGCAGCGCCGCGGTGGCCGGGCACTGCGGCGCGTGCTTGAGCACGATGGTGTTGCCGAGCGCCAGGTTCGGGGCCGCGAAGCGGGCGACCTGGTAGGCGGGGAAGTTCCACGGCATGATGCCGAGGAGTACGCCCACCGGGCTGCGCCGGACGACGGCGGTTCCGGGGCCGGAGAGGACGTCGAGCGGTTCGTCGGCGAGGAACTCCTCGGCGTGGTCGGCGTAGTAGTGGTAGATGTCGGTGCAGAAGTCGATCTCGCCCTCGGCCTCCGGGAGCGGCTTGCCCATCTCCTGGACGATGCTCGCGGCCAGCTCGGCCCGGTGCTCGTTGTGCAGATCGCCGAGGCGTCGCAGCAGTGCCGCGCGCTCGGCCACGGAGCCGGTGCGCCACCGGGCGGTGGCCGTGTGGGCGGCCTCGACGGCCGCCGCCACCTCGGCGTCCGTGGCGGTCGGGTAGGTGGCGGTGACCTCACCGGTGGTCGGGTCGGTGACGGCGTACATCATGCCTCCGGGTACTGGTGGGGGACGGCCGCGGCCTCCGTCGCTCCCGCTGGTGTGGACGCTTGTGGCGTGCCGCGCCGGGTGAGGGGGTGTCTCACGGTTCGAGAATAGTTCTGACGCCGATGTTCGACCGGAGATCGTCGAAGGCCGCCGCCGCCTCGTGCAGGGGCCGGGTGCGGCCGACGAGGTCGTCCAGGGGCAGTTGGCCCGCGAGATAGAGGCGGGCCAGTTTCGGGATGTCGATCTCCCCGATGCTGGAACCGTAGTTGCAGCCGAGGATCCGCTTGCCCTGGTCGGCCAGGTCGAAGGGGTCGAAGGAGGCTGTCGCGCCGGTCGCCGCCATGCCCACCAGGACCGCCGCCCCGCCCGGGGCGAGCATGGCGGGGAGCGTGCCGATGACCTTGGGGCTTCCGATCGCCTCGAAGGCGTAGTCCACCCCGCCGAACTCCTGCCGGCACCAGGCGGCCACATCGGTCCCGGCGCCGTCGAGGATGTGGGTCGCGCCGAACCGCTGTGCCGTGGCGAGGCGTTCGGCCGAGAGGTCGACGGCGATGATGGGGTCGGCCCCGATCAGGCGCAGGCCCATCACGACGGAGAGCCCGACTCCGCCGGTGCCGATGACCACCGCGGACTCGCCGGGGCGGACGCCCGCGGTGTTCACCACGGCGCCGACGCCGGTGGTGACGGAGCAGCCGAGGAGGGCGCCGATGCTGAAGGGGAGCGCGTCCGGGACCTTCACCGCGGCCACTTCCGGCACGATCAGCCGCTCCGTGAAAGCGCCCAGCCCGAGGTAGGGCCACACCGGCTCGCCCCGGTCGTCCGCGAACGCGGTGGTGCTGTCAGGGAGCGTGTTGGCGACGGCCTTGGTGCCGGTGCACAGCCATGCCGTTCCGGCGACGCATCCGCGGCAGCGGCGGCACGGCGCGAACCAGGACAGGACGACATGGTCGCCGGCCTTCAGCGAGGTGACGCCGGTCCCGGCCGCGGTCACCACCCCGGCCGCTTCGTGCCCGAGGACGAGGGGGCGGTCGCTGGGCCAGTCGCCCGTCACGACATGCAGGTCGGAGTGGCACACGCCGGCCGCGCGCACCTCGATCTCGACCTCGCCCGGCCCGGCGGGCCGGATGGACACATCGCGGGAGGCCAGCCCCTCGGCGGGATCGAAGACGATGGCGGGGGAGAGTTTCGACGGCATCAGGACGCCTTCACCTTTTCGGAGGTCGGGGTGGCGGGTGGGGGGATCGCGGCGGCGGGGAGCTTGGTGTGGGGCTTGGCGATCAGGATGTAGACCAGGCCGGCGACGAGGAGGACGGAGAAGACCAGGATCACGGCCCAGACCTGGACCCAGCTCCCGCCGGCCGGGGCGAGCTCGACGCGGGGCCAGGCGATGTTGACGGCCTCGAAGAGCAGCCACACCACGGCGAGCACATTGATCGCCAGGCCGGCCCGTCCGAGCCTGAGCTGTCCTGCGGCGGGGTTCCAGCGGCCCGTCAGCCGGGCGACGAGCGCCACGACCGCGACGGTGAGGAAGATGAAGTAGAAGCCGCCGGAGCCGAAGGCGATCAGTGTCGCGGCGGCGTTGCCGTTCAGCCCGAGGAGAAGTCCGAGGCAGGCGAGCACGGCCGTCGCGATGAGCGAGACGTAGGGGATCTGGCGCGGCCCGACGGTGGCGAGCTTCGCGGAGAAGGGCAGCTGGCGGTCGCGGGCGAAGGAGAAGACGGCGCGGCCGATGTACGTCTGGATCGAGATGGCGCAGGCGATGAACGCGATCAGGACGAGGAGGATGAAGGGCTTCTCGCTCCAGCCGCCCAGCCCCTCGGTGACGGCGGTGAAGACCGGGTCCGCGAGGGCTCCGGAGACCGCGTCCTCGGGGTTGCGCAGCGCGAGCGTCACGGCGAGCCCGGTCAGCAGGACCGTGAGGGCGACGAAGAGGTAGGCGCGCAGCAGTGCCCTGGGCACATTGCGTCGCGGCTGCTCGGTCTCCTCGGCGACCTGGGTGGTCGCGTCGAAGCCCAGGAACGCCCAGCCGGCGACGGCCAGGGCGGTCAGGAAGCCCGCCAGGGCGGAGCCGCCGGAGGCCGATTCCGCGCCGAGCGTCTCGAAGAGGATCCCGAAGCCGTTGTTGTGCACGAAGAGCAGCAGGAACACGCTCACCGCGATCGAGGCGACGCCCTCGGCGATGATGCCGGCGTTGAGGAAGTGCTTCACCGGGTTGACGCCGAGGAGGTTGATCCCGAGCGCCACCGCGACGAAGACCACGCCCAGGAGCACATGGGTGGTGCTCGACAGAGTGCCTTCGCCGAAGAGCATGTGGAGCCAGGCGGCCCCCAGATAGGCGACGGTGGTCAGGGATGCCACGGCGGAGGCCAGATAGATCCAGCCGACCAGCCAGCCGAGCCGTGGCCCGCCCAGCCGGCGCACCCACTGGTAGACCCCGCCCGTGACCGGGAACTGGGACGACAGCTCGGCGTAGACCAGGGCGACCAGCAGCTGGCCGAGGAAGGCGACGACGACCGCCCAGATCCAGGCGGGGCCCGCGAAGACGAAGCCCAGCTGGACCACGGCGTACACCCCGACGACGGGGGAGATCGTCGCGAATCCGATCGCGAACACGGCCCACGCGGACAGGGTCCGTTTCAGCTCTTGCCGGTAGCCGTACTCGGCGAGTTCCCCGGCGTCGGTGTGAGTGTCGTGCACGTTGGTCTCCTGTACAGGTGCTGTGCGCCGGTCCGCGTACGTGGGGCCGCGCCCGTGCCGTGGGACCGAGGGTCGGCACGGGCACAGCCCCAGGCGCCGGTTACGAGGCGGAGCGGGGATTCGCTCCCCCGGTGTCGGGCGGGATGCCGCCCCGGGCCGCGGCTCTCCGCGACCCCACCCGCTATTGGTCACCTGGCCAATTGCTGATTGGTCACTCACTCAATAACATTCGCCCCATGACGTCAAGGGATTCCGGCACACGAACCCGGAAAGCGCCGACCGAGCGCCGCCAGGAGATCGTCCGCGCCGCCGCGCTGGTCGGGCTCGCCGAAGGACTGGAGTGCATCACGCTGCGGCGGGTCGCCGACGCGCTCGGGGTCCAGCCCGGGCTGGTCAGCCACTACTTCCCGGCCGCCGACGCCCTGGTGGCGGAGGCGTTCACCAGCGCCACCGGGGCCGAGCTCGACGGCCTCCTCCCGGAGGAGCCCGCGGGCCCCGGGCACGAGACCCCGCTGAGCACTCTGCGGCGCTTCTTCGTCCTCATCGCGAGCACCGAGTTCGACAACGTCAGCAAGCTCTGGCTGAACGCACGGCATCTGTCGCGCTACCGCCCCGTGCTCCGCGACCACGTCGTCGAGCAGGAGCTGCTCTGGTGCCGCCGCGTCGAGAACCTCATCGCGGCGGGCACCGGCGCGGGGCTCTTCCGCTGCGAGAACCCGTGGGAGGCGGCCGTACGCGTCCTCGTCGCGATCGACGGAAGCAGCGCCTACATCAACACCAGCGCCGACGCCCGCACCGCCCCGATAGCGGACCTGGCCCGCACCGTCGCCGAGAGGGAGCTCGGACTGCCGCCCGACGCCCTGGCGACCCCCTGAGGCCCCGGACGCCGACTCGCACCGGCTCCCGCACCGCCCCCCGGACCCCGGGGACGGCCCGGCGGGCGGCGGGCGGCGGGCGGCGGGCCCGGTCCGCCGGGCCGAGTTCGCCGGGCCGGGTTCGCCGGGCCGGGTTCGCCGGGCCGGGTTCGCGACCGCGCGGAAGTCGGCAGGTGCGCCATGGCCCGGCGTGGGAGCCTGGTGAGTGTCCCCCGGAGGCGCGGACCCGGGATCCGGCCGGATCCGGCGGCCCGCCACCTCCCAGGAATCGGAGGGAGTCCGTCATGGCCAAGGACGAGAAGGCCCGCGCCAGGGCTCAGCAGATCAAGGGAAAGATCCAGAAGGAGGCCGGCCGCGCGGTCGGCAGCGAGAAGACGGCCGCGAAGGGCCGCGCCAAGGAGGCCGAAGGCGACGCGCGTCAGGCCAAGGAGAAGATCAAGGACGTCTTCAAGCACTGAGGTCCCGGCCCGGGCCGGCGGCTCCCCGCCGCACGGCCCGTACCGGCGCTGCCGCGGGCGCCTCCGCGCCCTCGAAGGCAGGGGGTACGGCTACCAGTAGTGGCGTCGGCCTCCCACCGCGTGCCCCAGGGCTCCCAGAACCCACAGCACCACGCCGATCCCGACCAGGATGATCCCGATCGTCCACAGAATTCCGATGCCGGCCACCAGACCGATGATCAGAAGCACAAGGCCGAGAATGATCATGGCGTCTCCGATCGTGGAGCAACCCCCTCGCTCCAGGGTTCACCCGTTTCCCTCGCGGCACAACAGCTCGGCCAACCCCACGGGGGTCTCCCACCGCTTCACAGCGGCGTTCGAGGGCACCGGGCCGGTTCACGGCCCCGCCCGGGTTCAAGGAGTTCATCGAGGCCCCGGGAGAACCCGCGAACAACGACCGTGTGCGCACGCGACGGCCAAGGCGCGCGGATCGCCGAGGCGGCCGGCGGCCCACACTTCAGCAGGCGCGCGGCCGGCCGCCTCTCTCAGCCCTCGGTGACGAGGGCCGCTCGGACGTCCTCAAGGGCTCCCACCCGGTGCCCGCCGACGGCGGTGCGGGAGAGGTGAAGGAGACTGTCCGTGCAAGCGGGTCACCGCACGGCGGTGGCCCCTCGGTCCGCCGGCGGAGGAGCGGGAGAATGGCTGTTGCCTGGCGTGGTGCCGTCTTCTACGCGTTGGTGGTGACCCTCGGGTCCTGGGCGGCCGGAGCGCTGGTCGGCCTCTCCTGGTCGGTCGCCGTGTGGGACGGCTTCGGGTTCTGGGTGTCCTGGTGGATCACGAACTCGATGGCTCATGTGTCCCTGGCCGTGACCGTCATGGCCCTGACCCTGGTCCGCCGTTTCGCCGCTCCCGGGCCCGTGTGGCGTGTCTCGCTGATCGACGGTGGCGTATACCTGCTGGTTCTGCTGCTGTCGGCCGGTCTCTCCGCCTGGTGGGTGGGGTCCGAGGCGCCGGCCGACGACGCGTTCGCCGTGGCGATCTTCGCCCTGCTCACCCTCCAGCTGCCCGCCGCGTGGCTGCTCGTGTTCTCGCGTGCGCGGCGGCTCGGGGCCGTATCCGGCCGGGCCGCCGGAGGGTGACGATGCGTCAGTGGGAGCCGATCGATCGCAGCATGTTCAGCCGGGCCGCCCGGCGGGCCGGCCAGATCGCGGCGAGTACGCCGACGGTGAGGCCGAGGAGGAGGTAGAGGCCGAGCCGGGCCCAGGGGAGGTCGGTCTCGTAGGCCGGGAGGGCCGCTCCGGCGAGGCTGCCGCAGGTCCAGGCGAGGAAGACTCCGGTGCCGATGCCGAGGAGAGCGCCGAACAGGGAGATGACCACGGACTCCAGGGTCACCATGTGTCCGACGCCCCTGCTGCCGAGGCCGATCGCGCGCAGGAGGCCGATCTCGCGGGTCCGCTCGAAGACGGACATGGCCAGGGTGTTGACGACGCCGAGGATTCCGATGACGACGGCCATGGCGAGCAGGCCGTACATCATGCCGAGCATCTCGTCGATCATGCCGGACTCGGCCTCGATCAGCTGCTCCTGGTCGCGCACCTGGAGGAGGGGGCTGTTGCCGAGGGCTTGGCGGATGTCCTGGTCGAGGCCGCTCGCGCGGTGGCCGGGGGCGGCCTTGAGCAGGACGCTGTCGAGTTTCCCGCCGTCGGCGTGCGGAAGGACGTCGTCCATGGTGGCGACGGCGTGGCCGATGGCACGGGTGTACTGGTAGACGCCGGCGACGGTCAGCTTCGTGCGGTGGGCGTCGAAGCCCAGGCCGCCGGTGAAGGTGTCGCCCGTCGACAGGCCCGTCCGTTCGGCCAGTTGGTCGGAGAGGACGATCCGGCCGGGGCCGAGGTCGGCGAGTGAGCCGGTACGGAAGGTCAGGTCGGACACCTCGCCGAGGCGTCGCGGTTCGGCACCGGCCAGGGTGGTGAACTCGCCCCGTACGTCCAGGACCGAGGAGGCGAGGGGCGCGGTGTCCGTGACGCCCGGGATCCTGGCGACACGGGTGGCCAGGGCGGGCTCGATGCCGCCGGACCCGGCGTTGGACACCTTGTAGTCGGCGGTCAGCCCGCGTACGGCCTCGTCCTTGAGCGCGGCCTCGACGGAGCCGCCGGCCACGTTGAGGCCGGTGATGAGGGTGAGTCCGATCATCAGGGCCGAGGCGGTGGCGGCGGTGCGGCGCGGGTTGCGCAGCGCGTTCTCCCGGGCGAGCCGCCCGGTGACGCCGAAGAGCCGGGTGGTGACCGCGCCGATGAGCAGGACCAGGGGGCGGGAGAGCAGCGGCGCGAGCACGATCACGCCCGTCAGGGTGAGCACCGAGCCGAGCCCGGCGATCAAGATGTTGGTTTCGCTGCCGTCCTTCTGGGCGGAGAGATACAGCATGATGAGGACGCCCAGGCCGGCGAGCAGCCCTCCGAGGATGTCGCGGAGCAGGGTGCCGGAGGGTGAGGGGGCCTGGTCGACGCCGCGCAGCGCCTCGACCGGCGCGATCCGCGCGGCCTTGCGGGCCGGGAGCCAGGCGGACAGCACGGTGACGCCGACGCCGACCACGAGGGACCAGACCCATGCGTTCGTGGAGATCACCAGGGGGCCGTCCGGAAGGCCCGCGCCGCCCGTGTTGAGGAGCGGGCCGAGGCCGGCCGCGATTCCCAGGCCGAGGGCGAACCCGGCGGCCGAGGAGAGGAGTCCGAGGAGGGCGGCCTCGATCAGTACCGCGCGGACCACCTGGCGGCGGGAGGCTCCCACGGCGCGCAGCAGCGCGGTCTCCCGGCCGCGTTGCGCGATCAGCATGGTGAAGGTGTTGGCGATGATGAAGACGCCCACGAACAGCGCGATCCCGGCGAAGACCAGGAGCATCCGGGTGAGCCCCTTGGTGCCCTCGGCTATCTGCCTCGCCTGCTCGTCCGCGAGCCGGGCGCCGCTGGTCGCCGTGATGCCCTCGGCGGGCAGCAGCGCGCCGACCGCTCGGGTGAGTTCCTCGTTGTCGGTGCCCGGGGCCGAACCGACGGCCAACTCGTCGAACCGGCCCGCCCGCAGGAAGAGCCGCTGCGCGGTCCCGGTGTCGAAGAGCGCCAGGGTCCCGCCGGCGGTGACGCGCGGGTCGTCGGTGTCGACGGTGCCGACCAGCTTCTTGGTGAGGGTGGGGCCGTCGACGGCGAAGCGCACGGTGTCGCCGACGCGGTAGCCGGCCTTCTCGGCGGTACGGCGGTCCAGCGCCATCTCGCCGGGGTTCACCGGGCCGCGTCCGGCGGCGAGGGGGAAGCGGCTGTCCCGGCCGCCGCGCCCGGTGTCCGGCGCGTAGTTGGTCGCCAGGTTCTGCCGGCTGTTGTCGGCGTTGAGCGGCCGGCCGTCGCGGGCCGCCAGTGTGGCGGTGCCGTTGACGACGGGGTGCACCGACGCGACACCGGGTACGGTACGGATCCGGTCGGCCAGATCGCTGGTGAGCGCGGTGGTGCGCCCGCCGCCCGCCCCGCCGTCCGGTGTGGTCTCGATCTCGGTCTCGGCCTGTACGGATACGGCCACGTCCTCAAGGCTCTTCGCGGATGCGCCGCGCAGCGCCTGGACGGCGGTGTCGCCGAAGACGAGCGTGCCGGAGACGAAGGCGACGCCGAGCATGACCGCGAGGGCCGTCATGCTCAATCGGGCTCGGTGCGCGAGGACATTGCGCAGGGCGGTACGGAGCATGGTGTTCCCGGTTCTGGGGTACGTGAGGGAGTTGTCCGAACGGTGGTGGCGACGGGAGCGGGTCAGGAGCCGAAACGGCGCATCAGATCCAGGACGCTCTCGGCGGTCGGGGCGAGGAGTTCGTCCGTGATCCGGCCGTCGGCGAGGAAGATCACGCGGTCCGCGTAGGAGGCCGCCACCGGGTCGTGGGTGACCATCACGACGGTCTGGCCCAGCTCCCGTACGGAATCGCGGAGGAAGGCCAGGATCTCGGAACCCGCACGGGAGTCCAGGTTGCCGGTGGGCTCGTCCGCGAAGATGATCTCCGGGCAGGAGACGAGGGCGCGGGCCACCGCGACGCGCTGCTGCTGTCCGCCGGACAGCTGGGCGGGGCGGTGGCCCAGCCGTTCGGAGAGACCGACCTTCGCCACGATCGTGTCCAGCCACCGCTGGTCCGGTTCGCGGCCGGCGATGGCCATCGGCAGGGTGATGTTCTCCAGCGCCGTCAGCGTGGGCAGCAGATTGAACGCCTGGAAGACAAAACCGACACGCTCCCGCCGTACCCGGGTGAGCTGCCGGTCGTTCAGCGCGGACAGTTCGATGTCACCGATGCGCGCGGAGCCCCCGGAGACCGAGTCGAGGCCGGCCACGCAGTGCATCAGCGTCGACTTGCCGGAACCGGACGGGCCCATGATGGCGGTGAAACGGGCGCGTTCGAACTCCACGGAGACCGAGTCCAGGGCGACGACCCGGGCCTCGCCCTGGCCGTACACCTTGCTCAGGGCGGTGGCTCCGGCGGCGGAGACGGCCGGTGGGCGGGCGGGCACGGACGCGGCTGTCTGCGTCGGCATTGCGGCTCCAGCGGTGAGGGGAAGGGGGTGCTTCCATCCTCGGCGCGCCGCGGGTCCGAACCGTCGGCCTCAGGGTGTGAAGGGAGCGTCTGCCGAAAGGCGGGCCGACGGGCGCGCGTAGTACTCCGGTCGTACGGCCCTCTCGGCCCTCTCTGTCTTTCGGCAGAGCCGGGCGCGGCCCCCTCCCGCGCCCCGGCTCAGGCGAGCAGCCCCGCCCGGTACGCCAGTACCGCCGCCTGTACCCGGCTTTCCGTGGCCGTCTTCTCCAGGATGGCGCTGACGTGGGTCTTCACCGTGCCCACGCCGATGCCCAGCCGCCGGCCGATCTCCGCGTTGGCGAGGCCCCGCGCCAGCAGCGCCAGGACATCGCGCTCCCGGCCGGTGAGGGCCGCCAGGCGCTGATCGGCACCGTCGTCCGCCGCCTTCCCGGCCGCCGCGGGCGTAGCTGCGGCGGCGGCGGTACCAGCGGCACTGGCGGTGCCATTGAGCATCCGCTCGATGACGGTGCCGGTGACCCCGGGCGAGAGGACCGCGTCGCCGACGGCGGCGGCCCGTATCGCGCGGATCAACTCTTCCGGCCCCTCGTCCTTGAGAAGGAAACCGGTGGCACCGGCCCGCAGCGCGCGGGTCACGTTCTCGTCGTCGCCGAAGGTGGTGAGCATGACGACCCGGGGGCGGGGCCGGAGGGCCAGGAGCCGTTCGACCGTCGCGAGCCCGTCGAGCACGGGCATCCGGATGTCGACCAGCGCCACATCGGGGCGGGTCTCGGTGGCGACCCGTACGGCGTCCTCGCCGTTCACCGCCTCACCGACCACCTCGATGCCCTCGGCATGGCGCAGAATCAGCTGGACGGCATGCCTGATCAGCTCTTCGTCGTCCGCGAGCAGCACCCTGACGGGGCGGTTCCCGGAAGCGGAAACCTCGGCGGACTCGGCGGACTCGGCGGACTCGGCGGACTCGGCGATCTCGATGGACTCGGTCATGGGGACTCCCACGGTGGTGTCTGCGACACCATCGGCACGGTGAAGTGGTCGATCGCGGCCAGCGTGTCGCCGCGGAAACAGTATCGGGTGATCCTGATGTGCCCCGGGCCCTCGGCGTCCCGTCCGGCGGCGGCGGGCCCCATGGTCTTCGGCGCGGCGCTCCCGGGCACGGGCACGAGGACTTCGTCCTTCACCCACGGGTAGACGCAGCTCGTCACGGACTTCGGGCGGGCCGGCTCGTGGCCCGTGGCCGCCGCTCGGGCCAGCGAGTGGTCCCCGTCCCCGCGGGCCTCCATCTCCTGGCGGGACATTCCGATCCGGGGCGGCTCGTCGTAGTCGACGGGGTCCTCCGTCCGCAGCTGGCCGACCAGGATCAGACCGAGAATCATCATCAGCCCCACGCCCGCGAGGCCGAACAGCCCGGTCAGAGCGGTCACGGCCACGCGGAGGACGCCTCGGGCCTCCCGGTCGGGACCGGCCCCGAGTCCGGGCCCGGCCGGCGGTTCGGCCCGCGGAACGTCCCCCGGGCCGGCGATCGCCGTCTCCGGATCCGGTCGCGCCGGGATGCGGGCCGTGACCGCGAAGCCTCCCACGGGCGTCGGGGCCGCCTCCAGGGTGCCGCCGAGCAGCGACACCCGCTCCCGCAGCCCGACGAGTCCGCGCCCCGTGCCCAGACCGGCCGGCGCGTCGCCGGTCACGGGCGGCAGCCCGTTCCGTACGAGGATCTCCACCCGGTCGTCGGCGTGCGTGACCGCCACGGTGACATGCGCTCCGGCGGCGTACCGGTGCACATTGGTCAGGGACTCGCGCACCACGCGGTGCACCGCGCGCCGGACCAGGGCGGGGTGATCGCCGAGATCGGGGCCGTCCCAGGTGAGGTCGAGATGGATGCCGCCGAGGCGGGACTCCTCGGCCAGGGTCTCGATGTCGGACCGGGTGCCCGTGGTGTCGGTCAGCGCCCCGGTCCCGGTGTCCCGCCCCAGCGGACCCAGCACGCCGAGCACTTCCCGAAGCTCGCGCAACGCCTCGCCCGCGGCCCGGCGTACCCGCGCCGCCTCGTCGCGCAGTTCGGGCGACTCCTTCCGCAGCGCCATCTCCAGACCGCCGCTGTGCAGCGACACCAGGCTGAGACGGTGGCCGACCAGGTCGTGCATCTCCGCGGCGATCCGGGACCGCTCGTGGATCCGGGACTCGCTGGCCGTGAGACGGCGGACCGTCTCCGCGGCGACGGCGCGTTCGCGCAGGGCCCGCAGCAGCCTGCTCTGCTGTTCGTTCGCGATGCCGACGAGGGCGGGCACGATCAGCACGGTGGCGGCGAGCATGCCGCCGAGGACGAGCCCGACAGCGTGGCCGCCCAGGCCCTGGCGCGGGGCGAAGTCATGGACGCCCACCCCGTAGCGCGGCGCGGAGACCACGCAGACCAGCATCGTCAGGGCGGCCGACGCCAGCAGCACGGCGGTCCGGCGGCGGTGGGACGCCAGCTGTCTGGCCGTGGTGTACGCGATCACCGCGACCGGCAGTCCGGCGGCCGGCAGCAGGCCGAGGACCATGGCCGCGCCGAGCAGGCTCGCGATCGGATGGCGGCGGCGGACGGCGAGCAGGGTGAGGACGACCGCCGCCAGAAGGAGCTGCGCGGCGCCGGGGAGCGAACCGCTCAGGTCCCACTCGTTCAGCGGGTCGGGGAGCAGTATCAGCACCGCGCCGCCGGTCACTTCGGCGAGCGCTCGCCACATGCCCCGGCTCTTCTCGCCGGGAGCAGCGAAGGGGCCGCGTGAGGTGAAGGTCATCAAATAATGATGAAGGGTGCCGGCCAACACCCTTCATCACCTGCCGGTGCCGGTCGGCTGCCGGTCAGATGCCGACCGTGGTGAAGGGGCGGCACCGGAACGGCTGGGAATGCTCGGGGTCGAGCCGGTTGAGGACGAGCTGGGCCACATTCGGGTCGATGGCCAGACCGAGATGCCCGGCCGAGTCCGGCCCGCACTTGTCCTGGAGCACGATGTTGGTGACGCCGTCCCCCGTGAGCAGGCCGTTGGTGTACGGGGTGACGACCCTGTCGTAACGGGTGACGATGCTGGTGTACGTCGGCCCGGGTACGGCGACGGGACCGTCGTTGAGCTTGGCGAGGAAGGCGGAGCCGGGCAGATAGTCCGTACAGGCTCCGCATCCGACGCCGGTCAGCAGCCCCTGGAGCTTCAGCGCGGCGGCCAGGCTCGCGAGACCGTTCAGCGTGGTGCCGCGGAAGTTGGAGCCGAACCCGACGAAGTCGTCGACCTTCGCCGCCCCGCCCAGGTACTTCATGTAGTACGCGGGGACGGTGGTCCCCTCGGAGTGTCCGACGATGTCGACCTTCGCCGCCCCCGTCGCGGCGCGCACCCGGTCGACGAAGCCGCCCACCTCGGCGGCGCTGTCCGCCATCGGGGCGAGCCCGCCGGCCAGTCCGCCCAGCACGGTCCTGCCGTACGTCTCGGAGAAGACGCAGTAGCCGGCCGAGCGCAGGGTGGGGGCCAGGGTCAGGAAGTTGTCCCAGCTGTTGCCGCCGAGCCCATGGACGAGGATCACCGGCTCCGGGTGGGCGGCGCTGGGCCGGCAGGACCAGTTGTTCCACCCCGAACGGGGCGGGGTGTCGGCCGAGGCCGTCGCGGTCAGGGTGGTCGAGGCGAGTACGGACAGCGCGAGCGCTGCCAGGAGCGTGCGGAGCTTGGCCATGGGGCGACTCCTTGTTCAGCGAGTGGTTACCCGGTAGTAGAGCACGCACCCTTATTAGGAACAAGGCATCGTTTCCAAAAAGGGCGTGCCGATTCGACCCGCCGTCCGGGAAGGTTCCGGGAAGGTGTCAGGAGTCGCCGAGTCCGGAACTGACCACGGTGTAGAAGCGGTCGAGCCCGTCCTGGAGAGCCGCGCGATCGGCGGGCCGCGCGGCATCGGCTTCCGCGCCCGCGCCGGTGTCCAGAAGCCAGTCGGCGATGATGTCGAAGAGGCCGCCGATCAGCCCCATGGCCACCGCGTGCGCGTGCGGGCCGGTCGCGATGCCCAGCCGCTGCCAGACCGTCTCGACGAAGGAGGCCGCCCACCGGCGGTTGGTACGGCGGTGGGCCTCGGCCAGCGGTGTCACGGCCCGGCCCTCGCCGAACGTCACCCGCGCCACCCGCACATCGTCCACGAAGGCGTCCGCGAAGTGGCGGATGAGAGCCCGCGCGGCCCCGCTCTCGTCCCGATCGCCGCGTTCGTCCAGCTGGTCCAGCTCGTCCAGCGCCGAGGTGAGGCGTCCGGTCACGTCCACGACGATACGGTCGAGCAGCGCCAGATACAGGGCCTCTTTGCCGGTGAAGACCTCGTAGAAACTCTTGGTCCCGACGAACGCCCGCTTGCAGATCTGTTCGATCGAGGTGTCCTGGAACCCCTGGCCGGAGAACAGCTCCAGCCCCGCGTCGAGCAGATCCTCACGACGCCTCGCCCGCCGCTCCACGGCGTTCAGCCCCCGGATCCGCCGGCCCTTCACACCCTCGTCCTCCCCCGCCTGACCAGCCATCGGCCCAACATACAGGCCCTTACAGCAGTACGCAGACGGGCAGCACCGGCAGGACGAGGGGCACGGGAATGCTCCCCCTCGCCCCGCCGAACAGCGCGAGTGTGGGTATGCCGGAGGTGGCGAGCATCGGCGCACCACCAGACAGGCCACGAGCGCCGCCACGCAGGTGACGGCGGCGTGGGCGCGCAGCCACCAGATCACGAGGGCGACAGTTCGGGCTCGTACGAGCAGTCCTGCACGGAGCGCAGGTTGCGCTGGAACCAGGTCTTCTGCGCCTCGGTCGGCATCGCGCCCACGGTCAGGACGGTCTCGCGGTCCGGGACCAGCAGGCTGAACTCCACGCGCTCGGCCGGGGTGAGGCCCACCCTTCGGAGCTTGTCGCCGGCCTCTTTCGACCAGCGGACGAAGGGCGGAAGACGCCGCGCCGTACGGGGTCGAGTCCGGCCGTCGGCTCGTCCAGCAGGATCAGCTCCGCCCGGTGCACCAGCGCCTGGGCGATGCCGAGGCGGCGTAACCGCGTACGCCGCCTTCTCCCGGACGGTGAGTCCGGGCACCGGCTCGATCCGCCGCGGCAGCCGGCCGATCCCGCGTCGGCACTCGCCTCTGTCGCGCGACCGGGCGCTGTCCAGCGAACTCCAGGCGACCCGGACGGTCTTGGGGGCCAGGGCCGGGGACCCGAGGGAGAGCGGTGTGGATTTGCCCGCGCCGTTCGGCCCGAACAGCACCGTATGGCCGGTGGGGAACTCCAGGGTGAGCGAGTCCAGGACGGGGGTACGGGCTCGAGAGCCGGCAGTGCAATCCGTATAGCGCGGCGACACAGGCGTTTCCCGGGGGTCGGGGGAGATCGACACGCTGGGCCCGGTATCGGTTCCGCCGATTCCGGCTCAGGGCGGCGGCGCTGCCGTCGAGACCGCCGAGGACAGTGGATCTCCGGCGACCGGCACCCGGAATCAGTAAATCCTCCGCCGTATCACCCTCCCTGAGGGGATATCACGTGTTCAAGAGGAACTCCTCAGGGCCGGAAAAACGGCATGGCGAACTTCCGACACCGAGGCATATCCGCAAGTCAGGGACATCGGGTCGGACATGGAGTCACCCATAACCAAACTTCTGACACGTATCGCGGCATATACCCCACCGAACAAGAAAGCACCCTTGATCATCCGATTGCGAGGCGCATATTCGTTGCTCGCGCCCCGGGGCGGACTTTAGGCTCGGCCTCATCAATTGCTCGACAAAGAGATGCAGTTGGGGGAAAAGTGAAAAGGATGTCTCGCTTCAAGAAGATCGGCGTCGCCGCTTCGGCGGCAAGCGCTCTCGTATTCATCGGCGCCCCGCAGGCGTCGGCCAACTGGTCCAGCCACATCGACAGTTGGACCGATGGCCAGGAGTCCCGCCGCTGGTCCGACAATGGAACCTACAGTCAGGTTCAGTTCCGTGACTGCTACGCGCAGAACGCGGGCAGTTCGGCGCAGAAGGTCAGCCTCATCATGTGGTCCCACATCGCCCTCGCGCCCGACAAGAAACTCGACACCAAGACCTTCACCAATTGCTTCAACGGCAACACGTCCTGGAGCAATGGCGAGTGGACGGACGTCCCGGCCGGACCGAACACCCTGTACTTCGAGGCGGACAAGGTCGGCAACGGCGGTTCGTGCTGCCTGCTGTTCGTCAGCGAAGTCAAGGTCGACACGTCCAAGGCAGACTAGCGACCCGAAGGAACCCTCGGTCGCCAAATCGGACACAGAGGCACACCAGTACCACACCCAAGCGAGAACTCGCCAAGTTGCCTTGACGCTGGCTTGATCGGCACCTCTGGAGAGTGAGTCCGAACGGAGAGTCGGCACCCGGAAGTTATGCTCCGGCCACCGACTCTCCGTTTCACATGGAGCGATCTTTGAGAATTCGCACACGCATAAGAACGTCCAGCGCCCTGCCGGCGCTCCCCTTAGCCCTTGGCTTTGTCGTTCTCTACTACACCGAGAACACCCACAGCCAAATCGACTTCTTCAGCATGTACCCCGATGCTTCGGTTCTGGTCCAGCGCCCCATTGAATCGATGTACGCGTTCGCTTACGCCGTGGTGTCGGCCACGGCCGCATGGCAGGGCGCACGCCTCAAGGAAGCGAGAGTATGGGAGTCGGCACCGTACCGTAAGACCTGGCAGATCATCGCGGCGGCCCTTGTGCCCATCGCCGCACTGGGCTGGCTGATGCTTCTCACTCCGGTGGTGATGGCCTTCGTCCAGACCCCCGCGGTGCCCACCGTCCGGAGCCTCCTTCCCCTGCTCCTGGGGATGGCCCTCACCGTGGCACATGCACTCATCGGCTTCACCGTCGGGCAGAAGGTCAAACCCCTCGTCGCCGCACCGGTTCTTCTCTGTCTGACCTTCGTGGCCGTGGCGTTCTCGCATGCGGTGGAGACCACGTGGCTCCGCCATCTGGCGGGAGAGTACTCGGCGGCCCTGGGCTTCGGGGAGAGTGCGACCTTGCTCTCGATGCTGGCGCAGATCCTGCCCACCACCTCGCTGGCGGTGGCCGCGGCCGCGTTCTGGACCGGCCTGTCCACCGTCGCACGACTGGCCGTCGGGGCCTCCGTGGTGGCGCTCTGCACCGCTTCGTCGTACCTGATCGTCAAGGACTGGGGCTCCAACCCGCCGGTGAGTGTCTCCATCGACAGGAAGTGCGTGGGAGAGGGTCCGCGCATCTGTATGCCCGAGGGTGCCCAGCGGGTGGACCAGGCGAAGAGGGCAGCCGACGAGACCTACAGGATGTTGATGTCCTACGGCATCATTGATGCTCCGCCGGAGGCCGTCCACGACACCATGCTTTTCGGGCGATTCACTCAGAAACCCACAGCGGCCACTCGGTATCTACCGCTCTCCACAGCGCAGCGGGAAGGTTCGATCGAGAAGTACATCATCAAGGATTCGGCCCGCCCGGCCTGCCGTATCCCGACGACGGAAGAATCGCGAAAGATCCGCTTCTGGCTGGACCTCAAGGTGAATCAGACTCCGACGTTCGAGTCCGTCTCGACCGGAGACCCTTATTACACTCGCGAGAAGCACTCGGCCATCATGGGCGAAGTGAAAAAAGTGTCCGGTCTCTCTGCCGCAGGACAGAAGAGCTGGTACAGGGAGACGGCGGAGAAGGCATGTGAGGGACGCCCGTGACGTGGTGGCTCAAGGCTCGCCGAATCCACCCGACGCTCACATACGGCGTCGGGGCTTTCGTTCTTCTCACCGTCCTCCTTCAAGACATGTCGCTGGTCCTCCCCGCCCTGAGCCTCTCCGGCGGAAACATGACCGCTCTGTCCCTGTTCACTCCGGTCATCGTGGTCGGAGCCATCGCCCAGACGCTCGAAAACCGGCTGCCCGAAGCCGAGGAATCCGGAATCCGGTCCATACGCTCACTGGACAGCGCATTGATCCTGTCCACCCTGGGGACAGTGACGGTCGCGACCCTGATCGGCGGCTGGACAACCGACTCCGAGAACGCGATGCAAGCGGGGCGCGATGTCTGCTTCCTCACCGGCTTGATGCTGGTGGCCCGGTTCTTCATCGGGCGTTCGGGCGTCATTCTCCCGCTGGCCTGGATCTTCGCTGTCGTCCTGGCCGGGCGTGAGACCGGAACCAAGTACCACGACTGGGCCGTCACAGCACTCCCCATCGACACACTCCATGCCGCTGTCGCGGCCGTGGCTTCCCTTGGACTGGGAATCGCCCTCACCCATCGCACGAGGATTCCGCTATGAGTATCGCCTTCACCGGCTGCACCTACCGTTACGGGCGCAAGCTGCGGCCCGTTCTCAACGATCTCTCCTACCGGACGCCCGACGGGGTGACGATTCTCCTGGGACCCAATGGCGCGGGAAAGTCGACCGTCCTCAAGCTGGCCGCCTCGGTCATCAGACCGCAGTCGGGAAGAATCAGTGTCAACGGAGTCGGTTCACGCAGTCGGGAATACCGAAAGCATGTCGCCTGGATGCCTCAGAGCATCACGGCCATGGCCGGCCTCACCAGTCGCGAGCAAGTCGCCTATGCGGGCTGGCTCAAGGGGATGAACCGGTCCGACGCCTGGGAGCACGCCAAGAAATCTCTCGGCATGGTGGATCTGGCGGAGAAGGCGGACTCGAAGGCGAACACGCTCTCAGGGGGCCAGCTCCGACGCCTCGGGGTGGCGTCCGCGCTCGTCCACGAATGCCGTGTCCTGCTGCTGGACGAGCCCACCGCCGGAATGGACCCCACCCAGCGTCGCACCTTCCGCACCATCCTGACGAATATTGTCGACAGAAAGGGCATCCAGATCCTCATGTCCACCCATGATGTGGCCGATCTCGCGGACGACGCCCACCACGTCACGGTGCTCCTCGAAGGACAGGTCCGCCACGACGGCACGACACAGGACTTTCTGAGCCATGCCGTGTCGGGAACACCGGAGGGGCGACGCGCCGAGTCCGCCTATACCGCGCTCACGACCCGTCACTGACCGTCGATCTCCCGCTCGTAGGCCGCCCAGATCAGCGGCGGGAAGGCGCTGCCCCGCTCGGAGTCCTCGCCGCCGACCCCCTGCATGGGCAGAAGGTGCGGCACATCGGGCTTGGTGCGGAACATCGCGATCGAGGTGCTCAGTTCCTCGTTCATACCGATGAACCAGGCTGATTTCATACGATCGTTCGGGCCCGTCTTGCCGGCCCAGGGCGGGAAATAGTGCCTCAGGCCCTCCGGATCCTTCGACGCTCCGACGGTGGTCCAGCCCACCTGGCGGAGCGCCGAGCCGACGATCGAGGCGGTCTCGGAGCTCATCGCCCGCCGCTTCTGGGGCGCTTCGAAGCCTTCGACCGCGCCGCCGTCGTGCTCGACCTTGGTCACCGAGTAGGGCTCGGTGGCCCGGCCCTCGTTGATGAAGGTCGTATAGGCGCTGGCCAGCCGGACGGCACTGGGGGTGGAGGTGCCGATCGAGAAGGTCGGCTCCAGCTTGGCCATGCTCTCCTCGCGCAGTCCCGACGCGACCGCGATCCTCTTGACCTCCTTCAGCCCGACCTTCTTGCCCGTCTCCACGAACGCGGTGTGGTCCGATTCGACCAGGGAGGAGTGAAGGTCCATGAGCATCGACGGCGCTCCCTCCTGGCCGGGCGTCAGCGGGACCGGGCCGGTGCCCCCGCCGGAGCGCTCCCCCTCGGCGATCCCCTGCTCCAGAGCGGCCGCGTAGACGAAGGGTTTGAACGCCGAGGCCGCCGGGACGCCCGAGGTGTCCGCGTTGTTGCTGAAGTGCTCGATCGCGTCGGAGCCTCCGTACACCGCGACGATCGCTCCGTCCTCGGGGCGCACCGAGGCCGCGCCGACCTGCACATGACGGTCGTCCGCGCGCTCCTTCGGGTCCAGGTTCTCCCCGCGCACCTTCTCGACCGCCTTGGTCAGCGCGAACACCTTGGCCTTGTCGAAGGTGGTGTGGATGCGGTACCCGCCGCCGGCGAGATCCTTGCCGGTGAGCCCGCTCCGGCCCCTGACGTACTTGTTGGCGAGGTCGACGAGATAGCCGATCTGCCCGGCCTGACTGGTCGGCTTGACGGGCGGTTTCGGCTCGGGGAACTTCGTGTACTTCGCGCGTTCCTCCGCGCTCATCGCGCCCGTCTCGACCTGCCGGTCCAGCACCCAGCTCCAGCGGTCCTCGGCCCGCTCGTGATTGGCGGCGCTCAGCGAGGGGTCGAAGCTCTCCGCACCCTTGAGGACGGTGGCCAGCAGAGCGGCCTGCGCGGGGTCCAGCTCCTTCGCGGGTATGCCGTAGTAGGCGTACGAGGCGGCCTGGATGCCGTACGCGTCCCGGCCGAACCACGAGGTGTTGAGATACCCCTCCAGGACCTCCGTCTTGGGCCGCTGATTGCTGACCTTCAGCGAGAGGAAGAGTTCCTTGACCTTGCGCTGGACGGTCTGGTCCTGGCTCAGATAGGTGTTCTTCACATATTGCTGCGTGATCGTAGAACCGCCCTGGGTCTCCTTGCCCTTGACGATATTGACGGCCGCCCGGCCGATGCCCGTCACCGAGACGCCCGAGTCGCTGTAGAAGTCCGCGTTCTCCGCCGCGATGACGGCACGCTGCACCGACCGGGGAACCTGGGAGAGCCTGACATCCTGCCGGTTCACATCGCCCACGCTCACCATCCGGCTCCCGTCCGCCCAGTAGTAGACGGTCGCCTGCCTGCGCGCGGAGTCGTGCGGGTTCGGGATCTCCACCTGTATGTAGATCGCCGTGAAAAGACCCACAAGGCTGCCGAAGAAAAGCAGGAACAGCCCGCAGACCAGCTTCCACGAGGGCATCCAGCGCCGCCAGCCCCGCCGGCCCCGCCTGGGATAGTCGATACGGAGCCGCCGGGCCGTCCGAACAGCCCTCCTCCGATGGCTCCTCGCCCTGCCCGAGGAATGCCGCCCGTGCTTCGAGCCCTCCGTCCGTTCCGGACCTCCGGTGGTACGCCTCGCGCGCTTCCTGCGGTTCGTGCGGCGATTACGGGTCAGCCTCATGCGGTACGCGGACCTCTCCTCGATCACGAGCCGTCGCTACGACGCGGTGATGGGCTCGGCCGGAATGATGTTCAGACTATGGCTGCGGTTGAGTCATTCACAAAATCTCCACAGGCGCTGAGGAGTTGATTCCGCTTCCGCAAGTCGGACAGGAGGCGGCATTCCCGGCAGACCGGCTACTCCTCCGCTTTCTCGTCCGCACGGATCGGGGCGTCGGGCTCCCGGGCCGTTTTATTCGAATCATCTGATCATTGGTCCGGGTGTGCCGTTGACTGTCGTCGGCGACGACCGGCGACGGGTGGCTCGTGCGCGCGGGACGTTCCGCTCTCCCCTCGCGATCACTCATACCCCTCCTCATCCCGTACCGCCGTCCCCGCACGGGGCCGATCCCGCGGTTCTCCCCCCGGCCCGGGGGCCGCGGGGGCACCATGGTGTGGTGAACGCTTCCGCCCACCGACCCGGCACGGTGTTTCTCCGTGCCGTGCCCGACCCCGCCGGTCGGGCACGGCACGCCGACGCGCGTGTTGCACCCGGATCCCGGAACACAGCGTTACCGGATCTCCGCGGAAGAGGACCAGGTGCCTCTTCCGTGTGGCCTGCCGCAGTGGCAAGGGATCGATGAACCGTGAGGCTTCCCTCGCAGCCCACCCCGTCCGGTGCGGCGCCACCGGCTCCGGCCGACAGCTCGCGCTCCTCCTCGGAAGCCACCCGGCTGCTCTGCGGGGGCGTCTACCTCGACCGCGCCTTCCAGCGCGGCGTCGTGAAGGAACTGGTCGAGCGCGGTGAGAGATCGGTGGCCCCGTCGGGTGGCGTCGACGCGACCGCGGTGCTGGCACACGCATTGCGCGCGAGCAGACTGGAGTACCGGACGGGGCGTTGGATCGTTCTGCTCTGGGGGCTCTTCCTGCTGGTGGAGACGGCGGAAAGCGATTTCGGCCGGATGGCCGAGTGGAGCCTGTCCGAGGCATACGGTGTGCGCCTCACTCAGGAGAGTCTCCACCTTCCCGGCATCGTGACGTTCTTCCTGGACCCCCCCTTTATTCCCATCGGCCCACCCGTCTCCGAGCCCGGTTCCTTTGCATGGGTGCTGAGCTACGCCGTCCTGAGTCTGCTGCTGTGGCTGATCAACAGCATGGCCGGCCACGGCAGCGGCATGTACTCCAGGAAGTTCCTGACATTCACGCCCCGGGGCACGTTCACCCTGCGGTTCATCGGGCCCGTCGGCCTGCTGTATGCGTACTGGGTGTCGGCGCTCGCCGCCGTCTGGAACAACTCCGCGCACTGGGCGGCGGTGGTGTTCCCGCTGTTGCTCTCCATCCCCGTGTGGGCGCATCGCCGCGCTGTCGAGAGGGTGGTCTGCGAACAGCTCGGCCGGACGGTCTTCCCGACGCGGCCCCGGGAGGAGATCAGCGGGCCCGCCTGGCTGCGGAGGATCGGCCGGTCCATCGACCGGGAACAGCGTTCGAGCATCATCCTGTACGACCCGGACAGCCCGTTCGCCGGGCTGGGCCAGGCCATGGAGCCCTGGTCGATGGTGATCGGACTCGACCCCGAGCCGGGTGCCGAGCCCTTGCCTCTCACCACCGCCGAGGTGCTGGACAGCGTGAAACGCGAGCTGGACGCTCTCACACGGAGCCCGGTGTCCTCGGCATCCCCGGCGAGCCGGAGTCGCATCAGAGACATGGAGATCGATGAGGTGGTCTACCTTCCGGCGGGGCCGCCGCGGGATGAAGTCGATCACGGGGAGGACGCGGCGGCCAAGCAGCTGAGCGAATCGATCGGGGAGGGAGGCGAGGCCAGGCGGCATTTCCTGCGGATCCGGGTCGGCTCCTCGGAACTCCAGATGGTCTCCGTCCTGGTCGGGGTGCAGACAGAGGGCGAGACGCTGGCCGTGGAATTCGTCCCGCATGTGCTGGGCCCGCTGAAGCCGCATTTCGGCCGAGTCGACGACCTGGTCGGGGAGGGCCGCGATTTCCCTGCGCTGTCGGTGGGCCGTGCCCTTCTCGTCGCTCCGGCGGCGGGAGTACCGGCGGTTCTCTCCGTCCTGGCCTCGGCGGCCCGCGCGGCCACCACGATGAGGCTGAGGCTGAAGCATGGGGGCACCCGGGCGGTGGTCCCCTCCGAGGGAGCCGTGACATCCGTGCGCGAAATCGCCGCGTCGCAGCAGGAATCGCTGTTGCGGGATTTGGATGCCAACCGCACTCTCAAGACGATTCAGGACCGTGTCGCCACCGGGGTGCTCCGGACCATGAAAGCGAAGGGATATCGAACGGGGCAGCTGGAGCAGCAGGTTGTCCAGGTGAGTAATGGAGGCATCTACATCACGTCCATGCAGGGGGGTGCGGTGGCGTCCGGGTCGGGTGCCCGTGCCCGGGGCACTCGCGCCATGGGCGCCGGCAGCAGCTCCCTCCGCTCGGGGCGTGGGGTGAAGGCGGCCTTCCGGAGCAACCGGTGACAGGACCTCAAAGGACAGTCCGGCTCACGACCGGAACGAAGGACGGAAAGGAGTTCGCGATGAGCGGGGAGACGAGCGGGCAGGACGAGAGGGACGGCGGAGGCCAGGACCCCGGGACCGGCGCGAATCCGGTCGGCACGGACACGGCCGGCGCCGAGCCGCCGGGAGGCATCGTCATCGGCGAGTTCGCGGGAGGAGCCGTGGCGGCGGGGAGGCAGGCGACCGCCGAGGACAGCGGGAGAACACTCGGCACACGCGACACCCGTACGCAGTCCCCCGCGGTGGTGGCACCGCTCCCCGGTGGCATCTCCATCGGCCTGATGACCGGTGGGGCGGCGGCCTCGGGCCCCGGCGCACGAGCCACCGACCGGTCGGAGCAGTTCATCGAGGCGACCCCTCAACTGATGGAGGCGCTGGCGCTGCTGCGCGGCGAGACGGGCGAACTGCGGGAGGAAGCCGCTCTGGCCGAACAGGAGGTCCGGACAGACGGCAGGGTGGAGCAGGGGAGGCTGCGGAGAATCGCTTCCCTCTCAGGCGTCGCCGCCGCGGCCGTGGCAGGTCAGACGGCGGCCGGAGTGGCCGCCGAGACCATCATGGGAATGCTGGCATGACCAAGTGGGACGCGGAGAACCAGCAATGGGACCCCGTCCGGTCTCAGGAGATCCACCGTGACCGCGCCGGTGTACTGGAGCGGAGGCTGCGCGCGGCGGCCATCGCGCTGGCGGCGGTGGTCCTGGGAACCGTGACCATCGGGGGCATGGTGCTCACAGCACAGCACCTCTGGTCATGAGCGCCCCTCCGGGACACCGACACCTTCCACCCGAGCTGAGCCGTCCGATCACTCGGGCCCGGAACCACCCGCGGTATCGCGTCGCAGTAGTTGCCGGACTCCGTGAACAGGTCGGTAACCGAACGCGTTCGCCGCGGCGGTCGAGTCGTACACCCGGTCCAGGCGGTCGGGCACCGGCCAGCCCCGGTCGCGGAATGCCCGGACGACGTCCGGAGCCCGTTCGGCGAGGACCGCGCCCGCGTCGCGGGACAGGGCAGGACAGTCCTCGCGGTGGAACGGGTGGGGCCCGGAGATGTTGAACCTGCCGGTAACGGTGGGGTGTGCCACGGCCAGAACCCCCGCCGCCGCCACGTCGGCGACGTCGACCGCCCGGTGAAGAAGGTGGCGGGCCCGCACCGGCGGCGGCTCCGGAAAGCATCGCGATATGCGCAGCGTGACCGAGGGAACGGCGCAGTCGGCGACCAGCTCCTCCGCGGCCAGTTTGGTCTCGTCGTAGATGTCCCTGGGGAGCGGGGTGAGCCGCTCGTCCACCCAGACGGCACGGTCGGTGGGCTCCAGGGCGTGTCCGTAGACACTCGTGCTGCTGATGTAGAGGACCCGCCGGGCGCCGAGGCGGTCGGCGTCGTCGAGCAGGCCCGCGGTCGCATCGACGTTCACGGCCCGGAACTCTTCATCGGGCAGGCGACCGACATGGGGGGCGTGCAGCGCCGCCGCATGGACCAGGACATCGGCCGACCGCGACGCGGCCCGTCGCACCGGCCGGTCGCGCAGGTCCCCGACCACACTCGTCCAGCGGCCGGGAATCCGGTCCACGCCGCGGACCGCCCAGCCGGCCGCGTCCAGCGCCTCGGCCAGGGCCGCTCCGACCTGCCCCGAACTTCCGGTGACCGTAACCCGCCCAGCGGGGGCCCTTCTCGTCGCTGAGTGCACGCGTTCGACTGTACGGCGTGGAACCGGTCTCCTGAGATGGAACAGCTGAACGCGGTCGACGGGACGTCAAGCGGCATGAGATCCGGCGCGAGCCGCCCTGCTCAGTGGCGCGAGCCGGCCGCGAGCGAGGTGAAGACGGACCACGCGGCCGGGGACACGGTGAACGGGGGCAGGGAGGTGTCCTTCGAGTCCCGGACCAGGACGGCATCGGCACTCACGGCGACCTCGACGCAGTTGCCGCCACCGCCATCGCTGTAGCTGCTCTTGAACCAGGTCAGTTCCGTGGTGCTCATCATGCTCCTCGCATCTGCTCCAGCAGGCTCGTGGTGGCCTGATGGCTGAGAGCCTGTGCGCGCATCTTGCCATAGCGCTGCTGCATGGCGCTGACAGCTTTGGGGTCGGTGATCAAGATGCTGTTGCCATGAGCTTCGATGTAGCCGATCCAGCGGTTCTCCTCCGTCTCGGCGAGGTACATAGGCCCTTCAAAACCGGAGTGGTCCTCCTGGTGCAGGGGCATGATCTGGATCTCCACATTGCGGAGACGGCCCTTGGCCAGCAGGTTGTCCAGCAGGTCCCTGGTCACCTCGGGTCCGCCCACTCCACGCTCCAGCAGGGCCTGCTCGATGATGAAGCTGAAACTGGTGTTCGGGAGGTCCGTCAGCAGGCGCTGCCTGTCCAGACGGGCTGCCACCCGTTCCTCGAACTGCTCCTGTGTCGGGGGCGGCAAACGGCGCTCGAAGAGCGCCCGGATGTAGGACTCGGGCTGCAACAGGCCGGGAATCACACTGCACTCGTATGTGCACAGAGCGATCGCCTCCTCCTCGATCCCCGCCCACTGCTGGAACCATGACGCCAGCCCCTTCTTCCGCGTCAGACTCTCCGCCGCCGCCGCGAGCACCCGCGCCGCCGACGCGCCCAGTACCTCCGCCGAGCGCTCCATCAGGTCACTCGGTGGGAAACGTTTGCCCTGCTCGATCTTGGCGATGTAGGCCACCGAGTACTTCACCCGGGGGGCGAACTGCTCCTGAGTCAGATGGGCTTCGTCCCGTAGTGCTTTGAGTACCGCGCCGAAGGTCTTGAGGCTGTCGGACAACTCCGGTTCGCCGGCGCGCCCGGTCCCGGCTCCATTTTCCGCCGCCATAGCAGCCTGCCTGCCTTTCGTACCCGTACCTGTACCCGACTGTTCTGTCCGGTACAACGCTGACGGGCAACATGGTTACGGGCAGTGACTCACCCAGTCCAGTGAGTCAACCAGTACAGGCCGATCTGTATCGGTACGCCGGGACATCGATTTCTGTACCGGCGGCGTCCCTGTTCACCAGGGAGGACGGCGCGGAAATCTACGCTCATGACTTCCCCTCACATCCCCGCACTGATCCCTGCCCCCGCCTTTGTCCAGCGGCTCTCCGCAACGCGGCGCGGCGCCCGGCTGGCGCGGCTGCTCGCCGTGCATCAGCTCACCGAGTGGGGGCACCCGCTCGGGACGGAGTTCTCCGACCGGGTGGCGCTGGTGGTCGCGGAACTGGCCTCGAACGCGGTGCTGCACGGGCGGGTGGCCGGGCGGGACTTCATGCTGCGGCTGATCTCGGACGAGGAGCAGGGGTTCGTCCGGATCGAGGTGTCGGACGCGCATTCCGGGCTGCCGGTGCGGGCCGCCCCCGGGCCGGACGAGGACCGGGGGCGCGGGATGGTGCTGGTCGAGGCGCTCGCCGACCGGTGGGGTGTGGGTGACCGGGTGGGGCCGGGGAAGACGGTATGGGCGGAGTGCGCCCATCGGCCCCACCCGGACGCGGGCGGAGTGGAGCAGGAGGTCCGGGGGGTTACAAATGGAGCCGTCCGGCGGCGAGCACGGACAGAAGGTCGTCACGCTTCGTATAGCCCGGGTCCCACTGGCGCTTGACCTCCCGGGGCGTGGAGTCGAGCAGCGCCCGGCCTGGCGTCTCGATGGCTGAGAAGGTGGCTGAGAACATCATTTCCCCCTAGCTCGGTTTTACGTTAACAATTCACCCGTGGCGCTTTACGCAGCGGCCCGATCAGCCCTGCGCGATGCCCATCCCGGTCCGAATCGACTGGATGCCGTCTTTCAGCGGGCGATTCGCCGTGCCCGCACAGACACAGCGAAAGCCCTTGGCGGTACGGTGATGAAGCCTGTCGCCGCGAGGGCGGTGGGCTACGGGGACGGACCGGGCGAATCGCCCTCTGAGCAGCCGGAGTTGGCCCCTCTGGATCGCCCCTTTAATCTCAGCTAATCTGGCACGGCCGCTGTTACAGAGTCAAGCCCAGGCCAATCGCAGAAGGGAGGCTGCCATGGCGGAAGACGGGTTCAACCTGCGCCTGAACAGGCTCTTCGAAACGATTCATCCACCAGGTCGTGGTCCGTACACGAACCAGGAAGTCGCCACACTGCTCCGCGAACGCGGCGGCCCCTCCCTTTCCCATGTCTACTTGTGGCAGCTGCGGACCGGCCGGCGGGACAATCCCACGAGACGGCATCTGGAGGCGCTGGCTTCGTTCTTCGGCGTCCCCGTGACGTACTTCTTCGACGACGACGTCGCGGAGAAGGTCGGTGCCGAGCTGCGGTTCGTCCGGCAGTTGCGCGAGAGCGGTGTGCAGCGGGTGGCCACCCGGGTCGCCGGGCTGTCGCCCCAGAGCATGGAGGAGATCCTCGCCGCGATCGACCACATCCGTGAGAGGGAGGGCAGACCGGCCCTCGCCGACGACGAGAGCCCTGGCGAAGAGCTGTGAGGAGGACCCGTGAGACGGCCGGACCGGTTACAGCGCGACTGTCGCCGCTTCGTCCGTGACCTGGACCTGCCGCCGGAGGAGAGCGTCCGGGATCTGATCCCCGTCGTCGAGGAGTTGTCGGGGTACCCGATCCGGCTCCTGCCCGCCCCCTCGGACGGCGGGCGGGAGGGGCTGTGCGGCATGTGGCTGAGGACCACGGAAGGCATCGACTACATCTTCGTCGACGAGGGAACCAGCCGGGCGCACCAGGACCACATCCTCGCGCACGAGATGGCCCACATCCTCCGCGACCACCAGGGAAGCCTGCCGCTGCTCCCGCCCGCCTCCCTGCCCGAGCAGAATCCGGTGGCCGACCGGCTCGTGACCACCATCGACCCGGCGGTGGTGAAGATGATGCTGGGACGCACCAGCTACGAGTACCGGGACGAGCGGGAGGCCGAGCTGATCGGCTCCTATCTCCAGCGCCATGTCCACGGCCGGGGCCCCGGCCGGAGCGCCGGGGGCCACGGCCGGGTGGCGGAGACCTTGCTCAGAGGGAACCCGCTCCGAGGGAAGAGGTAGAGCCGGTGCAGCAGTTACTCCATCCGCTGTGTCTCGCCCTGGCCGTCAGCGGCTTCCTCCTTCTGCTCTGCCCGCCGAGACAGCTGCGGCGGGACCCGGCCCTCGCCGCGCTCGCCGGTGTCTACGGCTTCTCCGCCGTCTCCTTCCTCGTCTCCATGGAACCGGTGTGGAGAGTGCTGGACGATCTGACCGGCCGCCCCTCCACTGGCATCCTCGTCGCGTTCTGCTCCGTGGTGGCGCTGCTGGCCCTCCAGCCGGTCGTCCTCGCCCACTGGGCACTGCCGCCGGAGAGGGCCCGCAAGCACAGCCGGGTGTCCCTGGCGGCCGGGGCGCTCGTCGTCCTGGCCCTGACGGTGCTCTTCTTCCAGCTCGCCCCCGCCGGCCGGACGACCCCGCAGGGCTTCACCGCCAACTACATCCACACCGGCGCGTATCAGGCGTATCTCGCCCTCTACGCCGTCGTCTACCTGATCGGCGAAACCGTCCTCGCCGTGGGCTGCTGGAAGGCCGCCCGCCGGACGGACCAGGTGTGGATCGCCCGTGGGCTGCGCGTCGTCGCGGCCGGAGCGGTGCTGACCTTCGGCTACAGCGCCGTCCGTCTCGCCGGGGTCGGGGCCGCGCTGTTCGACCTCGCCCCGCCCCCGCCCGCGGCCGAGAGCTTCGCCTGGCTCTGCGCCGACGGCGGCACCACACTCGCCCTGACCGGGTTCTTCATCCCGACCCTGGCCGTGCACGCCGTCCCGCAGGCACGGGCCTGGCGGCGCGCGCGCCGCGACCACCGGAGCCTGGCCCGGCTGTGGGACGCGCTGCGCAAGGCCGTGCCCACCATCGCGCTCCAGCCCGCCCGTCCGGCCTCCCTCCCGCTCGTCTGGAACACCGGCTGGTATCTGTACCGGCGCGGTGTGGAGATCCGGGACGCCCAATGGGCGCTGCGGCACCGCCTGGAGGAGTCGGTGCGTCACGCCTCCGAACAGCGCCACCGCGCGGCCGGTCTCACCGGCGAGGAGCTGGTCGCCGCCGTCACCGCGGACCAGCTCCGCGCGGCGCTGGGCGTCCACCGCCGCGACGGGACCCCCCGTACCCCGACCGAGTACGCCGACGCGGACAGCCGTGAGAGTCTGCGTACCCCGGACGACGATCTGCGCGCGCTGCTGCGCATCGCCGCCCACTTCTCCACCGCACCCGCCGAACAGGAGGCCGTTCTCTCATGAACCCGACCCACCTCTCCGCCGGCGAGCAACTGAGAGCCCTGGAGACGGGCGAGATCTCCAGCCGGGAGCTGACCGCCGCGCATCTGGAACGCATCGCCGCCCACCCGGAGTACAACGCGGTGGTCACCCTCGACGGCGACAGAGCGCTGGCGGCGGCGGAGGCGGCGGACGAGCGACGCGCGCGGGAACGCGGAGGGGACGGCGAGCGGAACGGCGAGCGGGCGGGCGGGGCGCTGCTCGGGCTGCCGGTCACCGTCAAGGACTCGCTGGAGACCGAGGGGCTGCGCACCGCCTGCGGGTCGACGGAGCTGGCCGACCATGTGCCCGACCGGGACGCCGACGCCGTGGCGCGGCTGCGCGCGGCCGGCGCGATCGTCCTCGGCAAGACCAACACCCCGCCGATGTGCCAGGACATCCAGACCGGCAATCCGCTCTTCGGCACCACGCCCAATCCGCACGACCCGACCCGTACGGCAGGCGGTTCCTCGGGCGGCTCGGCCGCCGCGGTGGCCTCGTATCTGAGTCCGCTGGCCATCGGCAGCGACCTCGCGGGGTCGCTGCGGCTGCCGGGGCACTACTGCGGCGTCCACTCCCTCCGTACCAGCCGGGGCATCGTGCCGGCCCGGGGGCACGTCCCCCGTCCGCCCGGCTGGCTCACGACCTCGGACATGCTGGCGATCGGCCCCCTCGCTCGCAGCGCGGCCGACCTCGATCTCGCGCTCGACGCCCTCGCCGGTCCGTCCCCCGAGGACAGCCCCGCCTGGCGGCTGAAGCTGCCCGCCCCCCGGCGTCGGCGGCTGCGCGAGTACCGCGTCGGCGTCTGGGCCGACGACCCGTACTGCCGTGTCGACGCCGAGACCCGGGCCCTGCTGGAGCGCGTCTCCAAGACCCTCCACGACCTCGGCTCCCCCGTCGACGACACCACCCGGCCCACCGACATGGCCTCCTCCGACCGCCTCTTCCAGTCCCTGATGTACGCCGGCTCCTCCGCGAGCGCCTCCCCCGAGGCCTTCGCCGCCGAGACCGCCGCCGCCGCCCATCTGACACCCGACGACCGCTCCCCCGGGGCCGCCTTCCTCCGGGCCCGCACCATGCGTCACCGCGACTGGATGCTCGCCCACGAGGAACGCCGCCAACTGCGCGAGCGATGGGCCGGCTACTTCGCCGACCTCGACGTCCTCATCACCCCCTCCGCCCCCACCGCCGCCGTCCCGGACCAGACCTCCCTCCCTCTCCCCGACCGCCACATCACCGTCGACGGCGAACGCCGCGGCTACTGGGACCAGACCACCTGGCTCAACCTCGTCGGCCCCGTCGGCCTCCCCGCCGCCACCCTCCCCGTCGGCACCACCTCCGACGGTCTCCCCCTGAGCATCCAGATCATCGGCCCCCACCTCCACGACCGGACCGTCACCCGCGTCGCCGCACTGCTGGACGCGGCGCTGAACTGACGGCCCGGCCGGGGCCGATGCCTGAAGCGGCTGAGGACGCGCGGGCGGCGCTGGTCGGGATCATCGCTCCGGTGGCGGCGGGCGGCGGCCGGCTGTACGGCCTGGCGGCGGGCGGGCACCCTGTTCCCGCCCGCCGGTTTCGTCGCGGGGGTGGCCGCTCTGGTCTTTCTCGGTATGCGGCGGCGCAGGGGCAGGATCAGCTCACTGGAGGCGGTTCGGCGGCTGAAGGCGTCCTGACGCCCTCGTGGAGTCTCAGTACGCTGCCGGCGTCCGCCGGCAGCGCCACCGCCGCGATGTACGGGTCGGGCAGGGCCAGGTCGTGGACGTGCCAGGAGGTCGGGGGGCCCTGGACGGTGGTGGTGAGGTGGGCCGGGGAGGGGGTGGCGGGGTGGGAGTCGAGGGCGGAGAGGTCTGTGGCGATGCCGATGCCGACGGCTTTGAGGGTGGCTTCCTTCCGGGTCCAGCAGGTGAGGAAGGCGCGGTCGTGGCGGGCCGGGTCGGGGGCCTGGGCGAGGTGGGCGCGTTCTGAGGGGGTGAGGACGCGGGCGGCGAGGTCTGGGGAGCGCAGGGGGCGCTGTTTTTCGACGTCCACGCCGATCTCGTGGGGGGCGACGGCGAGCATGACGCAGCCGGGGGTGTGGGAGATGCTGATCCAGAGGGAGTTGTCCGGGTGGGTGACCCGGGGCGGCCCGTGGTCGGGGTCGCCGCACTCGGGGCAGGGGCGGCGGCCGAAGGCCAGGCTCGCGGGGGGTGCGTCGAGGAGACGGCCCAGGGTGTGGCGTACGGCGGAGCGGTAGGCGATGTACTCCGCGGCGCGGTGCGGCGGGAGCCGGGCGGCGGCGGCGTGCTCGGCGGGGCCGAGGACCGAGGGATCGCCGGGGCGGTCGGGGCCCGAGGTGAGCCACCACCAGATGTCCACGGCGGCGGGCACCGCGGGCATCGCGGACGATTCGACTGTCGTGATCATGCCATCCACTTCCGTTGCCGCCCGCAAAGGGCCGTGAGGGCGCGCGGCAAGCCTAGCCGCGACGGTTGAGCGGGTGAAGCGTGTGGCACCTGCCTGCCAATGGGACGGGGCGAGAGATGACAGGACATCACGAGGTGTCACGGCGCGCCGAGTTGACACCCGATCCCATGACCATGAGTGACGATCGGGGCGACCGTCGGCGAGGTCACCGCGAGTCGGCGGCAGTTTCCTGCGAAATATTCACGCCTGGTGGCACGGGCCCATAAATTGAGGGTTGCCCTGTGTCCGGTGGCAGGTGTCACCCCCTCCCGTCGCCGCGACCGTCGCGAAATGCTTCACTCCGCTTTGCAGCGAGAGCACACAAGCCTCAAACTATACATTTCAGGCGGCACAAATACGCTGCCGCACTTATGCGAATACCTTTGCCCGGCGGATCCCGATAGACAATAGCGGGCCCCTTGTTGACACTTCGCCAAACAATCCTCATTGACCCTGGTCAGCATGAGGAGTTAGCCTCTATACGACGTTCAAACGTTCGAAACAACGGGCGGGGGACAGTGGTTAATCGGGAGTCCAAGTCGCTGCCGGGACCTCCGGAAAGGAACCCGGTGGACGATGAAGTCAGCCGGGCTTTATTACGGTTGCAAGAGCTGATGAAGTCCACCCAGGGCGACGGCGAGGAAGTCTCGGGAGCCGTTCGCGTCCTGGATTCCGGAGAGAGCGCGGTCGATGTCTCCGGTCAGCTGATCGACTCGGCCCGGTCCGATGTGGGGATCATCGTCCAGGCCACGGGCTCCGAGGTGGAGGCCATCGCGCTGGAGCTGCTGAGCCGTTCGGGACATCAGGCGCGGATGCGGCTGCTGTGCGCCGCCCATGTGGTGCACTCGAGAGCGTTCCGGGCCGCCCTCGCCGACTCGGCCCTCTCGCAGACGATCCGGGTGGCCGACGCCTGTCTGAGCGAGACCGTGGTGGTCGACTCCCGCGCGGCCGTGCTCTGGACGGACCGCCCGGGGGGCGGGCGGCAGGCGTCGCTCATCTCGGACGCGGCCTCCGCCGGGGCGCTCTCCTCGCTGTTCGCCACGGGGTGGCTGACCGCCGCGCCCGCGAAGCCCGGGGCGGAGGCCGGCCGGGCGCGCAGCGAGACGGGCCGGCGGATCCTGGAGTCCCTCCGCGACGGCCGCACCGATGAAGCGGCGGCCCGGGAGCTGGCCATCCCGCTGCGGACGTATCGGCGCTATGTCGCCGAGATCATGCGGGAGATCGACGCGAGTTCCCGCTTTCAGGCCGGGGCGCGAGCCGTGCAGCTGGGCCTGTTGCCTCAGGAGAGTGACGGAGCGAATCGCGGGACCACGAATGCGTAGGTCCGATCCGGCCGCACCGCCGGCCGGCGCGAGTGACTTGGGGGAAGAACCGTGGGGGAAGATTTCGATGCGGCGCTTGGGGAAGTTCGCGATCTCATCGACACCGCCGTGTCCAAATACCGGGAATGGGCGCGACGCAGCAGATTGGTGGTGCCCGTCGGCCCCGGTGCGGATGTGGTGAGACAGGCGATCGGACAGCTGATCAACAGCGCCCGGCACACCATCGACGTGGTGATCGCCTCCGAGAGGGAGGAGACGGTACGGCTGCTGGCCGCGCTCCGGAATCTGCTCGACACGGAGGGCAGCGCGGTGCGCGCCCGGGTGGTGTGCACGCACGCGGCGCTCGAACAGGGCGCGTTCCGTGAATTCCTGGGCCGGGACGACAGGCTCCAGATCCGGGTGGCCCGGGTGCCCTATCTGGAGACGATCATCGTGGACGGGGAGGTCGTGCTGGTGCGCACCGAGCCCGGCTGGAACGCCTCGCTGGTGCACGCGCGGCCCGTTCTGGAGGCGCTGCACGGGCTGTTCCTGAGCGCCTGGCGGCACGGCACGGTGCCGCGGGACCGGATCGACCTCGGCAGCGCGGACCGTCCGGACCTGGCCGCGGCCATCCTGGAGCGGCTGAACGCGGGTGGCACCGACGAGGCCGCGGCGCGCGAGCTGGGCGTCTCGGTGCGGACCTACCGCCGCTATGTCGCGGGGATCCTGGACGCCCTGGGAACCAAGTCCCGTTTCCAGGCGGGCGTCCTCGCGGCCGAGGCCGGGCTGCTCCAGCCCTCGCACCGCAAGGCGGCGGCGGCCGAGCCCCGGCTGTCGCCGTCCTCGTCCCACCGCCCGGCGCGCCCCGAGGCGGCGGTGCTCCGGCTGGCACACGGCGGCAGCGCGAAAGGGGCGGTCCACCGGCCCCTGAAGCTCACCCGGCTGACCCCCGGGACCGCCTCCTGCCAGTGAGAGCGCCCCGCCGCTGAGCCGCGGGCACCGGGCCGCCCGAAGGGATTCAGGTTCCCTCCGGGCGGCCTTCCGCATGTCCGGGCGGAGATACCCGGAGCAGGGAGACCCGGAGCCGGGGTGCCCGGAGCGGTTCCCGATGGTTGAACACATCCGGCGGCCGGAAAGTGTCAGCCCCGGCCGCCCACCGGGGTCCCGCCCCCGGCCGGTGGCAGCAAATGGTCACGGCCTTGAGCCTCTTTCCCCCGTCTGAATAGCATCGGAATCGTTCATTGAATTCCGACAAGGAAGCGGGAAACGACATGTCCTCGACCATCACGGAACGCCGCGAGACCATCAAGGAAATCGTCTGCGACATTCTGGAGATCGAGCCCTCCGACGTCACGGCGACGAGCCTCTTCAAGGAGGACCACGACGCGGACTCGCTGCGCGCCATCGAAATCCTCGCCTCCCTCGAAAAGACCTACAACGTCGTCATCAACCAGAGCGAGCTGGGCCGCATGGTGAACCTGGACGGTGTGTACGAGGTCGTCGCGGAAGCCGCCGACTGGAAGTAAGGCCGGACGGGCGCGAGCGCCACGGACACGCAACCTCAGGAATGGCCGGTTCGCCGGCCTGCCAGATAACGGGATGAACATGTCTGACATACCGGCGAACAGAGTTGTCATCACAGGTCTCGGCGCGGTCTCCAGCATCGGCCTGGGAGCCACCGAATTCCTCTCCGGTCTGCGATCCGGACAGAGCGCCGCGAAGCCGATCACCTCGTTCGACACCACCGGCTACGAGCACGCCAACGCCTGCGAGATCGAGGGCTTCGACGCCCGGCAGTGGATCAAGAACCTGGAAGTCGAGACCCTCGGCCGCGCCAGCCAGTTCTCGGTGACCGCGGCGCGCATGGCGGTCGAGGACGCGGCGCTCTCCGAGGCCGAACTGCGCTCCGCGCGCTGTCTGATCTCCATCGGCACCACCGACGGGGAGTCCCGCGATCTCGACCAGCTCGTCGAGACCGAGGTGCGCCACGGCCCCGAGCGGATGGACCCCGTGGTCACCGCGCGGGTGCCGGCCGGACGGCTGTCGGCGGCCATCGCCCACGAGTTCGGAATGACCCAGGTCGAAGCGGTCACCCTGCCCACCGCCTGCGCCGCGGGCAACTACGCCATCGGCTACGGCTACGACGCGGTGCGCACCGGCGAGATCGACTACGCCCTCGTCGGCGGGGCCGACGCGCTCTGCCGGAAGACCTTCACCGGCTTCTACCGCCTCGGCACCATCGCGCCGGAGATGTGCCAGCCCTTCGACATCGACCGCAAGGGGATCCTCACCGGCGAGGGGGCCGGCGTACTCCTGCTGGAGAGCCTGGAGTCCGCCCTCGCCCGGGGCGCGACCATCCACGCCGAGGTGCTCGGATACGGCCTCAACTGCGACGCGCACCACCCCGTCGCGCCCAACCAGGACAGCATCGCGCAGTGCATGAAACTGGCGCTCGACAGCGCCGGGGTCACCCCGGAGGACGTGGACTTCATCTCCGCCCACGGCACCGGCACCAAGGCCAACGATGTGACCGAGGCCCGTGCGATCCGGCAGGTCTTCGGGGACCGCACCCCGAAGACGATCTCCATCAAGTCGATGCTCGGGCACAGCATGGGGGCCGCCAGCGCCCTCGCCTCGATCGGCTGCGCCCTCGCCCTCACCGAGGGCTTCATCCCGCCGACCATCAACCATGTCGAGACCGACCCCGAGTGCAATGTGGACTGCGTGCCCAACCACGCGGTCCAGGCGGATCTGCGGGTCGTCCAGAACAACGGGCTGGCCTTCGGCGGCAACAACTCGGTCGTGATCTTCGGCAAGTACCAGGCGGACCGGCCCGAGCGGACCGACCGGACCGAGCAGGCGGCACGGGTATGAGTGCACACTCCCCCGCCCCCGCCGAGGACCGGCCGGAGCTGGTCTTCACCGGCATCGGCGCGGTCGCCAGCGTCGGCGGCTCCGCCGACGAGATCTTCAGCGCCCTGTGCGCGGGCCGCAGCGGACTGGCCGAGCTGCGCTCCTTCGACCGCGACCGCTACCGGGTCCGGCACGCCTACGAGATCGACGACCGCCCGCCGTCCGGCGAGGACGAGCCGGGCCGGGCGACCCGCTGGCTGCTCGCGGCGATCGAGGAGGCCGTCCGGGACGCGGGGCTCGGCGAGGATCTGGCCGAGGTGCCGATCCTCATCGGCACCGGGCTGCGCGAACTCCGCTCGGCCGAGCTGGGCTGGCGCGACGGCGCGGCCTTCGACGCCGGGCGCCTGCACTTCGGCACCGCGCTGCGCGAGCGCTTCGGGGCGGTGCGCACACACACCTTCTCCAACGCCTGCTCCGCCTCCCTGTACGCGCTCGCCATGGGCAGCGATCTGCTGCTCTCCGGCGAGACGGACACCGTCGTCGTGGCGGGCGTCGACACGCTCACCGAGAGCATGTACGGGCTGCTGGACCGCGTCCACATGGAACCGCCGGAGCAGCTGCGCCCGTTCGACCGGGACCGCCGGGGCGTGCTGATGGGCGAGGGCGCCGCGGCCGTCGTCCTGCGCCGGGCGGACGCGAACGCCGACGCCGACACTCGTACCGCCGCCGCCCCCGTACGCGGCAGGCTCCGCTCGGTCGCGGTGAACTGCGACGCGTACCACGTGACCGCGCCCGACCCGGGCGGGATCGCGGAGGCGGTGCGCGCCGCGCACCGGGAGGCCGGGGTCAAGCCCGAGGACATCGATCTGGTGATGCTCCACGGCACCGGCACACTGCTCAACGACGAGGCCGAGGCCACGGCGGTGGGAGAGGTCTTCGGACCGCATGTCTCCCGCCCCCTGATGACGGCGATCAAATCGATGACCGGTCACACCTCGGGCGGCTCCGGGCTGCTCAGCCTGATCGTGGCGCTCCAGGCGCTGGAGGGCGGGCGCGTCCCGCCGGTGGTGGGGCTGCGGCAGCCGGTGCCGGAGGCCGAGAAATTCCGGCTGGTCAGGGACGAACAGCTGCTCGCCGAGCCGGTCCTGGCCCAGGTGGACGCGTTCGGGTTCGGCGGCGTCAACGCGGTCGCCGTGGTGGAGAGGGCAGCACTGTGAGCGGCACCGTGAGCACCGACGGCATTCTGATCACCGGCATCGGTACGGCCCTGCCCGGCGTGGAAGGCCCCTCCGACCTGCTGCGGGCCGCCGGCCCGCCCCGGGACACGGCGGCCCCCGCCGTCGATCCCGCCGCCCTCATCGGCAAGCGCGGACTGCGGTACAAGGACCGCGCCTCCCAGCTCGCCCTGTGCGCCGCCCGGGCCGCGCTGCTGGACGCCGGGCTGCTGGACGGCGCGACGGCGGCGGACGGCGCGCTCACCGTCCCCGGGGCCTCCGTGGCCGTGGTGGTCAGCTCCAACCTCGGCAATCTCGACACGGTCTGCGAGGTCGCCGACGGCATCAAGGCGGAAGGCGTCACCGGCATCAGCCCCATGGGCCTGCCGAACGCCTCCAGCAATGTCATCGCCTCGTCCGTCGCCATCCGGCACGGTCTGCGCGGCCCCAATCTGATGGTCTGCAACGGGGCCACCTCCGGGGTGGACGCCGTGCACTGGGGAGCCGCCATGCTCCGGGCCGGCCGCGCCCAGCGGGCCCTGGTCATCGGGGTGGAGACGCACAACCGCCAGGTGGAGTGGCTGCTCGGCCGCCCCGCGGACGAACTCCTCGACGGGGCCGTCGCCCTGCTGCTGGAGCGGGCCCCGGCCGCCGCCGAGCGCGGGGCCGCCGGGATCGCGGCGCTGGGACCGTACGCCCGCGAGGCCGGGGTCGAGGACTGCGTACGACGGCTGCTGTCCGCCTCGGGCGGCCGGCCGGGCTCGTGGTACGTCCCCGAGGGCCACCGCGACGCGTCCCCGGCGGCGCTGTCCGGGGTGGCGCGCACCGATCTCACCGAGCGGTTCGGCAGCGCGTCCGGGGCGCTCGGCGTGCTCCAGTGCGCCACGGCGGCGCGGGGGCTGGCGCTCTCCGGGGCGGGAGAGCCGGGCACGGCCCTGGTGACCTCGGGCGCCGACGGCGACGACGCCTCCGCCGGGCTGGTGCTGCTGGCCGTGGAGGCGTCCGCGTGATGTCCTCGTCCGCTCCGGTCTCCGTACGCAGAAGAGGCAAGGCCGCGCCCGGCCGGCCCCGGGTGCTGCTGCTGCACGGCCTCGCGAGCGGCGGCAATGTCTGGGACGCGTATCTGGAGCGGACGAACGGAACCGACGGCACCGACGGCGCGGACCAGGAGAGCTGGACCGCCGAACTCCCCTGGCGCGGAACGGAGTCGACCGGCTGGACCGATCACTCCCCCGCCCACTGGGCGCGGCAGGCGCTGGAGCTGGTGCCCGGCGGCGCGGATGTGGTGATCGCCCACTCCTTCGGCGCGAACGCCCTGCTCTCGCTGCTCGCCGACGCCTCCGGGCCGCCCCCGGGCGTACGGACGCCGAGCGCCGTGGTGCTGGTCTCGCCGTTCTACCGGGCGCGGGCCGAGGAGTTCGGCTGGGACTCGATCGCGTACTACCTCAATGACTTCGACCGCATCCTCGCCGACGGACTGCGGGTCCGCTCCGGCGGCCGGCTCTCCGACGAGCTGCGCCGGGACATGGCGCTCAAGGTCCGCGACCGGATCGGCCCGTACGGCTGGATGAGCTTCTTCGAGACCTATCTCCGCACCCCCCGGCTCCGCTGCGACCTGCTGACCGTGCCGGTCCTGATCGTCGGCGGGGAGGGGGACTTCGCGGCCTTCCCCGGCGACGCCCACGCCCTGGGCGCGGCGCTGCCGAGCGCGACCGTACGCATCCTTCCCGAGGCCGGCCATTTCGCGATGGCCGAGCGGGCGGCCGAGTTCGCCGCCCTCACCCGGGACTTCATCAGCACCGCCGTCGGGCCCCTTCCGGCCCCGGACGGCGACCGCACCGACCGACACTGACAAAGGGAGCACCACCGATGACCCTGGAGACCGGTACGGGCCTCAAGGCCCTCCTGGAGACCGAGACCACCGTTCATGTACGCCCCCGTTACGAGGGGTCGAACATCAATACGTGGATCGGCTTCAAGCACGTCAACTACATGGTCGAGGAAGCGGTCCTGGAGCACTTCCGCTCCGCCGGACTGCCGTCCCGGGAGCTGTTCGAGGAGCTGGGCCTCGGGCTCGACCTGGTCGATCTCGACACACGCATCCTGCACGCCTTCCACCAGGACGATGTGGCCCGCGCGACCGTCCGCCCGGCCACCGAGGGCGGCGACACCCGGATCGGGCTCGCCGTCACCCTCTTCGTCGAGCGGGACGGCAAGGAGGTCAAGGCGGTCACCTCCAAGGTGCGGGTCTCCCTGCGGATCGACAGCTACCTCCCCGCCGAGGGGCTCCCGGCGGAGCTGGAGCAGTTCGCCGTGCCCAGGATCAGCGGTCTGACCGGGCAGAGCGAGCACGACGGCCGTGAGGTCTCGGCGCTGCCCGCCACCCCGCTCTCCGACGGGCGCGGCACCACCGGTGACGACCCGGTGCTGGAGCTGCTGACCTCGGGCGCGAACGCCTTCGGCTGGAAGTGGCGGATCCCCTACCCGTACTGCCACTTCAACGAGCGTCTCCAGCTCTCCGGCTATCTGCGCCAGGTGGAGGAGGTCGTGGACCTCTTCCTCGCCGACCGGGGCATCTCCATCAAGACCCTGCTGGACGACCGCCGGTGGATCCCGGTGGTCCCGCACTCCCGGGTGCAGCTGCTCGACGAGGCGCTGATGGAGGAGGACCTGTACACGGTCTTCACCGTGGAGGAGGTCTTCAAGGACTTCACCTACACCGCGCGCACCGACTTCTACGTGGTGCGGGACGGCCGTCTCGTCCAGACCGCCACCGGCCGGATCACCCACGGCTACGCGGTGTTCGAGAACCGCCGCGACTGGAGCCTGGTCAACTTCGACGAGCGGGTGCTGAACGCGCTGGGCGGCACGTCCTAGCCGGCCCCCGGCCCGGCCGCCGAGCCGGGCCCCGCATCCCCTCATCCCCTGTGCACCGGAGACGATCGATGCAAGAAGTGCTGATCACTGGAGTGGGCGCGATCTCGCACCTGGGCCATGGCGCGGACGCGTTCTGGCACGGACTGCTGCGTGCCGGGAGCAGCCCCGGCGAGGTCGCCGATCCCCACGCCCGTATGTCCGTCCCGCTGATGTACTCCGTACCGGAGCAGCCGCTCCCGGAGATCTCGTTCGACGGGGGCGGGGTCCCGCCGGGGCTCGCCTCCCGGTACGCGATCGAGGGCGCCCGGCAGGCGCTCGCGGACGCCGGTCTCGGCGAGGTGCCCGCCGAGCGTACGGCGGTGGTCATCGGGACCGGGATGGGCGACTCCGGGCTGCACGAGCAGTGGCGCACGGACGGCCGCCCCGACGCGGACGGCGCGTGGGCCCCGGTCTTCTCGGTGGCCTCGGCGCTGGGCGCGTGGCTGGGGGCCGAGGGGCCGGTGAGCAGCATCAGCAACGCCTGTGCGGCGAGCGGGTTCGGGCTGTCGGCGGCGGCGGACCTGATCCGTACGGGGGTCGCGGACGTCGTGGTCGCGGGCGGCGCGGAGGCGTACTCCCGGGTGGCGCTGGCCTGCTTCAACCGGCTGGGGGCGGTCGACCCGGAGCGGTGCCGTCCGTTCGATGCGCGGCGCGCGGGGACGGTGTTCGGCGAGGGCGCGGGGATCATGATCCTGGAGTCGGCCGAGCACGCCCGGGCCCGCAGGGCCCCGCGTGTCTACGCCGAGCTGGCGGGCGAGGGGTGGAGCTGCGACGCCCACCACGCGACCGCGCCGGAGCCCGCCGGGACCCAGATCGTCCGGGCCATGCGGGCGGCGCTGGAGCAGGCCGGCGCGAGCGCCGACGAGGTCGGGTGCGTGGTGCCGCACGGCACCGGCACCGAGCTGAACGACGTGGTCGAGAGCGGGGCGCTGCACACGGTGCTCGGCGAGCGGGCCGCGCGGACCCCGCTCTACAGCCTGAAGGCCCTGGTGGGACACACCGGCGGGGCCGCGGCGGCGCTGGGGACGGTGGCCGCGGCGCTGATGCTGCACCACGGGAAGGTGCCGCCGAACCGTCCGGTCGCGGAGCTGGACCCGGAGTGCCGGGTGCGGCTTCCGGAGTCCGAAGTCCCGCTGGAGGGCCGTTTCGCCCTCGTCAACGCCTACGCGTTCGGCGGCAACAACGTATCGCTCGTCCTGAAGGAGGCCCGCGCATGACCGCCCGCCCGTACGACAGCGGTGAACCGGTGGTCTCGGGCATCGGGGTGGTGACCCCCTGGACCGACCAGCCGGAGAAGGCGGCCCTCGCCGACCGGCCGGCCGTGCCGGGCCAGTGGTTCGACCACCGCGCCCGGCTGGGACCGCGCGGCTACAAGTATCTGCCGCCCGCCTCGCAGTTCTTCCTGGCGGCGGCGAAGTACGCGCTGGCCGACTCCGACGACGACCCGGCCCGGTACGCGGCCGAGCGGCGCGGGGCGGCGGTGGGCACCAACAGTTCGGCGGTGGCGCTGCACGACTCCATGGACCGGACGGTGCTCCAGGAGAGCGCCGCCGCGCTGAGCCCCGCGTCGGCCCCGTACTTCTCGATCAATCTGTTCGGCAGCCGGCTGGCCACCGAGCACGGGCTGAAGGGGTTCAATCTCACCCTCACCACCCCCCGGGTCGCGGGGCTCGAATCGCTGGAGACCGGGGCCCGTGCGGTGGCCGCCGGGCGGGCGTCCTGGCTGCTCGCGGGTGCGACGGAGGAGGCGCTGCCGGAGGGGCTGCCCGGCCATGAGCGCTCCGAGCGCGGTGCGGTGGCCCTGGTGCTGGAGCCCGCCGGCGCGGTGCGGGAGCGCGGGGGGCGGGTGTACGGCGGCTGCCGGGTCAGCAGTCACTTCCTCGCGCCCGCCGTCGCGGCGTCCGCCGAGGGGCCCGAGCGGGCCCGGCGGCTGATCGCGCGGGGCGTGGCGGGGGTCGGCTCCGGCTCAGTCTTCGACGGGGCGGGCTTCGGCGGGGCGGGCTTCGGCGGGGCCGGCGGGCCCCGGGTGATCGCCGTGGTCGACGAGTCGGCGGTCGGGCGGGCGGTGGCGAGCGCGGCCGGTCCCGGGGCCACCCTCGTGGCGGCGGGCGCGGGCGCGCTGGAACCGCTCCTCCAGGTCGCGGGAGCGCTGGCGGAGCTGACCGCCCCCGTGCTGGTGGTGGCCACCGCCCCCGGCGGAAACCTCTCCCTCGCCCTGCTCACCCCGCCCGCGGGCGAAGACGGCCGCTGACCGGCGCGCCACCCCTGTCCACCAGATACGCGGATACGAAGCGAGACTTGCCATGACCACCACACCACTCAAGGACACCTGGGCCCTGATCCTCGGGTCCTCCAGCGGCATCGGGCTGGCGAACGCCCGGGCGCTGGCCCGGGAGGGCGTCCATGTCCTCGGGGTGCACTTCGACACGGCCGAGGGCCAGGAGAAGGCCGAGGCCGCCGTCGAGGAGCTGCGCTCCGCCGGGGTGCGGGCGCACTTCTTCAACGCCAACGCCGCCAGTCCGGCCACCCGCGCCGAACTGGTGCCGCGGTTCGCGGAGCTGACCGGCGGCGAGCCGCTGCGCGTGCTGCTGCACTCGCTCGCCTTCGGCACGCTGCTGCCCTACCTCCCGGTGGACGGCGGGCCTGCCATCACCTCGCGCCAGATGAACATGACGCTCGATGTGATGGCCCACTCGCTCGTCTACTGGACGCAGTCCCTCACCGAGGCCGGTCTCCTCGGCCGGGGCTCCAAGGTCTTCGCGATGACCAGCGCGGGCGACCAGAAGGTCACCGCCGCCTACGGCGCGGTCTCCGCCGCCAAGTGCGCGCTCGAATCGCATGTGCGGCAGCTGGCGCTGGAGCTGGCCCCGCGCGGCGTCGCCGTCAACTCGCTCCGGGCGGGGGTGACGGTGACCCCCTCGCTGGAGCGGATCCCCGGCCACCGCGAGCTGATCGAACTGGCGGACCGCAGCAATCCGCACGGCCGGCTGACCCTCCCCGAGGATGTCGCCGAGGCCGTCGTCACCCTGGCCCGCTCCGACTCGTCGTGGATCACCGGCAATGTCATCGGGGTCGACGGCGGCGAGGCGCTGACCTCGTGACGGGTACGGGAGCGGGTACGAGGGCGGGGAGACCGGGAGCCGGGAGCCGGGCCGAACGGGTGCTGCGCACGGCGCTGCGCACGGCGGCGGGGACGCTCTCCACGGTCTGCGCCGGGGCGTCGCTGGCCGCCCGCCACGCGTTCGAGCTGTACCACCCGCAGGCCGCGCCCCCGGGCCGCACCCCCGCCGACAAGGGGCTGCCGGTGCGCGATCTGCGGATCACCACCACCCGCGACCGGGTGACGCTCAAGGCGTGGGCGGTGCCCGCCGACGGCCCGCACACGGTGGTGCTCTGCCACGGCATGGGCCGTACCCGCTCCATGGTGCTGGGCCACATCAAGCTGCTGCACGAGGCCGGTCACCATGTCGTCGCCTATGACATGCGCAACCACGGCGAGAGCGGGCGCGAGCGGAAGTACGGGAGCATGTCCGACCGCTACACCGGCGATCTCGCGGACGTGATCGCGGCGGTGCGCGCGGACCCGGAGCTGAACCGGGGCGAGCTGGCCGTGATCAGCTTCTCCTTCTCCACCTGGGTCGCCCTGCACGTCCTCGACCGGCTCCCGGTCCCGCTCGCGGCGGTGATCTGCGACAGCGGCCCGATGGACGACACCGCGGGCGGGCTGCGGCACTTCGCGCGGCTGCGCCGCTCCACCCTGCCCGAGCGGCTGCGGGAGGGGGTGGGTTTCGCGGTCTACCGCGATCTCTTCGCCCGGATCTGTCTGCACATGCTCGCCGTGCGGAACTGGCCGCCGAAGCTCGACGGCGTGCCCACCCGGCTGATGTTCATCGCGGGCGGCGAGGACCCCGTCGTCCCCGCCGCGCAGGTCCTCGCGGTGGCCGCCCGCTACCCGCGCGCGGAGCGCTGGACGGCCCCGAACGCGCTGCACATGAACGCGGTCCGCTTCGACGCGGAGGAGTACCGCACCCGGGTGCTCGGCTTTCTGGCGGAGGCCTTCACCGCCGCAGCCGGCGCCGGGAACACGAAGGAGGCGCAGGGCCATGGCTGAGTATCTGCTCGTCGAGTCCCAGGGCCGGTACGCCGGCCCCGGCTCGCGGGACTTCCTCGGCGACGCCGAACGGCTGGCCGCGGCCGGCCACACCGTGACCGTGCTGCTGATCGAGAACGGGGTGACCGACGGCGTCGGAACCGGATCGGACGCGGTCGAGCGGCTGCTGGAGGCGGGGGCACGGGTCTGGGCGGACGGCTTCTCGCTGGAGCAGCGGGCCCTGGCGGCGCTGCTGCGGCCGGGGGTCCGCCAGGTGGGGATGGACGAGGTGGCGGAGCAGTTGCTGAGGCCCGCCGTACAGGGAGTGTGGCACTGATGGGCGGTGGAACGGGCAGGGAACTGCCGCGCGCGGACATGCTGATCGCCATCATGGGCGCGCCCCACACCGGCGATCTGGTGACCTCCGCGTTCCGGCTGGCCCAGGCGCTGCTGGAGCGCGGGGCCTCGGTCCATCTGTGGACCTGCGGCCACGCGACCGGGCTGACGCGGACGTCGCTGGGGGACGAGAAGCCGCGCAATGTCGTGGACTGGGCCCGCGCCTATCCGACGACCGCGGCCCTGGCCGCCGAGCTGCTGGCCGCCCACCCGGCGAAGCTGCACTGGTTCGCCTGCCGCTTCTGCAGCCAGGAGCGGGGGGCGGACGCGCACATCCCGGGCATCAGACTGCGCGCCCCGTTCAAGTTCACCGAACATCTGGAGGCCGCCGACAAGTCGTTCTTCCTGGGGGTGTGCTGACCATGGCCGACACCGGACGCCGTCTGCTGATCATCGAGCGGGCCTACCGGGGCGGGGTGGAGACCCAGTTCGCGGACGTGCTGTATTTCGCGCGGGAACTCAACCGCCAGCAGGGCGGTCTGGACATCCTGCTGCGCGGTCTCGCGGTCACCTTCGCGGCGGCCGACCCGGCCCCGACGCCCGTGATCCACCTCGCCGGGCGGGAGCTGGACACCCTGCCCGACCCGAGGGCGGCCGTGCGCACCCTCCTCGCGGAGGGGGCGGGGATCTGGGCCCAGGACGGTGAACTGGAGCGGTTGGGAGCGGGTCCCGGGTGGCTGCTGGAGGGCGTCCGGCCGACGAGCGACGCCGCCTTCCCCGACTGGCCCGGCTACCGGAGCGTGCACTTCCTCTGACCGCCGAACCGACTCAGCGATGAACCGATGAACCGATGAAGCAACCGAGAGGAGCACCGCGTCCCATGGCCACCACCACCACCGCCGTCCGAGGACCGCTCATCACCGCCTGGTCCGTCGTCTCGCCCTACGGTCTGGAGAGCGCCCAGTTCGCGGCCGGGCTGAGCAGCGGCAGGACCACCGCGGCCCCGCTCGACCAGGCCATCTGGTCGGCCCCCGTGGACACCGCCTGCCTGGTCCCCGACTTCAGCCCCGCCGCCGTGCTCGGCCGCAAGGGCACCCGCTCCATGGACCGGGTCACCGGTCTCGCGGTGACCGCCGTGGGGCAGCTGCTGCGCGACGGTGACGGGGAGCGCATCGCCGGTGTCGGCGAGGACGCCGCCCTGGTGCTCGGCACCAACACCGGCAGCGCGCAGAGCATGATGGACTTCACCCGCGACTCGCTGGTGCAGGAGAAGCCGTTCTTCGTCGACCCGATGCGCTTCCCCAACACGGTGATGAACTGCGCGGCCGGCCAGTGCGCCATCTGGCACCGGCTCAAGGGCCCCAACACCACCGTCGCCGGGGGCAGGGCCTCCGGTCTGCTGGCGCTCAACTACGCGCTGCGGCTGCGGAGGTCGGGGCGGGCCAGGACCGTGCTGTGCGGGGCGGTCGAGGAGTTCTCGGCGGCCCGCGCCTGGCTGGAGGTGCACACCCGGCGCGCGGACGAGGCCGATTCCGTGCTGGGCGAGGGCGCCGCCGTACTGCTGCTGGAGTCCGCCGAGGACGCGGCGGAGCACGGCCGCTCCGGGCTCGCCGAGGTGCTGGCCCTGGAGTTCGGCGTCTTCCACTCCGACGACCAGGTCGCCACCGTCCTCGCGGACAGCGTCCGCCGGGCGCTGGCGCGCTCCGGGGTACGGGTGGACGAGATCGCGCTGGCCGCCGACTCCCAGGCGCACGGCGTCCGGGGCCTGGGCGAGCGCGCCGCGCTGCGGGACGTCCTGGGCGACCACTGCCCCGAGCGCATCGCCTGCGCCGAGCCGATCGGCGACACCCACGCGGCCTCCGCGACCTTCCAGACAGCGGCGCTGCTCACGGCCGCCCGCGCGGCCGGCGGGATGACCGGCTCGGTGGGTCTGGTCACCTCCGTCGACCGGGACGGGGTCGTGGGCTGTGCCGTGCTCCGGCTGGGCTGAGCGGCGTACCCGATCCGGTCGCAGAAGTCACGAGAGGAAGGCAGGGACATGAGCACGGAAGCACCCCGGGTGGGACTGCTCTTCCCCGGGCAGGGCGCGCAGCGTCCGGGCATGGGCGGGGCCTGGCGCGACTGCGCCTCCTGGGACCTTGTCGCGGCGGTCTCCGAGATCTCCGGCACCGATGTCGCGGAGCTGCTGCTGACCGCCGGCGAACAGACGCTGCGCCGTACCGATCTGGCCCAGCTGGCGATCTTCACCACCTCGCTGATGGCGTACCGGGAGGCCGCCGCGCTGGGCGTGCTGGGCGGGGTCGTCGCGTACGCCGGGCACAGCCTCGGCGAGTACGTCGCCCTGACGGCCTCGGGCGCGCTGCCGTACGAGGACGCGGTACGTCTGGTGGCGGCCCGGGGCCGGGGCATGCGGGAGGCCGCCGGGGCACGGCCGGGCACCATGGCCGTGCTGCTGGGCGTGGAGCTCGCGGCGGTCGAGGAGGAGACGGCCGCGATCCGCGCGGACGGCGGCCCCGGGGTGTGGGTCGCCAACCTCAACTGCCCCGGTCAGGTCGTGTGCTCCGGTGTCCCGGAGGGGCTGGAGCTGCTCTCGGAGAAGATCGCGGTCCCCGGTGTGAAGGTGATCCGCATCCCGGTCGGCGGCGCGTTCCACAGTCCGCTGATGGGTCCGGCGGCCGACGATCTCGCCAAGGCGCTGACGGACGCCCGGTTCGCCGCCGAGCACGGGACGGTCGTCGCCAATGTGGACGCCCGGCCGTACACGAAGGACGCCGACTGGGCCGACCTGATGACCCGCCAGCTCACTTCCCCGGTGCGCTGGGAGGAGAGCGTACGGACGCTGACCGGCGAACTCGGCTGCGCCCGGCTGCTGGAGCTGGGGCCCGGCACCACCCTGACCTCGCTGATGCGCCGTATCGACAAGAGCGTCGGGGCGACCGCGCTGAACAGCGCCGCCGCCGTCGCCGCGCTCGCCTGAACCACATCCGAACCAAGCCCGCATCACTCACGAAGGAGACATCTCATGTCCGACAACGCCAACACCGCCGTCCTCGACAAGGAAGACCTGCGGGAGACCGTCGCCGAAGTGCTCGACGTCGACGAGGCGAAGCTGACCGACGAGGCCCACTTCGTCAACGACCTCGGCGTGGACTCCCTGATGGCCCTGGAGGTGATGGTCGTCCTGGAGAAGAAGTACGGCGTCAAGCTCGGCGAGTCCGAGCTGAAGGAGGTCACCTCCCTCCAGAAGGCGCACGACCTGCTCGACGCCAAGCTGAAGGCCCTCTGATGGCCGCGCTCGACGCCGGCCCGGTGCGGGCCGTGCCCGAGATCTCGTCCGGGCCGGGCGAACCGCCGCGCACCACCGTCCAGGTCGACGCGGACGAGCGGGTCTTCCCCGGTCACTACCCCGGGTTCCCGATCTTCCCGGGGGTCTGTGTGGTCGAGCAGGTGCGCCGCAGCGCGCTGGCGACCGTCCCGGACCAGGCGGGGAAGGTGATCGTGCGGGCCATCGAGTCCACCCGGTTCCTCTCCCCCGTCTTCCCCGGCGACCGGCTGACCGTGGAGCTGAAGTGGTCGCCCCGGGGCGGGGCCTGGCGCTGCGAGGCGGTCGCGTCGACCGGGCGCGGCCGTGCGGCGACCGTGCGGCTGCGGCTCGTCGCGGCGACGGAGGAGCCCGGACCCGCGACCGAGGCCGAGGCCGGGGGCGCACCGCGTCCGGGCACGGGCACGGGCACGGGCGTCGGCGCGCTGACCATCGGTCAGATCAAGAAGGTGCTGCCGCACCGCTATCCGATGCTGCTGGTGGACCGGGTCGATGAACTCGTACCCGCCGAGCGGCTGACCGCGGTCAAGGCCGTGACCTGCAACGAACCCTGGTACCAGGATCTGGGCGAGGAGGCCGGGGACGAGGGGCACGCCTATCCGCAGGCGCTGCTGGTCGAGTCCTGGTGCCAGGCGGCCGGAGTGCTGGCCGCCTGGGACAGGCCCAACCCCGATGTGCTCTCGGGCCAGGTGATGCTCTTCGGCAGCATCTCGGACGTCGTGCTGCGCCGGCCGGTGCTCCCGGGCGAGGTGCTGGAACACCGGGTGCGGCTGGTCCGCGCCCTCAGCGACACCGTGATCTTCGAGGGCGAGTGCCTGTCGGCCGGCGAGATCGTGATGGAGGTCGGCCGCGTCGTCATGGCGATGCGCCCGGCCGGGGAACTCACCGGCGCGCTGCCGGCCGCCCCCGCGGCCGTGGCCGCCGGGGCTCACCAGGGATGAGGTCGGGATGAACGAGACATCGGCGGGCGAGCGCGGGGTCGCGCTGATCACGGGCGGCACCCGGGGCATCGGCCGGGCCACCGTGCTCAGGCTGGCCCGCGACGGGCACGACGTCGCCTTCTGTTACGCCTCACGGCCGGACGCCGCTGTCGAGCTGGAGAAGGAGGTGTCCGAACTCGGCGTCCGCGTCTACTCCCGGCAGACGGACGTGTCGGACCCGGACGCGGTGCGCGCCCTGGTCGCCGAGACCGAGGAGCGGCTCGGCACCGTCGGCACGGTGGTCACCTCCGCGGGCATCGTGCGCGACCAGCCGCTGCTGATGATGTCGGACGACGACTGGCAGCGGGTCCAGCGGGTGAATCTGGACGGCACGTACCACCTGTGCCGTTCGGTGGTCTTCGAGATGATGAAGCGCAAGAGCGGCTGCATCGTCAACATCTCGTCGGTCGCCGGGGTCTACGGCAACGCCACCCAGAGCAACTACTCGGCGTCGAAGGCGGGCATCATCGGCTTCACCAAGGCGCTCGCCAAGGAGGTGGGCCGCTACGGCATCCGGGCCAACGCGATCGCCCCCGGCTTCATCGACACCGACATGACCTCCGCCCTGCCCGACAAGGTCAGGGAGCAGGCGGTGAAGACCATTCCGCTGCGCCGGCTCGGCCGTCCCGAGGAGGTCGCCGACATGGTGTCGTACCTGGTCGGAGCGGAGTATGTGACGGGCGCGGTGCTCCAGATCGACGGAGGCCTCGTTGTCTGACACGGCCGGCCGGTCCGGGGCGCGCAGGCAGCCGCCCCGGTTCTACTTCTCGCTGCGCAGCCCGTACTCCTGGATCGCCTGCCGGGATCTGGTGGCGGACCACCCGGATCTCGCGGCGGCCGTGGAGTGGCGGCCGTTCTGGGAGCCCGACGAGAGCAGCGCCGGGGCCCTGGCCGAGGCGGGCGGGGGTTTCCCGTATGTGGCGATGTCCCGGGAGAAGCATCTGTACATCCTCCAGGACGTACGGCGGCTGACCCGGGCGCGGAAGCTGGAGATGAGCTGGCCCCTGGACCGGGACCCCGTCTGGGAGGTGCCGCATCTGGCCTGGTTCCTCGCGGCGGACGCGGGGCTCGGCCGGGAGTATGTGGAGCTGGCCTGCCGGGCGCGCTGGCAGGAGGGGCGCGACATCTGCGATCCGGCGGTCGTCGGGGAGCTGGGGGCCGCGCTCGGGCTGCCCGCCGACCGGATGGCCGGCGCGGCGCTGGACGCCGGGCTGCGCGCCCGGGGGGTCTCGGCGCTGCTGGACGTCCACCGCGACGGTGTCTTCGGGGTGCCCTTCTTCGTCCACCGGTACGACAAGTTCTGGGGCGTGGACCGGCTCGCGGAGTTCGCCGAGACGGTGGGGGGCTCCGCGGGGACGCGTCCGGCGGCAGGCCGTGGGAGCGACAGGCCCGACCAGGCCGGGGAGACCGGAGGCGGGGGCGACCGGGGACATGCCGGCGGCTGCGGCTGAGACCGGCTCCGCCGCCGGCCGGTGCGCGGACCGGTCCGACGGCGGGGGGAGCGGGAGAGCCCCGGGCCGGGACGGTCCGGGGCGGACCGTCCCGGCCCGGGGTGCTCAGTCGGCGTCGCCGACGCGCTCCGCCGGGGCGGCGGAACCCTTCCCGGACAGCTGGGGCTCGGGCTGCGGCTCGGGCCCGGAAGCGGGCTCCGGGTCCGATTCGCCGGTCGGCCGGGCACGGCCGAAGGCGACGGCGGAGATCACGGCCAGGGTCGCGACCATCGCCGCGCCGACGAGGCTGGAGACGTTCATACCGGCGGTGAACGCCTCGCGCGCCGCCGAGAGCAGCTCCTCCGACAGCGCGCCGGAGAGATCCTCCGCCGCCGCGGTCGCCCCCGCGAGGGTGTCCTCGGTCTGCTCCAGCGCCTTCGCCGGGAGCCCCTCGGGCAGGGAGCCGTCGATCTGGCTGCGGTAGACGGCGGTGCCCAGGCTGCCCAGCAGCGCCACACCGACCGAGATGCCCAGCTCGGTGCTGGTCTCCGACATCGAAGCCGCCGAACCGGCCTTCTCCGGCGGCACGGAGCCCACCACCATGTCGGTGCTGAGCGCCGTCATCGGGCCCGCGCCGAAGAAGACGAGCGTGATGCCCACGACCACCATCACCAGCCCGGATTCGGCGTCGGCCGCGGCCAGCGTCAGATAGCCCACGACGGCCACCGTCAGACCGCCCGCCACCACATGGCCCGGGCGGAATCTGCGCGCCAGGGACGGGGCGATCAGCGAGCCGACGGCGCTCGCCACGGCCGTCCCGATCAGCAGGAACCCGGCCTTCAGCGGCGGCAGATCGGCCACCATCTGGAGGTACTGGGTGGCGAACAGATAGAGGCCGCCGCCCGCCGCGGTGGAGACGAGGATGATCAGAAGCGCCGAGCGGAAGGAACGGTCGCTGAAGAGCTTGAGGTTCAGCAGCGGGTCTTCCAGGCTGTGCTGACGGCGCACGAAGAGCACCGCGAACACCACGCCGACCACGATCGCGAGGCCCGGCACCAGCCCGAAGCCGCTCTCGGCCATCAGCTTCAGACCGTAGATCGTCGGCAGGATGCCCGCCAGGGAGAGCGCCACGCTGACCAGGTCGAGCCGGCCCGCCTCCGCCGGGCGGTACTCCGGGAGCACCTTGGGACCGACCACCAGCAGCAGCACCATCACCGGAACGGCCAGCAGGAAGACCGCCCCCCACCAGAACCACTCCAGCAGGACGCCGCCCACCACCGGGCCGACGCCCATCCCGGACATGAAGCAGGAGATCCAGATCGAGATGGCCACGCCCCGCTGGCCCGCGTCCTTGAACATGTTGCTGATCAGCGACAGCGTCGACGGGGCCAGCGTCGCGCCGGCGACACCCAGCAGCGCGCGGGCCAGGATCAGCAGCAGCGGACTGCTGGCATAGGCCGCCACGATCGACGCCACGCCGAACGCGAAGGCTCCGATCATCAGCAGCCGCCGGCGGCCGATGCGGTCGCCCAGGGTTCCCATGGTGATCAGGAAGCCCGCGATCATGAACCCGTAGATGTCCATGATCCACAGGAGTTCGGAGCTGGTCGGCCCCAGATCCGCGCCCAGGTGCGGGGAGGCGAGGTACAGCACGCTCATGTCCAGGGCCAGCACCAGGGTCGGCAGGGTCAGAACGGCCAGGCCGATCCACTCCCGCCGGCCGGCGCGCAGGCCGGGACCGGTCGAAGTATCAGTGTCCACTCGGGGTCCTCACAGAAAACTCGCTGACGGGGGGAGGAGGGCGCGGCGCGCCCCGGGTCGCACGGGGCTCACGGCCGCCAGACGCCGGTCGCAGCGGCGTCACGGGCGTACTCGGCGAAGTCGCGCGGCTCACGCTTCAGAACGCGCTGCACGCCGTCGGAGAGATAGGCGTTCCGTCCGGCCCGGATGCCGTCGAACACATCCGCCGCGAAGGCGGCGGCACCCGGGTCCGCGCCCGATGCCACCATCCGCTCCACGCACTCCTCGCGCGAGACCGGCCGGAAGGCGATGCTCCGGCCGGTGGCCCTCGCCACCTCCTGGGCCGCATCGCCGAAGGACATCAGACGGGGGCCGGAGAGTTCGTACACCTCTCCTCCGTGGCCGTCCTGGGTCAGCACGGCGGCGGCGACCGCGGCGATGTCCTCCGCGTCGATGAAGGGGTCGGGGCCCTCGCCGGTGGAGAGCGCCAACTCCCCCGCCAGCATGCTGTCGAGGAAGAGGTCCTCGCTGAAGTTCTGGGCGAACCAGGTGGGGCGCAGGATCGTCCACTCGGCGTCCGAGGCCCGCAGCGCCGCCTCGGCGGGAAGCGGCGCGTCGGGCGTCTCCAGGCCCCGGGCGGAGAGCAGCACATGGCGGCGGGCCCCGGAGGCCACGGCGAGTTCCACGAACGGGGCGAGGGTCACGGCCGGGTCGGCCGAGCCGTCGTCCACCAGATACACGGCGTCGACCCCGCTCAGGGCGGTGGCCCAGGTCGGCTCGTCGGCCCAGTCGAAGCCGCGTTCGCCGGAGCGGGAGGCGGGAATCGCCGTCACGCCCTGGGACCGGAGTCGGGCCACCAGACGGCGGCCGGTCTTTCCGGTACCGCCGAGAACAAGTATGGAGTCGATGGTCATGCATCCAGTCAACCCCCCTGAGAATGCAGGGCCGATGGCCATGACGCCGGAAACGATACGTGTGCGTCCAGGCCGCCCACCCTGTGTGTTCGGACGGTAGAATCGTGTGATGGACGCGCTCGCCAATCTTCTGTACGAGACGAGGGCCCGGGGTGCCGTCTTCGGCCGGTCGGTCCTCAATCCGCCGTGGTCGCTGCGGTTCGTCGGCGGCGCCCCCCTGACGCTGATGACCATGCTGTCGGGCACCGCCTGGGTCTGGCCGGACCACGCGGAGCCGCTGCGCGTGGAGCCCGGGGATCTGGTGATCGTGACGGGCTCCGTACCGCACACCGTGGCCGACGCGCCGACGGCCTCGGCGGCGATCCAGGTGCACGGCTCCGAGCGGTGTCTGACGGCCGACGGCGTCGATGTCACCGACGACATCCGGCTGGACCTGCGGACCTGCGGCGAGCGGTACGAAGGCTCGTCGATGCTGCTCACCGGCGCGTACCAGGTCGGCGGGGAGATCAGCGACCGGCTGCTGAAAGAGCTGCCGCCGGTGCTCCTGGTCCCGGGCGAGGACCGCCACCATCCCATGCTGGAGCTGGTCGCGGCCGAGGTGAGGCAGATCGACCCGGGGCAGCAGGTGGTCGTGGACCGCATGCTCGACCTGCTGCTCGTGTACACCCTGCGGGCCTGGTTCGCCCGGCCCGAGGCGCAGGCTCCCGGCTGGTACCGGGCGCTCAGCGATCCGGTGGTCGGCGAGGCGCTGCGGCTGATGCACGACGACCCGGCGCGGCCGTGGACGGTGCGGATGCTGGCGGACAAGGTGGGGGTCTCCCGGTCGAGTCTGGGCCATCGGTTCACCACACTGGTGGGCGAGCCGCCGATGGCCTATCTGGCGGCGTGGCGCGTGTCGCTCGCCGGTGACCTGCTGCGGGCGACGGACGCCACGGTGGCGTCCGTCGCCCGCCAGGTCGGCTACGCCGACGCGTTCGGGCTGAGCGCGGCGTTCAAGCGGATCCGCGGGGTGCGCCCGACGGACCACCGGAGGGCGGCGGTCGCGGACGCCGAGGCCGCGCTCCTCTGAACTCCGGCGGCGGCCGTCACGGCGCGGGCGGGAAGTGCCCGGCCCCGACGAAGAACTGGACGTACCGCTCGAACAGCTCCTTCGTCATCTCGGGGCAGACGACCCCGGTGGCGGCGAGCGCCTCGTTCGTCTCCGTGGCGTCGACGGGCAGATAGGTGTCGTCGCCGAAGGTCGCGAACGCCTCGAAGGTGTCGAGAAGCGGAATGATCGCGTTCCCCCGGTCGGACTTGACCCGGTCCAGCCAGTCGGACCACTCCAGTTCGGCCAGGGGATAGCCGAAGGACCTCAGATGGCCGACGATCTCCGGGTAGGTGAGGGCGCTGTCGCCGGAGACGTTGAAGGTGCGCCCGGCGGCCTCCTCCCGCAGCGAGAGCCGGGTGACGGCGGCGGCGACATGGTCGACCGGGACGAGGTGGAACGTACCGGCCAGCCCGGTGGGGACGGCGCCGGCCTGCACCAGCCCCTTGACGCTGAGCCAGACGAAGTCCCTGGTCTGGCAGGCTCCGTTGACGCTGTCGCCGGAGACCGCGTCGACGCGGTAGACGGTGACCGGCAGACCGCGTTCCCGGGCGAGGCCGATGATGCCCTCGGAGACCCACTTGCTCTGCCGGTAGCCGTTGTGCATGTCCTCCGGCGGACCGGTGGGGTCGTCGGCGCGGAGCGGTACGCCGTCGGCGACGGTCCTGGTGTAGACCCCGGTCGAGGAGATGTGGTGGACCGGGACCGTGCGGTGCAGGGCGGCGAGCCGGAGCACCTCCTCGGTGCCGGTGACATTGGCGGCCTTCACGGTCGGGTACGAGTAGAGCCAGTTGACCGAGGCGCCGGCGTGGTAGACGGCGTCGGCGCGGCGGGCCAGGTCCTCGTGGACGCCGGGGTCGAGGCCGAGGGAGGGCCGGGCGAGATCGCCGAGGACGACGGAGATCCGGCTTCTGTCGATCTCGCCGGCGATGCCGTACCACTCCAGATGCTCGATCAGCCGCCGGGTGGCGCTCTCGGTGTCCTCGCCCCGGACGAGGCAGTGCACCCTGGCACGGGTGGTGCGGAGCAGATCGCGCAGGAGGAACGCGCCGACGAAGCCGGTCGCGCCGGTGAGCAGGACCTCCCGGGGGTCGTGGGCGGTGTGGACCACCTCGTCCGCGGGGACGATGTCGTCGGCCAGCCGGACCTCGGAGGCGAAGTCGATCTCCGGCAGGGCCGGTTCGGCGTCGGGGAGCGGCTCGGCGACCAGTTCGCCGAGGAGATGGGCGGCGAGCGCGGACGGCGTGGGGTGGTCGAAGACGATGCTGCCGGGGAGGCGCAGTCCGGTGGCGGTGTTCAGTTCGTTGCGGAGTTCGACCGCGGTCAGCGAGTCGAAGCCGATGTCGGTGAACCTGGGTTCGCCGTCGACGGCGGTGTCGCGGTGGCCGAGGACGGAGGCCACCCGGGAGACGACCAGATCGCGCAGGAGTTCCAGACGCCCGGCGGGGTCGAGTCCGGCGAGACGGTCGGCGAGTCCCTCGCCGCCGGTTCCGGTCCCGGGTACGGGGACGGTGCGGCGGCCGGGGAGCCTGACCAGGTCGCGGAGGACGGGCAGGACCCTGGTGGGGTGGGCGCGCATCGCGGCGAGGTCGAGCGGGGTGGCGATCGCTCCGGAGCGGTCCAGGGCGACGGCCCTGTCCAGGAGTTCGGGTCCGGCCTCGGAGGAGACCTGGCCGAAACCGTCCCTGGCGATCCTGGCGAGGTCGGCCTCGCCGAGTTCCTGGGTGATACCGCTCGCCTGGGCCCACAGGCCCCAGGCGATGGAGGTGGCGGGGAGGCCGCGGTGCCGTCGGTCCTGGGCCAGGGCGTCGAGGAAGACATTGGCGGCGGCGTAGTTGGACTGGCCGGGGCCGCCGAAGACACCGGCGACGGAGGAGAAGAGGACGAAGGCGGAGAGGTCGGCGTCCCGGGTCAGCCGGTGGAGTTGCCAGGCGGCGTCGAGCTTGGGGCGCAGCACCCGCTCGACGTCGTCCGCGGTGAGGGTGGTCAGCAGTCCGTCGCGGATGAGGCCCGCGGCGTGGACGACGCCGGTGAGGGGATGCTCGGCGGGGATGTCCGCGAGAACCGCGGCGAGCGTCTCGGGGTCGGCGGCGTCGCAGGCCGCGATGGTGACCTTCGCGCCGAGGGCGGTGAGTTCCGCCTCCAGCCGCGCGGCGTCGGGCGCGCCCCGGCCGCTGCGGCTCAGCAGCAGGAGGTGGCCGACCCGGTGACGGGCGGCGAGATGGCGGGCGATCAGGCCGCCGAGGACACCGGTGCCGCCGGTGATGAGCACCGTTCCGCCGGGCCGCCAGGGGCCGGCGGGGGTGTCCTGCGGCACGGCCGAAGTTTCGGGCTCGGGCTCGGGTATGCGGGTGAGTTGGGGGATGGCGATCCGGCCGTCCCTGATCCTGACCTGGGGTTCTCCGGCGAGGAGCACGGCGGGCAGCCGGTCGGCGGAGGCCGGTGAGGCGTCGAGGTCGGCGAGGACGATCCGGCCCGGGTTCTCGGCCTGGGCGGAGCGCAGCAGTCCCCAGAGGGGGGCGGCGGCGAGGTCGGCGACGGGCTCGTCGGCGGCGACCGCCGCTCCCCGGGTGAGGATCACGAGACGGGTGTCGGCCAGCCGCTCCTCGCTGATCCAGGCTCGGACCAGGGCCAGCGCCCGGTGCGTCAGCTCATGGGCGGCCTCGGGGATGCGGTCCGGGTCGCCGGGCACGGGCGGCGGCACCAGGACGGCGTCGACGCGCAGGCCCGCGGCGAGGGCGTCGGCGACCTCGGAGGGGTGGGCGAACCGGGCGGCACCGGGCGGGGCCGCGAAGGTTTCGGAGGTTTCGGAGGCGGTGTCCTTGAGGTCCAGGACACCCCAGCGGGTCTCGGTCGCGGGCTCGGGCTCGGACAGGGGCAGCGGGATCCAGTCCAGGCCGAACAGGGAGTCGTACGGACGGGTGCGGATCCGGTCGATCCGGTCCTCGGTGAGCGGGGCCGGGCGGAGGGCGCGGGTCTCCAGGACGGGCTGCCCGTCCTGGTCGGCGATCCGGAGTACGAGGTCGCCGTCGGGGAGTTCCCGGACGGCGACGCGCAGTTCGCGGGCCCCGTCGGCGTACAGACGTGTCCCGTCCCAGCGCACGGGGACGGTGACGGTACGGCCGTTCTCGTCCCCGTCCCCGTCCCCGCTCTCGTTCGGGAGGGCGAGGCGGATCGCGGCGTCGAGCAGGGCGGGGTGGAGACCGTAGCCGTCGGAGTCGACCGTGTCCGGGAGCGCGATCTCGGCGAAGACGGTGTCGTCCCGCCGCCAGGCGGCGCGGATTCCGGTGGGCGCGGGGCCGTGCGGGCCGTCGTCGCCGAGAGGCTCGCCGACGGGCAGCGGTTCGGCGTCGGGCGGCCAGGAGGCCAGGTCGAAGGCGGGCTCGGCGGGGGCGTTGCCCATCCGCCCGGCGGCGTACCGGGTCCAGGGGGCGTCGCCGCCCTGGGGACGTCCGTGCACGGTCAGCGGCCGTTCGCCCGCGGCGTCGGGCGCGCCCAGGGAGATCTGGAGCTGGAGCCCTCCCTCGTCCGGGAGGAGGAGGGGGGTGTCGGTGGTGAACGCGGAGAGGGTGGTGCAGCCGTGTTCGTCCCCGGCCCGGAAGGCGAGTTCCACCAGGACGGCGGCGGGGACGACGGGAGCGCCGAACAGGGTGTGATCGGCGAGCCAGGGGTGGGTGCGGCGGGAGAGCAGCGCGGTGGCGACCAGCCCGTCGCCGCCCGCGAGCGGGGTGAGCGCCCCGAGCAGGGGGTGTCCGGCGGTGTCGAATCCGAACCGGCCGGGGTCCCCGCCCGTGGTGGGCGCGGGGTCCAGCCAGTAGCGCTCGCCCTGGAAGGGGTAGGTGGGCAGATCGACCAGGCGCGCGCCGGTGCCGTCGAAGAAGGCCTCCCAGTCGACGGGAGCCCCGGCGAGATGGAGCCTGCCGACGGCCTCCACGAGGACGGACGGCTCGGGGTGTCCGGCGCGCATCACCGGCAGGGCCGCGTGGTCGCCGTCGACCACCTCGCCGACCAGCGGGGTGAGCACCGTGGCGGGGCCGATCTCGACGAAGGCGGTGGCCTCCAGGGCGGAGAGGGAGCGCAGCGCGTCGGCGAAGCGGACGGGCCGGCGGACATTGCGCACCCAGTACCCGGGGTCGGTCAGCAGCCCCTCGGGGGCGCGTTCGCCGGTGACGGTGGAGACGACGGGGACGGTCGGCTCGTGGTAGGTCAGTTCGGCGGCGACGGCCCCGTACGCGGGGAGCATGCCCTCCATCAGCGGGGAGTGGGAGGCATGGCTGACCGTGATCCGCTTGACCCGCCGTCCCCGGCGCTCGAACTCGGCGGCCACCGCCAGCACGGGCGTCTCCTCGCCGGAGACGACCACGGCCCGGGGGCCGTTGACGACGGCGATCCCGATGACGTCCGGGTCGTGGCCGCGGAGGACCTCACGGACCTCGTCCTCGCCGACGCGGAGGGACACCATCGCGCCGGTCTCGGGGAGGGCCTGCATCAGCCGGCCCCGGGCGGCGATGAGTTTCGCGGCGTCCGGGAGGGAGAGGACGCCGGCGATGTGGGCGGCGGTGACTTCGCCGCTGGAGTGTCCGGCGACCAGATCGGGGCGGACGCCCCAGGCGGCGAGGGTGCGGACGAGGGCGGTCTGGACGGCGAAGAGCGCGGGCTGGGTGAACTCGGTGCGGTCGATGGGGCCGGGCTCGCCGAAGACGACCTCGCGCAGCGGCCGGCCGAGGTGCGGGTCGAGTTCGGCGCAGATCTCGTCGAACGCCTCGGCGTAGACGGGGTACCGCTCGTACAGTTCGCGGCCCATGCCGACCCGCTGGGGGCCGCCGCCGGTGAAGAGGAACGCGACCCGGCCGTCGGGGCGGCGGAGGGGGGTGGTGTCGCCGTCGGCCAGGGCCCGGAGTCCGGCGAGGAGGTCGGCGCGGTCGGCCCCGACGACGACGGCGCCCCGGTCGAGGACGGACCGGGCGGTGGTGAGCGAGTAGGCGAGGTCGAGCGGTGCGGCGCCCTGCTCGGCGGCGGCGAGCAGGCCGGCCGCCCGGTCGCGGAGCGCGGGGCCGGTCTTGGCCGACAGGGGCCAGACCAGGGCCGGGGGCGGGGTGGGCGCGGCGGCGGGTCCGGCCGCGGGTTTCCCGGCGGGGGCCGGGGGCGGGGCGGGGGGCTCCTCGATGATGACGTGGGCGTTGGTGCCGCTGACGCCGAACGCGGAGACGGCGGCCCGGCGGGGCCCGTTCCGCTCCGGCCAGGGCCTGGCCTCGGTGAGGAGTTCGACGGAGCCCGTGGTCCAGTCGACCAGGGGGGTGGGCTCGTCCACATGGAGCGTGCGGGGCAGCCGGCCGTGGCGCATGGCCATCACCATCTTGATGACGCCGCCGACGCCCGCGGCGGCGACGGTGTGCCCGATGTTCGACTTGAGGGAGCCGAGGAGGGCGGGCGCGCCGTCGGGCCGGCCCTGGCCGTAGGTGGCGAGGAGCGCCTGAACCTCGATGGGGTCGCCGAGCCGGGTGCCGGTGCCGTGGCCCTCGATGACCTGGACGTCGGCCGGGGAGAGCTTGGCGTCGGCGAGGGCCTGCTGGATGACGCGTTCCTGCGAGGGCCCGTTGGGCGCGGTGAGGCCGCTGGACGCGCCGTCCTGGTTGACGGCGGAGCCGCGCAGCACCGCGTGGATCTGATGGCCGTTGCGCCGGGCGTCCGAGAGCCGTTCCAGGAGTACGACCCCGACGCCCTCGGCCCAGGTGGTGCCGTCGGCGGTGCCCGCGTAGGACTTGGCGCGGCCGTCGGGGGCGAGGCCTCGCTGCCGGGAGAACTCGACCCAGCCCGCGGGGTCGCCCGCGACGGTCGCGCCGCCGGCGACGGCGAGGGTGCTCTCGCCCCGGCGCAGGGACTGGGCGGCGAGGTGGATGGCGACGAGGGAGGAGGAGCAGGCGGTGTCCAGGGTGACCGCGGGCCCTTCGAGCCCGAAGGTGTACGAGACCCGTCCGGCGACGACGGCGGTGAGGCTGCCGGTCATCAGATAGCCCTCGAGCTCCTGCGGGCCGTTGAGGGTGACATAGCTCTGGCCCGCGATGCCCGCGAAGACCCCGGTACGGCTGCCCTTGAGGGTCTCGGGCCGCACCCCGGCGCGTTCGAGCACCTCCCAGGTGGTTTCGAGGAACTGCCGCTGCTGGGGGTCCATCGCGAGGGCCTCGCGGGGCGAGATCCCGAAGAACGCGGCGTCGAAGCGGGTCGCGCCGTCGAGGAAGCCGCCGGCCCGGGTGTAGGTGTGGCCGGGCTTGTCCGGGTCGGGGTCGTAGATGGACTCGGTGTCCCAGCCCCGGTCGGGCGGGAACTCGGTGATGGCGTCGCGCTCCTCGGCGACGAGCTGCCACAGCTCCTCGGGCGAGGAGACTCCGCCGGGGTAGCGGCAGGCCATGCCGACGACGGCGATGGGCTCCTCCCGCCCGGCTTCCAGCTCGGCGATGCGCTCGCGGGCCTTGCTCAGGTCGGCCGTGACCCACCTGAGGTACTCGACGAGTTTGCTCTCTTCGGACACAGGAATGCATTCCCCTCGGTGACTGGAGTACCGGTCGGTCAGTCGGCGTTGCGGCCGAGCTGGTTGTCGATGAAGTCGAAGATCTCGGAGGCGGACGCGGACTCCAGCGGGGCCGCCGCCGCGGGCGGCTCCTCGCCGGCCCGGGTCTCCATGGACCTGGACAGCAGGGTCTGGAGGCGCAGCGTGATTCTGGCGGCGGTCTCCTCGTCGTAGTCGGAGCCGTTGAGACCGGCCTCCAACCGGTCGAGATCGTCGAACACCGGGGGCTGCGCCGTCTCGTCGGGCGCGGCGTGGGCGAGGACGTGGTCGGCCAGGGCCTGCGGGGTGGGATGGTCGAAGATCAGTGTGGCGGGGGCGCGGACACCGGTGACGGCGGTGAGCCGGTTGCGGAGTTCGACCGCGGTGAGCGAGTCGAAGCCCTGGTCGAGGAAGGGGCGGTCCTTCTCGACGCCGGTGAGGTCGGGGTGGCCGAGAACCGCGCCGGCCTCCGTCCTGATGAGCGTGAGGACGATGTCCCGCTGGTCGGCGCGGCTCCGGCCGGCCAGCCGCTGGGCCAGGGAGTCGCCCTGCGCGGCCGAGGTCGCGGCGGTGCGCCGCGCCGGGGTGCGGACCAGGCCGCGCAGCAGCGGGGGGACGGTGTCGAGGGCTCGGACGCGGCTGAGGTCGAAGGAGGTGGCCACGGGGGCGGGGTCGGACTGGGCGACGGCGGCGTCGAAGAGCCGCAGCGCGTCGCGGTCGGTGAGGGGGAGGAATCCGTCGCGGGTGAACCGGGCGGGGTCGCTCTCCGCCGTCGCGCCGCCGGATCGGCGGGCCTCGCCCCACAGGCCCCAGGCGATGGAGGTGGCGGGCAGTCCGAGGGCGGCGCGGTAGTGGGCCAGTCCGTCGAGGAAGCCGGTGGCCGCCCCGTGGTTGGCCTGTCCGGGGCCGCCGAAGACGCCGGTGACGGCGGAGAAGAGGACGAAGGCGGAGAGGTCGGCGTCCCGGGTGAGTTCGTGCAGGTGCCAGGCCGCCTCGGCCCGGGGCCGCAGGACCTCGTCCAGCCGTTCGGGGGTGAGGGCGGTGAAGGTGGCGTTGGCGAGCGTGCCCGCGGCGTGCACCACGGCGGTGAGGGGACGGTCGGCGGGGATGCCGGCCAGGACCTCGGCCAGCGCGTCCCGGTCGGCGGTGTCGCAGGCCACGATCGTCGCCCGGGCACCGAGGCCGGCGAGGTCGGCCTTGAGCTGTGCCGCGCCCTCCGCCCCGGGGCCGCGCCTGCCGAGCAGCAGCAGATGGCGGACGCCGTGTTCGGCGGCCAGATGGCGGGCGACGCGGGAGCCGAGGGCCCCGGTGCCGCCGTTGATCAGTACGGTGCCCTCGGGCCGCCATCCCCCGGGCCCGGCGGCGGGGCGGGCCGTGTCCGGTGCGGGACGGGCGAGCCGGGGCGCCGAGGCGGTGCCGTTGCGCACCCGGATCCTGGCCTCGCCGGAGGCGACGAGGGCGGAGAGTTCCGCGGCGGACATCCGGTGGTCGTCGGAGTCGACGAGGACGATCCGGTCGGGGTTCTCGGACTGGGCGGAGCGCAGCAGGCCCCAGACCGCGCCGGCCGCCAGATCGCGGGTGTCGGCGTCGCCGCCGGGCACCGCGCCGTGGGTGAGCACCACCAGCCTGGTGTCGGCGAGGCGTTCGTCGGTGAGCCACTCCGTGACCAGCGCGAGCATCCGGTGGGTGGCGGCGGTCACGGCGCCCGGGACGGCGTCGGGGACGCCCGCCCGGCCCGATGACGGCAGCAGCACCGCGTCAAGGGTAACGCCCGCGGCGATCGCGTCGCCGACCGCCGCGACGCCGCCGAAGCGGTCGCCGACGGCGACCAGCCCGTCGTCGCCCAGCGTGCCCCAGCGGAGCGCGGTCCCGGTGGCGAGGGGGATCCGCTCGGTCCAGTCGACCCGGTACAGGGAGTCGTGCGGCCGGCGTTCCGGCACGGTGAACGCCGCCGCGGGGAGACGGACCAGGCCGAGCGAGGCGATGTCGGCGACCGGCCGGCCCTCGGGGTCGGCCAGGTGCAGGGACCAGCCGGAGGAGCCGGAGCGGCGGACGGTGACCCGCAGGGTGGTGGCCCCGGTGGCGTGGAGGCGGATCCCGCCGCCGAGGGAGGGCAGGGTGACGCCGCCGCCGTCGGGCTCGCCCTCGGCGACCATCGCCAGCATGCAGGCGGCCTCGGTCAGCGCGGGGTGCAGGCCGAACCCCTCGGGCGCGGCCCCTTCCGGCAGGCTCACCCCGGCGTACAGGGTTTCGCCGTCGCGGTGGACCGAGGTGAGCGCGACACCGCTCGGCTCGGGGTCCTGGCCGTGGGCGAGGAGCAGACGGCGGACCTCGTCGGCCGGGATCTCCTCGCCCGGCGGCGGCCAGGCGGCCGGGCCGTCCTCGGCGGCGGGTTCGCCGTCGGACCGGGCGAGGAAGCCCTCGGCGTGCAGGGTCCACGCGGCGCCGGGCTCGGGCGCGCCCGCGTGGATCCGCAGGACACGGCGGCCGGGCTCGTCGTCGGGGGCGACGGAGACCTGGAGGGCGGTGGTCCCGCCGGCCTCCAGGACCAGGGGGGCGTGCAGGGCGAACCGCTCCAGGACCGGGTGGCCGACCTCGTCCCCGGCGCGTACGGCCAGGTCGAGGAAGGCTCCGGTGGGCAGGAGCGGCGCGCCGAGCACGGGGTTCTCGCCCAGCCAGGGGTGCTCCCCGGACTGGACGGAGCCGGTGAAGAGGACCCCGCCGGAGTCGGCGAGGCGGACCGCCGCGCCGAGCAGCGGGTGCTGGGCGGGGGTCAGTCCGAGCGCCGAGGCGTCGGCGGTCTCGGCGGGGACGTCGAGCCAGAACCGCTCGCGGAGGAAGGAGTAGGTGGGCAGGGCGACGGGGGCGGCGGGTGCGGCGGGGACGAGGGCGCGGTCCCAGTCGACGGGGACGCCGGCGAGGCGGAGCCGGCCGAGGGTCTCGGCGAGGGTCTCCCGCTCGGACCGGTCGCCGCGCAGCGTCGCGAGGGCGACCGGGTCGCCCTCGTCGAGGGTCTCGCCGACCAGCGCGGTCAGCACTCCGCCGGGACCGACCTCGACGAAGGCGGCGGCTCCCCGGTCCGCCAGAGCGCGGGCGGCGTCGGCGAAGCGGACCGTCTCCCGGACATTGCGCACCCAGTACCCGGGGTCGGTCAGCAGCCCCTCGGGGGCGCGTTCGCCGGTGACGGTGGAGACGACGGGGACGGTCGGCTCGCGGTAGTCCAGCCCGGCGGCGAGCCGGCCGAACTCCGCCAGCATGGCGTCCATCGACGGGGAGTGGAAGGCGTGGCTGACGGTGAGCCGCCGGGTCTTCCTGCCGAGCCGCTCGAAATCGGCGGCGAGCCGCAGTACGGGCTCCTCCTCCCCGGAGACGACCACGGCCCGGGGGCCGTTGACCGCGGCGATGGAGAGGGTCGGGGGGAACTCCTTGAGCGCCTGTGCGACTTCGTCCTCGGTGGCCCGGAGGGACACCATCGCACCGGTCTCGGGGAGCGCCTGCATCAGCCGGCCGCGCGCGGCGACCAGCAGGGCCGCGTCGGGCAGGGTGAGGACGCCCGCGATGTGGGCGGCGGCCAGTTCGCCGATGGAGTGGCCGGCGACCAGATCGGGGCGGACGCCCCAGGCGGCGAGGGTGCGGGCCAGGGCGGTCTCGACGGCGAAGAGCGCGGGCTGCGCGTACTCGGTGCGGTCGATGAGATCGGGCTCGCCGAAGACGACCTCGCGCAGCGGCCGGTCGAGATGGCGGTCGAACTCGGCGCAGATCTCGTCGAACGCCCCGGTGAACTCGGGTACGTGGTCGTACAGTTCCCGGCCCATTCCGATGCGCTGGGAGCCCTGACCGGTGAAGAGGAACGCGACACGGCCGGCGGTCCTGGGCAGGATCGTCTCCCCGCCGTCGGCCAGGGACCGCAGCCGCCGCAGGAGGGTGTCGCGGTCGCCGCCGGCCAGCACCGCGCCGTGGCCGAGCGCGGCGCGGGTGGTGGCGAGGGCGTGGGCGACGTCGGCGGGGCGGAGCTCCTCGTCGGCGGCGACGAAGGCGTGGAGACGGTCGGCCTGGCGGCGGACGGCCTCGGGGGTGTGGCCGGTGACCGTCCAGGGCACGACGCGCGCCCCGCCGGTCCCGGACACAGGCTCGGGCTCGGGGGCCGGGGCGGGGGCGGGCTCGGGGGCCGGCGGCTCCTCGATGATGGCGTGGACGTTGGTGCCGCTGACGCCGAAGGACGACACGGCGGCCCGGCGGGGCCGGTCGCCCCGGGGCCAGGGGCGGGCCTCGGTGAGCAGTTCGACGGCTCCCTCGGCCCAGTCCACGTACGGGGTGGGCTCGTCGACATGGAGCGAGGCGGGCAGGGTGTCGTGCCGCATCGCCTGCACCATCTTGATGATGCCGCCGACGCCCGCGGCGGCCTGGGTGTGGCCGATGTTGGACTTCAGCGAGCCGAGCCAGGCGGGCGCGTCGGCGGGCCGGTCCCGGCCGTAGGCGGCGATGAGCGCCTGGGCCTCGATCGGGTCGCCGAGCCGGGTGCCGGTGCCGTGGGCCTCCAGCGCGTCCACCTCGGCGGGACGGAGCCCCGCGTTGGCGAGGGCCTGCCGGATCACCCGCTCCTGGGCGGGCCCGTTGGGGGCGGTGAGACCGTTGGACGCGCCGTCCTGGTTGACGGCGGAGCCGCGCAGCACCGCATGCACCCGGTGGCCGTTGCGCCGGGCGTCCGAGAGCCTCTCCAGCACCAGCATGCCGACGCCCTCGGCCCAGCCCGTGCCGTCCGCCGCCGCCGCGAACGCCTTGCAGCGGCCGTCGGTGGCCAGGCCGCGCTGGCGGGAGAACTCGACGAAGGTGTTGGGAGTGGACATCACGGTGACGCCGCCCGCGAGGGCCAGGCCGGTCTCGCCCTGGCGGAGCGACTGGGCGGCCAGATGGAGGGCGAGCAGCGAGGAGGAGCAGGCGGTGTCGACGGTCATCGCCGCGCCCTCGAAGCCGAAGGAGTAGGCGATCCGGCCGGAGGCGATGCTGCCCGCGCTGCCGTTGGCGAGGTAGCCCTCCAGCTCCTCGGGGGTGTGGCGGACCCGGGCGGCGTAGTCGTGGTACATGACGCCCACGAAGACACCGGTGTCGCTGCCCTTGAGGGTGGTCGGGTCGATCCCGGCGTGCTCGAACGCCTCCCAGGAGTTCTCCAGGAGCAGTCGCTGCTGGGGGTCCATGGACAGCGCCTCGCGGGGTGAGATCCCGAAGAAGTCGGGGTCGAAGAGGGCCGCGTCGTGCAGGAACCCGCCGTGCCGGGTGTAGGAGGTGCCGGGGTGCTCCGGGTCGGGGTCGTAGATCGCCTCGGTGTCCCAGCCGCGGTCGGTGGGGAAGGCGGAGATCCCGTCGCCGGAGGTCCGCACCAGTTCCCACAGGTCGTCGGGGGAGGTGACGCCGCCGGGGTAGCGGCAGGCCATGCCGACGATGACGATCGGGTCGTCCTGGCCCGCGTCGCCGGCTGCGACGGCGACGGGAGCGGCGGCCGGGGCCGGCAGGGCGTCGGCGAGCCGGGTGTGGAGATACTCGGCCAGCGCGGCGGGCGTCGGATGGTCGAAGATCAGTGTGGCCGGGAGGCGGACGCCGCTGCTCAGGGTGAGGCGGTTGCGGAACTCGACGCCGGTGAGGGAGTCGAAGCCCAGCTGGAGGAACTGGTGGTCGGTGTTGACCGCGCCGGTGCTCTGGTGTCCCAGGACCTCGGCGACCTCCTTGCGGATGACGTCGAGCACATACCCCCGCCGGTCGGCCTCGGGCAGGGCGGAGATCCGCTGGGCCAGGGACCCGGCTCCCTCCTGCCCGCCACCTTCGGCGGCGCGCCGCACGGGGACCCGGACGAGTCCGCGCAGCAGCCACGGCACCTGGTGACCGGCGCGGATGGCCGCCAGGTCCAGGGGCGCGGCGACCAGCGCGGAGTGGGGCGTACGGCCGGCGGCGTCGAGGAGGGAGGTACCGGTCTCCTCGGAGATCGGCAGATAGCCGTCGCGGGCGAGCCGCCGGAGGTTGATCTCGTCGAGCTGGCCAGCCATGCCGCCGCTCTGCCGCCACAGGCCCCAGGCGAGGGAGGTGGCGGGCAGTCCGAGGGCGGCGCGCCGCCGGGCGAGCGCGTCGAGGAAGGCGTTCGCCGCGCCGTAGTTGGCCTGCCCGGGGCTGCCGAAGGTGCCGGCGGCCGAGGAGAAGAGGACGAAGTGGGTGAGCCCGGCGTCCCGGGTCAGCCGGTGCAGGTTCCAGGCCGCGTCCGCCTTGGGGCGCAGCACCGCGGAGGTGGACTCGGGGGTCAGTGCGGTGACGGTGCCGTCCTGGACGATGCCCGCGGTGTGGACCACCGCCGTCAGGGGGTGCTCGGCGGGGATCGCGGCGAGGGTCGCGGCCAGCGCGCCGGCGTCCGCCGCGTCGCAGGCGGCGAGGGTGATGTGCGCGCCGAGGCCGGTGAGTTCGGCGGCCAGTTCGGCGGCTCCCTCGGCGTCGGGGCCGCGCCTGCTGGTGAGGAGGAGACGGGTGACGCCGTGGGCGCGGACCAGATGGCGGGCGACGAGCGAGCCGAGCGAGCCGGTGCCGCCGGTGATCAGTACGGTGCCCCCGGACTCCCACGGCGTGCCCCGGTCCGTCTCGGTCTCGTCCGGGGCGGTGGCCGCGCGGGCCAGCCGGGGGGTCAGCACGGCATCGCCGCGTACGGCCGTCTGCGGTTCCCCGGAGGCGAGTACGGCGGGGACGGCGGCGGCGAGGGCCGTCGCGTCGCCGGGGACCGTGTCCATGAGCACGAAGCGGCCGGGCTGTTCGAGCTGTACGGCGCGGAGCAGTCCCCAGACGGCGGCGCCGGCCAGGTCCGGGGTCTCCGTGCCGTCGACGGCGACCGCGTTCTCGGTGAGGACCACGAGCCGGACGTCCGAGAGGCGGTCGTCGGCCAGCCAGCGCTGGACGAGGTCCAGGGTGCGGTGGGCGGCCAGATGGACATCGGCGACCGGGTCGTCGGCGTCGGCCGGGGCCGGCAGGGGCCGGGTGAGGACGGCGTCGACGCGTTCGCCGGCGGCGAGGGCCGCCGCCACCTCTTCGGCTCCGGTGTGGCGGGGGGCCACGAGTCCGGGGTCGGCTCCCATGACGACCCACCTCGGCGGGGCGTCCGCCGTCTCGGGGGCCGGGGCCGCCGGGCTCCAGTCGACGGTGAAGAGGGCGTCGGCGTGCTCGGGGCGGGCGGCGTCGATCTGGCCGGTGGAGATCTCCCGCAGGACGAGCGCCTCGACGGAGGCGACGGGCCGGCCGGTGTCGTCGGCGAGCCAGAGCGCCAGGGCGTCCCTGCCGTCGGGTACGAGCCGGACGCGCAGCACGGTGGCGCCGGTGGAGTGGAGGCGGACGCCGCGCCACTCGAACGGGGCGCGGGTGCCCCGGTCGGCGGTGTCGTTGCCCTCGGAGAAGACCACCGTGTGCAGGGCGGTGTCCAGCAGCGCGGGATGCAGGCCAAAACCGGCGGTCTCGCCGCCCTCGGCCATCCGGACCTCGGCGAACAGCTCGCCCTCGGCGCGCCAGACCCTGGTCAGTCCCTGGAACATGGGCCCGTAGCCGTACCCCTGCTCGGTCAGCAGGTCGTACAGGCCGTCGACCGCGACCTCCTCGGCCCCGGGCGGCGGCCAGGCGGTGAGGTCGAAGTCGGAGGCGGCTCCGTCGGGGGCCAGGAAGCCCTGGGCGTGGAGGGTCCACGGGCCGTCGGAGCCGGGGCGGCGGCTGTGGACGCCGATCTCGCGGCGGTTCAGCGCGTCGGGGCCGCCGACCCGGATCTGTATCCGTACGCCGCCGTCGGGGGGCAGCACCAGCGGGGCCTGGACGACGAGTTCGTCCAGAACGGGGCAGCCGACGTGGTCGCCCGCCTGGACGGCCAGCTCGACCAGGGCGGTGCCGGGGACGAGGACGGAGCCCAGGACGACGTGGTCGGCGAGCCAGGGGTGGGTGCGCACCGACAGCAGGCTGGTCAGCAGGAGGCCCTCGGTCCCGGCGAGTTCGACGGCCGCGCCGAGCATGGGGTGGTCGGCAGCGGTGAGGCCGAGCCCCGCCGCGTCGGGTGTCTGGGCGGCGGAGTCGAGCCAGTACCGTTCGCGCTGGAAGGCGTAGGTGGGGAGGGCGACCCGGTGGCCGCCGCTGCCTTCGAAGAAGCGGTCCCAGGCGATGTCCGCCCCGTGGTGGTGGAGCCGTGCCACGGCGGCGACCAGGCTCTCCGGCTCGGTGCGGTCGTTCCTCAGCAGCGGGGTGACGAGCGCGGCCCCCTCGTCGCCGGAGTCCGGCGCGTTCTGGGCGGCCAGCGCGGACAGCACCCCGCCGGGTCCGAGTTCGACCAGAGCGCCGACGCCGAGGGAGCGCAGGGTGTCGAGGCCGTCGGCGAACCGGACGGCCTCCCGGACATGGCGCACCCAGTAGTCGGGGGTGCCCAGCCGGGCGGGGTCGGCGAGCGCGCCGGTGACGTTGGAGACCACGGGGATGGCCGGGGCGTGGTAGGTGAGGGTGGCGGCGACCCGCTCGAACTCGGCGAGCATGCCGTCCATCAGCGGGGAGTGGAAGGCGTGGCTGACCTGGAGCCGTTTCGTCTTGCGGCCCTGGGCCGCGATCCGCTCGGCGACGGCGAGTACGGCGTCCTCCTCGCCGGAGACGACGACGGAGGAGGGGGCGTTGACGGCGGCGACGCCGGCCGAGGAGGCGTGGTCGGCGAGGAGCGTGAGGACCTCGTCCTCGCCCGCCTGGAGGGCGACCATGGCCCCGCCCGCCGGGAGCGCCTGCATCAGCCGGGCGCGGGCGGCGACGAGCTTGGCGGCGTCGGGGAGGGAGAGCACTCCGGCGACATGGGCGGCGGCGAGTTCGCCGATGGAGTGGCCGAGGAGGTAGTCGGGCCGCACCCCCCAGTGTTCGAGCAGCCGGAAGAGGGCGACCTCGACGGCGAAGAGCGCGGGCTGGGTCCATCCGGTCCGGTCGAGCAGCTCGGCCTCGGGGCTGTCGGCGCCGGCGAAGACGATCTCCCTCAGCGGCCGGTCGAGGTGCGGGTCGAGTTCGGCGCAGACCGCGTCGAAGGCGTCGGCGAACACGGGGAAGCCCGCGTGGAGTTCGCGGCCCATCCCGATGCGCTGGGCGCCCTGTCCGGTGAAGAGGAACGCGATTTTGCCGGGGCCGTCGGCGGGGGCGACGGCGGCCGGGGTGCCGCCGTCGGCGAGGGAGCGCAGCCCGCGCCGGGCGGCTTCGAGGCCGTCGGCGACGACGGCGGCCCCGTGCTCCAGCCTCGCCCTGCCGGTGGCCAGCGAGTAGGCGATGTCGGTGGGGTCCGCGCCGGGGTCGGCGTCGAGGAGGGCGAGGAGCCGGTCCGCCTGGTCGCGGAGTGCTGCGGGCGAGGCTGCGGACAGCAGCCAGGGAGCGACGGGCGGCGCTTTCACCGGTTCGTCGCCCGCGGGCGCGGGCTGTTCCCCGGCCGCTTCGAGGATGACGTGCGCGTTGGTGCCGCTGACCCCGAAGGAGGAGACGGCGGCCCGCCGGGGCGCTCCGGTCTCCGGCCAGGGCCTGGCCTCGGTGAGCAGTTCGACCGCGCCTTCCGACCAGTCGACGTGCGGGGTGGGCTCGTCGATGTGGAGGGTCTTCGGCAGCAGGCCGTGGCGGAGGGCCATCACGGTCTTGATGACGCCGCCGACCCCGGCGGCGGCCTGGGTGTGGCCGATGTTGGACTTCAGCGAGCCGAGGTGGGCGACGCTGCCCTCGGGCCGGTCCTGGCCGTAGGTGGCCAGGAGCGCCTGGGCCTCGATGGGGTCGCCGAGCCGGGTGCCGGTGCCGTGGGCCTCGATGAGGTGCACATCGCCCGGCGAGAGCCGGGCGTTGGCCAGGGCCTTCCTGATGACCCGCTGCTGGGACGGGCCGTTGGGCGCGGCGATGCCGTTGGACGCGCCGTCCTGGTTGACGGCGGAGCCGCGGACGACGGCGAGCACCGGGTGCCCGTTGCGGCGGGCGTCGGAGAGGCGCTCCAGCAGGATCATGCCGACGCCCTCGGACCAGCCGGTGCCGTCGGCCGCCGCGGCGAAGGACTTGCAGCGGCCGTCGGCGGCCAGCCCCCGCTGCCGGGAGAACTCGATGAAGGTGCCGGGCAGCGGCATCACCAGGACGCCGCCGCTCAGCGCGAGGGAGGACTCTCCGCTGCGGAGCGACTGGACGGCGAGGTGCAGGGAGGTGAGCGAGGAGGAGCAGGCGGTGTCGACGGTGACCGCGGGGCCCTCGAAGCCGTAGAAGTAGGAGATCCGCCCGGAGAGCACACTCGGGGAGCCGCCGACGAGCAGATAGCCCTCGACCTCCTCGGTGGACTCGTGCAGCCGCGGCCCGTATCCGTGGGCCCCGCCGCCGATGAACACGCCGGTGGAGCCGCCCTTCAGCGTGGTCGGGTCGATCCCGGCGCGTTCGAACACCTCCCAGGAGGTCTCCAGCAGGATCCGCTGCTGGGGGTCCATGGCGAGCGCCTCACGGGGGGATATCCCGAAGAACGCCGGGTCGAACAGGGGGGCGTCGTAGAGGAAGCCGCCCTCCCGGGTGTACGAGGTGCCGTGGTGCTCGGGGTCCGGGTCGTAGAGACTCTCCAGGTCCCAGCCGCGGTCTTCGGGGAACTCGGAGACGGCGTCCCGGCCGTCCGCGACCAGCCGCCACAGGTCCTCGGGGGACCGGACGCCGCCGGGGTAGCGGCATCCCATGGCGACGACGGCGATGGGCTCTCCCGCGGCGTCCTCGTGCTCCCGCAGCCGTCGCTCGGCGCGGCGGGTGTCGGCGATCGCCTGCTTCAGGTATTCGCGGAGCTTGTCCTCGTTGGCCATGTCGTTCAGTCCCTCTGCTTGGCGTCCAGGAGCTCGAAGAGCTCGTCGTCGGTGGCGGCTGCGAGTTCGGAGGCATCGGCGTCGTCGTCGGGCCGCGGCTCCCGCCATCGGGCGGTGAGGTCCCGCAGATGGCCGGCGACCAGCGCCTTCTGGTCCTCGTCCTGGGCGAACGCGGACAGCCGGGCTTCCAGGGCCACGAGTTCCGTCAGCACGGTGAGTTCCGTCAGGGTGTCGTCGGGGGCGAGTTCGGTACGGAGGTACTCGGCCACCGCCCCGGGGGTCGGGTGGTCGAAGACCAGGGTGGTCGGCACTCGTACCCCGGTGGTGTTCTTGAGCCGGTTCCGGAGTTCGACGGCGGTCAGCGAGTCGAAGCCGAGCCCCTGGAAGGGCTGTTCGGCGCCGATTCCCGCGAGGTCCCCGGAGTGTCCGAGGACCGCGGCGACCTCGCCCCGGACCAGTTCCAGCAGGATCTCGCGCTGCTCGGCCGGGGTACGCCCGGCCAGCCGCCGCCCGAGGGTGTCGCCGGCGCCCTCGTCCTTCGCCGCCAGGGAGGCGGCGCGGCGCGCGGGGAGCCGGATCAGACCGCGCAGCAGCGAGGAGAACTCTCCGGAGGCCCGGAGCGCCGCGAGGTCGAGCGGGGTGCCGGTGAGGACCGGCTCGTCGGAGACGAGTCCCGCGTCGAACAGGGCGAGGCCGTGTTCGGTGGGCATGGGACGGAATCCGTCGCGGGCGATCCGGCCGAGGTCGACGTCCTGGAGCTGGCTGGTGATGCCGGTCAGCTGCTCCCACAGGCCCCAGGCGAGGGAGGTGGCGGGCAGGCCGTGGGCGGCGCGGTGCTGGGCCAGCGCCTCCATGAACACATTGGCCGCCGCGTAGTTGGCCTGGCCGGGGCCGCCGAAGACGGCGGCGATGGAGGAGAACACCACAAAGGCGGCCAGGTCGGCGTCGCGGGTCAGTTCGTGCAGATGCCAGGCGGCGTCCACCTTGGGCCTCAGCACCCGCTCCACCATCTCCGGTGTCAGCGTGGACAGCAGCCCGGGGGCATGGGTGCCCGCCGCGTGCACCACTCCGGTGAGCGGGTGGCCGGCCGGGATCCCGGCGAGCAGGGCGGCCAGTTCCTCGCGGTCGGCGGTGTCGCAGGCGACGATCCGCACCTGCGCCCCGAGCCCGGTGAGTTCGGCGGCGAGCTCGGCGGCGCCCTCGGCGGACGGCCCCCGGCGGCTGGTGAGCAGCAGATGCCTGATGCCGTGCTCGGTGACGAGGTGGCGGGCGACGAAGCCGCCGAGGGTGCCGGTGCCGCCGGTGATGAGGACCGTGCCCTCGTGGTTCCAGGCCGGGGTCCGGGGCGCGTCGGCGGCGGCCACGGCGGCGCGGGCGAGGCGGGGCGCGAAGACGCCGCCCTCACGGATCATCAGCTGCGGTTCGTCGGTGTGCACCAGGCCCGCGAGCAGTGCCGGGGTCACGGTGTCGGCGTCGACGAGCTGGATGCGGCCGGGGGCCTCCGACTGCGCGGAGCGGGTCAGGCCCCAGACGGCGGATCCGGCCAGATCGGTGATGTCGCCCCCGGCGGCGGCGACCGCGCCGCCGGTGAGGACCACCAGCCGGGTGTCGGCGAGGCGTTCCTCGGCGATCCACTCGACGAGCGGCGCCAGTGTCCCGTTGACGGCCTCGTACACCTTCTCGACGGTGCCGGAGCCGGTGTCGGGCGAGAGCGGGCGGGGCAGGAGCACCGCGTCGATCCGCTCGCCCGCCGCGACGGCCGCCGCGACGGCGGCGATGTCGGGGAACGGGCGGGCGCCGGGGATCCCGGCCGGGGCCTCGGCCGCGCCGAGCACGCCCCAGCGGAGGGGTTCACGGGGTTCGGCGACGGTCAGCGGCGTCCAGTCGGGCCGGAACAGCGTGTCGTGGTGGGTGCGCGGGGCGGTGGCCCGGCGTTCGGGCACCGGCCGCAGGGCCACCGAGGCGGCGCGGGCGACCGTACGGCCGCTCTCGTCCGCCAGCAGTACGGACACCGCGCCCTCGCCGGCGGGGCTCAGCGTCACCCGCAGGGCGGTGGCCCCGGTGGCGTACAGCTCCACACCGCGCCAGGAGGCGGCCATCAAGGGGGTGCCGTCGTCGGGGGCGGCCAGCGCGGCGGGGTGCAGCGCGGCCTCGGCGAGGGCGGGGTGGATACCGAACAGGGCCGCGTCGGCCGCGGACTCCTCGGCGAGGCCGATCTCGGCGAACAGCTCGCCCCCGCGTTCCCATGCCGCGGTGAGGCCCTGGTAGCCGGGGCCGCAGGAGAGTCCGCGACGGGCGAGCCGCTGGTAGGCGTCGGTCACATCGAGGGCGGTGGCGTCCTTCGGCGGCCAGGCCTCCGGGTCGGGGCCGGGTGTCCCGGTCTCCGCGATCAGCCGGCCCTCGGCGTGGAGGGTCCACGCGGTGTCGCCGGTGTCGGGGCGGGAGTGGACGCGGACGGCCCGGCCGCCGTCGGCCTCGGCGTCCACGGACACCTGGACCAGGGTGGCGGTGTCCTCCGCGAGGTAGAGCGGCTCGACGACCTCGAAGGTGTCGAGGACGGGCGCGCCTGCCTCCTCTCCGGCGCGCAGGGCGAGTTCGACCAGGCCGCCGGCGGGGAGGGCCGCCGTGTCCCGCACCACATGGTCGGCCAGCCAGGGCCGGGTGTGCGGGGAGAGCCGGCCGGTGAAGAGGATCCCGTCCGCTCCGGCGAGGCCGACGGCCGCGCCGAGCAGGGGGTGTTCGACGCCTTCGAGGCCGAAGTCGCTCACGTCCGCGGTGGTGCTCTGGGAGGTCAGCCAGTAGCGGCGGTGCTGGAAGGCGTAGGTCGGCAGCCGCAGCCACTGCTTCGGGCGGCCGGGGAGCGCGGCGTGCCAGGCGACCGGGACGCCCCTCACGTACAGCTCGGACGCGGAGGCGAGGAGCCTGGCGGATCCGCCGTCCTCGCGGCGGAGGGAGCCTACGGCCGCTCCCCCGTCGACGCCGTCCTCCTCCAGGGTCTCGCCGATGCCTGAGGTGAGCACCGGGTGGGGGCTGACTTCCAGGAAGACACGGTGTCCCCGCTCGGCCAGGCCCCGGACGGCCTTCTCGAAGCCGACGGTCTCCCGGAGGTTGGTGTACCAGTAGTCGGCGTCGAGTCCGGTGGTGTCGAGGACGTCACCGGTGACGGTGGAGTGGAAGGGGACGTCGCCCGCGCGGGGGGCGATCCCGTCGAGCAGGGTGAGGATCTCGGCGCGCACCGCCTCCACATGGGACGAGTGGGAGGCGTAGTCGACCCGGATGCGCCGGGCCTGGACGCCCTCCTCCGCGTAGGCGGCGAGGAGCTTGTCCAGGGCGTCGGTGTCGCCCGCGACGACCACGGAGGACGGGGAGTTGACGGCGGCGACGGAGAGGGCGCCGCCGTGGTCGGCGAGCCGCCGGGCCACCTCGTCGTGGCGCAACGGAACGGACGCCATTCCCCCGGTGCCGGAGAGTCCGGCGAGGGCTCGGCTGCGGAGGGCGACGACGCGGGCGGCGTCCTCCAGACTGAGCGCGCCGGCGACATGCGCCGCCGCGATCTCACCCTGGGAATGCCCCACCACCGCCGCCGGACGCACCCCCAGCGACT
>NZ_BAAASB010000008.1:0-379785 GCF_039532665.1 Streptomyces amakusaensis | reverse complement strand
CGTCGACCACGCGGCGGGCACCCGCGACCTGCGCGAACTCTCCGGTGTCGGACGGTCCCTGCCCCGGGTCGCGGCGGTCGCCGCCGTCGCCGGGGCGTCGATGGCGGGCCTGCCGCCGCTGCTCGGCCTCGCCGCCAAGGAGGCCGCGTTCACCGCGCTGGAGCACGGCGGACCGGTGGACGCTGGCGGCCGTCGTCGTCGGCTCGACGCTGACCGCCGCGTACACCCTCCGGTTCCTCTGGGGGACGTTCGCCCGCAAACCCGGGCTGGCGGACACCCCCGTGCACCGCGTCGGCCCGGCGTTCCTCGCACCGCCCGCGCTGCTCGCGGCGGGCTGTGTCCTCCTAGGCCCCGGCGTGGTCTGGCTGAACGGACCGCTCGGGGCGTACGCCGACGCCTTCCTGGCCCCCGCCCACCCGTACAGCCTCTCGCTCTGGCACGGCCTCGGACGGCGCTGCTGCTCTCGGGCGTCGCCTGGGCGGGCGGACTGGCGCTGTTCCTGCTGCGGCAGCCGGCGTCACCCCGCCGCCGGAGGAGCACCCGGCCGGTGCTCCGGCTGGGCGTGCCCGCCCGCGGCCTGCCGACGGCCAAGGTCTGGCACCCGCTGGCCCCGCCATCCCGGCGATCGGGGACCGGCGATGAACCGGCACCAGCCGACCACCGGGCCACCCGTCACCGGTGCCGCCCCGGAGGAAGAGGTAGGGGTCAAGGGTCTTTGGTTCCAGGCCGCGCAGGGCCAGGTCCATGGTGCCGGTGCCGTACTCGGCCAGCGACATGGTGGCCACATCCGGCGCGATTCCCGCCTTCGCGGCCTTCAGGATGCCGGAGATCCAGTCCTCTGCCTCGTCGTGCGTGTCCTTGCCCTCGGAGAGGGACCTGCGGCGCTTGGAGGCGGGGTCGAACCAGCGAACGCGCGCACGGTAGGGCGGGGCGCGGTCGGGGCGGTGCTCGATGTCGCCGGCCGCTCGCACACCGAGCGGAACGGCCTCGGTGCAGGCCATCAGACCGCCGCACCGGGCGTGGCACGGCGCTCGGCGAGCCAGGTCTCCACATCGCGGGCGCTGTAGAGGACGGCACGCCCACTCACCGGGACGTACGGGGGACCTTGCCGGGGATGCGCGGTGCGCCGGTGCCGGAGGGTGGAGGGATCGACGCGCAGGAGGCGGGTGAGTTCCCCGGTCGAGTACCAGGTACCGGACAGCGGCCCTTTCGGCTCGGTGCCGGAAGACGTGCCGGATGGGGTGGAGCGGTAGGGCATGGAGTCCTGAGGAGAAGGCGGGTTGGGTGACGGATGCAGAGGAGCGAACGAGGGGGCGTGGGGGTAATTCGCCCTTCAAGTCTCCGAACGCTCCCCGGTTTCCGAATCCGGTGATCGCCTGCTATAAAGCCTTCCACGGGTGCCAGAGAGGTCAATGTTAAACGGATGCTGGGTAGATAGCCATTCTGGAAGGCAATTTCCTTGGTGTCCGCGAGATGGTGAAGGCCCGTTCAAGTGGAGTGGTAGTCCGCCCTGCACCCCTGGTTTCGGACGCCAGTAGGACGCCGATTCACTGCACGGTGCTTGGAAGTCGCCAACAGTTTCTTCGTCTGCTGGTGGTGCATGATCTGCATCTCCCTAACCAGCAGGAACACTGGCTCCGGCCATTGCCGTTCGGATCTTGGCCCGCGTATGGTCCGGATCTAGGTTCCGTGGTGGAGTATCGGTCGAGCGGAAGCGCTTCCCCAACCGTGTGGGCGCGCGGCAGGGAACGCGCTCCACGTGGTTTGTCATCGGGAAGGTACCGGCCTGGGTGCTGGGAATGCTTTTATTTCTAATGGATCTTCTGTTGCTCCAGCCATTTAAATATATCGGTTCTCTTGTAAAGGACCTTAGCGTTTCTGCCGCGGCCCAGCTTGTAGCCTTTGAGGCCTAGCTTTGAGGCTTCCCGGTAAACCCAACTCGTGGACATGTTAAGCATCATCGCGACTTCGGAAGTGTCCATCAGGGCGGATTCTTCTGATCGACGCCTGAATGGGTGGTTAATCCCTGAACGTCTCTCGTCGTGGTACGGCTGTGGGGTCATGTGTATGCTCGCTCCTTAGCGTTTGTCTGAGGCCCGGTCGATGGCGCCTGGAAGTGTCACTGTCGGGATTCATCGACTGGTCATGTCAATAGTCGAGGGAATCCCCGGTTTCTCTATCCGGGGATTCTCTGCTACCTTTTTGCGCTATCGGGGGTCGAGTTCGGGTGACGTGTGCCCTAAGCCTGTAGCGGATTCTCAGTCGGCCGCACCGTGTCGGCCCTCCGGTTGGCTGGCTGAGGTGTCATGCCCTCGACTGCTGTGACGCTGCCAACGGTGTGGAGCGTGATCGTGGTTGGGTCCTCCAAAGGCTTCCGCGTAGGCTGGCTTCCGCGTTGCGGCGGGTGGATGTGGAGGCTGGCTGGCCACTTCAAGTTGCCCTGATGGGGCATCAGGAAAGTCAGCAAGTGGTCAGCATGAGTCCTGAAAGACCTGGGGAAACCTGCCCGAACATGAGACTCGTTGTAGGGTGGGAAAAACGCACTTGACCTGCAAAAACGCAGGCAGGGAGCCTAGATCCAGGAGTACCGCCGTGCTGCGCACCATGTTCAAGTCCAAGATCCACCGTGCCACCGTGACCCAGGCCGATCTGCACTACGTCGGCTCGGTCACCATCGACGCGGAGCTGATGGAGGCGGCGGACCTGCTGCCGGGTGAGCTGGTGCACATCGTGGACATCACCAATGGCGCACGGCTGGAGACCTATGTCATCGAGGGCGAGCGCGGCTCCGGCGTCATCGGGATCAACGGCGCGGCCGCACACCTCGTACACCCCGGGGATCTCGTGATCCTGATCAGCTACGCGCAGGTCGACGACGCCGAGGCGCGGTCGCTGGTGCCCCGTGCCGTCCATGTCGACGCCGACAACCGCATCGTCGCGCTCGGCTCCGACGCGTCCGAGCCCGTTCCCGGGAGCGACACCCTGCGCAGCCCGCACGCCGTGGTCTGACCGGGCCCGGCCGAGCGCCCGGCGGCGGATCGGGGGAGGATGCCGTCATGCCAGACATCTCAGCGTTCGACATCCGCGACGACCGGGCGAAGGGCCTGCTGGAGGCGTACGAGGGCGGGGAGGTCACCGGACGGATCGCCTACTTCGTCCTGGACGCCGAGCCCGCCGCCCTGGTCGCCGTGCACACGGTGGTGGAGGCGGAGCACGAGGGGAAGGGCATCGCGGGCTCCCTGGTGCGCGAGTTCTACCGGATCGCCGCGGGTGAGGGTGTTCCGGTGGTGCCGCTCTGCCCGTACGCGGCGGCCTGGGCCGAGCGGCATCCGGAGGAGGCTCCGGCGGCGCCCGCCGGGCTGGTCGAGGAGGCGAAGCGGCAGCTGAAGGCGGAACCGCACCTCTGGTGACCGCTCTCCCGGCCCTACGGCGACACGGTCAGCGTCAGCTTTCCGACGGTCTCACGGGCCAGGAGGTCCTCGTGGGCGCGCCGCGCGTCGACGAGCGGGTAGACGCGGTGCGCGATCGGCCGGAGGCGGCCCTGCGCGACCAGACCGAGGAGTGCCTTGAGCGGGGTGCCCAGCGCTCCGGGGGCGGCGAGAGCGGGGCGGAGCCAGAACCCGATGACAGAGGTGCCGGTGGCGCGCAGCCGGACGGGGTCGACAGGGGTGAACGGGGTGCGTGCCGCGTTGCCGTAGGTCACGAGACGGCCGAGGGGCGCGAGGGAGTCCAGCGCCCGGTCGAAGAGCGGTCCGCCGACGGCGTCGAGGACGATGTCGGCCGGCTCCCCGAGCGGATAGGCGACGATGCCGTCGGCTCCCAGGCTCAGGGCGAGTCGTTCCTTCTCGGGGGTCGAGGCCTGGGCCAGGACGCGGCCCGCGCCGAACTCTCCGGCGAGTTGGACGGCGAGGCTGCCGACGCCTCCGGCGGCGGAGTGGACGACGACGGTCTCGCCGGGTGAGAGGCGCGCCGCTGTGCGCAGCAGGTGCCAGGCGGTGAGCCCCTGGGTCATGAGGGCCAGGGCCCGGCCCGCGTCGAGGTCCGGGGGCAGGTCGAAGACGTGGGACTCCTTGGCGACCGCGAACTCCGCGTAGCCGTTGGACACGCGGGCGAGTACCCGGCGTCCGTCGGGCGTGCGGCCCACCACTTCGCTGCCGGGTATGTGGGGGAGCCTGTCGGCGCCGAGGTAGGAGCCGTCCGTCAGATGGGTGTCGGAGAAGTTGACCCCTGCCGCTTCGACCGAGATGAGCACTTCGCCCGGTCCGGGGATCGGTGCGGGCACTTCCACGGGATTCAGTACCTCGGGACCACCGAAGCGGTCGAACCGTATCGCGAGCATATGGTTACGGTATCCGGCTGTTTCGATCGTGGGCGAAGAACACCGTGAAGGCCTCTTCGCCCTCTTGAACTCCTGTGACCCGGATACCGGCGGCCTCCGGCGCGGCTTCGAGCCGGCACGGAACGCCGAACTCTACATATCGCCTGAAGACGCTCGTCATACGGCGCAGAGAAGCGGCTTCGGAGCCGGTCGAGGCGTGTGCCGCCTGATAGCTCGCCTCGATCAGGGCCAGACCGGGCACATGGTCGACGGGGTGGTCGTAGAGGACGGGGTCGGCCGTGTCGGTGCGCAGCAGCCAGCGTCCGGGGCGGTCGCCCGCGCTCAGGGCGATCCTGCTGGTCCCGGCACACCCGGCGACCTCGGCGGGAACGGCCGGATCGACGGCGATGCCGGCCCAGTCGACGTTCAGGCGAGTGCCGCGAAGGCGGCGGTAGGCGGGCGGGGACGCCCAACTGAAGGCGAGCGATGCCTCAGCGGCCATTTCGTGGTCCACCTGTATCCGGAAGTCGGTTTTCCGGGAGCGCGCGCCGGTGCGGTGGGACCGTACGCCGACGAGAAGGCGGGCCCGGCTGTCGTGCGGGACACGGAATCCGGGTGCCACCCGGACGTCCATGGCGTCCATGAGCGTCTTGTGGGTGAGCGGGACACCCTGTTCGGCGTGGGCCACCAGCAGGCAGGCCTGCCGGACGGTGTTGGTGAGGGTCAGCGGATCGAAGGGGGCGGAGGAAGTGGGCGTCGGCCATTGGGCGGTGACCGTGTACCGGTCGTCGCCCAGCGCGGTCCAGCCGGTGATCAGGGACGAGGAGGCGCGGTGCAGATGGAGGAGCGAGGTGGGGACGGCGGTGGCATCGGCCGGTGGTAGGGAATCGGTGAACAGAGCCTCGGACATCAAATCCCCAGGGGGTGATCGCCTGTGGTTCACGGAGGAATGGACAGCAGTAAGATACCGGCGCGTCGGTATCTTTTGGAGTGGTAATCAAGACAGGAGGATGCCCGTGGCACGGCAGGACAGGGCTTTGAGGACGCGCAGGGCCATCTTCGAAGGGGCGGCGACCGTCTTCGACGAGCGCGGCTACGAGAGCACCACGATTTCCGAGATCCTGGAGCGGGCCGAGGTCACCCGGGGCGCCTTCTATTTCCACTTCCCCTCCAAGGAGGACCTGGCCCGGCACGTCCTCGCCGCCGCGGTGACCACCGACGGAGTCCCCGAGAACCGGCTCAAGCTCCAGCAGCTGGTGGACACTCTGCTGCTGCTCGCCCATCGGATGCCCCATGAGCCGATGCTCAGGGCCGCGCTGCGGATGTCGGTGGACCTGGAGTCGCAGCGCCTCTTCGGCACCAGGTGGCCGGACTGGACTAGCCTCCTGGCCGATCTGCTGCGCGAGGCGTGCGAGCGGGGTGAGATCTACCAGCATGTCGACGAGGACGAGACCGCCCGCCTCCTCGTCTGTTCCTGGACGGGGGTACGGGTGGTGTGCGAAGGGCTGCCGGAGGAGTACGACCTGGCCCAGGAGGTGGCCAAACTGCTCCATCTGATCCTGCCCGCCATCGCCGTCCCGCTGGTGCTGGCCAAGCTCGAGGTCTCCGCCGAGCGCGCCGCCGAGCTCTACGCCGGCCTGTCCCTGGCCGGTACGGAGCCGGCGGGGGCCCGGCGCGATGACGAGGAACCGTCCGAGCGGCCTCATCCGAACGGCTGACACCGCGCTCGAGAGCCGTGCCGCGGTCCCGCCTCACGCGGCGACGGATCGGGGCGCGGGGGCCGAGACGGCGGGGAGGTGCGGGAGGGTGCGGTGGGCCAGTCCGGCGAGCGTCCGCCCCGGCCCGAAGTCGATCAGCCGCCGGCAGCCCAGCGACTCCAGGGTGGTCAGCGAGTCCACCCAGCGCACAGGGTGGGTGAGTTGGCGCAGGCACAGGGTGGGCCACTCGCGGCCGTCGGTGTGGGAGGCTCCGTCCACATTGGCGACGACCGGCCGGTGCTCGGCGGCGAAGCGGACCTTCGCCAGGGCTTTCTCCAGGGCGCGGGCGGCGGGTGCCATGTGCGCGGTGTGGCAGGCGGCGAGAACGGGCAGCGTCTGGTAGCGCCAGCCCGCCGCGCGGGCCGGTCCTGCCGCGTCCCGGATCGCGGTGGGGCTCCCGGCGACCACGGTCTGCCGGGGGCTGTTGAGATTGGCCACCCAGATGTCCGCGCCGTTCTCCCGCAGCTCCCGGACGAACTCTTCCACCCGCCCGGAGTCCGCTCCGGTGACCGCGGCCATCGCGCCAGGGCTGCGGCGTGAGATCCGGTCCATCGCGCGGCCCCGCTCGCCCACCAGACGTGCGCCGTCGGCGACGGTGAGCGCCCCCGCGGCCACCAGGGCGGTGTACTCGCCCAGGCTGTGCCCGGCGAAAGCGCCGATCGCCGCGTCCGGCCGCAGCCGCCGGAACTCGAACCAGGACAGCAGAGCCGCGGTGAACACGGTGATCTGCGCGAAGTCGGTCCGGGCGAGCCGTTCGGTCGGGGTGTCCAGGAGCAGGGCCGCCACATCGTGCCCGGAGGCTTCCGAAACGGTCTCCACCAAGGACCAGGACGGTGTGTCGCGCCATGCTCTTCCCCGGCCTTCCCGCTGCACTCCCTGGCCGGGGAAGAGCGCCCCGGCCGGGGTCCCGGCGTTTTCCGAACCCGGTGACACGGTCACGGCGAATTCCTTTCGTGCGGGCTTTTTCGATCGGATGTCCAAGGGTCTGGACGATTGTCGGTGTGCGGAACTCAAGCTCCGGTCAAGGAGGGCCAAAAAACCCCGGCAGTGGTCCCGCTTGAGCCGGGCGTTGGCCCGTACCCGGAATGCTGGGACCGCCCCTGAAACCTCGGGGCACCGCGGACCACTGGAGGGAGCGGTTCAATGGAGTCATTGATTCCGTATGAATTTCCATTGAAGGACGGGGAATTGGGATTCACGCGAACCGTCGACCGGAGCGCGCTGCACCGCTGGGCGCTGTCCGAGGTGTTCCTCACCGACGCTCGCCGGATCGGTGAGACGGACTACGCGGCGGCCGCCCAGCTGCCGTCCACCCACGCTTTCTACGTGGAGCGCGCCTCTCGGCTCCGGGTGCCGGACCCCCTGCTGATCCTTGAGTGCGCCCGCCAGGCGGAAACGTACGGAGGGCACGCGTTCTTCGGAGTGCCGAAGGACAGCAAGTTCCTGCTGCGGTCCTGGTCGATGTCCCTGCCGGGACTGCTCACCGCTCCCGTCGGCGACCGGCCGGGGCAGCTGCTCATGCATGTGCGCACCACCGACCGCCTGGGCGTCGCCGGTGATGTGAGACGTCTGACCTACCGCGTCGAACTCCGGCTCGACGGACACCACTTGGGCCGGGTCGTCATCGACGTCGGCTATGTCCCCGACGCGGTGTACGACGTCCTGCGGGCGCAGGGCCGCTCCGCTCCGCTGCCGCCGTTCGCGGACATCCCGCGCACCGCCACCCTCCTCGACCCGGCCCAAGTGGGCCGGCGCGATCCGGCGAACGTCGTGCTGCGGGACGTGGCCGTCGGCCCGGACGGCGCCCGGGCGGTCATCCGGGTGCCGGTCGAGAACCGCAGCATGTTCGACCACGCCCAGGACCACCTGCCGGGCATGGTGCTGATGGAGGCGGCCCGCCAACTGTGTCTCTACACCTCGGCGGAGCTGTTCGGCAGGTCCGCCGCGCACACCACACCCGTCGGCCTCGATTTCTCGTTCACCCGGTATGCCGAACTGGACGCGCCGACGACGGTGCGCGTTCTCCAGAGCGAGGATCCCGGGACCGGTGTCGCCGGCACCGCCGAGGAGCGCGCCTTCCACGTCCGGTTCGAACAGGGCGGCACGGTTGTCGCGGCGGGCCGCATGAACACGGCGACGGCCGACGCCCGGCACACCGCCCCGCGGACGCCGGAGGCGGCGAGGTGAGAGCACCCGACGATGTGCGCATCACGGCCGTCGACTGGCTGCCGGTGAACACGGCCACGGCCGCGGCCGCCGTCGCCGACGGCCGCGTCACCGCCGACGAGGCCGATGCGATGGGCTACGACCGACTGCCCGTGGCGGATCAGGAGTCGGCCCCCGAACTGGCCGTGCTGGCCGGCCGCCGAGCCCTCGCCGAAGCCGCTCTGGAGCCGCGGACCGTCCGCACCGTCCTCCACGCCTGGACCTACTACCAGGGGCACGACTTCTGGTCCCCGGCGCACTATGTGGCCGAGCGCACCGGAGCGGTCGAGGCGAACCCCGTCGGCATCCAGCAGATGTGCAACGGGGGCGCGGCAGCCCTGGAGGCCGCGCTGGTCCGGCAGATGGCGACGCCGGAGCACGGCCCCGTGCTCATCACCACGGCGGACCGGTTCCGCGAGCCCGGATTCGACCGCTGGGGCGGCGACTACGGTGTCTGGTACGGCGACAGCGGAACCGCGGCCGTCGTGGAACGCCGCTCCGAGTCCTCCCGGCACGGCCTCCTGCTGCGGGCCGTGCACACGGAGGCCGCTCCGGACCTCGAAATCGTCCACCGGGATGCCGACACCTTCCAGACCATGCCGCACGCGGCCGGTGCCACCGTCGACGTACGCCGTACCAAGAAGGCTTTCCTGACGGGGACGGGCAGGGAGCCGTTCGTACGGCGGTTGCGGGAGACCACGAGCCGAGTCGTCGACGCCGCACTGCGCGAGGCGTCGCTCTCTCCGGAGGATCCCTCACTGCGTGTGGTGCTGCTTCCCCGGCTGGGCCGGGCGACGGCCCGCGAGATCTACGGCCCGGCCATCGCCGAAGTCACCTCCGCGCCCGCCGTCGACCTGGGGGAGACGACCGGCCACCTCGGCGCGGGCGACCTCTTCTCCAATCTCGCGGCGCTGTCCGGCGACGGGCTCCAGCGACTGCGCCCCGGCCAGCACGCCGTCGTGCTCAGCGCCGGCGCGGGGTTCACCTGGAGCGGTGTGGTCGTACGCCGGCCGTGACCGTCCCGGCCGCACCGGTCCCGGGCCCGGACGCCCGGTGGCGGGTCGGCACTGATTCAGCATGAGCGACGAAAGGCGTAAGGATGACGAATTCCGTGCGGAAGCACCCGGACGGCAGTCGGCCGGTGCTGGTCGTGGGGGCCGGTCCGGTGGGGCTGGTGCTGGCGTCCGAACTTCTCAGCCATGGCGTGCCGGTGCGTCTTGTCGACGGCACCCCGCCCGGCTCCTCGCTCCACTCCCGTGCCATCGTGGTCTGGCCCCGAAGCCTGGAGCTGCTCGGCCGGATCGATGCCGCCGAGCCGCTGGCGGAGGCCGGCAACCGGCTCGACGCCGTCTCCTACTACTCCCGGAAACGGCCCCTGGGGTCGGTGGAGATGAGCCGCCTCACCGACACTCCCTATCCGTTCGGCCTGGTCATCCCCCAGGACCGTACGGAGGGCGTGATTCGCGAGCGGCTGGTCGAGCTGGGCGGGCGGGTGGAGCAGGGATCGGTCACCGGTCTCGACAACACCGGCCCACGCCCCCTGGTCACCGTGGAGCGGCCGGACGGACGCACCGAGGAGATCGAGGCCGACTGGGTGGTGGGCGCGGACGGTGCGCACAGCGCCGTACGCACCCTGTCCGGGATCGAGTTCCTCGGCAGTGGCGAAGACGTGCTGTTCGCCATCGGCGACGGTCCCATCGAGGGGAATCTGCACGACAACGAGCTGCTCTACTGCTACACGCGGGGCGGCGCCCTGGGCTTCGCCCCCTTCGGCGGGGGCCAGTTCCGTCTCGCGGTCAGCGTTCCGGGCTGGACCGAGGACCATGCGCCGCCCCGGGAGCTGTTCCAGCGGGTCATGGACGAACGGGCCCCGCGCCCCGGCCAGATCGGCCCGCTCAAATGGACGACTATATTCCGGGCCCGTCGGCGGGTCGCCGAGACACTCCGGGACGGGCGGGTCTTCCTCGCGGGCGACGCGGGGCACCTCTTCAGCGCCGCCGGCGCCCAGGGCATGAACACCGGAATCCAGGACGCGGTGAATCTCGGGTGGAAGCTGGCAGGAGTGATCCGGGGGACCCTGGAACCGGGCATCCTCGACACCTACGACACCGAGCGCCGCCTGGCCGCCGAGCGGGTCGTCCTCACCACCGCGAAGCAGACGAGCTGGGGCCTGCTGCGGCGGCGCAGGGAGATCGCCGTGCGCGACACCCTGGTACGGGCCGCACGGCGCACCGGCGTCCTCCAGCGCTTCGGCGCCCCGCTCATGGCGCAGCACGATGTGACCTACCGGCCCGCGGAGTCGCTGCGCCAGACGCTGCCCGGCGTCACCCGCGGTGCCGGTGCGGGCGACCGGTTACCCGTCTTCAGCCGTCACACCGGCCCGAAGGAGACGCCCGAACCGGGGCAGGGCCGCTGGCCCACGATCGACGCCCGGTCGCCCACGGTCCTGCTCTGGGCCGGGCAGCGGCAGGACGGCACCTGGGTCCGGCAGCGTGACGCGCTGCGCGAGTCGCTGCCCGACACCTTCCCGGTACGGGACATCTCGGGCTGGCCCGGCTTCGCCCCGCTGCTCGGCAAGGAGCCGAAGGCGGTCCTGGTCCGCCCCGACGGGCACATCGCCGCTCTCACCGAGCCCGATCCGGCGGAGCTGCGCACGGCGCTGCGCCGCGCCCGCCTGGTCGTCGCCGCGCTGCCGCGCACCGACCGGGTGGGCCGCGAGACGGTCACGGAGATGGGTGCGAGCGCCGCGGTGTCCGCCGCCCCGCACGTTTCCCCGCACGTTTCCACGACGGACGAGGGGGCTTCATGAACCGGGCGGCTGTCATCTGCGGTCTCGGCGGCGCACTGCCCGAGACCCTCGTGTCCAACGCCGATCTGGCCCGGGAGCTGGACACCTCGGACGAGTGGATCAGGTCCCGCACCGGCATCGAGAACCGTCGTGTCATCGCCCCCGGCCAGGCCACCTCCGATCTGGCGGTCGCGGCGGGCAGCCGGGCGCTCGCTTCCGCCGGGGCGGCGGCGGACGACGTCGATCTCGTCGTCCTCGCCACCAGCACGCCCGACCACCCCTGCCCGGCCACCGCGCCGGCTGTCGCGCAGCGCCTGGGCATGCCGGGGGCCGCCGCCTTCGACGTGGCCGCGGTATGCACCGGATTCGTCTACGCGCTGGCCGCCGCCGCAGCCATGCTCACCGCCGGAACCGTCCGTCAGGCGCTGGTCATCGGTGCCGACACCTTCTCCACCATCCTCGATCCCGCCGACCGCACCACCCGGGCCGTGTTCGGCGATGGGGCGGGTGCCGTGGTCCTGCGCCCCGGCGACCCGGCGGAGCCGGGCGCTCTGCTCGGCTTCGACCTGGGCAGCGACGGGGCGGGCTCCGACCTCATCACGGTGCGGGCCGGCGGCTCGCGCCAGCGGTCCGCGGGCGGGGACGCGCCGGCGGAGGACCACTGGTTCGCGATGCAGGGGCGCGCCGTGTTCGCCGAGGCGGTCCTCAGCATGAGCAAGTCCGCGCAGCACCTGATCGACCGGATCGGCTGGGCCGGCCGCGGCCCCGACCGCGTGGTGGCCCACCAGGCCAATCTGCGCATCCTGCGGGCGGTCGGCGAACAGCTCGGCCTGAGCGAGGAGCAGATCACCGTCCACCTCGACCAGGTCGGCAACACGGTCGCGGCGTCCATCCCGCTGGCCCTGGCCGACGCGCAGAACAAGGGGACGCTCACCCCCGGCCAGCGGGTGCTGCTCACCGGTTTCGGAGGCGGCCTCACCTGGGGCTCGACGGCCCTGATCTGGCCCTCCCTGCACCTCGCTCCCGCACCCGCGCACATCTGAACTCCCCCGCACGCCGACCGACGACGAAAGGTCACCATGCCCACCCCCACGAGCATCGAGCAGATCAAGGACCGTCTCGCTTCCATCCTGAGCGACAAATTCGGGCTGCCCGAGGACGAGACACGCTCCGGCGCGACCTTCGAGGAGCTGGACATCGACTCGCTCATCACCGTCGAACTCGCCCTCATCCTCCGTAAAGAGGTGGCGGTGGTGGTGGAGGAGGGCGAGATCAAGGCCTCGTTCACCCTCGACGACGCCGCGGCCCTCATCGAGAGCAAGGGACCCAAGCTGTGACGGACGCACCCCGCGGCCCCGCGGTCTCGATCACCGGGATCGGCCTGGTCACCCCGGCCGGCATCGGCGTCGAGGAGAACTGGACCCGTATCACCACGGGAGCCTCCGCCGCCGCCACCGACCTCGTACTGCGAGGCCTGCGGATGGACTTCTCCTGCCGTGTGCCCGGCTTCGACGCCGACGCGCTGCTCGGGCGGCGACACGCGTGGAAGCTGGACCGCTTCGTCCAACTCGCCCTTGTCGCCGCCCGCCAGGCCGTGGCCGACGCCGGACTCGACCCCACCCGGTGGGACGGCCCGAGGGTCGGCGTGGTGCTCGGCAACTCCCTCGGCGGGACCACGACGTTCGAGAAGCAGCACGACACGTACTACGGGGGCGCGCCCGAGGAGGTGTCGCCACTGATGATCCCCATGGGGATGGTCAACATGGTGGCCGGATACGTGGCCATGGACCAGCGCGTCCTCGGCCCCAGTCTGGTGACGGCCACAGCCTGTGCCTCGGGGGCGTCCGCGATCGGGACCGCGCGCCAGTGGCTCGCGAGCGGACTGTGCGACATCGTCCTGGCCGGCGGCACGGAGTCCGCCATCAGCCCGGCCACCGTCACAGGCCTGGGACGGATGGGCGCGCTCTCGGCACGCAAGGACGACCCGGCCGGCGCTTCGCGGCCGTTCGCCGCCGACCGGGACGGTTTCGTACCCGGCGAGGGCGCCGCGGTTCTCGTCCTGGAACGGGAGGAGGACGCGGCCGCCCGGAACCAGCCGGTCTACGCCCGGGTCATCGGGTACGGCGCTTCCTCGGACGCCTACCATGCGACGGCGCCCGACCCCGAGGGAAACGGGCTCGCCCGTGCCATCCGTACGGCGCTCAGCGACGCCGGCGTACACCCCGAAGAGGTGGACCATGTCAACGCTCATGGCACCTCGACCCCGATGAACGACCTGACGGAGGCCCGCGCGCTGCGCCGCGTTCTCGGCACCCGGGCCGCGGTGACGTCCACCAAGGGCATCACCGGACACACCCTGGCCGCCGCCGGGGCCGTCGAGGCCGCCTACACGGCGCTCGCGCTGAACCGCGGCACGGTGCCGCCCACCGTCAATCTGAGAACCCTGGACCCGGAGATCGACATGGACGTGGTCGCCGGCGAGGCCCGCCGGGCCTCCCTGCGGGTGGCCGTCAGCACCTCGCTCGGCTTCGGCGGCCACAACGCCGCCCTCGTGCTCGCCGCGGCCTGACCCCAGGGCGAGCACTCCGCTTCACCGACCCGCGAGGAGCACACATGAGAACGCGCCACCTGGGCGAGGCGGGCCCGGCCGTCGGGGCCATCGGCCTCGGCTGCATGGGCATGAGCTGGGGATACGCCGAGTCCCAGCGGGACGATGAACAGTCCGTCGCCGTCATCCGGCAGGCGCTGGACGCCGGTGCCACCCATCTGGACACCGCGAACGCCTACGGCGACGGCCACAACGAGCGTCTCGTCGGACGGGCCCTCGCCGGGCGCGGGGACGACGCGGTCGTGGCCACGAAGGCGGGCATCGTCGTCGACGACCTTCGCACCCGCTCCCTCAGCCGGAACGGATCGCCGGACCACATCCGCGCGTCGGCCGAGGCGAGCCTGCGCCGTTTGGGCACCGACACCATCGACCTGTACTACCTGCACCGGGTGGACTCGGCCGTCGCCCTGGAGGACTCCTGGGGCTGTATGGCCGAACTGGTGGCCCAGGGCAAGGTACGGCGTCTGGGTCTGTCGGAAGTGACCCCGGAGCAGGCGGAGCGGGCTCACCGGATCCATCCGGTGTCGGCGGTACAGTCCGAACTGTCGCTGTGGAGCCGTGACGCGCTCGCTCCGGGCAGCGACATGGTCCGCTGGTGCGCCGAACACGGTGCCGCCTTTGTGCCGTTCGCCCCGCTCGGGCGGGGTTTCCTGACGGGTGCCTTCTCCCGACCCGTCTTCGAGGCAGGCGATTTCCGTTCGACCAACCCGCGCTTCACGGACGAGGCGTTCGCCGCCAATCTGCGCATCGTGGAGGCCGTACGCGCCGTGGGCGACCGGCATGACGCCACACCGGCCCAGGTCGCCATCGCCTGGGCCCTCGCGCAGGGCGAGCATGTCATCCCGATTCCCGGTACCAAGAGTCCGCGCTTCCTCGCGGAGAACATCGGGGCCGTCTCCCTGCGGCTGACGGAGCGCGACCTCGCGGACCTGGACGCGGTCCCGGCGGCAGTCGGGGACCGCTATTGAGCGACCCGACACGAGGTCGCCGAACCCACGACTCGCCCACCCGCCGAGCCGCGCAGTGCGCCACCGGCGGTCTTCTCGAAGGACGGACACATGCCAGCGAACCCTGTGGAATCGGTCGCGGTCGTCGGGCTCGGAGCCGTCGGCACCGAACTGTCCCGACGCCTGACCGCCGCCGGACTGGCCACCGTGGGCGTCGATCACGATCCCGCCGCCGAGACCTCGGCCCGGCGGGCCGTCGGCAGCGCCCTCTTCACCGCCACCGGCGATCTCTCCGCGATCGCCCGTGCCGACCTGGTCATCGAGGCGGTCCCGGAGCCGGAGCCCGGCAAGCACCGGGTCCTGGGGGCCGTCGCGGGATACCGGCGGCCGGACGCCCCTGTCGTGACGACGGCGCTCACCACACCCGCCGCCGAGCTGGCCCCGGCGGCGAGGGGCGATCTTCTGGCACTGCGGTTCCTCCGCGCCGACCGGCTCGACGCCGTCGAGCTGGCACGGGCTCCGCACACCGGCGACGCCGCCGCGGCCCGGGTGACCGACACGCTGACGCGCGCCGGCGTGACCCCGCTCGCCGTGCCGGATCTGCCGGGATCGGTCGCCCCCGCTCTGGTCTTCGGCCTGCTCAACCAGGCGGTGAGCACCTGCAACGACGGTTACGCGGACCGGGACTCCCTGGAGACGGCGCTGCGGCTCGGCTGCAACTGGAGCGAGGGGCCGCTGGCCGTTCTCGACGCGATCGGCGACCGTACCGCCCGGGACATCCTCGAGGGCCTGCACCGGCGGCTCGGGCCGCGCTACGCGCCCGCGCTCCCCCTGGCCGCCCGGCCCCCCGCCCGTCGCCCCGCGCGACGGCGGGACGACGGCGTCACCACGGTGGCCGTGGTCGGCTCGGGAACCATGGCGACCGGTGTCGCCGAGACGGTGCTGCGCGCTGGGTACCGCACCCTCCTGGTGGCCCGCAGCCGGCGGAAGGCGGCCGCGGTGACGGAGAACATCGAGTTCAAGCTGCGCGCCGCCGGTCTGAAGGACGACGAACTGGTCGCGGCGCTCGGCCGGTGGAGCGCCACCGACGACCTCGCCCTGATCGCCGGGGCGGACCTGGTGATCGAGGCCGTCGCCGAGGACATGGCGGTGAAGCTCGGCCTTTTCCGGAAGTTCGGCCGGCTGTGCCGTGAAGGCGGCGTCCTGGCCACCACCACCTCCAGCCTTCCGGTCGGTGAGTGCGCCAGGGCCTCCGGCCGCCCCCAGGACGTGCTGGGGCTGCATTTCTTCAACCCGCCGCCCGCGATGCGTCTGATCGAACTCATTCGGACCGCCGACACCGGCGAAGCGGCCCTGGCACGGGCCAGGGGGGTGGCGCACCGGCTGGGGAAGGTCGCGGTGGAATGCGGCGACCGCACCGGGTTCATCGTCAACGCGCTGCTCTTCCCGTATCTGAACGACGCCTTGCGGATGCTGGAGCGCCCGGGGATCGAACCCCGGCTCCTGGACAAGGCGCTGAAGTCCGTCGGCGGCCAGCCGCTCGGCCCGGCACGGCTGCTCGACACCATAGGCCTCGATGTGGCCCTGGACATCCAGCGCCGTCTGCACCAGGAATCGCCCAGGCCCGAGCTGGCCCCCGCGAGACTCCTGGAAGAGCTCGTCGCACACGGCCATCTCGGCCGGAAGACCCCGGGACGGGGCGTACACGCCCGTCCGGCCGTCCACGCGCGGGGCACCGCCGTCTGAACTCCCGCTCCGTGCCCGGCCCGTCTTCCCCGTCCGTTCCACCCGCCTGATCACTCATCCTCGGGAAAGGACCCCCCTTCATGTTCACGCGCATCCCTCTCACCGGCCGTCGGCGCAGGGTTCGCCGGGTCGCCGTCGCGGCCGTGCTGTTCCTGGCGGCCGGTGGCATCGCCAATGCCTACGCGGACAACTCGCCGAAGGGCGCGGCCCAGGACGCTTCCGCCCCCCGGGCCGTCGCCTCCCCGGGAGCGATCACCAGCGAGCCGATCGCCGAGGGCGAATCGGAGCTTCCCTTCACGGTCGACGCCGACGGCCCGCGGCGTCTCGTCTACCGCAAGGCCACGATTCCGCCGGGTGCCAGTACCGGCTGGCACTATCACGTCGGCGAGGAGTTCGCGGTCATCGTGTCCGGCACGCTGACCCGTATCAACGGCGAGGACTGCTCCACCCGCATCCTGAAGCCCGGTGACGCGCTGGTCGAGCCCACCGGGCCCGACGAGGCGCACTTCGGTGTGAACAGGGGCAGTGAGCCCGTTGTCCTCTACATCACCGATGTCCTGCCCGAGGGCGCGGGCTTCTCCAGGCCGGCCCCCGACCCGGGCTGCGGGGCCGCCCGGTGACGGCCGCCGCGTCACGCCGGGCCGTGACACGGCCGGTCGGGCCGGTCGCCTCCGCGACGGAGGGACCGGCCGCGCGGCCCATCGCCGCGGCGTTCTTCGACGTGGACGAGACCCTGGTGCGTTTCAAGAGCATGTTCCGCTTCCTGGCGTACCACTTCCAGGCCCGCGGCCTGCCCGGCGAACGCTATCGGGAGGTCGCCGAGCACCTGATGGCCAGGGCCGCCGCGGGGTCGCCTCGCGCCGAGACCAACCGCGACTACTACCGCTCCTACACGGGCCGGCCCGTGCGCGAGGTCATGCGGCACGGCGAGGAGTGGTTCGCCCAGGAGAGCGCCCGGGGCGGTGTGTGGCACAGACCGGTGGTGGCCGCCCTGGCCCGGCACCGCCGTGCCGGCGCGCTCATCGTGCTGGTGTCGGGTTCGTTCCCGCCCTGTCTGGAGCCCGTTCGCCGGCCGGTGGGCGCCGACGTGCTCCTGTGCAGCAGACCGGAGATCACGGACGGTGTCTACACAGGAGTGCTGGAAACGCCGGTGATCGGTGAGGAGAAGGCACGCGCCGCCCTGGAGCTCCTCGCCGAGCGCGGCATCTCCCCGGAGAACGCGGCGGCCTACGGCGACCACGCCTCCGACCTGCCGCTGCTGAGCGCGGTCGGGCACCCGGTGGCGGTCGGTTCCGACGCCCTGCTGCGTTCGTACGTCGAGGAGGCCGGGGGGAATCTCCTTCCGGGCATCTCGGAAGGCGTGTGAGTGCCGTTCCCGGCCCTCGGTGACGCACGACGGCATGGCGGTGACCTCTCTCGACGTCACCGCCATGCCGCATATGGCGTGCCGTCAGGACACGGTGCCCGCCATCAGGAGGAACTGCTCGTCCGGCTCGTCCTGCAACAGGACATGGTGCAGGGTGTTGATGGTGGGCGAGGGCGAGATGCCGAGACCGTCGCGCATCCGGGCCCGTAGCTGCTGGTACACCTGCAAGGCCGCGGCCCGCCGCCCCGACGCGTAGAGACCGCGCATGAGCTGAGCGTGTACATGCTCGTTATAAGGGTGATCGGTGACCAGCTCGCGGGCTTCTTGGACGGCCTCCTGGACGCGTCTCATCTGGAGGAAGATGTCGACCAGTGAGATTCTCGCGCTCAGGTGCTGTTCCGCGAAGCGCTGAGCGTAGGGAGTGAGGATTCGTCCGGTGGGCACATTGCCGAGCGGCTGCCCGTGCCACAGGCGCAGCGCCTGCCGCAGCAGCAGCTCGGCGGTGATGGGGTCCTTCTGTTCGAGGGCGGTACGGCTGAGCCGGGTGAGTTCCTCGAAGCGGGGTTTGTCCCACTCGTCGTCGGCCACCCGCAGAACGTACGCGTTTCCGTCGGTCGTCAGCCGCCCCGCGGCCACTTGTTTCACCGAGGTGTCCGTGGCCGTGGCCATGATCCGGCGGATCTTGCCCACGTAGGTCTGAAGTGCCGTGGTCGCCGTGCGCGGGGGCTCGGAGCCCCATATCTCGTCGATGAGGGTCGGCATGCTCACTCGTTGGCCGGCGCGGAGCGTCATCAGGGCGAGGGCCTGTCGTTGTTTGGGGGCGGTTGGAGTGACGTCGCGTCCACCGGCGAGCAGGGCGAGGTTGCCAAGCGTGCAGAACTTCATCGAGTCCTCCGGGGATGGTGTCAGTCATGCTCGGGGTGCCGTGGCGGCATCTACCCGAATACAAACCTTCATAGCGGTTTGTTTTAAGGAGAGAAAAATCCTGCGGATTGATCGTCGAGCGTTTCCCGGGTGCATGACTTCATTGACATGGCCTCTTGGTGGTCCCGCTCGGTGGGACGCGCTGTGCGGCCGGGAGCCTGGAGGGGAGTCGTGGCGGCTGGGTATCGCCGCGCGTCTTCCCGGCAGCATGACACTGGCACTCCAGCGATCCTGCCCTACGTGACGACTTCAGACAACTGAGCAAGGAAGTTATGTACGGAAACCGCAATGATCAGGCCGTGATGAAAAGTTGCGACACTCTGGACGCCTCGGACCGGCGTCTGGTGGCCGCCCTGCAGGTCCGTCCGCGGGCGGGCAGCGGGGAGATAGCGCGGGCGCTCGGCGAGCACGAGCGCACGGTGGCGCGCCGGATACAGCGCCTGATCGGCGCGCACGTCATCCGTCCCACCGCTGAACTCGACCCGGCGCGCTATGGGTTGGAGAGTGTTCAGCTCCGACTCGAAGTGCGTCGGGGGGCCATGGAGCGGACGGCGTGCGCTCTCTCCCGGCGTCCGGACGTGCGCCGGGTCGTCTCGGTCAGCGGACGCAGCGACGTGCTGTGGTGCGAGGTGATGGTGGAGCAGGGCGGCGGGCTGCACTCGTTGATGAGACACGGGCTTCCGCCCGCCCTGTCGGTGGAGAAGTTCCATGTGGCCACGACGCTGCGGACCTTCACGACAGTCGCCCAGTGGCGTCTTCCCGTGTTGACGCCGGCGGAGGCCGAGCGGCTGAGAGCCGGTTCGGTGCGTCTTGCCGGCGATCCCGGGACCTCTTTCGATCTTTCGGAATCCGACCGGCACATGGCCGGTGCGCTGGTGCGCAACTTCCGGATGAGCCTCACCGAGCTGGCCAAGGAGGTCGGGTTCTCGGTGGCCACCGCGGGCCGGCGCGTCGGCTGGCTCCTGGAGCGCGGGGTTCTCAGGCCGCGCATCGAGATCGAGCCCAAGCTGGTGGGATTTCCCTTACAGGCCCAGATCTGTCTCAAGGTCAGCCCCGCGGGGCTCGAGGCCACGGGCACCGCCCTGGCGGCCTGTCCGGAGGTGCGGTACTGCGCCGCCACCACCGGAACCCGGAACATGATCCTGGAGGTCGCCGCCGAGCGCGAAGCCGACCTGTACCGGTTCTTCAGCGAGCGGCTCGGCGGCATCCCCCACATCAACGACTTCACCGCCGAGCTCATCACTCATGCCTACAAGCGCGGCTCCGTCGTCAAGGACGGTTTCCTCGCAGCAGTCTCTCCAGCTTGAGATGGGTGTCCGCGTCACGCGGCAGATGCACGGCGATGCGCAGATCCTGCCGGTCGGCGGGGTGCATTACGAGGTGATCGAAAGTCACCTCGCCGAGGACCGGATGCACCACGGCCTTCGTTCCGCCGGTTTCGGAGCGGATGTCGTGCCGGTCCCACAGCCGGGCGAACTCCGGGCTCTGCTGGTAGAGCCTGAGCTGCAGGGCGGTGAACCGCCCGTCGTCCGGATACAGGGCGGCGGTGGCCCGGAAGTCGGCGACGACCTGCGGGGCGAGGGCGCGCCAATTGGCGAGGAACGAACGGTACTTGGGGTCGGTGAAGAACAGCTCCAGGCAGTTCTTGCCGCTGGGCGGAACCCCGAACACCGCCTGTGCGGCGGAGTTGGTGTACGCGTAGTTCCACCAGCGGTCCAGGACATAGGCCGGGTAGGCGGACCAGGCGTCGAGGAGGCGCTTCAGCTCGGGCGGGGACACGGTGTCCCCGTTGTCGGGGGCGATCGGCGGGTTGAGGCCCGCCAGCCGGTAGAAGTAGCCGCGCTCGGCCGGGTCGAGGCGGAGTACGCGGCTGATCGAGTCGACGACGGAGTCCGACACCTTGATGACGCGCCCCTGTTCCAGCCAGGTGTACCAGGACGTCCCGATGCCGGCGAGGATGGCGACTTCCTCCCGGCGCAGCCCGGGGGTGCGGCGCAGCCCGCGGCCCGGCAGGCCGACGTCTTCGGGCTGGAGCCTGGCCCGGCGGGACCGCAGAAAGCTCCGCAGTTCCTCGCGCCGGGGATGCGGGGGTTGGTTCCGCAGCGGTTTGACGGCCGGGTTCCGGGTGGTGGTCATAACACCAGCATAAGTTGACTCTACTCACGCATCGGCAATGTCGAGGAAGATGTTCTGAGTGAGCACGACACCTGCGCACATTTTGAGACTCGGGTGCCGGTCATGCAGCCGGAGCGGTCCTGCGCCATCTGTTGCCGAACCTTCTGCGACGGCCAGGCGCGCAGCCGTTGTGCGCAAGGAGCGTGGCGTGCCCGCACCGTCAATTACCCCTATCAATGAATGGCTGGGACACATCATGCAGACGGCTCCAGGCGCCGCCCGCTTCACGGGAAAGGTCGCCCTGATCACCGGTGGGGCCACCGGTATGGGGCTCGCGACGGCCCGTCTTCTCCTCCGGGAGGGCGCGAAGGTCGTCATCACCGGCCGCAGCGAGGACCGTCTCAAGCGGGCCGCCGAGGATCTCGGCGGCGGCGAGCGCCTGCTCGCGGTGGCCGCGGATGTCTCCCGCCCCGCCGACCTCGCCCGGCTGACGGCCGAGATCCGCCGGCGCTTCGACCACCTCGACACGGTGTTCGCCAACGCCGGCGTCGGAGTCTTCAAGCGGCTTGAGGAGTTCACGGAGGAAGACTTCGACAGCGTGGTGGCCGCCAACTTCAAGGGCGTCTTCTTCACGGTCCAGCACGCGCTGCCCTTGCTGCGGGACGGCGGCTCTGTCGTGATCAATGCCTCCTGGACCCACCACAAGGGCCTCGCCGTCGGGTCGCTGTACGCGGCGACCAAGGCCGCGGCGGCCAACCTGGCCAAGACCCTGGCGAGCGACCTGGCCCCGCGTTCCATCCGTGTCAACTCCGTCAGCCCCGGCTACATCGCCACCGACATGTTCCGTGAGGCGGTCTCCTCCGCCGAGGCCCGGGAAGCCAGCCGTCAGCAGGTTGTGCTCAAGCGGATCGGCACGCCGGAGGAGGTCGCGTCGGCCGTCGCCTTCCTCGCCTCCGACGCCGCGTCCTACGTCAACGGCGTCGACCTGCTCGTCGACGGCGGCGTCGCCAATTCGATTCCGGCCTGACCCTCAAGACCTCGCAACACTGCGCACACTGCGGCAAAAAATCTGTGGATTCCATGGAAGGGATGCCCCATGCATCGGGAGATCGACACTTTTGTACGAATAGATTCCTCCATTTCAGTGGTCTGGGACGTGGTCACCGACTTCGACCGGTATCGGGACTGGAATCCTTTCATCATCGACGCCTCCGGAAAGGCGGAAGTGGGTCAGGGGCTGCGTCTGAGAATGCAGCGCCCGCAGAAGTCGCACGAAGAGGTTCACCACCCGACGGTCACCGTCGTGGAAAAGGAGCGGAAGCTCCAGTGGTCGGGAATCATCCGGCACGCCAATGTATTCAGGGCCCGGCATGAATTCCTTCTTGAAGAGCTTGAGGGGGGCGGAGTCCTGCTGCGTCAGCGGGAGGATTTCGGGGGGCTGACGATGCCGTTCGCGGGCGGCATGGTGTGGCGGATCGAAGAGGGCTTCATGATCATGAACGCCGCCCTCAAGGTGCGCGCTGAATCGATGGCCTGAGATGCCGTCCGCGACAAACAATCCACCGCCGTGCCCTGGGCGTTCAGTGTGCACCGGCGGAACGTGAAGAAGGAGCACACGAGTTGGTTTCCCGTACAGGTGGGGGCGCCCGCGGGGCGAGCCCCGCCATCACGATGGTCGCGGTGCTCCTGACGCTGCTGATCCTGCCGACCTCCGTCACCGGGTCGGGGGTGGCTCTGCCGCACATCGGACGTGACACGGACGCGTCCCTCGACCTTCTGCAATGGGTGGTGCACGCCTACAACCTCACCTTCGCGAGCTTCATGCTCGCGTGCGGCTCACTGGCCGACCTGCTCGGCAGGCGAAGGGTGTTCGCGACGGGTGCCGTGGTGTTCACCGCGGCCTCGCTCGTCAGCGCCGTGTCCACCGACATCTATGTGCTCGATGTGTCGCGCGCGATCGCGGGCGTGGGTGCGGCGGCTCTGCTGACCAGCGGCAGCTCCATCCTGGCCACCACCTTCAAGGGCGCCACGCGCAACCGGGTGTTCGCGGCCGTCGGCATCGTCACCGGCGGTGGTCTGGCCCTCGGTGCCATGATCGCGGGCATCCTGGCGGACACGCTGGGGTGGCGGTCCTTCTACGGCGTCCACGCGGCGCTGATGGCACTGGTCCTGATCGCCATTCCGTTCATGGGCGAGTCCCGCAGCGAGACCGCCTCGAAGGTCGACTGGGCGGGCACCGTCACCTTCGTCGGCAGCCTCTTCCTGCTGATGCTCGGCGTGGTCGAGGGACCCCAGTGGGGCTGGAGCAGCCCGGGCGTGCTCGGCCTGCTGGTCGGCGCCGCGCTCCTCATGGCGGTCTTCGTCGTGGTGGAACGACGTCACCCCCACCCCATGTTCGATCTGGCGCTGCTGCGCAACGGCCCGTTCATGGCGCTGTGTCTGATTCCCGTCGTGGTCACCTTCTCCTTCGTCATCCTGCTGCCGCTGCTCCCGAACTATCTGGTGGTCGCCAACGGGGACAGCAGCCAGGCCGCCGGCACGACGATGCTCCTGATGACGCTGCCCATCCTGGTGACGCCGCTGGTGGCGGGCCGGCTCGTCAGACAGGGCTGGACGCCCCGGGCGGTATTCGCCCTCAGCCTCGCCTGCCTGACCCTGGGAGTCGCCTGGCTCGCCGTCGTACTGCAACCCGGCATCGGCCTGGGCGCGCTCACCGGTCCGCTGGTCCTTCTCGGCATCGGACTCGGCCTCAACTTCGGTCTCGTCGACGGCGCGGTCCTGAACGTGGTGAGCCCGGAGTCCACCGGCACCGCGGCGGGGTTCTTGAACACACTGCGCCTGGGCAGTGAGGCCGTGGTCATCGCCGCGGCGGGATCGGCCCTGGTCAACCTCACCCAGAGCTGGTTCAGGGACGGCCTGGACCGGTTCCCCGCCTACGACGGAGGTGTGGCCGAGCTCGCCAACAAAGTGAACTCCGGCGACCTGGCGGATCCGCTGGCCACACTGCCCACCGGAGTCCAGCCGGCCTTCCGCGATTTCGTGACGGAGGGATTCACCGACGCCTGGCAGGCCGTGCTGTGGGCGAGCGCCGCGATCTGCTGCGCCCTGTCCATCGCCATCTACGTGATGCTGGCCGAGCCGAAGCGCGGTACCACGGTGGCGGGCGACCCGCCGGCCGATGCCGCGAGCGCCGCCGACCGCCACGAGGCGTCCGCCCAGAGCCTCACCTGAATCGAGGAGAGCGGCGAGGTGCCGCCCGGTCCGACCGGGCGGCACCTCGCCGCCCGCCCCCGAACAAAACCGTTGTGATGGTTTCTCTGAAACGGGATGGACGGCGCACTGATCATGCGGGAAAAGACTGAGGCGCTGCTTCGGGGCAAGGCCGTCGTCGTTTTCGGGGCGAGCAGCGGCATAGGCGCGGCAGCCGCGCGGACGTTCGCGCGAGAAGGCGCCTCGGTGCTGCTCGCCGCGCGTCGTGAGGAACTGCTCGCCGAGATCTGCGACAAGATCGAGGCCGACGGCTCGGACGCGTCCTACGTCGTGGCGGACGTGGTCAGCGCATCGGCTGTGCGGCACGTCATGCGGACGGCGGTCGACCGGTACGGACGTCTCGACTGCGCCTTCAACAATGCGGGCGTCGGCGGAAATCCGGAGCCCCTGCACGAAATGGACGACAGCGTCTACGACCGCATCGTCGACACCAACGTGCGAGGCCTGTGGAACTGCCTGCGCGAGGAGATCGCCACGATGCTGCCCACCGGCGGCGGTGCCATCGTCAACAACAGCAGCGTGGGCGGACTCGTCGCCATCCCCACCGCCGCCCCTTACGTGGCTTCCAAGCATGCCGTGATCGGCTTCACCCGGGCCGCGGCCGCCGAGTACGCCCGCCACGGCATCCGGGTGAACGCGGTGGCCCCCGGCTCCACGCGTACCGAGATCACCGACGAGTGGTACGCGTCCACTCCGGGCCTCCAGGACGAGATCCACGCGGCGACGCCCCAGGGGCGTACCGCCGACCCCGCGGAGATCGCCGAGGCGGCGGCGTGGCTGCTCAGCGATCGGGCTTCGTATGTGACCGGGGCCGTCCTGCCCGTGGACGGGGGCTTCGTCATCCGCTGACGCGGCGGGAGATCCGCCGACCGGGGTCCGCGCGCGGGGGAGCGCGGACGGCGGGAGAGTGGGAGGGCACGCTCCGAACCCTGGAGGTCAGGCATGACCCAGCCGCTCCCCGTGCCGCCCGCGCCCGTCCCGGGACCCGGGACGCCGGTTCCCCCGCCCGAGCCGCTGCCCGGTCCGGTGCCGACCCCGTCGCCCCCGCCCGTGCCGCCGCCGGACCCGGTGCCGACGCCGCCGGACCCCGGTCCCGGTCCCTCGCCGGAGCCGGAGCCCGTACCGGGCCCGGCCTGAGCGGGGAGGACCCGGACCCGGTCAGCCGGTGGAGACCTCCGAGCGGTCACCGCCCCAGAGGGTGTGGAACGAGCCCTCCCGGTCGGTCCGCCGGTAGGTGTGCGCGCCGAAGAAGTCCCGCTGTCCCTGGGTGAGCGCCGCGGGAAGCCGCTCCGCGCGCAGGGCGTCGTAGTACGCGAGGGAGGCCGCGAAGCCCGGCGTGGGCACACCCTGCCGGGCGGCGGTGGCGACCACCTCGCGCCAGTCGTCCTGGGCGGCCCCGATCTCGTCCGCGAAACCCTTGTCCGAGAGCAGGCTCGGCAGCTCGGGCCGGGCGTCGTACGCCCCCCTGATCCGGTCCAGGAAGGCGGCCCGGATGATGCAGCCCGCCCGCCAGAGCGAGGCCACCGAGCCGAGGTCGACGCCCCAGCCGTACTCCTCGCTGCCCGCCTGGATCTGGCGGAAGCCCTGGGTGTACGACACGATCTTGGAGGCGTAGAGCGCCTGCTCCACCCGGGCGGCGAACCGCTCGGCCTCCGCCTCGTCCAGAGCCGCCGGAACCGGCCCCGGCAGCCCGCGCGAGGCGGCGCGCAGCTCCTCGTGGCCCGAGACCGAACGGGCGAAGACCGCCTCCGCGATGCCGGAGACCGGCACTCCGAGGTCGAGCGCGATCTGCACGGTCCAGCGGCCCGTGCCCTTCTGCTCCGCCTGGTCGGTGACGATGTCCACGAACGGCTTGCCGGTCGCGGCGTCGGTGTGGGCCAGCACCTCCGCGGTGATCTCGATCAGATACGAGTCGAGCCGGCCGGTGTTCCAGGTGCGGAAGGTCTCCGCGATCCGCGCGGGCGAGTACCCGGCGACCGAGCGCAGCAGGTGGTACGCCTCGGCGATCAGCTGCATGTCGGCGTACTCGATGCCGTTGTGCACCATCTTCACGAAGTGGCCCGCGCCGTCCGGGCCGATGTGGGCCACGGTGGGAGTGCCGTCGGGGGCCTTCGCCGCGATCTTCTCCAGCAGCGGTCCGAGCGACTCGTACGACTGGGACGAACCGCCCGGCATGATGCTCGGGCCGTGCAGCGCGCCCTCCTCGCCGCCCGAGATGCCCACGCCCACGAAGTGGATGCCGCGCTCGCGCAGCTCCTTCTCCCGGCGGCGGGTGTCGGCGAAGTGGGCGTTGCCGCCGTCGATGATGACGTCGCCCTCCTCCAGCAGCGGCGCGAACTCCTCGATCACCGCGTCCGTCGGCTCCCCCGCCTTGACCATGATCACCAGTCGGCGCGGGCGCTCCAGCGCCGCCACGAACTCCTCGGCCGACTCGGCCGCCACGAAGGATCCCTCCGAGCCGAATTCCTCCACCAGCGCCCGGGTCTTGGCCGCGGTCCTGTTGTGGACGGCGACGGTGAAGCCGTTGCGGGCGAAGTTGCGGGCGAGGTTGCGGCCCATCACCGCGAGTCCGGTGACACCGATCTGGGCTGTTCCACTCATCATGTGCTCCTGGCTGTGTGGTGCGAGTTCGTTTCCTTCAATGATCTTCAAGTGCCGTACGCCCGCGCGCATTCCGGAATCCTGGAACTCGTCCCGATGGGCCAGGGCGAGGGCGATTCCCGGCCTGGCCGAGAGCCCCGCCCCGCCACCTCGGGCGACGGCGTGTCGCGGCGCGGGGACGGCGTGTCGCGGGCGTGTCGGGCGATCGCACATGCCGCAGTGCGCCCGCGATGAGCCCTTGTCACCGCTCAATTCGAGCACTTAGGTTGACCGCTGGACGTGACCTGTTCGTAACGTGACAAGACTGTTCCGTGGGGGAGACTCACATGACCGCAACCGGTCGGCACCGCAAGTACCAGCCGAGCCGTTTCAATCGTGCCTCTCTCACCCTCACCGCGGGCGGCGCGGGCATCGCCCTGCCGCTCGTCGGGGCGGGCTCGGCGAACGCGGCCTCGTCGGACGTCTGGGAGAAGGTCGCGGCCTGCGAATCCACCAGTCAGTGGAAGATCAATACGGGTAACGGCTACTTCGGCGGACTCCAGTTCAGCCAGTCCACCTGGGAGGCGTACGGCGGCCGGGAGTACGCCCCGCGCGCCGACCTCGCCAGCCGCGACCAGCAGATAGCCATCGCCGAGCGGGTCCTCGACGGCCAGGGCCCGGACGCCTGGCCCAACTGCTCGGCCGGCGCCGGTCTCACGCGCGGCGAGGACCGGGCCGACCGGCGGGCGGACACGGACCGCGCCGGCGGCGGGCAGGCGCAGGGCCAGCGGGCACAGGGCGAGCGCCGAGGGCCCGCGACGACGGCCCCGGCCCGGTCCGCCCCGCAGAAGGCCGCGTCGCCCACCTCGGTCCCCACCCAGCGCGAGGGATACACGGTCGCCGCCGGCGACTCCCTCTCCAAGATCGCCGCCAAGAAGGACGTCCGGGGCGGCTGGCCGAAGCTGTACGCGCAGAACCGTACGACGGTCGGCTCCGACCCCGATCTGATCCACCCCGGCCAGCGGCTCGTCATCCGGATGGACGCCCCGAAGACGGACGCCAGGACGCCCGCGCCGGCGAAGACCCGGGAGACACCCCGGCCCTCGAAGAAGCGGACCCCTCCGAGCCCGCCGGCGGGCACCGACCTCAAGAAGCCCGACCCGAAGCAGGAGACCCCCCGGGGCGGACCGGGGCTCAAGCAGCAGGCCCCGAAGAAGCAGGCCGCCGCAGCGCCCGCGAAACAGCAGACCGAGCGACAGGCCAAGCCGCAGACGAAGCAGCAGGCCAAGCCGCAGCCCAAACAGCAGGCCAAGCCCGAGACCAAGCGGGTCAGCGACAACCGGGCCACCGGCCGCACGGCGCGGATGAGCGCCCCCGTCGACGGCTCCACCGGCACCGCGTACCGCCAGACCGGCTCCTCCTGGTCCAGCGGCTACCACACCGGGGTCGACTTCCCCGTACCCACCGGCACCTCCGTCAAGGCGGTGGCCTCCGGCCGGATCGTCTCGGCCGGCTGGGCGGGCGCGTACGGCTACCAGATCGTCGTCCGGCACACCGACGGAAGGTACAGCCAGTACGCCCATCTGTCGGCCCTCAACGTCCGCGCCGGCCAGCAGGTCGCCGCCGGCCAGCGGATAGGCCGCTCAGGATCCACCGGCAACAGCTCGGGACCGCATCTCCACTTCGAGGTCCGCACCGGTCCGGGGTACGGATCCGATGTCGACCCCCTCGCCTATCTCCGCGCGGGCGGCGTCTCGATCTGAGACCGGCGGCCGGGCCCGGGCCGCGAGGTCCGGCCCGGCCCGCTCCGCGGACCGCGCCTCCGGCGGGCCGCCCGGGGCCGGAACACCGCGGATCGGGGCCGGAGCGCCGACGGGCTCTTCCACATCCGGCACCCTGTCCGGCATCGCGTCCGCCGCCGTGCCCCGGGCCTCTGACACCGCCGTGTCCGCCCCGGCAGCGCCCGAGGCGGCCAGCCGCTCCGTCGTGAGGAGGACGAGCCCGGCCGCCGCCAGCACGCCGAAGCCGAGTGCCAGCACCCCGCCCAGCACCCCGAACCGGAAACTCTCGCCGAACATGGTGATGCCGACCACCGCCGCCACGACCGGGTTGACCACCGTCACCGTCGCCAGCGGAGCCGCCAGCCCGGCACCCCGGTAGGACGCCTGGGAGAGCATCAGCCCGCCGAGCGCGAGCACCCCTATCACCACCAGGCTCGTCCCCTGCGCCACCGGCCGGGACCACTCCCAGTCCATCGCCACGTTCTTGGTGAACACCGAGCCCATGCCGAAGGCGATACCCGCCGCCGACGCCAGCAGCACACTCCGCAGCACCGGCCGGCCGACCGTCTGCGCGACCAGGAAGACCAGCGCCACCGTGCCGAGGGTGACCGCCGTCAGCACCCCGCGCTGCCCGGTGCCCAGGGTGTGCGAACCGGTGTCCCCGGCCACCGCCAGCAGACCGGCCAGCCCCACCGTCGCCAGCATCGCCCCGCGCCACGCGCCGCGACCCGCCCGCCGCCCCACGAAGAGCGCCGCCATCGGCAGCGCGAACACGATCGTCAGCGCGCCGAGGGGCTGCACCACACTCAGCGGGCCGTACGCGAGCGCCACCACGTGCAGGACCGCGCCCACCCCGTTCAGCGAGACGGCCAGCCACCACCCGGCGTGATTCAGCGGGGCGTACGGACGGGCGGGGGAAGCCGCGGCGACATGCTCCTGCACGATCGCCCCGGCCGCGTAGGCGACCGCGGAGACCAACGACAGGACCACTGCCAGCACAAGGGAACTCATAGAGACCACGATCTCCCGTGTTCGGCGGTCACGTCGTCGTCCCTGAGCAGGCAATTGGACGTACTGCCGACGGAGTACGAGCGTAGGCCAAAAGTCCACCCACCGACTCTTGAGCAGCTCAGAGGGGGTGGCGGCGAATTCGGACATGACTAGTGTGGTCACCGGCGATCACGAACGGGTGACGGACGGGAGCGGACGGCGTGGATCTTCGGGAGCTGGGCTCGATCGGCGGATTCTTCGCCCTGCGGACCTCCGCCGACACCCCGCGGCCCGGGCCCGGCGCGGTGCCGCTGGCCCAGGTGTACGCGGGGGACCTCGCCCCCCTCACCCGGCGTGTCGACATCGTCGCCGAACGCCACACGCCCCCCGAGCGCCGGGTCGCCGCCTCCATCGCCCAGCTGGGACTGGCCGCCCGGCTGTGGTCCGTCGCGCTGGGCGCGGCCGTCCTCACCGGCGAACTCCCCGACCTCGACCCCGCCCGGCTCCACTGGTCCCCCGACCGGACGTCCCCCGACGACCTCTGGCTCGACCTGACCGCCGCCCCCGGCACCCGGCCCGCCACCGTCGACACCCTCCACGACACCGTCCAGCTCACCCACCTCACACCGCTCGCCGAGGCGCTCCGCCACGACACCCCCGTCTCCCGCCGGCTGCTCCAGGGCAACGCCGGATCCGCGCTCGCCGGGGCCGTACGGCAGATCGAGGACTGGGCGCGCGGCGCGGGCCGCCCCGAGGCCGCCGTCCGGGCGGCGGCCCTCGCCGAGGGACTCCTCCGCCACCCCGAACTGGCGGGCACCGTCCACGGCCCCCGGATGCGGCGCAACAGCTGCTGTCTCTACTACCGCGCCCCGCGCGGCGGACTCTGCGGCGACTGCGTCTTCGACCGCCCGCCCCGGCGGGCCGAGCACTGACGGTCCCGGCGGCCGTCTTCCCCGTACGCCCCCGGTGAGTGACCATCATGGGGTGAAGGTGGGACTGCTCACTCGCGAATACCCCCCGGACGTCACCGGGGGAGCCGGAGCCCATGTCGAGTTCCTCGCCCGGGAGTTACGGGCCCTCGCCGATCTGGAGGTCCACTGCTGGGGCGACGGGGAGGCCGAGGGCGTGCTCCGCCACCGGCCCGCCGCCTCCCTCGCCGGAGCCGACCCCGCGCTCGGCGCGCTCTCCGTCGACCTGGCGATGGCCGCCGAACTGGCGGGCCGTGAGCTGGTCCACTCCCACACCTGGTACGCCTCGCTCGCGGGCCATCTCGCCAAACTCCTGTACGGGGTGCCCCATGTGATCACCGTGCACTCCCTGACCCCGGCGCCGCACCCCCGGCCCCCCGGCGTCGACACCTTCGCGGGCTGGGCCGAGCGCACCGCGATCGGGGCGGCGGACGCGGTCGTCACCCTCTCCCGGCGGATGCGGCAGGACATCCTCGCCGCCCACCCCGCCCTCGACCCCGCCAGGGTCCGGGTCATCCCCGGCGGCGTCGACACCCTCCTCTTCCGCCCCGACCACGAGACCGACGCGCTGGAGCGGACCGGCGTCGACCCGACCCGCCCCTACGCGCTCTTCGTCGGCCGCCTCACCGGCCACAAGGGCCTGCCGCACCTGCTGCGCGCGGCCCACGCCCTCGATCCCGAGGCACAGCTCGTCCTCTGCACGGGCCCGCCCGGCGACACCCCGGCCGACGCCGAGGCGCGCGAGCTGATCGCGGAGCTGGACCGGGTGCGCGACGGCGTGCGCTGGATACCCGGGACCCTGCCGCGCCCCCGGCTCGTCCAGCTGCTCAGCCATGCGACGGTGCTCGTCTGCCCGTCCGTCCGCGAACCGCTGGGCATGATCAACCTGGAGGCCATGGCCTGCGGCACCGCGGTGGTCGCCTCCGCCGTCGGCGGCATCCCCGAGGTGGTGGACGACGGGACCACCGGACTGCTGGTGCCCTACGACGCCCGGCACCCCGAGGCCTTCGAGTCGGGGCTGACCCAGGCCCTCAACCGGGTCCTGGACGACCCCGGGGAAGCCGCCCGGATGGGCGCGGCCGGCCGCCGCCGCGTGGTGCGCGAGTTCGTCTGGGAGCGGGCCGCCCGACGCGTCCACGCGCTGTACGGGGAACTCCTCGCCCATACGTGACCCAACGGCCGCGACCGTGTCCTTCACCACACCCGTCCCGTGCCCTCGCGGGCGCGCTCGGTCCTCGGCGGGATCGCCGCCCCCGGAGACCCGGTCGCGCATTTGGCCGTCACCCTTTCGCTCAGTAAAGTTGCGCTTTTGAAACCCCGCAGCTCGTGAGTGATCGAGGAACGCCAACGCCATGACGGTGACAGAGGACAGCCCCATCCACGGCCCCGGAATCGACCCGGAGCGGTTGGCCGTCTGCCTGAGCGTGCTCGACGAGCTCGACAAGCTGGACGTCGACCACCCCGACGCGATCATGGTGCGCCGCGCCACCGCCGGCATCTACCGCACGGTCAAGCAGCGCCGCCGCCAGGAGCGCCGCGCCGCCAAGACCGCGCACGACCGGTCCGTCACCGAGGCCACCGCCACCGGCTCCGCCGAGCGGATCGACGACGAGACCGAGGGGCTGCTGCCGTCCTCCTCCGTCACCGGCGAGATCGCGGGCATACTCCAGCGCCCCCGGTCCTGCTACATCTGCAAGACCCGCTACGTCGAGGTCGACGCCTTCTACCACCAGCTCTGCCAGAAGTGCGCCGCCGAGAACCGCGCCCGCCGGGACGCCCGTACCGACCTCACCGGCAAGCGCGCCCTCCTCACCGGTGGTCGGGCCAAGATCGGTATGTACATCGCGCTGCGCCTGCTGCGCGACGGCGCGCACACCACGGTCACCACCCGCTTCCCCCATGACGCCATCCGGCGCTTCAAGGCGATGCCGGACAGCGACGAGTGGATCCACCGCCTCAAGATCGTCGGAATCGACCTCCGCGACCCGGCCCAGGTCGTCGCGCTCGCCGACTCGGTCGCCGCCGAAGGCCCGCTGGACATCCTGATCAACAACGCCGCGCAGACCGTGCGCCGCTCCCCGCAGGCGTACAGCGAGCTGCTCGCCGCCGAGTCGGCCCCGCTGCCCGCCGGCGTGCTGCCGCCCGCCCAGATCATCGGCACCTTCGGCAGCGGCGCGGTGGACTCGGTCGCCGCGCTTCCCTCGGCGACCCGCGAGGGGCTGAGCGCCGAGGACGTCACCGGTCTCGCCCTGGTCTCCGGCTCAGCCACGCCCGCGCGGATCGAGGCCGGCACCGCGATCGACGCGGGCGGTCTCGTGCCCGACCTGCACGACACCAACAGCTGGATCCAGACGGTCTCCGAGGTCGACCCGGTGGAGCTGCTGGAGGTCCAGCTCTGCAACTCCACCGCGCCGTTCATCCTGATCAGCCGGCTCCGCCCGGCGATGGCCGCTGCCGAGGCCCGCCGTACCTACGTCGTCAACGTCTCCGCGATGGAGGGCGTCTTCAGCCGCGGCTACAAGGGCGCGGGCCACCCGCACACCAACATGGCCAAGGCGGCGCTGAACATGCTCACCCGCACCAGCGGCCAGGAGATGTTCGAGACCGACGGCATCCTCATGACCGCCGTCGACACCGGCTGGATCACCGACGAGCGCCCGCACCCCGACAAGATGCGCCTCGCCGCCGAGGGCTTCCACGCCCCCCTCGACCTGGTCGACGGCGCGGCCCGGGTCTACGACCCCATCGTGCGCGGCGAGGCCGGCGAGGATCTGTACGGCTGCTTCCTCAAGGACTACGCCCCCGCGAACTGGTAACCGCACCACCACACCTCTCCGCCGATGGACGGCGGTACGAGCCCGGCCCCGCGCCCGTACCGCCGTCCATCTGTCGGTTTCCGGCCAACGCTGTGTGTACGCGCTCCTCTGCGGGAGCTGGCGGACGCGCTCGGCCGACTCGCCGAAAGCGCCGACGGTCCGCGCGCCACCTACGACCGCTACGGGCGCAACATCCACTCGGAGCGCCTCGCTGCCCAGGAGCCGGGGTGGGCCGACGGCCGCGCGGAGGGAGTCGTCGACGAGGCGCGCCCCGGCGAGCGCCTCGTCCACCGGCTCTCCCCGCTGCTCCCGTACGGCGGCCTCGTCTTCACGGCCCTGCTCGGCCGGGTCAACGCCGAGGGATTCCTCGGTTTCTGGCCGACCGTCATCGGCGCGGACCGTGCCTGTTCGAGGACGGTATCCCCGCGACACGATGGGCGCTCGTCAGCCGGAGCGCGGGCGAGCACGGCACCCCGGCCCTCGTCTACGACAGGATCCGCTGAGCCGGGCGACCCCGGCGGGGCGGGAGCGCCCGCGCCGGTCACCCGGACGGTCCAGTGCCGGGTCACTCCCTCGGCGGAGAGGCCGGTTACTCCATTCGGGTTCCGGATCAGGCCGACAATACGACCACAAATCCCTTATAGGGATGGCTCGTTGGCCTGAATTAAGCGGAATGTGAGGCCCCATCGAGCGATGCTCTGCTCATTTGGTTAATCTGAGGTGCATGGACGCCACCAAAGGGCTCACGAAAGCCCCTTGGCCGTCCTGGGACACGTCTGCAACCAGGCCGCGATCCCGCCAGAGAGCCGGCGCCACCGCGACCGAACCGCCCTGTCCCAGTTACGCGACACAGAGGAGTGCGCGGTGACAACTGAAGTCAAGAAGCACGACCATCGACCGCCGGAACGTATCCGCGAGCGGGTTCGCCGGCCCGATGAGCTGGGCAGCCTGGAAGTCTGGGCCCGATCGGCGCCGATCCGGCTCGCGGGGTACGAGGAAGACCTCGCCGAGCCGCACATCCTGCAGGGCGTCGACTGAGCCCGCACGCCACGGGACTGCCCCCGCCACCGCCATGGCGGGGGCAGTCCCGTGCCCGGGCCCTCTGCCCGCTCAGCGGCTCAGCCGGGTCGGCCGCAGATACTCCCGTACGAAGGTGCGGTGCCACCAGGCCCCGGTGGTCCGAAGCTCCCGCCAGGTGGTGAACCGGTACCGGTAGAGCCGGGCGCGGACGTGGGCGGGGGGTGCGTCGGGGAAGGGGTTGTGCGCCAGCAGTCGCAGGGTGTCCCGGTCGTTCTCCAGGAGGCGTTGTACGAACGGACCGAACCAGGGGCGGGCGTAGACGGGGGAGAGCGCGGCGAACCACATCATCCAGTCGAGCCGCAGATGGTAGGGGGCGAACTGGCGGGGGAGGCGGCGCACGTCCGTCGGTTTTCCCTTGAAGCCGTACTCCCGCCAGACCGTGCCCTCGTGCGGTCGGGTCTCGTCGGTGCCCTCCACCACCAGCTCCATGCGGACCCGCCCCACTGTGCCGAAAGCGCCGTAGGCGTTGACCAGATGGAGGGAGTCGTAGGAGCGGTTCATCTGCTGCCGCCGGGAGAGCAGATTGCGTGCGGGGCGGTAACTCAGCACCAGCACGGCACCGGTGACCGCGATCACCGTGATCTCGTACCAGAGTGGGAACGGGGGAGGGTGTGCGGGCGGGGCGGTGAGGCGGGAGAGGTCCATGGCGGAGAGTGCGAGGGCGATGGTCAGCCAGTTCAGCCAGGAGAAGTTGCCCGAGAGCACCAGCCACAGCTGGGTCAGCACGATGGCGGCGGCGGCGAAGGTCGCCACCGGCTGAGGGGTGAAGAGCAGCACGGGCAGGACCAGTTGGACCGTATGGCTGGCGGCGGCCTCGGCCCGGTGCAGCGGCCGGGGCAGCCGGTGGAAGAACCAGCTCAGTGGGCCCGGCATCGGCTGGGTCTCGTGGTGGTAGTACAGACAGGTCAGATCGCGCCAGCAGCGGTCTCCCCGGATCTTGATCAGGCCCGCGCCGAACTCCACCCGGAACAGCACCCAGCGCAGCAGGAGGAGGACGAGCACGGGGGGAGCGGTTCGCTCGTTGCCGAGGAAGACGGCGAGGAAGCCGGTCTCCAGCAGCAGCGATTCCCAGCCGAATCCGTACCAGTTCTGCCCCACATTGACGATCGACAGATACAGCACCCACAGGACCGCCCACCAGGCCATCGCCGCCGCGAGCGGCAGCCGGTCCGCAGCGCCCGCCACCAGGGCCGCCGACAGCGCCGCCCCGGTCCAGCAGCAGAGTGCGAACAGCCGGTCGGAGTAGTACGGCCAGAAGAGCCCGGGAGCGTCCCGAAAGCGCGTCCGGCGGACGAACTCGGGCACCGGAAGCATGCCCTTCTCCCCGATCAGCGCCCGGAACTGCAACGCGGCGGTGAGGAAGGCGACCAGATACACGGCGGCCAGGACCCGCTGGAAGACCAGCCGGCTCAGCCAGTAGTCACCGTCGACGAACCACTCCATCACCACCAGTATCAGGGTGGGCGGCGATCCGGCGCACGGTGCGGCCGAGCCTTCGGGCGTACCACCGCTGGAACAGCGGGACGAGCGGCCCGGCCGCGCGGCTGTACCAGCGGGCCGGACGGCTGAAGGCCGTCACGGTGAACCACACCGAGCCGTCGTCCCGCAGCTCCACCACGAACGACTCCTCGCCGCACTCGGGATGGCCGGTGAGCGTGCCGTAGCCGAAACCGGCCCGCCGGCCGTCGTCCACCGCCCACACCACCTCGCACCGGCCGCCGAGCCGCAGCGGGCCCGTGCCGAGGGAGAGTTCGACCCGGACGCCGGGGTCGGCCCGCTCCGAGGACGCGCGCAGCCGGATCCCGGAGAGCCGGTGCATCCGCCAGTCGAGCACGGCCGCACCGGCTGCCTCGAAGACCGCCCGGCCGTGCCCCATCGGCGCGGTGTGGCGCAGATGGCCGTAGCCGTCGGGGAGCGGTTCGGAGCGGGTGGCGCCGACCTCCTGGTAGGTGAGCGCCCGCCGGACGGGCGAGGGCCGTCCGGCGGACGGGCACATGGGCCCGACGGCCGCCCCGACCCCCGAGCGGACCACTCTTCCGATCAGGCTGACCAGCACTGACATCCCCCGTGCCCTCCAGATCTGAACGTGTTCAAGTGTTGTGGCCCCGAGCGTACGCACCCTGCCCGGGGCGTTCAAGTGGCGGGGGCGGTGGGAGTCCGGCAGAACTTGAGGGACCGAAGCAGGGTGAGAAGGCGGGAGAGGCACGTGCGTTCCAATCGTCGTCGCGACACCGCGACGCGTCGTCGCCGGTACCCGGAGCGCGGCCGATGGCCGCGCCTGCCCGAAGCCCCGGGCCGCCGGCCCGTGGTCGTCGCGATCGCCGCCGGGATCTGTCTCGCGCCGCTGCTCGCCGGCTGTGGGACGGGCCCCGCCCCCGCGCCCCCCGCCGGCGAGGAGGTGATCCTCCAGCCGGTCGCCGCCCGGGGCCCCGACCCGTACACCGAATCGACGGTCCGGTCCCTCGCGGCCCCCGAGCCCCGGCCGCCCGCGCCGAACGCCGGGACGCGCGGAGCGCCGCTGCGCGGACAGACCCTGCGCACCCTCTCCGGCGGCACGCCCGGCCTCTACGGCGGGGTCGAGTCGGTCGGCAGCTGCGACGCCGAACGCCAGCTCGATCTGATCGGCGAGGACCGGGGCAAGGAGCGCGCCTTCGCCCGGGCCTCCGGGGTCTCCCCGGCGGGGCTCGCGGGCTTTCTGCGCGAACTGACCCCGGTCGTGCTGCGCACCGACACCAGGGTCACCGCGCACGGCTACCGGGCCGGTTCGGACGTCGCCCGGCAGGCCGTGCTCCAGGCGGGCACCGCCGTGCTGGTCGACCCGCGCGGTGTGCCGCGCGTCCGCTGCGCGGGCGGCAACCCGCTCCGGCCGCCGGTCGCGGCGGAGGGGGCCGTGGTCCACCGGGGCAGGCCCTGGGCCGGGTACGCGCCCGAGCGGATCGTCGTCATCGAGCCGTCGGACCGGGTGGCCGGCCATCTGGTGCTCGCCGACGTCCTCGACAGCGGCTGGATCGACCGGGCGACCGGGACCGACGGGGAGCGGGACAGCAGGCCCGAGCTGCTTCCGCCGGGCGATGCCCCGGACAACCTCTACAGCTATCCGCCCGCCGAATCGCTGTCGCGCACCCCCGCCCCGGCCCCGACGGCCCCGACCCCCGCTCCGCCACCGCCGCCGGTGGCGTCCGTACCGCGTACCGCCGAGCCCGTCCCCGAGCCCGTCCCCGACCCCGCCCTCGGTGACGACCTCGAACAGGACGGGGAGCCGGACGAGGACCTGGACGTGTACCTGGAAGAAGACCTGGACCCGGGCCTGGACGAGGGCTCCGACGTCTTCGCGGGCTGAGAGACCACCGACAGTCGAAGAATCCGACAAATGATGACAGAGTGGCTCCATGGTTGAGCGGGCGGCGGGGGCCCCGTCGCTTCCCGACGACTGGCCGGCGGGCCCGGAGGCGATCCTCGCCCTCACCCGTGTCGGCAGCTTCGACTGGGACCTGGCGAGCGGGCTCTGTCATCTGGACCGGACGGCCCTCGAGGTGCTCGGGCTGCGGCCGGGCGACTACGACGGCCGCCGGGCCAGCCTGACCTCCCGGATGCCGCCGGGCGAGGCCGCCCGGCTGGACGCGAAGGTGGCCAGCGCGCTCAAGGACGGCAGCGAGCACTACGGCGTGTACTTCCGCTTCCGCCACCCCGACGGCACTCTGCGCTGGACGCACACCCAGGGCCATGTCCACCGGGACGGCACCGGCCGCCCCCAGAGGATCGTCGGCACCGTCCGCGACGCCACGGAGGAACTGGCCGACTCCGCCGCCCGGATGGAGGCCGAACCGGCCCGCAGACGGCAGACCGGGGTGGTCGAGTCCACCACCGCCGCGCTGGCCCACGCCCGGACGGTGAAGGACGTGATCGACGTCCTCCAGGACGTCCACGGACTGGAGCACTTCGGGGCGGCCAGTCTGGTGATGGGCCTGCTGGAGGCGGGCGGCAGGATCCATCTGGTGGCGGAGGGCCCGCAGGCGGCGTTCATCCCCGGCACCCGCTACACCCATGTCGACGACCAGTACCCCATGAGCGAGGTGGTGCGGACCCTCGCCCCGTGCTTCATCGAGTCCCGCGAGGAGTTCGAGCGCTCCTTCCCCGTCCTCTGGCCCCATCTGGCGGGGCTCGGCATCACCTCCGCCGCCTATCTGCCGCTGATCGCCCAGGCCCGCCCGATCGGCGCGCTCGGACTGCTCTACAGCGACCGCACCGGATTCAGCTCCGAGGAGCGCGATGTGCTCGTCGCGCTCGGCAGCAGCATCGCCCAGAGCGTCCAGCGGGCGATCCTCTACGACCAGGAGCACGATCTCGCCGAGGGGCTCCAGCAGGCGATGCTGCCGCGCCGGATCCCCGAGGTGCCCGGCGCGCAGATCGCGGTGCGCTACCGCTCGGCGCGGATGGGCCGGGACATCGGCGGCGACTGGTACGACATCATCCCGCTGCCCGGCGGCCGGGTGGGCGCGGTCATCGGCGACGTACAGGGCCACGACACCGACGCGGCGGCGGTGATGGGACAGCTGCGGATCGTGCTGCGGGCCTACGCGGCCGAGGGCCACACCCCGGCCACCGTGATGGCCCGCGCCTCCGTCTTCCTCCACGAGCTGGACACCGACCGGTTCGCGACCTGTCTCTACGCCGAGGCGGACCTGTCCACCGGGGTGATGCAGCTGGTGCGCGCCGGTCATGTCGATCCGCTGCTCCGCGACACCGACGGCAGCTGCCGCAGAATCCCGGTGGAGGGCGGGCTGCCGCTCGGGCTCTCGGCCGAGTTCGGCCGGCTGGAGTACCCGGTGTCCACCGTGGAGCTGGACCCGGGACAGACCCTGCTGCTCTACACCGACGGCCTGGTCGAGCAGCCCGGCTTCGACCTCGACGACGGGATGCAGCTACTGACCGCGATGGTGCGCGGCGGGCCGCGCGATCTCCAGCAGCTGGCGGACCGGCTCTGCGAGGTGGTGGACGAGCGCGGCGGCGACGACGACGTGGCGATGCTGCTGCTGCGCCGGCGGGGGGCGTTCACTCCGCAGACGGGTGGCCGGCTCCAGCAGCATGTCGCCCAGAACGACCCCGAGGCGCTGGTCTCGGCCCGCCACATGGTCCGTTCGGCGGTACGCGCCTGGGGGGCCGGGGAGCGGACCGACGAGATCGAACTCGCCGCCGACGAGCTGATCACCAACGCGCTGCTGCACACCGACGGTGGGGCGATCGTGACGGCCCGGGTGCTCTCGGGGGTGGGGCGGCGGCTGCGGATCGAGGTGGAGGACCGCTCCAGCGCGCTGCCCAGACGGCGGGACGCGGGGGAGTCCGGGGTCTCCGGGCGCGGTCTGCTGCTGGTGGACCGGCTGGCCGACACCTGGGGTGTGGAGTCGCGCGGCACCGGAAAATGTGTGTGGTGTGAATTCCGGGTCGGAGCCCGATCGGGTCAGCGACGGACGGGCCAGGGACGGTCTGGTCAGGGACGGTCGGAGGACTGAGTGAATATCAGCTGGATATTTTATCTTGATTGAACGTGAATTGATCATACTTGGCCGCAATCGACCGAAGGCGATTGACTGCGGTTCTCCGGCCCGATAGGACATTCCTCCTGACGGCATCGATGGACACCGTTCCCTCCGGACGCGACGTCCGAGGACATGAGGACACCGTGAGCAGCGAGCTTCTCGCCCCCCTGGACCTGGCCTTCTGGCATCTGGAGTCCGACGGGCACCCCATGCACCTCGGCGCGCTCGCCTTCTTCGCCCCGGCGGACCGCCACCGCGGCGGCCACGACGTCATGGAACTCCTGACCGCCCGCACCGCCGCGATCCGCCGGCTGCGCATGCGGGTACGGGACGTCCTGCTCCCGGTCGGCGGCGCGGCCTGGCGGGCCGACAAGGAATTCGACGTACGACGCCATGTCCACCGGCTGCGGCTGCCGGGCGGCGACTTCCCCGCCGAGGCCGCCGCGATCGCCGGGGAACTCATGGAACGGCCGCTCGAACGGGGCCTGCCGCCCTGGGAGATGCATCTCCTCACGGGCCGGCCCGGCGGGGAGTTCGCCGTGCTCGTCAAACTCCATCACGCCCTCGCCGACGGAATGCGCGCCGTCGACATCGGCGCGGGCGTCTTCGACGAGATCGCCGCCCCGCGCGCCGCCCGCCTCCGCCGGATGCGGACCCCGCCCGACGAGCCCGGGGCCGCCGACCCCAGACGGCTCATCGGCTTCGCCCGCGACCGGATCGACGACCTGGGACGGGCCGTCGGCGTCGGAGCCTCGATCGTCCGGGCCAGCCGTCTCGACCCGCGCGGGCTGCCCGCCCTCTCGGCCGGGCCCAGCGGCACCCGCAGACTGGGCACCGCCCGGCTCGAACTGGAGGATGTGCGGCGGGTGCGCCACGTGGCCGGCGGCACGGTCAACGACGTACTGCTCACCGTGGTGTCCGGTGCGCTCCGCCGCTGGGCGGCGGAGCGCGGTGAGCCGCTGCCCGCCCCCGGGCCGCGCGCCCTGGTCCCGGTCTCCCGCCGCCGCCCCGGCTCCCCGCCCGGCTCGGCCAACCGGCTCTCGGCCTATCTGCTGGAGCTGCCGGTCACCGAGCCCGACCCGCGCGCCCGGCTGGACGCCGTCCGGACCGCCATGGACCGCAACAGGGCGGCCGGCCCGCTGCGCGGCGCGGGGGCCCTCGCCGTACTGGCCGACCAGCTCCCGCCGCTGGCCCACCGCTTCGGCGCACCGCTCGCGGGCGGCGCGGCCCGGCTGCTCTTCGACCTCCTCGTGACCAGCGTCCCGCTGCCGCGCTCGGCGCTCTCCCTGGGCGGCTGTCCGCTGAGCGCGATCTACCCGATGGCCCCGCTGGCGCGCGGGCAGTCCCTGGCGGTGGCGCTGACGATCTACGGGCGGCGGGTGCATGTGGGACTGGTCGCGGACGGCAAGGCGGTGCCGGACCTGGACCGGCTGGCCCAGGGCCTCGGCGAGGAGGTCGCCGAACTGCTCCGCCTGACCCGGTGAACCTGCGCCCCCGCCGCCGCCACGGCACCCTGGACGCATGCCCGAACTGCCCGAAGTGGAATCCCTCAGAGAGTTCCTCGACAGCCATCTCGTGGGACAGGAGATCGCCCGGGTCCTGCCGCTGGCGATCAGCGTGCTCAAGACCTACGACCCGCCACTGGGCGCCGTCGAGGGCACCCGGGTCACCGCCGTCGCCCGGCACGGCAAATGGCTGGACATCACCGCCGGAGAAGCACCGGACGCCCTCCATCTGGTCGTCCATCTCGCCCGCGCCGGCTGGCTCCGCTGGCAGGACGAGTTCCCCGCCGCGCCGCCCCGGCCCGGCCGGGGCCCGCTCGCCCTGCGTACCGTCCTCGCCTCCGGCGGCGGCTTCGACCTCACCGAGGCCGGTACCGCCAAGCGTCTCGCCGTCCATCTCGTCCGCGACCCCGCCGAAGTCCCCGGCGTCGCCCGCCTCGGCCCCGATCCGCTCGCCGCCGGATTCGACCGGGACGCCTTCGCCGCGCTCCTCGCGGGGGAGCGGCGGCAGATCAAGGGCGCGCTCCGCGACCAGAGTCTGATCGCGGGCATCGGCAACGCCTACAGCGACGAGATCCTGCACGCCGCGAGGATGTCCCCGTTCAAACCCGTGCGCAATCTCGGCGAGGACGAGATCACCGCCCTGTACGAGGCTCTGCGCGGCACCCTGGAAGAGGCCGTCGCCCGCTCCCGGGGAGTGGCCGCCGGCCGGCTCAAGGCGGAGAAGAAGAGCGGTCTGCGCGTCCACGGCCGCACCGGCGAACCGTGCCCGGTCTGCGGCGACACCATCCGCGAGGTCTCCTTCAGCGACTCCTCGCTCCAGTACTGCCCCACCTGCCAGACCGGCGGCCGGCCGCTCGCCGACCGCCGGCTCTCCCGCCTCCTCAAATAGCCCGCCCGGCCGGGCGGGTGCCTCAGCCGGCGAGCACCTGGCCGAAGTACGAAAGACCGGCGGCCCCGCCGACCTGGGCGGCGCCGAACGAGGTCGAACCGGTGGCGGTGACACCGCTCTTGTCGGACGGGAAGAGCCAGACCGAGCCCGCTCCGTCGTTCTCGGCGTACGCGCCGACCACCAGCTCCGCGCGGCCGTTCCGGTCGCTGTCCATGAGCCTGACGGCGGCGCCGAACTGGTCGTGGGCCTCGGCGGTGCCGGGGACCCCCGCCGTGTTCTGCGTGAAGCTCTTGGCGCCGGTGCCGGTCAGCCCGCCGCGAGAGCCGCGCAGCACGGTGACCGTGCCCGTCGCCCGAAGGCTCCCGGTGGCCTCGCCGATCGCGCCGATCGCGACATCCGCGTACCCGTCGCCATTGGTGTCACCGGCGGACACGCTCCAGCCGAACCGGTCGCCCTTCGCGGCGGTGCCGGGGACCTTGGCGGTGTCCTGGGTGATACGGACCGGGGTACGGGTGGACAGCCCGGCGGCGCTGCCGTAGGTCACCGTGATCGCGCCCCCGGGGCCGCCGTTCGGCTCGTCGGCGGACTTCTCCATGAAGTTGCCGGTGATGATGTCGCCGAAGCCGTCCTTGTCGACATCGGCTATGGCCGCCTCGTAGCCCCCGGCGACCTTGCCCGCGCTCTTGAGGCCGGACTTGCCCCCCTTGTACAGAACGCTGCGTGTCAGGTAGTTGTCGCCGCTCGACTGCTGGCCCATCACCAGCAGGTCGGTCGCGCCGTCGCCGTTGACGTTCCCCGCGAAGATGCCGGCCGCGCTGACGCCGGTCTCGTTGTCGGTGTCGATATTGGTCCGGCCCGCCGCCTTCCCGGAACGGGAGACCGGGCCCTTGAAGATGTTCAGCGTGGGCATGGAGTTGTTGAGGGCGGCGAGATCGGTCCGCCCGTCCCCGTCGAAGTCACCGGCGGCGACGCCCCAGCCCAGCTCGTTCCGGTACTCCGGCAGCGGCGAGGCGAGGTCGACGCCCGACTTCAGCCCCTTCGGGCCGCCCCAGACGACGGTGAGGACGCCGTAGGAGTCCGTGCTCCCGATCCGCTCGGAGTGCACGCCGACCACGAGATCGGTGTAGCCGTCACCGTCCAGGTCGCCGGTGGTGAGACGGTCGCCGAAGTAGTCCCCGCTCTCGGGTGTCCCCGGAATGCCCTCGGTGGCCTGGCTGATGATGGTGCGCCTGGACTTGTCGAGGCCGTTCTTGGTGCCGTAGACGACGGCCACGTACCCCGCCTTCGCCTTCCCGCCCGCCTTCCCGAGCGGCGCGCCGATCGCGAGGTCGCGGTACCCGTCGCCGTTGAAGTCGCCCGGCGTCCCGGCCGGCGCGGCGGCGGCCCCGCCTCCCGTGGCGAGGATCAGCCCGCCGACGAGGGCGGCGGACGCGGTGGTCGCGATGGTGGTGCGGAGGTGCTGTCGCTGTCGCTGTCGCATAGGTGTCTTCATTCTTCCTGCGCTGTGGTGACGGACGCCTCGGCGGCCGTCGGAGAAGCCCTTGTCCCGGTGTGACCGCCGAGAGCCCCCGGAGGTTGTACGGAATCCGAAGGGCCCGGGACTTCGCGGAGGGACGTCCTAGACTCCGCACCATGCTGCGCGTACTGGCCGTGGACGACGAGAGACCGGCGCTCGAGGAACTGCTCTACCTGCTGCGGTCGGACCCCCGGATCAGCCGTGCCGAAGGGGCCACCGACGCCACCGAGGCCCTGCGCCGCATCAGCCACGCCCTCGACGCGGGGCCCGGCGGCGACGAGGGGATCGACGTCGTCTTCCTCGACATCCACATGGCCGGACTCACCGGGCTCGACGTCGCCCGGCTGCTCGCCCGCTTCAGCGAACCGCCGCTGATCGTCTTCGTCACCGCCCACGAGGGCTTCGCCGTCCAGGCCTTCGACCTCAAGGCCGTCGACTATGTGCTCAAACCGGTCCGCAGGGAGCGGCTCGCCGAAGCGGTGCGGCGGGCCGGGGACCTCGTCGGAGCGGCGCGCGAGCCCCGCCCGCCGCGCGCCGGGCCGCAGGCCCCCGCCCCGGTGCACAGCGCCGCCGAGCAGATACCCGTCGAACTGGGCGGGGTCACCCGCTTCATCCCGATCGACGCCGTCACCTATGTCGAGGCCCAGGGCGACTACGCCCGGCTGCACACCGAGAACGGCAGCCATCTGGTCCGGATCCCGCTCTCCACCCTGGAGGAGCGCTGGGCCTCGCGCGGCTTCGTCCGCATCCACCGCAGCCATCTCGTCGCCCTCGCCCGGATCGACGAACTCCGTCTGGACGCGGGCACGACCACCGTACGGGTGGGCACGGCGGAACTGGCCGTCAGCCGCCGGCACTCCCGGCAGCTGAGGGAGCTGCTGATGCGCCACCCCCGGAGCTGACCGGCCGCCGCCGCCGTTCGTCGCGGAGCGGCGACCGCTCACCGCGCCCCGGCCGCCGTTCACCACCCCGTACACCCGCCCGGCGACCGCCGTCCCCCGTCGGCCGAGCCGCCTCCCGGATTCACCGTGCGCCGACTCGCCGGAGGCATAGCCTTGGCCGGGGAGTGAGGGGTCCGATGACCGACATCGAAGCGCTGCTGGAGGAACTCCGGAACCTGCCGGCGACCAGGGTGTCCGGCGCGCATGACGTCGAAGCCGTGCTGACCCGCGTCAGAAGCGCCGCCGGGCGCTGGGCCGATGTGCTCTACGAGATCCATGAATCCGCCCAGGGGCTCGTCGGCCCCCGCGCCGAGGCCGCGCTCGCGGTCGCCTTCCGGCGGGCCGAGGAGTCCTATGTCGAGCTGGAGATCGCGCTGAGCGCCTGCTCCCCGCCGCCCCGGCACTGAACCCGGGTCCTCTGCCTTCCGGCAAATCCCCTGCGTAGACTCCCCCATGCCGCCCGGGAGCCCTCCGGGAAGAACCGCCGAGAGACGCTGGAGCGGACGGACGATGTCTGCGGAACAACGCCCCCGCCGCGAGGTGGTCACCGGTGTGCCCCGCGCCGCCGGACGGGCCCCGGGCCACGCCCACGCCAGGTCCGAGATCACCGAACACACCACCCTCGGCACCACCTACGTCCGCTCCCTGATGCGCAGTCAGCTCCGCGCGGGGCTCTGCGCCCTCGCCTCGCTCGCCCTCCTCGTCGGCACACTCCCCCTCTTCTTCGCCCTCCCGGCGGCCTTCGACGACGGCTCCCCGGCGCCCGGCGCGGTCGTCTGGGCGGCCCTCGGCGTCGCCGTCCACCCCCTGATGTGGCTCACCGCCCGCTGGTACGTCCGCCGGGCCGAGCGCAACGAGCGGGACTTCCTCGGGCTCGTCGAAGGGCGCTGACCCATGCACCGCACCCACCGGCCCGAAGGCGGCGACCGCCGGTGAACCAGGCGTACGCGGTGACCGCCGTCGCCGCCGTGGTCCTCGCCACCCTTCTCATCGGCGGGCTCGGCCTGCGAATATCCCGTACCACCTCCGACTTCTACGTCGCCTCCCGCACCGTCAACCCCGGCCTCAACGCCGCCGCCATCAGCGGCGAGTACCTCTCCGCCGCCTCCTTCCTCGGCATCGCGGGACTGGTCCTGCTCCAGGGCCCGGACATGCTCTGGTACCCCGTCGGCTACACCGCCGGCTATCTCGTGCTGCTGGTCCTGGTCGCCGCCCCGCTGCGCCGCTCGGGGGCGTACACCCTCTCCGACTTCGCCGAGGCCCGGCTCGAATCCGCCGCCGCCCGCCGGATCGCCAGTCTCTTCGTCGTCGGGATCGGCTGGCTGTATCTGCTGCCGCAGCTCCAGGGCGCGGGACTGACCCTGGAGATCCTCACCGGCGCGCCCGGCTGGGCGGGCGGCCTGATCGTCGCCCTGGTCGTGGCCGGCGCGGTCGCGGCGGGCGGCATGCGCAGCATCACCTTCGTCCAGGCGTTCCAGTACTGGCTCAAGCTCACCGCGCTCCTGGTCCCCGCCCTCTTCCTGATCGCCGCCTGGACCGGCGACGACGCGCCGCGCGCCCGCTTCGACGCCCCCGCCGTCCTGCGCGAGCACACCGAGGTGCGGATCGAGGACACCGTACGCGTCGAACTCGACCGCCCCCTCACGCTCACCGTCTCCGGCTCGGTCGACGGCGAGGAGCACCACGGGCGCACCCTCACCCTCGCCGAGGGCGGCCACCGCGTCGGGGCGGGCACCGTGCTCGGCCTGCCCGCCGGCGCGCGGGTGCCTGCCCGTGTCACTTCGGAGACCGACCCGGCGAGCTGGTCCCAGCCGCTGTCGGCCGGGGACGGCCACGGCCTGTACGCCACCTACGGACTGATCCTCGCGACCTTCCTCGGCACGATGGGACTGCCGCACGTCGCCGTCCGCTTCTACACCAGCCCCGACGGCCGCGCCGCCCGGCGCACCATCCTCGCGGTCCTCGGCATGGTCGGCGTCTTCTATCTGCTGCCGCCGGTCTACGGCGCGCTGGGCCGGATATACGCCCCCGAGCTGGCCCTCACCGGGGACGCGGACGCCGCCGTGCTGGTCCTGCCTGAACGGATCATCGGCGGGACGGCGGGCGAACTGCTCGGCGCGCTGCTGGCGGCCGGCGCGTTCGCCGCGTTCCTGTCCACCGCCTCCGGGCTGACCATGTCGGTCGCCGGAGTCATCTCGCAGGACGTGCTGCCCTCGCGCGGGGTACGCCACTTCCGGCTGGCGACCCTGCTCGCGATGGCGGTGCCGCTCGCCGTCAGCGTCGTCGCCACCCATGTGCCGGTCGCCGACGCGGTCGGGCTCGCGTTCGCCGTCTCCGCCTCCTCCTTCTGCCCGCTGCTGGTGCTCGGCATCTGGTGGCGGCGGCTCACCCCGCCGGGAGCCGTGGCGGGCCTGATCGTCGGCGGCGGATCCGCGCTCACCGCCGTGATGGCGACCCGGGCCGGAATCGCCCCCGAGGGCTGGGCCCACACCCTGATGGCCTGGCCCGCCGTCTGGTCGGTCCCGCTGGGCTTTCTCACCATGATCGCCGTCTCGCTGGCCACCGCGCGCAGACTGCCGCCCGGCGTGGAGGCGACCCTCGCCAGACTCCACCTCCCGGAAGATCTCACCGGCCGTCACCGGCCAGAAGGAGCGGGGCGATGACGGGCACGGCGATCGCGGCGCTGACCGCCGCCGGACTGGTCCTGCTCGTCGCCGGAGTCCTCCTCGGCAGAGTGCTGGAGCGGCGCGCCGCCGGACCCGACCTCGATCTCGGCACCCCCGTCGAACGCGCCACCTTCCACACCCTGCACACCGCCTCCCTCGCCGCGCCCCCGCTGCGCGCCGGGCTCACCGAGGACACCGCGCGCAAGGCCGTCCGCCGGCTGCGCCCCCTGCTCGGCACCGAGGCCCTGTGCCTCGCCGACCGCCAGTCCGTGCTCGCCTGGGACGGACCGGGCCGCGACCACCACGAACAGCTGGTCATGGCGCGGGTGGCGCAGATGCTCGACTCCGGGCGCAGCCAGAGCGTGCAGAGCGAGTGCGCGGATCCGCAGTGCCCGCTGCGGTGGGCCGTCATCGCGCCGCTGACCGGCGAGGAGGGCGTCCTCGGCGCGCTCGTCGCCCATGGTTCACGGGAGTCGGCGGTGCTGGTCAGGGCGGCCACCGAGGTGGCCCGCTGGGTCTCCGTACAGCTGGAGCTGGCCGAACTCGACCGCTCCAGGACCCGGCTGATCGAGGCCGAGATCAGAGCCCTGCGCGCCCAGATCTCCCCGCACTTCATCTTCAACTCGCTCGCCGCGATCGCCTCGTTCGTCCGCACCGACCCGGAGCGGGCGCGGGAGCTGCTGCTGGAGTTCGCCGACTTCACCCGCTACTCGTTCCGCAGACACGGCGAGTTCACCACGCTCGCCGACGAACTGCGCTCGATCGAGCAGTATCTGGCGCTCGCCGGGGCCCGCTTCGGCGACCGGCTGAAGCTCACCCTCCAGATCGCTCCGGAAGTGCTGCCGGTGGCCCTGCCGTTCCTCTGTCTGCAACCGCTCGTGGAGAACGCCGTCAAACACGGGCTGGAGGACTCCCCGGGCGTCTGCCGCATCACCATCGCGGCCCAGGACGCCGGGGCGGAGGCCATGGTGACCATCGAGGACTCCGGGGTGGGCATGGACCCGGCCGTGCTCCGCCGGATTCTCGCGGGGGAGCGGACCGGTTCCCCGGGCATCGGCCTGTCCAATGTGGACGAGCGGCTGCGCCAGGTGTACGGGGACGATCACGGGCTGGTGATCGAGACGGGCGTCGGGGCGGGGATGAAGGTCACGGTGAGGGTGCCCAAGTACCGGGCGGGGGTGCACTCCTCGCCCGGCCGCCGGGCCCCGGGCGGAGCGGACTGAAGAGCGAGCCGGTCCCGGCGGCCGTCCGGCGTCAGAAGAGGTGGATGGCGAGATGGCTCAGCGGCAGTCCCAGCTGCCAGGCCGGTGTCCAGATCTGCTCGTACTCGTCCACATGGGCGTCGAGCGGCACCGCCGGGTGCCAGGGCTCCTCGTCGCCGAGGTCGGTGGCGAGCAGCTCGGTGGCGCGCAGCCACCGCCAGGACTGCCGGGCGAACGCGAGATCGGGGTCGTACCCGCCGTCGAGGTCCCGCTCGCACTCCTCCCGGGCGGCCATGCGCTCCCGTACCCAGTCCGACCAGGGGTGGCCGTAGGAGGTGAGGGTCAGCCACTCCTCGATCCTGGACATCGCGCGGACCCCGGCGAGTTCGTCGGAGGTGTCGCAGAGGTAGATGGTCAGGGCCAGCGTCTCCCGGCCCGCCCGGTACTCGAGCGATCCCCCCTCCACGAGCGCTCCGGTGCGGAGCATCTCGTCCGCCACGTATTCGGCGCAGAACCACGCCATGGGGATCGCCGGCGCGCCACCGCCGGTGCCGTCCGTACCCTCGGGGTGCACCCGTCCCACCTTCTTCCGTGCGCGTGCTCGTGCGGGCCTCGTCGTCTCGCGCCCAGAGACGAGCCTCCTCCGACTGGCATGGTTCGCGGCGGGTGTTTACCCAACTTCGGCGTGTCGATTCGCGCGGGACCGCACGGTTTCCGTGGCCCGAGGGGGAGGGGGGTACGGGCGGGATGTCCGGGACGCCGGTGACGGAGCCGCCGGACGGGTGCGGGCCGCTCGCGCTCATGCCCGTCCGTGCCCGGGGGAGCGGTGCGAGCGCGCGTAGCCGGGCAGACCCCGGGAGAGGGCGCGCAGGGCGTAGTGCGAGCGCGACTTGACCGTGCCGGGCGGTATGCCGAGCGCCTCGGCGGCCTCGCTGACGCTCAGTCCGTGGAAGTAGACGCTGATCAGCACCGCCCGGTGCTCGGGGCTCAGGGAGTCGACCGCCGCGCGGACGTCGAGCGCGGCGACGGCCTTCTCGGCGGGGTCGGCGGGGTCCGGGGTGGCGGCCAGCGCTCCGTCGCCGATCTCGACGGGGCGGGCCAGCCGGGAGCGGCGCGCGTCGATCGCCAGCCGCCGGCCGACGGTGAAGAGCCAGGGCCGCATGGACTCGTACGGGCGGCGGAACGCCTCGGGGTGCTGCCAGGCGCGGACGAGTGTCTCCTGGAGCAGATCCTCGGCGCGCTGCTGGTCGCCGTAGGTCAGCCCCTGGAGGAAGCTGAGCAGCGCGGGGCCGTGCTCGCGCTGGACCTCCGCCATGGTCTGCTCGTCGGTGGTCCGCTCGGCTGTGGTCGCTGAAGCGGGCGCGGTCGCGGTCGCCATGGCCAAACATCCTTTCGCGCGGAGTCGCTGTTACCTGGCTCACTGGTCTGGGGCGTATCCGAACGCATCGGGGCGCTCGGGGACAGACGGGCTCGCCGGGCCGTCGGCGAGCGGTCGCGGTGGAGCGGCGAGTGGTGCGCCGAACGGTTGGCCGGATCGGGACGGTCGGGGAACGGGCCGCTGAGCGGCAGTGAAATGGATGGCTGGGGTCCGTTTCAGTGACCGTGGCGGCTGTGACGCTTGACTCCGCACCGCCCGCGCTGTGCATTCACATAGTCATATTTAATGTGAATTGCAGCGATTGGGAGTCCCCCATGACACGGCAACCGAGCCGACAGTCGGCACTGCGGCCCGCACGGCGGCCGATCCGGCAGCCGGGACGAGGCCGGTCACCGCGCGCCCGCGCCGCCGCCCTCACCGCCGCCGCCCTCCTCGCGGCCACCGCCTGCGCGGGCCCCGGACGGCAGACCGACCCCTCCGCGCGGCGCTCCTCCCCGGCCGCCACCGCCGAACCCGCGCCCGCGCGCGAATTCACCCTCGTCGCCAGCGGAGACGTGCTCCCGCACGACTCGATCATCGACCGGGCCCGGACGGACGCGGGCGGCGACGGCTACGACTTCGCCCCCATGCTCGCGGCGGTGCGCCCGGTCGTCTCCGCCGCCGACGTGGCGATCTGCCACATGGAGACCGTCTACGGCGCGGACGGCGACTACAGCGGCTACCCCGCCTTCACCTCCCCGCCCGAGGTCGCGGCGGGCCTCGCCGCCACCGGCTACGACGCCTGCTCCACCGCCTCCAACCACTCCCTGGACGACGGCGCCGAGGGCATCCGCCGCACCCTGGACGCCCTGGACGCGGCGGGCGTCGCCCACCACGGCTCCGCCCGCACCGCCGCCGAGGCGAACACCCCGGCATGGCTGAGGGCGGGCGACGCGAAGGTGGCCCAGCTCGCGTACACCTACGGCACCAACGACTACCCGCTGCCCGAGGGCCGCCCCTGGGCGGTCAGCCCGCTCGACGAGGAGAAGATCCTCGCGGACGCCCGGGCCGCCCGGCGGGCCGGGGCGGACGTGGTCGTCACCAGCCTCCACTGGGGCACCGAGTGGCAGACCGACCCCGACGAGCGGCAGCTGTCCCTGGCCCGCTCGCTCACCGCCGCCACGACGGCGGGCCGCCCCGACATCGACCTGATCATCGGCACACACGCACACGTCCCGCAGGCCTACGAGAAGGTGAACGGCACCTGGGTGATCTACGGCATGGGCGACCAGGTCGCCGGGCCGATGTTCGACTACACGGGCGGCTACGACGCGCGTGGCAACCAGGGCTCCATCGGCCGCTTCACCTTCGCGCCGCCCGCCCGGCCCGGCGGGCGCTGGACGGTCCGGAAGGCCGAGTTCATCCCCCAGTGGTTCGACACCGGCACCGGACGGCTGGTCAATCTGCCGGACGCGCTGGAGCGCGAGGGGGAGCGGGACGACTACCGGGAGACCCAGGACTCCATCGCCGCCGCCGTCCTCGGCAGGGGCGCGGCCGCCGACGGGCTCACCATGGCGACCCGCTGACCGTCCGCCCGCCTCACCCCTGCCCGCCTCACCCCGCCCGGTCCGCCGCACAGCAGTGGGCCCTTCGCACGACTGCTCCCATCGGGTGCTTTCGTCCACCGGCGCGTGTTGATCATCATTCTGGCGCGGACACCGTGCGAGCTGTTGGGCATGACGAAGGATCAGAGACCGCCGGACCGCCGATCGGTGCTCCGCTTCACCGCGTTCCTCGGCGCAGCCGCCACGGCGGGCCTGCTGCTCCCCGAAGGGCTCACCCCCGGGGCGGCCACCCGCCCCGGAGCCGCCGCCGGGGGAGCGGCCGGGGCCGCCGGGCCCCCGATGGCCGCCGGACAGGCCGTACGGGCCTCCGCCTACCGGCTGGAGCCCATGACCGCCCAGCTGCCGGGGGGGCGCAGGGCCCTCCCCCCGGTGCGCCGCCGCCCCTTCCACCGACTGCCCGAGTCCACCGGCCGCACCATGGTCCTGACCTTCGACGACGGGCCCGATCCCCGCTACACCCCCGCCATCCTCCGCACACTCCGCCGGTACGACGTCCGCGCCATGTTCTTCCTCTGCGGCGAGATGGCCACCGTCCACCGCGACCTGGTGCGCGAGATCGCCGACGACGGCCATGTGATCGGCAACCACTCCTGGTCCCATCCGCTGATCCCCGGCCTCGCCCCGTCCGGCATCCGCGCCGAGCTGGGCCGTACCAGCGAGGTGATCGAGGAGGTGTCCGGGCTCCCCCCGCTCTGGTACCGCGCCCCCTTCGGGGCATGGAACCGGCACTCCTTCGAGATCGGGGCCGAACTGGGCATGGAGCCGCTCGCCTGGACCCTCGACACCCTCGACTGGACCGAACCCGGCACCGGCACCATCGTCAGCCGCGTGCTGGACGGCGCGGCCCCCGGAGTGGTGGTGCTCTCCCACGACGCGGGCGGCGACCGCTCCCAGAGCGTCGCCGCGATCCGCAACTATCTCCCCGAACTCCTGGAGGACGGCTACCGGATCACCGTGCCGCGCCGCTGAACCGCCCGCGCGGGCCGGTGGTCCTGCCGGTGCTCAGTCGCCGGTCAGCGCGGTGGCGAGGAGTCTCGCTGCGCTCTCTACCAGGGTGTTGTCCCAGGGGGCGTCGGGGGAGTCCTTGGCGGTGAGGACCGCGAGGACCACCGGGACGCCGTCCGGGGTCCAGGCGACGCCCACGTCGTTGGCGACGCCGTAACTCCCGGATCCGGTCTTGTCGCCGAGGGCCCAGTCGGCGGGGACGCCGGCCCTGAGGCGCTTGCCGCCGGTGGTGTTGGTGAGGAGCCAGCCGGTGAGCAGGCTCCGGGCGGCGCCGGTGAGCGCGTCGCCGACGACGAGCCGTTCGTAGCTCCGGGCGATGGCGTACGGGCTGGTGGTGTCGGTCGTACGGCCCGGCTCGGCCGAGTTCAGCTCGGGCTCCCAGCGGTCGAGGCGGGTGACCGGGTCGTCGATCGAGCGGCAGAAGGCGGTGATCGCGCCGGGGCCGCCCAGCTCTCGCAGGAGCAGATTGGCGGCGGCGTTGTCGCTGTGGTTGACGGTGGCGGAGCACAGCTCGTACACCGTCATGCCGCCCGAGATGTTCTTCTCCTCCGACGTGACCGACCCGCCGCCCGAGGTGTCGACGAACTCCCTGGTGTACCGGACGCGACGGCCGAGGAACCGGCCGTCCTGGTTCAGGTCCCGCAGCACGGCCGCCACGGCGAGCGTCTTGAAGACCGAGCACATCGGGAAGGTCTCGTCCGCCCGGTACCGCACGGTCCGTCCGGTGACCGTGTTCCGGGCGAAGACGCCGAGCCGTCCGCCGTGCGTCCGCTCCAGCTCCCGCAGCCGCCGCCGGACCTCGCGGTTCGCACCGGGCCCGGGTCCGGGTTCGCGGCCGGCCGGTGTCGCGGAAGCCGGCGACCCCGCGCCGAGGGCCAGCGCCGCTCCCGCGCCGAGACCGAGCACCGCCCGCCGGGCGGTTCCCCCGTCCGGTGCCGCCGTGCGTTCGTCCCTCTGCTGCCCAGCCTGTTCGGCGCGCCTCAACGCTCACTCCTTCGACGGTCCGCGGTGAGCCCACAGTCTGTGCCGACGGAAGGCCCGGGGACATGAGTACGCGTACTCAGGCCCCCGCGCCGACGAGGGAGCAGGCGGCCCGGACCCGGGCCGGGGGAGGGCCCGTCAGCCGGCCTTGACCAGCCGGGCGAAGACGACGACGTTCGCCTCGTAGCCGTCCGCCTTCGAGTAGCCGCCGCCGCAGGTGATCACCCGGAGTTCGGCGTGACCGGTGTCCCCGTAGACCTGGGCGGCGGGGAAGTCGTTCTTGGCGAACACCTCCACCCCGTACACCTCGAAGACGGCCTCCGAGCCGTCGAACCGGGGGACCTCGATCCGGTCGCCCCTGCGGACGGAGCCGAGACCGTAGAACACGGCGGGCCCCGAGCGGTTGTCGACATGGCCCACGACGACCGAGGTGCCGCGCTGGCCGGGGGAGATGCCGTTCTGGTACCAGCCCGCGATATTGGGATCCTTCGCCGGCGGGGCCTCGATCCAGCCGTCGGCGTCCAGACCGACGTCCATGATCGGAGCGTCGATCGAGAGGGCGGGGACACGGATCCGCTCGGCGGGGGCGAAGTCCATGGACTTCGGGGGGACCAGCGGGGCGAAGGTCTCCCCCGCCGTACGGCCGAGGGAGGCCGCGGCGGCGGGCTGCGGAGGGCCGAGCGAGACATCGACGCCGTCCTTCATCAGCGCGATCCCGGTCAGCATCACCAGGGCCAGCACCCCCCAGGGCGAGCGTCCGCGTGACTTCGAGCCGGGGTACCCCTCGCCCATGATTCTCCTTTTGTCCTATTTCTCTGGCGTCCAGGGGCACGCTAGGCGAGCGGCGGGGGAGCGGCGAGAAGGGAAGGGCGAACGGGTGGCGTCGGCCACTCGGGGTGGTCCATCCGTGGCACCGGCCGGACGGAATCCCGGAAAGGTCCATGACCTGCGCCTCCGTCAGATCGCGTCGGCGTGTCGCCGGTGTGTCGTCTCACTGGGGTGGACCAGCGCCGAAATGCGGGGAATGTCGGGTCCGGTGAGGGTTCGTCATGGAAGGCGTACTCGTCGAATCCCCGGAGCGCCGCTTCGGTGCGTCTTCCTCTGGAGGTTCACGATGCGTGCTTCACGCGCTCTCGCAGTGGCCGCCGCCGCGTGCGCTGCCGTAGGGCTGTCCGCCCCGGTGGCCGCCGCGGGCGGCGACAGCCAGGAACATGAATCGCTTCATGTCTCCGTCAGTCCGCACGCCGTCCATCAGGGCGCCACTCTGACGATCACCGTGCGCGGCTGCGGACGCGGGGGCACCATCACGTCCAACGCCTTCCCGCGCATCAGCCTGCACCGGGGGGAGAACCGCGAGGGCGGCCGGGGGGACGACCGGGGCGAAGACCGGGGCGAGGGCAGGGAGAACCGCGAGGACGACCGGGGCGGCGAGAACCGGGGCGGCGACAACCGCACCGACAACCGGGGTGAGAACCGGGGCGACGCGCGGGGCGGCGACGCGCGGGGCGAGGACCGGGGCGACGGCCGGGACAACCGGGGGAACTCCCTCAGCGTCGGCGCGCGGATCCACGACCACGCCTCACCCGGCCGCTACCATCTCGCGGTCCGCTGCCAGAGCAACTCGCAGGTGGAGACCGCGCGGTTCACCGTGCTCTCCGGCCGCGGCACCCATGGCGGCCTCGGCGGCTCGATGGGCCCCACCTCGGCCGAGATGGCCGTCGGCGCGGGCCTCGTCACCACGGCCGCCGTCGGCGGAACCCTCTTCATCGCCCGCCGCCGCCGCACGGTCGGCGGACGAGCCTAGGACCGCCCTCGCCCCGGTTCCCGGGCGGGAACCGGGGCGAGGCCGGCGGTGGGGTGAAGGGCGGTCAGTGCCGGTGGTCGTCCGCGGGCCGTCTGCGGACGGCGAGTACGGCCCCGCCGGACGCGGCCAGCACCAGCGCCGCGCCGATCACGATGTCCCAGATGTCCGTCTCCCCGACGCTGCCGCCGAGCCCGCCCCTGACGCCCTGCGGAGTGGCCGGGGCGCTGGAGCCGGGCGTGGCGCGGACGGTCGAGGCGGAACCGACGCTCACGGTGGAGCTGACGGTCGGGGTCGAGCTGCCGCCCGCGATGGTGAGATTGAACGAGCCGCGCCGGCTTCCGCAGGTGAACTGGACCGAGTGCTGGGTCCCGGGCCGGGCCCCGGCCGCCACGGTGACGACCGACGAGGTCCCGGGCTGGATGGTCACGGCTTCGAAGACCCCGGACGACGCGGTGGCCGTGGTCTCGCACCCGCTCGCGGAGAGAAAGACCCGACCGCCCGGCGTCACGGTCGAGGGGCTGACGGTGAAGAGGGGCGAGGCCTTTCCGTCGGCCGCGGTGGCGGCGGGCGCGGCCAGGGCGAGGGTCGCCGCTCCCAGCACGGCGGCGGACGCGGCACATATCGCGCGCATGGTGAGTCCTCCGGGTTCCCCGAGGAGCTGTCGCGGAACCGATTTCCACACAAGACAGGGAATGCCCCTCGATATCCGGAACGCTAAGAGCGCCGTCGCGGGCCCGCGATCCCTGCCGGGCGAATGGGTCATCCGCTTGGGCCGTGCGGAGGACACCCCTGAGGTGTCGGCCTCCCCCTGCCCCGCCCGAAAATGTCCGGCACCGGGCGTCCGGGCGTCCGGGCGTCCGGACGGACGACGGACGACGGAGAGCGGGAGCGGGCACGGGCGAGCGGCGCGGCAGCTCACTCGCGGTCACCGCGGTGTTCGTCCCCGTGCTCGCGGCGGCACCGGCGGACCGGCGGACGTGAGGGTTGTGTGACCAAGAACGGACCGCGAATTTCCGTTTGGACTCGCCCAATTGGCGGGCGATCAGTAGCCTCGGCTCGAACAGCGGCCATGAGCATGGCCGGACTTCCCCCGTGGCGACCCTGGCGACCTGGTTGGAGACATCGATGGAGCGTCCCGTCTGGGCCGCGCCCGGCATCGACATATCGATGCCGAGCGTGTCCAGAATGCACGACTTCTACCTGGGCGGTTCACATAATTTCGAGGTCGACCGGGAGGCCGCCCGCAGGGTCCTCGCGCTCCTGCCCGGCCTGCCGAAGGTCATGCAGGCCAACCGCGCGTTCATGCGCCGCGCGGTGCGCTACGCGGCATCCCGGGGCGTCACCCAGTTTCTCGACATCGGCTCCGGGATCCCCGCCTTCGGAGGCGTCCACGAGGTCGCGCTGAAGGCCGACCCCGACTCCCGGGTGCTCTGCGCCGACCGTGACCCGGTCGCCGTCGCACACGGCCGGGCCGCCCTCGGCGAAGGCCCGGCCGCCGCCTTCATCGCCGCCGATCTGCGCAGACCCGGGCAGATCCTCGACAGCCCGGAATTCGCCGGACTGTTCGATCGCGACCGGCCGGTGGCGCTTCTGCTGCTCTCCGTGCTCCACTTCGTCGAGGACGCGGACGACCCGTACGGCGCGGTGGCCGAACTGCGGGACGCCCTCGCGCCCGGAAGCCTGATCGTCATCAACCACGCCGCGTACGACGGAGTCCCGGTGCCGGAGGAACAGGCGGCCCGCGCGGTCGACGTCTACCGTGAGATCCGCAATCCGCTGATCATGCGTTCACAAGATCACATAGCTAGGTTCTTCGAGGGGTACGAGATGGTCGAGCCCGGACTGGTGTCGCCGCCCGACTGGCGGCCGGACGCCCCAGCCGAGCAGGAGGACCCATATGCCTTCACAGGCTTCGCCGGGGTGGGGCGCAAGGCGTGATGACGCCCTCGCAGATCGTGCACCCCGCGGCGGACCCGGACGGACTTGAGGACAGACTCCGCCGGTTCGCCACCATCTGGAGCCGTGCCGTCTTCCCCGTGACGGCGACCTCGCTCACCCGGGCCGAGGTCGAGGAGCATCTGCTGCCGCTGGCACGGATGCTGAGCGAGTCGCTGCACGCCCGGGTCTTCGACCCGAGGGCGGCCCAGCGGATCGGCGCGGCGCTCGTCGAGGCCCACTGCACCGACCCCGAGGCGCTCAGCCGTACGCTCGGAGTCGTCGACGCCTATCTGGTGCTCTACTGCGGCATCGGATCCGCGCAGGGCAACGACCCGGCGGCCGAGGACGGCCGCGCCCGCTGCGCCCGGCTCCAGCACGCGGTCGCCGCCGGCTTCGCCGGCGCGCTGCGCACCCGCACCCTCGGCGAGCAGGAGGCCATCGCCCGCTCCGCGCTCCAGGCCCGCTCGGACGCCGTGAGCGCGCTGCACGCCACCGAGACCCGGCTGCGCGCCGTGTTCGAGGGCGCGGCGATCGGCATCGGCATCGCCGATCTCGACGGCAATGTGCTGGAGCTCAACGAGACCCTGACCCGGATGTTCGGCGGCCTCGAACACCATGTCCGCGGCAAGAAGGTCACGGACTGGGCCCACCCCGAGGACCGGCCGCACGTCTGGCAGCTGCACCGCGAGCTGATCCGGGGCGAACGCGAGCACTTCCGGGTGGAGAAACCGTTCTTCCGCAACGACGGCACCGTGCTGTGGACCAATCTGACGGTCTCTCTGCTGCGCGACACCGAGGGCCGGCCGCAGTACCAGCTGGTGCTGCTGGAGGACACCACCGAGCGCCGGCTGCTCACTCTGCGGCTGCGGTACGAGGCCACCCATGACGCGCTGACGGGACTGCCCAACCGGACGCTCTTCTCCGAGCGGCTGGAGAAGGCGATCTCCGGCGGCGAGGACCGCCGTTTCGGCCTCTGCTATCTCGACCTCGACGGTTTCAAGGTCATCAACGACAGCCTCGGCCATGCCACCGGCGACCGGCTGCTGGTGGAGGTCGCCGACCGGCTCCAGAGCTGCGCCACCGCGCCGGGCGAGATGGTCGCGAGGCTCGGCGGCGACGAGTTCGTCGCGCTGACCACCGGCCCCGACACCCAGCACGAGGTGCGCGAGCTGGCCTCCAGGATCCTCGGCGTGCTCGCCGCGCCCATCCGGGTGGACGGGCGGGAACTCTCCGTCCGGGGCTCCATCGGCATCGTCGAGGGCCCGGCGGGGGAGCGCACCACGGCCGAGGTGCTGCGCAGCGCCGACATCACCATGTACCGCGCGAAGTCCGCCGGCGGCAACCGCTACGAGATCGCCGATCCCGAGCTGGACGCCCGCGCCATCACCCGGCACGGACTGACCACCGCGCTCCCCGCCGCGCTGGAGCGCGGCGAGTTCTTCATCGAGTACCAGCCGCTGGTGCACATGGACGACGGCAGCGTGCACGGCGCGGAGGCGCTGGTGCGCTGGCACCACCCCCAGCACGGGGTGCTGGGGCCGGACCAGTTCATTCCGCTGGCCGAGCACACCGGTCTGATCGTGCCGCTGGGGCGCTGGGTGCTCCAGGAGGCGGTACGCCAGGCGATGTACTGGCAGGAGAACCACGCCGACGGCGGCCCGCTGCGGATCAATGTGAACCTCTCGCCCACCCAGCTGCACCACCCCGGTCTGGTCACCGACACGGTCGCCGTCCTGGAGGGCTCCGGCCTCGCGCCGGGCGCGCTCTGCCTGGAGGTCACCGAGTCCGCGCTGATCGGCGCGGACGAGCAGCTGCTGAAGCCGCTGCGGCAGCTCGCCGACATGGGCGTCGACATCGCCCTGGACGACTTCGGCACCGGGTACTCCAATCTGGCGAATCTGCGCCGGCTGCCGGTCAGCGTCCTGAAGCTGGACCGCTCCTTCACCCAGGGCATGCAGCAGCTGCCGGTGGACCCGGTCGACGTCAAGATCGTGGAGGGGATCGTCTCGCTGGCGCACAGCCTGGAGCTGGCCGTGACGGTGGAAGGAGTGGAGACGGGAGCACAGGCGGCGCGGCTGAGGGAGCTGGGCTGCGACACGGCCCAGGGCTGGTACTACGCCCGCCCCGGACCGCCGGACCGGCTCCACGCGCTCTCGCTCGCCGACGCCGTCTGACCCGCGGGCCCGGCCCGTCGGCCCGTACGTACGCACCGCCCGCCCCTGCCCCACCAGGGGCGGCGTCCCCCGCCGCCGGTCGGTCCCCCCCCCGGAGGGCCGCCGTCTCACTCCCGGGAGTCCAGCAGCACCCGCTGCAACTCCCTCGCCGCCCTCGGCGGAGCCACATCGCTGCGATGGGCGAGCGCGATCGTCCGTCGCAGCCCCGGATCCGCGAGCGGGGTCACCCGGAACCCGGGCCCGGCCCGCCCCGCCACCATGCTCGGCACCACCGCGACCCCCAGCCCCGCCCGTACGAACCCCAGCACCGCGTCCATCTCGCCGCCCTCCACCGTGAACCCCGGCTCGAAGCCCGCCGCCCGGCACGCCGCCACCGTCAGCTCCCGCAGGTCGTACCCGTGCCGGAACATCACCAGCGGCTGATCCCGCAGATCGGAGATCCGCGCCGGCCGCCGGGGCGGCTTCCCCGACGCGGCCGAGACCACCACCAGATCCTCCTGGAGCAGCTCCACCGTCGTCAGCGCCGGCGACCCGGGCGGCAGCGGCAGCACGATCAGCGCGAGATCCAGCGCCCCCCGCGCCAGCTGGCGCACGAGATCGTGCGACCCGCCCTCCTCGATCAGCAGCCGGATCCCCGGATGGCGGTCGTGGAAGACCCGCAGCACCTCCGGCAGCAGACCGGTGCAGAGACTCGGCGTCGCCCCCAGCCGCACCCGCCCCCGCCGCAGCTGCGCCAGCTCCTGCACCTCCTGCCGGGCGGTGTCCGCGTCCGCCAGGATCCGGCGCGCCAGCGGCAGCAGCGCCTCACCCGCCTCGGTCAGCCCGATATTGCCCCGCGCCCGGCTGAACAGCTCCGCCCCCAGCTCCGTCTCCAGCGCCCTGATCTGCTGCGACAGCGAGGGCTGGGAGACATGGACCCGCTCGGCGGCATGGGTGAAATGCCGGGTCTCGGCGACCGCCACAAAGTACAGAAGCTGCTGAAATTGCATACTTCACGGTAGCGCACCATAGGCTTTGGCTATGGATATCAGCCGAATCATGTCTTGGACCTCTGAAGACTTCCGGCCATACCGTTCCCCCCATGGCTGTGGCAACGCGTACCGAAAAGGGACCGGCGGACCGGAAGACGCCACCCAGACGCACCTTCTGGGGATCGACGCTCGGCAAGAAGACCGTCATGGCGGTGAGCGGCCTGATGATGCTCGGCTACCTCGCCGCGCATGTGCTGGGCAACCTCAAGGTCTTCTTCGGCCCGCAGGAGTTCAACGAGTACGGTCACTGGCTGCGCACCATGGGCGCACCCGTGCTCCACCAGGAGTGGGCCCTGTGGATCGTCAGGATCGGCCTGCTCGCGGCGGTGGTGGCGCACGGCGTCGCCGCGTACCAGCTGAGCAGGCGCGACATCCGGGCCCGGCCCGTCTCCTACGCGCACAAGCGCAAGCGGGCGAGTTACGCCACCCGCACCATGCGCTGGGGCGGCATCATCCTCGCGCTCTTCATCGTCTGGCACATCCTCGATCTGACGACCCTCACCGTCAACGAGAACGCCCAGCCGGGACGCCCGTACGAGAACGTCGTCGCGACCTTCTCCACCTGGTACGGCAACGTCATCTACCTCACGGCGATGCTCGCCCTGGGCCTGCACATCCGCCACGGCTTCTGGAGCGCCGCCCAGACGCTCGGAGCCGGCAGCGCCACCCGGGACCGCGCGCTCAAGGCGGCCGCCAACGGTCTCGCCCTGGTGCTGACCGCGGGCTTCGTCGCCGTACCCGTCGCCGTCATGACCGGAGTGGTGAGCTGAGCATGGACTTCACGCAGTACACGACCGGCGCGCCGGTCGCCGACACCAAGGCCCCCGAGGGGCCGATAGCCGAGCGCTGGGACCGCCGCCGCTTCGAGGCCAAGCTGGTCAACCCGGCCAACCGCCGCAAGCACACCGTCATCGTCGTCGGCACCGGTCTCGCGGGCGGCGCGGCCGGAGCCACCCTCGGCGAGCAGGGGTACCACGTCGAGCAGTTCTGCTACCAGGACTCCCCGCGCCGCGCCCACTCCATCGCCGCCCAGGGCGGCATCAACGCCGCCAAGAACTACCGCAACGACGGCGACTCCATTCACCGTCTCTTCTACGACACGGTCAAGGGCGGCGACTTCCGCGCCCGCGAGTCCAATGTCCACCGCCTCGCCCAGGTCTCCGTGGAGATCATCGACCAGTGCGTGGCCCAGGGCGTCCCCTTCGCCCGGGAGTACGGCGGACTCCTCGACACCCGCTCCTTCGGCGGCGTCCAGGTCTCCCGTACCTTCTACGCCCGGGGACAGACCGGACAGCAGCTGCTCCTCGGCGCGTACCAGGCGCTCTCCCGGCAGATCGCGGCGGGCACGGTCACCCTGCACGCCCGCACCGAGATGCTCGATCTGATCGTCATCGACGGACGGGCCCGCGGCATCGTCGCCCGCGACCTGGTCACCGGCGAGATCTCCAGCCACTTCGCCGACGCGGTGGTGCTGGCGACCGGGGGCTACGGCAATGTCTTCTATCTGTCGACCAACGCCATGAACTCCAACGCCACCGCGATCTGGCGCGCCCACCGGCGCGGCGCTTACCTCGCCAACCCCTGCTTCACCCAGATCCACCCCACCTGCATCCCGCGCACCGGCGACCACCAGTCCAAGCTGACGCTGATGAGCGAGTCGCTCCGCAACGACGGCCGGATCTGGGTCCCCAAGGCCCCGGGCGACCAACGGCCCGCCCACGAGATCCCCGAGGACGAGCGCGACTACTACCTGGAGCGGATCTACCCCTCCTTCGGCAACCTCGTCCCCCGCGACATCGCCTCCCGCGCGGCGAAGAACGTCTGCGACGAGGGCCGGGGCGTGGGCCCCGGCGGGCAGGGCGTCTATCTCGACTTCGCCGACGCCATCGCGCGGATGGGCCGGGCCAAGGTCGAGGAGAAGTACGGCAACCTCTTCGACATGTACGCGCGGATCACGGCGGAGAACCCGTACGAGGTCCCCATGCGGATCTACCCCGCCGTCCACTACACCATGGGCGGACTCTGGGTCGACTACGACCTCCAGACCACCGTCCCCGGTCTCTTCGCCATCGGCGAGGCCAACTTCTCCGACCACGGGGCCAACCGGCTCGGCGCGTCGGCGCTGATGCAGGGGCTCGGCGACGGCTACTTCGTCCTCCCCTCCACCATCAACGACTATCTGGCCCGGGCCCCGCTCGGCGACCGGCCCGACGCCTCGCACCCCGCCGTCGCCGAGGTGCTCGCGGAGACCGAGGACCGGATCCGGCTGCTCCTCGCCGTCGACGGCGACCGCACCCCCGACTCCTTCCACCGCGAACTCGGCGAGCTGATGTGGGAGTTCTGCGGAATGGCCCGCACCGAGGAGGGGCTGCGCAAGGCACTCGACCGCATCCCGCAGATCCGCGAGGAGTTCTGGCGGCGGATCAAGGTCCCGGGCACCGGCGAGGAGTTCAACCAGTCCCTGGAGAAGGCCAACCGCATCGTCGACTATCTGGAACTCGCCGAGCTGATGTGCCTGGACGCCCTCCACCGCGCCGAGTCCTGCGGAGGCCACTTCCGCACGGAGTCCCAGACCCCGGACGGCGAGGCGGCCCGCCGGGACGAGGAGTTCGGCTACGCCGCGGCCTGGGAGTTCACCGAGACCGGCGCCGCGCCCGTCCTGCACAAGGAAGACCTCGTCTTCGAGTACGTCCACCCCACTCAGCGGAGCTACGCATGAAGCTCAAACTGCGTGTCTGGCGTCAGCGCGACGCCGGCGCGTCCGGCACGATGGCCACCTACGAGGTGGACGGCATCTCCCCGGACATGTCGTTCCTGGAGATGCTCGACACCCTCAACGAGGACCTCATCCTGCGCGGCGAGGATCCCGTCGCCTTCGACCACGACTGCCGCGAGGGCATCTGCGGAGCGTGCAGCCTGGTCATCAACGGCGACGCGCACGGCCCCGAGCGCACCACCACCTGCCAGCTCCACATGCGGTCCTTCGCGGACGGCGACACCATCGACGTCGAGCCCTGGCGGGCCGCCGCCTTCCCGGTGGTCAAGGATCTGGTGGTGGACCGCTCCTCGTTCGACCGGATCATCCAGGCCGGCGGCTATGTCAGCGTCCCGACCGGCGCGGCCCCCGAGGCCCACGCCACCCCGGTGCCCAAGCCGGACGCCGACTTCGCCTTCGAGCACGCCGAGTGCATCGGCTGCGGGGCCTGTGTGGCCGCCTGCCCCAACGGCTCGGCGATGCTCTTCACCTCGGCGAAGATCAATCACCTCAATGTGCTGCCACAGGGCGCGCCCGAGCGCGAGACCCGGGTGCTCGACATGGTCGCGACCATGGACGAGGAGGGTTTCGGCGGCTGCACACTGACCGGGGAGTGCGCCACCGCCTGCCCGAAGGGCATTCCGCTGCCGTCGATCACGGCCATGAACAAGGAGTGGCTGCGGGCAAACCGCAAGGTCAAGCGGTAGTCGGACGGCAGCCGAGCGAATCGGTGAATCGCTGAATCGGATGTACCCGACAAATGGTTGCTCGCTTTTCGGCCATGTTCACCCCTCGTATACAAGGCGTCAAGGCGTGACGGCCTCAGAAAGATCTTCACGCACAGGGCACACATTCAATGGAATCTCCTCTTCCGGACTGATGCGGCGCTTGCCCGCAGCAAGATCGAAGAGGTCGGTCCCCGTGTGACCCGCCAGGACGTGTCCGTATGACAGCCAACCGACGGACACCCTCTATTACGGGTGATCACTGTCCGTGTAGGCATGGTCAAGGCGGCCCCGACACCCGGGGGCCGCCTTCAGCCATGTCTCTCTGGGGGTTGTCTGTCATGTCCAAAATCACCCGCCGTCAGGCCGTGGGAGCCGTCACCGGCACCGCCGCCGGCCTGGCGCTCGTCGGTGTGGCCAGCGCCTGGGCGGACTCCTCGCCCGCCGACGGCGGCAAGAACAAGGCGGCCCCGCCCGGCGGCAACGGCGGGCCCGTGGCCTTCGACGAGGTCTTCCAGGGCCGCCGCATCCAGGGCGAACCCCTTGAGGGAGCCGCGGCCCACGCCCGGGGAGGGCACGCCGGACACGACTCCGCCTTCCGCGTCCTGATAGACGGCCGCGAACTCCATGTGATGCACCACGGGAAGAGCGGCTGGAGCAGCGCGATCAACCACTACGAGAGGTTCGCCTCCCCGCTGGAGACCGCGCGCACCGCCGTCACCTCACTCAAGGGCGCCTCCGTCGTCCCGTTCAACCCCACCGTCTGAGCCGGGAGCAGTCGCCATGACCGTACGCAAGAACCAGGCGAACCTCACGGCCGCCGAGAAGAAGGCCTTCGTCGACGCGGTGCTGGAGGTCAAGCGCATAGGCGTGTACGACGAGTTCGTCGCCGCCCACCGCCTCCGCTTCGCGCTGGACATGAACACCGGCGTCTACGTGGGCCACTTCGGCCCCTCGTTCCTGCCCTGGCACCGCAAGTTCCTCATCGACTTCGAGAACGAACTCCAGAAGATCGACGCGTCGGTGTCGATCCCCTACTGGGACTGGACCGTCGACAACTCCGTCGCCTCCTCGATCTGGGCGCCGGACCTCCTCGGCGGCACCGGACGCCCCCTGGACGACCAGGTGATGGACGGCCCCTTCGCGTACTCCGCGGGCAAGTGGCCGATCAACATCCAGGTCGACACCCGCCCCTTCCTCGCGCGCAATCTGGGCCACCGCGTCCCCACGCTCCCCACCCGCGCCCAGGTCGACGCCGCCCTCGCCATCCCCACCTACGACTCCGCGCCCTGGAGTGACGCCTCGGCCGGCTTCCGCTCCACGCTCGAAGGCACGGCGGCGTACATGAGCATGCACAACCGGGTGCACACCTGGATCTGGGGTCAGATGGAGACGAGCGTCTCCCCGAACGACCCGGTGTTCTGGCTGCACCACTCGTTCGTCGACAAGCTCTGGGCCGACTGGCACGCGCTCCACCCGACCAGCGCCGAGTACCTGCCCGCCGGGACCACGCCCAATGTGATCGACCTCAACGACACCATGCCGCCCTGGACCAACACGACCCCCCAGAGCATGCTGGACCACACCCAGTTCTACACCTACGCCTGACGCTCCCCGAGGGCGGACGCCAGAAACGGCGCCGTACGGCTCCCCGCCGCCGAGGCCACCTCGGCCGGGGTGCCCGCGGCGACGACGCGTCCGCCCTCGTCGCCACCGCCGGGCCCCAGATCGATCACCCAGTCCGCGTCCGCCGCCACCGCCATGTCGTGCTCCACGACGACCACCGAATGCCCGGCGTCCACCAGACCGTTCAACTGGCGCATCAGCACCTCCACATCGGCGGGGTGCAGACCGGTCGTCGGCTCGTCCAGGACATACAGGGTGTGCTCACGGCGCGGACGCTGAAGCTCCGTCGCCAGCTTGATCCGCTGGGCCTCGCCGCCCGACAGCTCCGTCGCGGGCTGCCCGAGACGCAGATAACCCAGCCCCACATCGAGCAGCGTGGCCAGGGCGCGGGACGCCGCCGGCACATCGGCGAAGAAGCCCGCGGCCGCCTCGACGGTCAGCTCCAGCACCTCGGCGATGCTCAGCCCCCGGTACCGCACCTCCAGGGTCTCCGGGTTGTAGCGAGCGCCCCGGCAGTCCGGGCACGGCGCGTACGTACTGGGCAGAAAGAGCAGCTCCACGGTGACGAACCCCTCGCCCTGGCAGGTCTCGCACCGCCCGCCCGCCACATTGAACGAGAACCTGCCCGCACGGTAGCCGCGCCGGCGCGCCTCGTCGGTGGCGGTGAACACCTTCCGCACCACGTCGAACAGGCCCGTGTAGGTGGCGAGATTGGAGCGGGGCGTACGCCCGATGGGCCGCTGGTCCACCGTCACCAGCCGTCCCACCCCCGGCGTATCCCCGGTGACCGACCCCACCAGGGTCGACTTGCCCGAACCCGACACCCCGGTGACCGCCGTCAGCGCCCCGAGCGGCACCCGTGCCGTCGCACCGCGCAGATTGTGCCGGGTGACCGGGCCGATCCCCAGCCACCCGGCCGGCTCCCGGACCGCCCGGGCGGGCGCGGGGGAGCGGTCGAAGAGAAACCGCCGGGTCGCCGACTCCCCGACGTCCGCGAGCCCCGCCACCGGACCGGAGTACAGCACCAGACCGCCGTGCTCGCCCGCCCGCGGCCCCACGTCGACGACCCAGTCCGCGCCCCGCACCACCTCCAGCTGGTGCTCCACCACGAACACCGAGTTCCCCGCCGCCTTGAGCCGCTCCAGAACCACCAGCAGCGCCTCGGTGTCCGCCGGATGCAGCCCGGCCGACGGCTCGTCCAGCACATACACCACCCCGAAGAGACCGGCCCGCAGCTGGGTCGCGAGCCGCAGCCGCTGAAGCTCCCCGGCGGAGAGCGTCGGAGTGGCCCGGTCCAGACTGAGATAGCCGAGGCCCAGTTCGGTGACCGTGCCGATCCGCGCCAGCAGATCGGCGGCCAGCACCCGGGCCGTCTCCTCCCCGTCCCCGCCCTCCCCGCCGCCGGAGCGCAGCACCCGGGCCAGCTCGGTGAGCGGCAGCGCCGCCAGGGCGGCGATCGTCCGCCCCGCGAAGGTCACCGCCAGCGCCTCGGGCCGCAGTCTGCCGCCCCCGCAGGACGGACAGGGCTCACTGGTGAGGAAACGTTCCGCCCTGGCCCGGAGCGCCGGGCTCTTCGAATCCGCGAAGGTGTGCAGCACATACCGCCGGGCACTGGTGTACGTGCCCTCGTACGGACGCTGGATCCGGCCCGCGTCCCGCACCGGGTGCACCGTCACCACCGGCCGCTCGTCCGTGAAGAGGATCCACTCCCGGTCCGCCGGGTCCAGCTCGCCCCAGGGCCGGTCGACGTCGTACCCGAGCGCGTCCAGCACATCGCGGAGATTCTTCCCCTGCCACGCGCCCGGCCAGGCCGCGATCGCGCCCTCGCGGATCGACAGCGAGGGATCGGGGACCAGCAGCCGCTCCTCGGTACGGTGCACCCGGCCCAGACCGTGGCATCGGGGACACGCCCCGGCGGCCGTGTTCGGCGAGAAGGCGTCCGAGTCCAGCCGCTCCGCGCCCTTCGGATACTCGCCCGCCCGGGAGAACAGCATCCGCAGCGAGTTGGAGAGCGTGGTGACCGTGCCCACCGAGGAGCGGGAGGAGGGCGCCGAACGCCGCTGCTCCAGCGAGACCGCCGGGGGCAGCCCCGAGATGTCGCCCACCTTCGGCGCGCCCACCTGGTGGATGAGCCGCCGGGCGTAGGGCGCGACGGACTCCAGGTAGCGCCGCTGCGCCTCGGCGAAGAGCGTGCCGAAAGCCAGCGAGGACTTGCCCGACCCCGAGACGCCCGTGAAGACGACCAGCGCGTCGCGCGGGATGTCCACGTCGACGCCCCGGAGATTGTGCTCCCGGGCCCCGCGGACGCGGACGAAGGGGTCATGAGGGTTGTGCATAACGGACAATTCTAGGCAGTGGTGCTGGTCAGGCGCTCACTCGGGGTCGGCGGTCCGCCGGTGTCCCCCGCGATCCGGGCCAGCCTGCGGTAGGAGTCCAGCAGCGCGTCACGCTCGTACGCGCTGGTGGTGACCAGCACTTCGTCCGCCTCCGTGGCCTCCAGCACCGACTCCAGCTCGGCCGCCACCTGCTCCTCGGTCCCCGCGATGTGGCCCCGCAGCGCCGACTCGTAGAACCCCCGCTCCCGCGCCGTCATCGTCATCGACTCGACCCGTCCGGCCGGGGCGAGCGGCGGGAAGACCCCATGGGTACGGGAGTGGGCCAGCGCCCAGGCCTCGGAGACGAGCAGCCGGCGGGCGGCCTCCTCGGTGGCGGCGACGGCGACCGTGCCGGAGTAAATCACCCGGGGATGCTCGGACCCCGACCCCGACCCCGACCCAGACCCCGACCCCGACCCGGACCCGGACTCCGGCTGGGCGGCGCGAAAGCCCTCGCGATAGCGGTCGATGGCCGCCAGCATCCGGTCCCGGCCCTGGAACCCGCTGATGACCAGGGGCAGCCCGGCCCGTGCGGCGATGTCCGCGCCCGAGCCGGTGGCCAGCACATACGCCGGGACCCGCAGCCCCTCGGCGGGATGCGCGTGCACCCCGGGGTACGCCGGCGAGCCGCCCGTACCGTGCTCGTCCGGGCCCCGGAAGAAGCCGAGCAGCTCGGTGAGGCGCGCCTCGAACTCCTCCGCGTCCGAGGCGTCCCGGCCCAGCGCCCGGCGTATCCCGTCGGTGAACCCGACCGAGCGGCCGAGCCCCATGTCGACGCGCCCGGGGAAGAGCGAGGCGAGCACGCCGAACTGCTCCGCGACCACCAGCGGCTGATGATTGGGCAGCATCACCCCGCCCGTGCCCACCCGGATCACCGAGGTCGCCGCCGCGACGGCCGCCGCGAGGACGACCGGCGCGGACCCGGCCACCCCGGGCACGCTGTGGTGCTCGGCGACCCAGAACCGGTGGTACCCGAGCGCCTCGATCCGCTGCGCGAACCGCACGGTGTCGCGCAGCGCGGCTGGTCCGTCGTACCCCTCCCGGGTACGGGACCGGTCGAGCACGGACAGCGGCGTGGACGCGAGTCGTGAGGTCACACTCGATTCAACGCTCCGCCGCCGCCAGGATTCCCGTGCGAGGGGCCTGGGCCGGCCGGGTGACGCGTGGGGCAGGAAGATGCCACGGAAGCGGGAGGGCGGGACGGGCGAAAGGAGCCCGGCGTGCGCCACCGGCGTGCGCCCGACCCGCGTACGCCCCGTCAGCCGCCGCCCTCCAGCCGGAAACCGACCTTCAGTCCCACCTGGTAGTGCTCGACGGATCCGTCGACGATCCTGCCCCGCACCTGCGTGACCTCGAACCAGTCGAGTTCGCGCAGGGTCTGGTTCGCCCGCGCGAGGCCATTGCGAATGGCTTGATCCACTCCATCGGGAGATGTGCCGACAATCTCAGTGACTCGATAGGTGTGATTGGACATGTTGTCGTACTCCTCTCGCTACACTCTCTCCACACGCTCTCCACCGTGCCCCACCAGGAGGCGGTGCGCGAGGCGTCGATATAGGGCTTGACCGGCCACTTTGGTACATACCAAAATCCAGCCACACCCGTGCGAGCCTGGAGCGCGCTTCCCCCCATCGGGTACACGTTTCCATGCCCTCGAAGGTGAACGCTGTGAAAATCCGCCGCCCGCTCTACACCTCTGTCGTACTTGTGTCTGCCCTCGCGCTCACCTCCGGCTGCGGCCTGATTCCGGGCAGCGGTTCCGAAAAGCGGACCGTGAAGATCTGGCTGATGCAGGAAAGCGTCTCCCAGGACTTCCTCGACCGTTTCACCAAGGCGTACGAGAAAGAGCACCCCTCGGTGAAGCTCCAGTTCAGCTTCCACTCCTGGACCGGCATCGGGAAGAAGGTCACCTCCGCCCTCGAGGGCAAGAACACCCCCGACGTCATCGAGGTCGGCAACACCCAGGTCGCCCAGTACGCCGAGAGCGACGCCCTCGTGGACCTCACGCTGGAGGCCGTGCGGGACCTCGGCAGCGAGGACTGGCTGGAGGGTCTCGCCGAGCCCGGCAACATCAACGGTTCGCAGTTCGGCATACCCTGGTACGCCGCCAACCGCGTCGTCGTCTACAACAAGGACATCTTCAAGGATGCCGGGGTCGACAAGTTCCCCAAGACGCGCGAGGAGTGGGTGGACCTCTCCCAGCAGCTCAACACCGACGGCACCCAGGGCATCTACCTCCCCGGCCAGGACTGGTACACCCTCGCGGGCTTCATCTGGGACGAGGGCGGCGACCTCGCGGTGGAGAACGCGGGCGACTGGGAGGGCCGCCTCCACACGGAGGAGGCGCTGCGCGCGATGGAGTTCTACAAGGAGCTCCAGGCGCAGGGCAAGGGTCCCAAGGACTCCGACGAGCAGAAGCCGCCGCTGGTCGACGTCTTCGCCAAGGGCAATATCGCCCAGATCATCGCCACCCCGGGCACGGCGGCCGTCATCGAGAAGAACAACCCGCAGCTCAAGGGCAAGCTCGGCTACTTCACCATCCCGGGCAAGACGGCCGACAAGGCCGGCGCGGTCTTCACCGGCGGCTCCGACCTGATCATCCCGGAGAAGGCGGACCAGCGCAGCGCGGCGATCGAGGTCGTCAAGGAGATGGCGGGCGAGCGCTGGCAGACCGAGCTCGCCCGGACGATGAACTACGTGCCCAACAAGAAGGCGCTCGCCCATGTCATCAAGGGGCAGGAGTCCGCTGCCGCGATGGCGGCCGGCGCGGCGGCCGAGGGCAGCAAGGCCACCCCGAACACCGTCAGGTGGGCCGAGGTCGAGGTCGACAACCCGATCAAGCCCTTCATGACCAAGGTGCTGCTGGGCGGGGACGCCGAGCGCGCGGGCAAAGAGGCCTCCGACCGCATCAGTTCCATCCTCGCCCCCTGATCCGCCGACGGCCCGCCGACCGCCTGCCGCGCCCGACCGGCGCGACGGCCCGTCGGCGGGCCGCTCTGTGACCGGACCTCTGTGACCGGACCTCAGCGACCGGAGCTCAGGGGGCCACCGTCGCCAGCGAGAGCGCGAACCTGCCCCGTACGTCCGTCCACCACCGGGACAGCTCCATTCCGGCGTCGGCCAGCTCCGCGCGCACCCCTTCCCGGCGGAACTTCGCCGAGACCTCCGTCCGCAGCTCCTCGCCCTCGTGGAACGGCACCACCACATCCAGCTCCGGGATCTTCACGGTCACCGCCCGGCGGGCGCGCAGCCGCATCTCGATCCACTCGTGCTCCCGGTCCCACAGCGCCACATGGTCGAAGTCCTCGGGATCGGCGTCCGCACCCAGCTCCCGGGCCAGGACATTCAGTACATTTTTATTGAACTCGGCCGTCACTCCCGCCCGGTCGTCATAGGCCCGGACGAGCACGCCCTCGTCCTTCACCAGATCGGTCCCCAGCAGCAGCGCGTCCCCGGGGCCGAGCAGCGCCCGTACCGAGCGCAGGAAGAGCGCGCGCTCGGCGGGCAGCAGATTGCCGATCGTGCCGCCGAGGAAGACGACCAGCCGGGGTCCCGGGGTCTCGGGCAGCGCCAGCCCCTCGGTGAAGTCCGCGATCAGGGCGTGGATGCGCAGCCCCGGACGCTCCTCGAGCAGCGCCCGGCCCGCGCCGCGCAGCGCGCTCTCGCTCACGTCGACCGGGACATAGCTCTCCAGGTCCGGCATCGCGTCCAGCAGATGCCGGGTCTTCTCGGACGAGCCCGAGCCCAGCTCCACCAGGGTGCGGGCCCCGCTCGCGGCGGCGATCTCGGCCGAGCGGGCGATCAGGATCTCCCGCTCGGCACGGGTCGGGTAGTACTCCGGCAAGCGGGTGATCCGCTCGAACAGCTCACTGCCCCGGGCGTCGTAGAACCATTTGGGCGGCAGCTCCTTGGGGGTACGGGTGAGCCCGTGGAGCACGTCTTCGCGCAGCGCGGCGCCGGTGGCGTCCTCGGGCAGGGTGCGGGTCAGCTGGAACGGGCTCACAGAGAGGGCTCCTTGAGCGGGGAGAGGAGAACTCCGGCGGCGGTGGCGACCAGCAGGGTGCGGTCGGGCACCTCGCGCCAGCGGGGATCGTCGTCATAGGGCTCCGATGCCACCGTGCACCGGCCCGGTTCGGCGAGCGACCAGAGCGAGTCGCCCCAGGCGGTCGCCGCGATCGTCTCGCCGTCGGTGAGGAGAAAATTCAGCCGGGAGCCGGGCGCGGCCTCGGCCACCTCGCGGACGGTGTCCGCGAGCGCCCGGCCCGGCTCGTCGCCGCCCTGGAGCCGGTGCAGCACCAGCGCCCAGAGCAGCGCCGTGTCGCAGCGCGCCTCCAGCGTGAGCAGCTCGGCCGCCGGCAGGGTCGCGGCGAGCGGGGCGAGCGAGCCGGGCCAGCCGGGGACCGAGCCGTTGTGGCTGAACAGCCAGGGACCGGAGGAGAAGGGGGCCGCCGCCGCCTCGCCGTCCGCGCCGGGCAGGGTGGCGTCGCGCACGGCGGCCAGCACGGCCCGGCTGCGGACCACCCGGGTGAGATCGGCGAAGGAGAGATCGGCCCAGATCGGACCCGCGCGCCGGTAGCGGGCGGGCGCCGGATCGCCCTCGGCGTACCAGCCCACCCCGAATCCGTCCGCGTTGACGGTGCCGTGGCGCTGGTGGCGCGGGGCCCAGGACTGCCGCAGCAGCCCGTTGGCCGGCACGGTGAGCAGCTCCCCGAGGGCGGCCGGCGGCCCGAGGGAGGCGAGGTGGCGGCACATCAGACGGTGTCCTCCAGGGGATCGGCGTCCCGCGCGGTGCGGAACCCGCTGAAGATCTGCCGCCGTACCGGAAGGTCCCAGTTGCGGAAGGTGCCCCGGCAGGCCACCGGGTCCACCCCGAAGGAGCCGCCGCGCAGCACCTTGTGCGCGCTCCCGAAGAAGACTTCCGAGTACTCGCGGTAGGGGAAGGCGGCGAAGCCGGGATAGGGGAGGAAGTCGCTCGCCGTCCACTCCCACACATCGCCGATCAGCTGCCGCACCCCCAGCGGCGACCGCCCCTCGCGGTAGCCGCCGGCCGGGGCCGGCCGCAGATGGCGCTGGCCCAGATTGGCGTGTACGGGGGTGGGCTCGGCGTCGCCCCAGGGGAAGCGGCGCGAGCGGCCCGTCTCCGGGTCGTGCCGGGCGGCCTTCTCCCACTCGGCCTCGGTGGGCAGCCGCCGCCCGGCCCAGCGGGCGTACGCGTCGGCCTCGTACCAGCTCACATGGAGCACCGGCTCGTCGAGCGGCACCGGCTCGGTCACCCCGAAGCGGCGGCGCAGCCACTGCCCGCCCTCCCGCCGCCAGAACAGCGGGGCCCCGATGTCGTGCCGGCGGATCTGTTCATAGCCCTCGGCCGCCCACCAGCGGGGGTCGCGGTAGCCGCCGTCCGCCATGAAGGCGAGATACGCGCCGCAGGTCACCGGGGTGGTGTCGATACGGAAGGCGGGCACCGTCCGCCGGTGCGCGGGACGCTCGTTGTCCAGTGCCCAGGGCTCGGTCGACGTGCCCATGGTGAAGGGGCCGCCGGGCACCAGCACATCGGCGGGCAGCTCCGCCGCGTCCGGCCCGGCGCGGGGCGGCTCGGGCGCGGACAGCGCGGCCGGGCCCTCGCGCAGCTGGTGTGTGATCAGCATCGTCTCGTCGTGCTGCTGCTCATGCTGGGCGATCATGCCGAAGGCGAAGGCGGAGTCGACCAGCGGCCCGCCGCCCTCCAGCGGGGTCCGCTCCAGCAGGTCCAGCACCCGGCCGCGCACCTCGGACGCGTAGCCGCGCGCCTCGGCCGGGGCGAGCAGCGGGAGCGAGGGTCGGGTGGCCCGGGGGTGTTCGAAGGCGTCGTACACCGAGTCGATCTCGGGCCGCAGGGCGGCGCGTCCGCCGACCGTGCGCAGCAGCCACTGCTCCTCCTGGTTGCCTATGTGGGCGAGATCCCAGACGAGCGGCGACATCAGGGGCGAGTGCTGGGCGGTCAGCTCCCGGTCGTCCACACTTTCGGTGAGCGTGGCGGTACGGGTCCGGGCCCGGGTCAGCGCGTCGAGCGCGCGCCGTCGGAGGTCTTCGTTCATATGCCCGGTTCCCTTTCCAGTGTTCCCCGGCCGTGCCCGGGCGCGGGGATGAGGAGCAGATCGTCGGCGGGACATCGGCCCCGCAGAACGTGGCGCTCGTTGAAGGCGGCGACCGCCTCGTGGACCGCGCTGGACGCGCCGACGCGCGGCAGGGCCTCCAGCGCCGTGGCGAAGCAGGCCACGGCGGCCGTGCGCAGCTCCGGATGGCTCAGTCCGAGCCGGGCCGCGTCGAGCCAGAGCGGATTGCGGGGCGCGGGCCGCGACCCGGCGTACTCCGCGAGCGGTTTGACCGTCCGGTACACGGTCTCCGCCGCCTCCGGGTCCTCGAAGAGGGCGGTGGTCACCGCGAGCGGGACCATCCAGCCGTCGTCGCCCGGCTGCGCGTCGATCATCCGCAGTTCGAGATGGCCGCGCGGGCGCACCGGGGGGAAGAGGGTGGTGAGATGGCGTTCCAGATCCTGCCGGGTCGCCGGGCGCGGGTCGCCGGAGCGCAGCCATGAGCGGAAGGTCAGCCCCTCGGGCCGGAGCCACGGCCCCTCGGGCGTCGCCATGAACATCACCGGGGCGTCCAGCGCGTGCGCGGCCCAGGCGGCCTTCGGCTCCCGGTCCAGCGGCGGCGAGACGGGGCGTACGGCGTCGAGTTCGTTCCAGATCGCCTGCCGGGTGGAGCGCCACCCGGTGAGGCGGCCCGCCAGGGCGGGCGAGTTGGCGAAGACGGCGGTGAGCACCGCGCCGAGCAGATGGGCGAGCTGCCACCGCCGGCCGTGCCCGAGCGGTCCCGGCTCCCGCTCGCCCGCGTCCAGGCACACCTGGATCGAGGCGGAGTTGCACATCATGACGCGACCGGACGGGCCGGTGCGGTCGAGGTAGGCCTCCATGGCGTCGTAGCGGGGTTCTCGCAGGATCCGGCGCGGGGACTGCCAGGGGTCGAGCCCCATTCCGGCGAGGGTGAGCCCGGTCGGCCGGAGGGCGGTCCGTACGGTGTCCAGATCGGCGGCGACGGTGTCCACGCACTCCATCAGGGAGGCCGCGGGCTGTGAGCTGAGTTCCAGCTGGCCGCCGGGCTCGAAGGTCAGAGCCGATGTCAGGGGGAGGGCGCGCACCAGGTCATGGGCGGCGGCGAGGCGCTCGGCCGAGAGGCGGAGACGGGGGTCGTGCCGTTCGTGTATGAGCCATTCCAGCTCCACACCCACCGTGGCGGGTGGGCCGTTCTTGAAGCAGATGCATCGCAGCAGATCCTCCGCTTCCTCTTCCGAGATGGGCCGGCCGTAGTCGCCGGCGTCGGGTGGACGCATGAGCGGCTCCTCTTTCGAAGGCCTTGCGAGGGCACTCTGCCAACCTAAAGCCAGGGTCGGCGCTTCGCACAAGAGTGCACTCCGGGGGTCCGGGGCCGGTCGCGGCTTCGAGAGCTGTCCGCCGGAAAAGCATTTGCCGCCTTTGTCGCAGGTCAAGGAGTATGTGGCCATGAGCGCACGACTGCGGGGGATGGCCCGGCAGACCGAGGATATTGTTGAAAATGGTCGCTATCTGGCCACCAATGGACGAGAAGTAGTCATCGCGGCGGAGGTCGCCGCGGCCCGGGCCGGGACCCGGATGTACGGACCGGATCCGGTGCCCGCCGCTCCGGACACCGGCCGCGAGACCGTCTTCGAGGTCACGGCGGAGAGCAGTACGGCGGCGGCCCGGCGGCTCACGTCCGGTGCCGGTGCCGGTGCCGAGCCGGGTGCCGCGTCCGGCCCGGAGTCCGGTGCCTCGTCCGGCTCGGAGCCGGGCCCGGTGGCCGTGCTCAGCTTCGCCTCCGCGCGCAACCCCGGCGGCGGGTATCTGAACGGCGCGCAGGCACAGGAGGAGGCCCTCTGCCGGGCCTCCGCCCTCCACACCACCCTGCGGCGCGCACCCCAGTACTACGAACACCACCGCGCCGACCGAGACCCGTTCTACTCGGACCGGGTCATCCACTCGCCCGCCGTCCCCGTCTTCCGGGACGACCGGGGCGCCCTGCTGGACACCCCGTACACCGTCGGCTTCCTGGCCTCGCCCGCGCCCAACGCCGGTGTGATCGCGCGCAACGCCCCCGAGGAGACGCACCGGATCCCCGCCGCCCTCGCCTCCCGCGCCGAGCGCGTCCTGGAGACCGCCGTCGACCGGGGCTACCGGCGGCTGGTGCTCGGAGCCTGGGGCTGCGGCGTCTTCCGCAACGACCCGGCGACGGTCGCGGGCGTCTTCCACACGCTGCTCACCGGCGACGGCCGCTTCGCGGGCCACTTCGACCTGGTCGTTTTCGCCGTGCTCGACCGCACGGCGGGACGCACGACCCTCGGGGCCTTCTCCCGCGTCTTCGCCGAACAGCTCGCTCCGGCGCGGGAATCGGCCGGAGCCGGCCCGTCCGCCGATCATCCCCAGCCGTAACGCTCCCGGAGCCGCTGGACGACGGTGTCGAACCGGGGCCGGTCCAGCGCGCACGCCTCCCGGCGCATGCCCTTCTCGCGCACCCGCAGCACGCGGTCCAGATCGACCCAGGACTCCCGCTCCTCCCGGTCCCAGGGCCCGACCCCGATCGGCACCCACTCGCGGTCCCGGTCGTGGCGCTTGCTGGAGAGCTGCACCGCGAGCAGCGTCCCCGCCTCCTCCCGGGCCACGATCAGCACCGGGCGGTCCTTTCCGCGCCCGTCGTTCTCCTCGAACGGCACCCAGGTCCAGACGATCTCGCCGGGGTCGGGATCGCCGTCGCGGTCCGGGGCGTAGGAGGTGCGGACCGGGCCCACCGCGGTGGGATCGGCCTCGGTGGTGGCCGAGGCGCCGCCGCGGCCGGGGGAGTCCGAGGCGCCCGATGCGCCGGAGAAGATCGTCACCGTCCCACGGTAGTGCCCGGGGGAGCCACCGGCCCGCACCGGCGGCGGACCCGGCTGCTCCGCGATCAGATCCAGCCCTCCAGCGCGGCCATGAATCCGTCGAAGTCGTCGCGGTGCACGGTGTGTCCCGCACCCGTGACGGCACGCACCTCGAAGCCGCGCTCCCGCAGCAGCGCCGCCCGCCGGGCCGGCACCAGCCGGCTCGGGTCCGCGGTCACCACGAGGGACGGCGCGACGGGCACGGCCGGCATCAGATCCCTGCCCACCGCCTCCGTCAGCCCCTGCGCCGTCGACTGGTCCCAGAGCGCCAGCGTCGCCAGCTCGATGTCGACGTCCTCCTCGTCCCAGCGCGGCGCGGTCTCCCGTATCGCCTCCCGGGACAGCCCCTTCGCCGCGGCGAACGCCTCCGCGCGGAAGCCCTCCGGCCCCTCGGGCAGATGCCAGACCGGGTCCACATAGACCACGCGCCCCGGCGACAGCCCGGCCGCCGCCAGGGACAGCGTCAGCCCCCCGAGCGAGTGCCCCATCGCCAGCTCCGCCCCGGCCGGCAGGGACTCCACCAGATCGTCCGCGTACTCCCGAAGGCCGTACGAAGCGGCACGGCCGCTCGCGCCGTGCCCCCGCAGATCGACCGCGACCACCCGATAACCCCGCTCCGCCAGCGCCGGGCCCACCCGCCGCCAGCTGCGATGGTCGGACATGACGCCGTGAACCAGCAGGGCGACGCGCTCGCCCGTACCCCAAGTCGTCGTGTGAAGACGCACGCCGTTCCCTCTCCCTCTCAAGTGCGCTGACACCACCAGAATGAGCGAAGGAAGATCAAAGCAATAGGGGCATCAGGATCCGGCCAACCACCGGACCGTGCCCGCGGGCGTTCTGGAAAGATTCCCAGGGCGATGAGCCAGACACCCAAGCAATCCGCCGAACGCTCCGTTCCCACCAGCGCCGACGTCGCCCGGTTAGCAGGGGTTTCCCGGGCCACGGTCTCGTACGTGCTCAACAACACGTCGTCCGTGCGCATCAGCGAGCCCACCCGCCGCCGGGTCCGGGAGGCCGCCGAAGAGCTGGGCTACGTACCCCACGCGGCCGCCCGCAGCCTGCGCGCGGGACACACCAGAATGGTCCTGCTGCCCGCCGCGACCTTCTCGCTCGGCCCCCTGTTCCACGAGTTCTTCAACGAACTCCAATGGGCCCTCAGACGCCTGGACTACACCGTCGTTCAGTACGGCAGCCTCGGCCTCGACGGCGACGAGGCCGCCCGGGCCTGGGCCGAGCTGAGACCCGTCGCGGTCGTCTCGCTCGGCGAGGTCGGACTCACGCCCCAGGGCGTCGAAACCCTCAAACGCTCCGGCGCGAAGGCCGTCATCAGCCTCGCCCCCCGACGGGTGGAGGGCGCGCACTCCCTCGTCATGGACCAGAGCGAGGTCGGCAGCTGCGCCGTCACCCATCTGATCCAGCGCGGCCGGCGGGACATCGGCGTCGTCATACCCGGCGAAGCGGGCCTCGAACACTTCTCCGAACCGCGCTTCGAGGGCGCGCGCCGGGCGGGCGCGGCCGGCCGGGTGCGCATCGAGCCGCTGCCCCTCTCGTACGACGAGGAGTCGGCGTCCGGGCTCGCCTCGGCCTGGCGGGGCCTCGGCCTCGACGCCGTCTACGCCTACAACGACGATTACGCCATGCTCCTGATGCGCGCCCTCCAGGAGGAAGGCATCGACATACCGGGGCAGACGGCGGTGATCGGCGCGGACGATCTGCTGCTGGGCAGACTGCTGCGCCCCCGGCTGAGCACCGTCCACATCGACATGGTGACCGGACGGCTGCTGGCCGAGATCGTCGACCGGGTGGTGCGCGACCCCGGGGACCATCTGGAGATCCGTGATCTGATGGGGGCCCGAGCGGTACACCGCGAGTCCAGCTGATTCCGCAGCCTTCCCGCCCCCCTGTGAGCCGGCCGGGCTGCGGACGGGCCCGCCGGGTGCCCAGCGTCACGCACAGCGACGACGCCCGCAGCAGAGGAGTCCCGGTGACGACCGAACCACAGCGCTTCGAAGTCCTGATCGTGCCCGAGCACGCCGAGGGACACGACCCAGGCACCCTTTCCGAGGTCGCCCTCCGGTCCGCCCTGGTGGCCGCCACGGGCGAAACCGGAGCCTCCGGCTACCCCCGGTTCGCCGGGGAGGGGATCGTGGCCGACATCGACCCCGCCACCCGTACGGTCGAAGCCCTCCTCATCGACGGCTCCGAAATCGACTACGGCCTGTCGGCCCGGGTCCGCGAGGTCGGCCGCTGACCCGGGCCGCCCCGCATCTCCCGCATTCCCGGCACGCGGTCAGCCCTTCGGGCCCTGGCCGTTCCCCGTCGCGCCCTCGGCCTTCTTGATCGACTGACGGACCTCGTCCATGTCCAGCGCCCTGGCCTGGCCGATCACATCCTCCAGCACGGACTCCGGCAGCGCGCCCGGCTGGGCGAACACCGCCACATTCTCGCGGACGATCATCAGCGTCGGAATGGACTGGATCTCGAACGCGGCGGCCAGCTCCTGCTGCGCCTCGGTGTCGACCTTCGCGAAGACCAGGTCGGGGTGGCGCTCGGCCGCCCCCTCGTACACCGGGGCGAACTGCCGGCAGGGGCCGCACCACGAAGCCCAGAAATCGATCAGAACGAATTCGTTCTCGGAAACGACCTGATCGAAGTTCTCCTTGGTGAGCTCTACAGTGCTCATGACGTGGTTACCTCTCCCTGTGTCCGGCTCTCCGGGTGTCCGGTGTGTACTCGCCCCCGACAACGGTGCCGAGGGCCGCGCTATTCCTGCGACTGCCCATGTGGCCAGGACGCACACCCGGTACCAGACTGTCCCTATGACCGAAGCTGTGGAGTTTGACGTCGTGGTGCTGGGCGCGGGCCCCACCGGCGAGAATGTGGCGGACCGGCTGCGGGCCGCGGGCCTGAGCACGGCGGTCGTGGAGAGCGAGCTGGTCGGCGGCGAATGCTCGTACTGGGCCTGCATGCCCAGCAAGGCCCTGCTGCGCCCGGTGCTCGCCCGTGCCGACGCCCGCCGGCTGCCCGGACTGAGCGAGTCGGCCGCCGCGCCGCTCGACGCCGAGGCCGTGCTCGCCCGCAGGGACGCCTTCGCCTCCCACTGGAAGGACGACGGACAGGTCTCCTGGCTGGATTCCACCGGCGCCCGGCTCTACCGGGGCCGCGGCAGACTCGACGGCCCCAAGCGCGTCGTCGTGGACGGCCCCGAGGGCGAACACCACGTACTCACCGCCCGGCACGCGGTCGCCGTCTGCACCGGCAGCCGCGCGGTCCTCCCCGACCTGCCGGGACTCCGCGGCGCGAGGCCCTGGACCAGCCGCGAGGCCACCAGCGCCCACGCCGTGCCCGCCCGGCTCGCGATCGTCGGCGGCGGAGTCGTCGGCGTCGAGATGGCCACCGCCTGGCAGGCCCTCGGCTCCCGGGTCACCCTCCTGGTCCGCGGCGACGGCCTGCTGCCCCGCATGGAACCCTTCGTCGGCGAGTACATCGCCGACTCCCTCACCGAGGCCGGAGTCCACCTCCGCACCCACGTCTCCGTCACCTCCGTCGACCGCCCCGACGCCACCGGCCCCGTCACCCTCCTCCTCGACGACGGCGACCGCGTCGAGGCCGACGAAGTCCTCTTCGCCACCGGCCGCGCCCCCCGCACCGAAGACCTCGGCCTCGAAACCGTCGGACTCCAGCCCGGCTCCTGGCTCCCCGTCGACGACAGCTGCCGCGTCGACGGCAGCAAATGGCTCTACGGCGTCGGCGACGTCAACCACCGCGCCCTCCTCACCCACCAGGGCAAGTACCAGGCCCGCATCGCCGCCGCCGCCATCGTCGCCCGCGCCCAGCACGTCCCCCTCCTCGAAACCGACCCCTGGGGCGCCCACACCGCCACCGCCGACCACGCCGCCGTCCCCCAAGTCGTCTTCACCGACCCCGAAGCCGCCTCCGTCGGCCTCTCCCTCTCCGAAGCCCAATCCGCCGGCCACCGCGTCCGCGCCGTCGACCACGACCTCGCCTCCGTCGCCGGCGCCTCCCTCTACGCCGACGGCTACAAAGGCCGCGCCCGCATGATCGTCGACCTCGACCGCCACATCCTCCTCGGCGTCACCTTCGTCGGCCCCGGCGTCGGCGAACTCCTCCACTCCGCGACCATCGCCGTCGTCGGCGAAGTCCCCATCGAACGCCTGTGGCACGCGGTGCCCGCGTATCCGACGATCAGTGAGGTGTGGTTGCGGCTGCTGGAGGCGTACAGGCAGGGGTAGTCACTCTCAGTCTTCCGCCGCTGAGGCGACGCGGTGATCCCTTGGTGGTCCGGGGAACGAAGGATTGTGCGGGGGCGGCTCTCGCTGTGGCACTCTGCGGACATGCAAAGGTGCCGTGCTGTCCGGAGCGTTCATCCGCTGCGGCGTGCCGGGTTTCTTGACGAGGAGTAAGGGCTACTGCACGCACTGGTTAGTGCCTTCTCCGTATGGCGGAAGGCGGGGCATGGCGGCCCGCGCCCTGAGTTCCGTGAGATGGGGTAACCGTGTCCTCGACCGTCTTCCGTAGCGGCATCGGACGGCTGCACTTCGAACGGGGACCCGATGAACTGAGGGTCTGGAGCGTGGAACAGGTGCCGGAGAGCGCGCTGTACGGTGGCCTCGTCGAGGTCAACCTTCTGCTCGAAGGCACCGATGATATCGACGCGGTCGATCTTGTCCTGGTCGGAGAGGTACTCGGTAGACTCGATCACTACCTGGAGACGGGGCTCCGCTTCGTGCGGGAGGCGTTGGAGGCAGACCCGGAATTCTTCGGTCTCACCGAAGCGGAATCGGAGTCCTACCGCAGCGTGTCGGACGCGGATTTTCCCCTGGATGCTCCACAACTCAACTTCTACGCCGACGAGTGGCACCTGCGTTTCGCCGAGGGGCGTTTGCCCGTCTGCGACCCCTACGGTCTCGTGATCGCATTCAGCGGACAACGGCCTCTGAGGGTGGAGGACGTGAGTGACGCCGCTGCCGTCGACACCGATGGCTCGGGGCGACACGCTTCCTGAACCACCGGCTCAGGAACTCCGCCGGATCTCGACCGCCACTGGAGTGCGGCGGTCGTTGTCGCCGGAATCGCCGCGGCCCACCGGGCCGGCGCCCTGACCGCAGCCGGTACCGACACCCGCTGTCGTCCACGGCCGCAGGACCACTCCCGGTGGCCGACCCCGGCGAAGGCCGCCAGGGTTCCTGTGACCCGTCATTGACGGATGTCCAGTGGGCGGTGATCGAGCCACTGCTGCCGATGCGGGAGCTCCGTCGCGCCGGTCGGCCGTCGCGGTTCTCGCGTCGGCCGGTCGTGGGGCACCGTGTCGCCCGCCCGGGGTCCGGCCGATGCCTGTGGCGTGGCGGCTAGGGTGTGTCCTTTACGGCGGTTGCTGAGGCGTATCGGCAGGGGTGCCGCCGCTAAAGCCATACTGGGCTGGAAGGGCGGTGTGGTCGGGGAGATCCGGGTGGCCGTCAGTGACTTCTCAGTCCCGCCGCGGCCGCCTCGGCGGCGAGAGTCGCGCCGCCGATCGTGAGGTCGCCTTCCCTCGGCTCGGCCCGCAACCGCTCGATCTCCTCATGCCGGACCGCCGGAGGCCAGTCGGGTATGACCCGTACCGTTGACAGTGGTGGAGAACACCACCTTCGGGAGCGGCTCTCCAGAGAGCGGCCCACTTGAGCATCGAGTCGTCGAGCGACAGATCGTCGTCCGCGATCTCTCAGCACAGCATTGCCTCGTACGGCCGTCGTTCAAACGGGTGGACGCCGACCGCGCTACTGCCGCTGGTGAGCAGACTCTCCGGTTCCATGGATGGGTTTCACGAAGCCGTTGTGTTGAGCCGCGGCGTGTTGGTCGCCGCCCGAGGCGGGCTACGTGGTGTGTCCTGTGCCGCGCAGCAGCGGTGGGCTGAGCAGCCATGCGTTTCCCCGGCGGTAGAGGGCGGCTGGGCGGCCGGTGGGGGGTAGTCGTTGTTCCCCCGTGGGCCGCACGAACCCTGAGGTGTTCAGTACTTTGCGGCGAAAGTTGCTCGGGTCCAGTTGCTGCCCCCAGATCACTTCGTAGACCGTGCGCAGCTCACTCAGGGTGAAAGGGTCCCGGCAGAAGGCCGTGGCGACTGCGGTGTATTCGAGCTTGCGGCGGACTTCCTCCAGGGCGTCCGTGAGGATGGCCGGGTGGTCGAACGCCAGCTGCGCCGCACCACTGCCTAGTTGTGACACGGGAGCCCAATAGGCTCGCCTGGCATCGGTGCCGCCCACGGGGGTGGGAAGATCCGGCCCCAGTGCGAGATAGGCGATCGTGACCACCCTTCCCCTGGGGTCACGTAGAGGATCCCCATACGCACCGAGCTGCTCTAGATGCAGCTGGCGGCCATCGATTCCCGCCTCTTCCTTGAGCTCACGCAGAGCTCCTTCGTGCAGAGTCTCGCGCTTCTGGACGTAGCCGCCGGGCAGCGCGGGCTGGCCAAGGAAGGGTTCCAGCCCACGCTCGATCAGGAGCACCATCAACTGATCGCCCCTCACGGTGAAGATCGCCAGGTCCACGGTCACCCACGATGCCTCCACCTCGGTTGAGGCTTTCAGCCAGTCCTCCACTGGAACCCCCTTAAGGTCGCATTGACTTAAACGCCTTCGGTACTTATGGTCTCATGGACCTTAACTCTACGAGGCAGGGGTAGAGCGTGATCACCTCCCATGCGCCACCGGCCAGGGACGCAGTCAGTGAGCCGACCGCTGCCACCCGTCACTTATGCGCTGGCGTGTACGTGGACGAACGATTTCGAGACCTCGTGATCGACGAGGTGTGTACCGCGCCGTATCGACGGGTCGCCCCGTCCTACGGATTCGACATCGTTCCCGTCATGCACCACGCGTGGCGGGCCGCTACGCTGAACGCGCTTCTTCGCATGGCGGTGACGGGAGCGGTGGTTGCTCCTGCTCTCGCGGGTGCCCTGCCCGCCGCCATCCTCGTCGCTTGTGGCCTCGCCCTTCTGTGGCTGCTCCGCCTCGCCATGCTGCTCCGGGATGTTGACCGGGAGTCGAGGCCCAGACGGAAGTCCAAACGCCGCGGTCTGGGGTCGGTGCGAGGCCAGTGGCATCCCTTAAGGTTGCTGTCTCCGCAGAAGTACCCGGAGAAGGCAGATGCGCTCAGACGTATCGGATTCGCCGCTCTGTCTCTGACAGTGGGTGGCCTGGCGATCGCACTGGCTCATCCGGACCAAGCCACGGCGGCCCTCCGCATAGCCGTGGGAATCACCCTCTTCTGCCTCGGCGTGGGAGCTTCACGTCAGCTGATGCTCAACCGCATCCTGCGCGCGCCAACCCTTCGGCCTGCGCGTTTGTCCGGTCGGCAACGAACTGCGGACGTACAGCAGCAACATCTCTGCGCCGTTTACCGCCGCCCCCGTCACAGCGAGGACGAAGGCGAGGACGAGGACGACCTCACCACGTTCACGCTCTTCGGGGATGAGTCACCCTTCATCGGGGCCGGCGAAATCGTCTACCAGTGGAACCCACCGATGAGCATCCAGTTGCTGCGCCCCGGCGACGATGCGCCACTCCATGAGCGCGAGCACCCCGTGCCGCCCTTCCAGGCACATGAGTTGGTCGATTACCTGCGCGAGGCGGTTCGACTGCTGGACGCTGACAGCGGGAACGTCCGGCTTCCCGCGCACGTCCGCGACCGCGTCTACGTGGCCGAGACCGATGTGGCGGTGGACCGTTCACTTCTTCCGCAGGAGTTCGACGAGGCAGACCTGAACACGATCATCAACACGCCTGGATCCAAACAGCACCACTTCCTCGAGGTGATAACTCCTGTCGAGGGATCGGAGTTCGTCGCGACCGTCCTGTTGCATGTCAGCCTGCAGGGACGCACCTTGAGTATCTCCACAGCAGCATGCGTCCTTGCCCATACGCCTAGATCTTTCCAGCGCACGGCGGAATTTGGCCATCATGGAGTTGCAGCCGTCATCTGGGCGGCATTTCGTGAACTGGCCGCATTGCCCTCGGAGATCCAGTGCTCATGGCGGCTCTTCCTTTACTTGTATGCCTTGAGTAAGGCGGCCATTCTCCCCCGCGACCTCACTTCCACGCCGATCCGCAATGTCCTGATCGGCAGTCGGGTGAGTATAAGGGAGAGATCGGCTCAGGCGTGGTCCAAGATCCAGCTGGAGAAGAGCGACATCCTGGGTCGGATGAAGACGATTGAGCAGCGTTTGCTTCGGGCAGCCGGCGACTTCCTGGCAGCTAAGGATGTGGACATATCGGATTTCAATGACCGCGCGCTCAAGATTATCAATAGTGGAATCTTCAATTTTGGTGACAATAATAGCTTCAGTAACAACGCGGTGGGCGACGCCGCTCAGGTCGGAGTCTCCGTAAACCAGTCCACAGGCCTGGAAACTCCCAGCGCTGGAGGAAGTAAGTGATTAACAATCGAGGCATCGCCAGTCAGGGTGACAACAATAACTTCAGCAGCAATGCCGTCGGAGAGCATGCCCATGTTTCCGTGGCCGCCCCTTCCTGCGACAGTACCCGCCCTGTCGAAGCCGAAGTAGCCGGTGAACAGGCCACTGTTTGGGACGTCGGAGTGGTTACGATCCTCAGCGAGGAATTGCGTTCAGTGGTAGATGAGTTGAAACTGGAACGCCGGAAGGAGCCAGGCGGGCTGTACTTCTACCAGGGCACACACGCCACTCCGGAAGGGACCGTTCGTATCGTGGCCACCCAGAGCCAGAGCCAAGGGCAACGGTCGGCGATGGCTGCTCTGGAGAACCTGCGCCGACACTACGAACCGAGACTGTGGGCACTCGTCGGAGTAGGCGGCGGCCTCCATGCCAAGCACGCTCGCATCGGCAACATCATTGTCTCTACCGACATTGTTTACTACGAGAATCGCAAGATCAATCCACGTGGGGACGTCCGCCGTCGAGGAGAGCATCGGCAGGCGCCGGCACCGGTCGTCCATGCGGTAAACGCCTTCTTCACCGATCATGGGACCCCGGCACGTATCAACGGTCAGCTCGCCACACATACCTCGGAGGAGTTCGAGGTCTACCCGGGAGTAATCGGGTCCGGCGAAGCCGTCATCGCCGACCGTGAGAGCGAAATCCGCAGCTACCTAACGAACTACCACGAGAAGGTTCTGGCGGTGGACATGGAAGCCGGAGGGCTGAGCCAGTACTGGCAGGAGAACTCTATTCACGGGGGAATCAACCCCGGCTGGATCGTCATCCGGGGTGTGTCCGACAACGCCGACGAGGGAAAGGGGCATACATATCACGAGCTTGCGGCTCGGAATGCCGCATATGTCCTGCGGAAGCTTCTTCCCTATCTCTGTTGATGGCGTAGTCAAGTGATCGAGATCGCCCAGACGCAGGGAGACGGCTCGTATGACTGCTTTTCTGTTCGGGATACTCAGTTCTCTGGTGGCAAGCGCGATCGTGCTTGTGCTCGGCCTCCTGCGCGGCTCACACCCAGTGGGGTGGCTGGTCAGCGCCAGCTCGCGGCTCACCGGCACAGGAATCGGCCGAGTCTACCGTCATCAGTCGTCCGCCGAGCAGGACATCGCACGCGACCTCGGCAGGGCTCGCTGGATCAAGGTCCTGGCGGGACGTGGAAACGTACTCACCCGTGACGTTTTCTCACCTTTATGGTCGGGTGAGTTGTCCCTGGATTCTGTCCAGGTTCTACTGCCTGACCCTCGCAACCAAGGTGACTCATGGCTTGACCGCCGTTCGCGCGACATACAGTTGTTTGATGCCGGGTTCACCCCCGACCTGCTCAGGAACCAGGTCCGGATGAACATGGACTACCTCGCGCATGTGGCCCGTACGCAAAGTAATTTCGAGCTTCGCAATTTTAACCTGCCGAGCACGTGCCGCGTGATCGCAACGGACCGGGCCGCCTACCTCACCTTCTACAGCAGATCTGCTCACGGTAGGAACTCCCCGTGCCTGTACGTCCGGGCACCCGGACTTCTGTACTCCATCGCCCTGCAGCAGTTTGACTCAGCATGGACGGCCAGCCCACCCTCTCACCCGGCGCCCCAGTCCTAACGTCCCCCGTAAGCCCTCACTGCCGTTGCCTCAAGCACGGCTCAAGCTCTACGTTGCCCATGCCAGGACGATCGGAGCCAGCCGGTCAGAGCAGTTCCACGCTTCCTCGGTACCGAGGGGCCGCTCTCGGGGCGACGACTTGCCGACGCCTCCGATGGAAGTGGCTAAGGTGTGTCCTTTACGGCGGCTGCTGGAGACCTACCGGGGTTGAGCACACACCGGCGGAGGCTGCGGTACGCGTGGTACGGCTCGAAACATGATCGAACGTCCCTATGACGGTTGTGGTCGACGCCTCGTCGGAGTCCGCCGCCACCAGCCCCCCGGAGTGTCGGCGTGACATGGTGCGCGACACCGGCAAGCTGCTGCTGGCCTACGGCCATGACGGCCCCTGGGACCTGGACGACCCGAACGGCGAGAACCGCTTCACCGTGGAAGCCTGGGGCGCGCAGATGGAACTGCGCGCCATCCAGCGCCGCAACCGCGAGGCGACCATCAAGGCCCGGCAGAAGGGACGGGTGAAGGCCAAGCTGTCCTATGCGGCCAGTGCCATACCCAGCTGAACACGCACCTCACCGGAGGAGCGAGGGCGACGGCGCTACCAGTGCAAGGCCCGCTGGAGGGGCATCCGCGGAGCCGAACACTGCGAGCCTTCACCCTCCTTCACGGTCAAGGGCCTGGATGCGCGGATCGAGAACTGGTTCCTCTCCCCGCACGGCAAGGGCATGATCACCACCTCGCCCGCCCCGCTCCGCGACCAGTTCCGTCATCAGCGTACCGACCGCGTCCATCGGCAGTGCGGACACGTTCGGCATGCCTCCGGCCAGCGAAACGATCTCGGGCCGGGACGCCACGGCGAACAGCGCTCGCACCTCGGACGCGACCATCCTCGCAGCCCGTGCCGCGTACCGCCCCCGCCACGGATCGACCCGTGAGCCCGGCCCGGAAGACTGCTCGCCGGACTTCATCGGCACACTTCTGTCCGTCACCGTCCAAGAGCACCGACCCTACCGAGCGGCGAGCGCTCCTCATGCGGAGTCTCGCGGAGGTGCTGCCCGTGCGTGGGGTGTGGTGGGCATGGGCTGCCCGGGACGGGTTCCGGTCGTTCTCGGGAGCCGGAAAGGGCGCGGGGGAGTGGGTGCGAGGGTTCCGGATACGGCCGGGACCGTGGGGCCGTCCCGGAGCCACGGGATCACGGCCTCCCCCGATCGGAGAGGTTTACGCCATTCCGCCTCTGTGCGAGCGCAATGGCCTGTCTGTTCGATTTCCGGTGAGGGTGGGGTGTGGTCGACTGTGCCCGGTTCGGCATGACCGTTTCTTTACCCTGCTCGCCGTGCGGCGGCTGTCCCTGCCCGTCCGGCACTCGCCTCTTCACGCCGCTCTTGGTCCAGGGCGGCGCCCGGGCAGGGACGGTCGCCGGATACGGGGTGGCAGGGGCGCGGGCCGGAAGGGGGCCGGCGCTCCCCGCCGCGGGGCGGGCATGCCGCTCCGCGGGCTTCACCTTCTCTGAGAGGAGTACGGGTCATGGGGTTCATGCGCTACAAGGCGGCGGCCTACAGCTGGGTGCTGGCCACCCCGGCGGGCAGTGAGTGGCGGCTGCTGTTCGGGCGGGGCACGGGAGGCGCCCTGATCAACGAGCAGCAGCGGATCGGTTCGGACTACCTCACCGCGCTGGCGCCGCAGTTGGTCAACTTCCTGGGGCGGGGTCTCGGCCTCGGCGCCGTGCTGCTGTCCCGCCCGGGAGAGAACCGGCAGAGCCTGTTCTTCTCGGGCGATAAGTACTACTGGTACGACTGGGACCAGAGGGCCACTCTGAGCGAGGGGCCGTGGACGACGCTGGCGAACTGGGGCACCGCGCTCCCGGCAGGCTACCGCTCCCAGAACGACGCCCTGCTCCAGGCGCCGGACGGAGCGGGCGGTTCCCGGCAGACGTACTTCTTCAAGGGCGGGCGGGTCCTCACCCTGAACTGGTCCACCGGCGTGGTGCGCGAGGCCCTGATCACCGAGGGCCCGGACGCCTCGGGCTGCGAGGGCTGGGCACGGTTACCGGAGGACTTCCGCTCCGGCCTGGACCATGTGGCACCGTACAAGCCCGCGGCCGACGGGACCCGGCAGAGCCTGCTGATCAAGGGCACTCAGGGCGTCCTGCTGAACTGGAAGACCGGGGTCCTGGCCTCCGGCGCGTTCGGCCAGCTCGGTGTGCCCGGCCTCGCCGCGCTCGCCGACCACCACCGCGAGCCCATCCGCCCGGTCACCGGCCGCTGGACGGGCACCGTCGGAAACCAGCGGGTCGAGGTCCGGGTCGATCTGGAGGGCGAGCGGACCCTGGGGGTGATCAGCGGCGATCTGTTCACCGGCGGCACCTGGACCGACTCCTTCCGTACCACCGCCGATCTCTCCATTGTGCCGGGCCACAGCGACTTCCTCGTCAGTGCCACGGGCCTCTCCTGGGCGAACAACTCACCCTGGACGCAGCTCACCCTCCTGCTCCCCCACGTCGTCGTGAACAGCCTCGCGCGCACCGCCCATGTGGCCCTCTCCGCACCCGCCACCTCCACGATGCTGCAACTGACCTGCTCCTATGTGGGTCCGGCGCTGCGGTCGGTCGAGATGGAGACCGATGCCATGGCGGGCACCCAGGTCTTCCAGAGCTACGACACCTCCCGAGGGGGCGTTCCGCGCGGCTACCGCAACCGGGTGCTGACCATCGCCTCCGCCTTCGCCGAGGCCGGCATCGAGCTGAAGAACGCGGGCCAGGTCAATGTCGTCGCCGACACCACGGGTGCCGATCTGAAGTGGTCGGAGGCCGAGCTGCACGCCGCGATGGAGGCCAACTTCAGCCTCCATCAGGACACCGAGCAGTGGAAGATCTGGACCTTCCTCGCCACCTACCACGTCCTGGACCCCAGGGTCGGTGGGGTCATGTTCGACTCGATCGGCAGGGGACGCCAGGGTATGGCCGTCTTCTACAACTCCCTGCGGGACGCCGAGTCGATCGGCAACGCCTTCGAGCTGTTCGCCTATGTGCACGAGCTCGGGCATGTCTTCAACCTGCACCACTCCTGGGAGAAGAACCTGTCCACCCCGCCCGCGCCGCTGGGGCCGGGCAACGGCTTCGGCGACCTGTCCTGGATGAACTATCCGGCGCTCTACAACTACGGCGGCGACAGGGCCGGAGCGCAGTACTTCTGGCAGGACTTCCCCTACTCCTTCAGCGACAACGAACTGCGCCATCTGCGCCATGGCTTCCACCGCCACATCGTCCCCGGCGGGGACTCCTTCCTCACCAACACCGCACTCGATCTCAGCGTCACCGCGCAGACGTTCACCCTGCCGGGCGCCGGTGAGGACCCGGGCCTGTCCCTGTCGCTGGGCGGGAAGCAGTTCTTCGGCTACGGCGAGCCGGTCATGGCCGAGCTGCGGCTCTCCCGCACCGGGGTGCGCGGGGACGTGACCGTGGCCGGTGCGATCGGTCCGAAGGGCGAGCGCACCAAGGTCGTGATCACCGATCCGTACGGCCGTACCCGGGTCTTCCGTCCCATCGCCCGTACCTGCTCCGGGCACGGGGACGCGGAGGCGACCGTCACCCTCACCGAGGCGAACCCGGCCGTCTACGAGACCGCCTATCTCGGCTACGGCGCGGACGGCCTGTACTTCGCCGAACCCGGCGCCTACAAGGTCACCGCAGTCCACACCGGCCTCGACGGCGCCCGTACGGTCTCGCCCACCCGGACCATCCGGGTCCGTACCCCGCTCGACCGCGCGGACCAGGAGGTCGGCGAACTCCTCACCGGCGACGAGCAGGGCACCCTGCTGGCCTTCCTCGGCTCCGACGCACCCCACCTCACCAGCGGCAATGACGCCCTCCAGGAAGTGATCGAGCGTCACGGCGACCACCCGCTCACGGCGTACGCCCGCCTCGCGCGGGGTGCCAACGCCGGACGCCACTTCCAGACCATCGGCGACGGCCGTGTCCAGGTCCGGCAGCCGGACATCGCCGAATCGGTCACCCAGCTCACCGAGGCGATCACCACTTCCCGCACCGACCAGGAGACCGGCCTCGACAACCTCACCCTGAACGCCGCCTTCCGCCGGCTCGCGACCGTCCACGCGAAGGCCGGTGACCTGGAACGGGCCGAGGCCACCCTCGACACCCTCACCACCCACTTCGAGGAACAGGGCGTCCCCGCCGCCGTACAGCGGCACATTCAGGAACAGGCCGATTCGACCCGCGCCGCGATCCGCGAAACCGCCGGGGAGCAGCCGGAGTCCTGAGACGGTGATCCCGCCTCTGCCCGCCGGTGGTGTCGCGGCGGGCAGAGGCGGGGCGGCCGACGCGGTCCTCGGCGGAGTCGTCGCCCGCTGCCGGCGGATCTCCGGCTCGGGGTCGCTAGATCTCGCGGAGCTTGAAGCTCTGGTTGGTGTCGCCGTTGCAGCCGTACTGGATGATGGCCGCACCGGCCGCTTCGTCGGCGTTCTCGACGTCGAAGCACCTGAGGTCAATGGTGTGGAATGTGGAGAGCCCGGTCCCGGCGGGGAAGGTGAGGAAGGTCTGGGTGAACCTGGGGAGCGATCCGCACGGATACTGGATGATCTTTGTGTTGTTGCCCCGCCTCGCCGCCTCCAGGTCGAGACAGAGGTTCGCGGCGGTGCGGATCTCCACCCCGCCGGCGACGGTGTTCACCCAGAATCGCTGGGTGCGGGAGGTGTTGTCGCAGTCGGCCTGGACGACGGGGGAGCCACTGTCCTGGTTGCGCACGTCGAAGCATTTGGCGGCGAAGGTCTCGATGGTGACCTGGGTTCCCGGCGGATAGGCCGGAGCAGCTGCTTCCGGCGCGGCCAGGGCTGCTTGACCAGTGATGACTCCCACAGCGGCGGCGAAGACGGCCAGGGCGGTGAGCGCCTTGTGACGTGTACGCATGGCAACACCTCGGTTCCTCATGGTCTTGGGGACAGTGGGTTGTGCGGGGTCCGTCCCAGGGGCAGGAGGGGGCTTGCCGGTTGCGGCCGGGGGAAACGGGCCGGGCTGTCCAGTCACCCTTTCGAGTAGGGACGTTGTGGGTGTTGACGGGGCACCGGTCGAGGGCTGCCCGCGGTTCGGTACGAGACGGGGGGCTGCTATTCCGCCGCAGGCCGACCGGTGGCCGGACTGGCCTTCCGGGCAGCGACGGCGGGCTCTCCACGGTGACATGCCCCGCGCGTCCACCGCGCCCGGCACATCTACACCCGCCACAACGGCGCGCACCAGCCGTGGCGCTTCGAAGTCGACCTCCACGGCACCAAGTACACCTTCTCCTACCTCGTCGATGTCCACAGCGGCCTGGTCCTGACTGTTCACCCGGACCGCACGATCACCCAGCAGCCCAAGCCGGCACACGAAGAGAGAGGGGAACGCCGGCAGAAGTGGGTCATGGGCTACCCCGGCTTCAACGGCAGCACCTTCGACCCGGCCAAACCCTCCCAGCCGCACCCCACCGGCTCCCGGGGCACCCGCCTGCGCGTGGGCGTCCTTCGCAACCGGTTGGACGTTCATCGCCGCGACCTGACCCCACCCATCTCTCCTCAATCCCCGGGCACCGCCGGGCACTCCCGCGCTGTGGACGGATGTGAGGTTCGTACGAGTGGGACGGAGCCGGGAATCGGGTGGCTGCCGAGGACTTCTCCACATGCCGAGTCCGGCCGGGCCGAACTGTGGCTGTTCCTGCCGAACGAGGGATCTGTCCGCTGGATCCCCGGAGGACGGTCATGGGCCTGTCTCGACGGCAACGCGGCACGCCGCCCGGGGCCTGGTCCCCGGCCGGGCGTCCGCGTCGACCGGGGACACCGCGACCTGATCACCCCCGGTGGCCCGGTCCAGGCCGACACCGCCTTCGTCACCCCGCACAAGTCCCTGCGGGTCATCTGCACCGGTGACCGGGGTGCCGTCGACCCGGCCGGTGCCCCCCTTTCGTCCGCGTGTATCTGCCGCGCCGCACCGCGTTCGTCCGCTCCACTCCACCTCCTCCCAACGCTCCGAGGGGCAGATCCTCGCCGCCGACGTCGGCCACGCGGTCATCGCCGTCTCCCTCGCCGTCGAACTCGACCTTGCGCGGATCGAGCGCTTCCTCGCCCTGGCCTGGGGGAGTGCCACGTACAACAGCAGGACCCTCACCTGCGCAGATGTCGTTGGACCGGCCGGATCTGTGTTGCAGGAGGGCTATGGCCAAGAACGTGGTGGTGGAGGAGTTCCGGGACGCCGGTCCCGAGGAACTGGCGGAGAAGACGCCCGATGAGCTTGTCGACATCTGCCCAGCCGGGCAGCCGGATCGTCTTCGCGATCCTGGCCGAGCGCGCTCGCGACGAGAGCGAGAACCTCACCCTGCGGGTGACCACCGGAAAGACCGCCGCGCGCACGGCGGGCCGCCGGCCGGGTGGCCGCACCCCGTACGGTGTCCGCTCGCCCCTGGGGTCGGGACGCATCGAACCCGACCCGGCGGAGTGAGTACCCGCACGCCGCGCAGCCGATGAACTCCTCGCCGGGAAGTCGGCGATGCGAGTGGCCCACGGGCTGAACCACGACGGCATCAGGACCCGCGACAGCGTCCGGTGGACGCCCGGCCGATCACCCACATGGTCCGCTCACCCGCCTGGGCGGGCCTCGACGTGGAGAAGCAGGCCCGCCACGAGGACGTCATGGCCTGGGCCGACGCCTGGGAGGTCTCGGGCGCCGACCCGATGACCCGCCCGTAGCCCGGCCCCCGCCCGGCACCCGGATGTACCGCACCGTTGACCTAGCCCGCTGGGACTCCAGAGGAAACCCGGAGTTCATCGGCCGCGCCGGCTTCCAGGCCAGGATCCGCGCCTTCCAGGTCGATTCGGCGAGCGGGCCCGTCATGCGGTGGGCGTACCCCACTCCAGACCTCGGAGGTCCTGACCCGGTGCAGGGCCCGGATCGGGAACGGGGTGGCTCAGCGAGCGCCTGGCCCACCGGCCCGATATGTGGCCGTGGGTGCCGGTGGTGCAGGTGTGGTTGGCCGGTGCCGCCCAGGACGCAGTGTGCGTTCAGAGGGTCTCCGGCCACGGTGCGGCTCCGGACGGCCGGGGAGGAGGTGTTCTCCGGCTGGATCACTTTTCCGGTACTTGACTTACCCGGTGCCGCTTCCCGAATCTATGGCTCTCACCACACGCCCCGAGAGCCGGAGGGCCCCATGGCGGGCACCATCCCGATGGACGACGTTCCCTGGTTCGATGTCGCCGACCCGGGCTTTTCGATCACCTCCGCCGCGGTGCACGAGGCGCGCGAGAAATCCTGGTACGCCCGGACCGGCTACGGACTGGCCGTGCTGCGCCACGCGGAGACGGAAGCACTGCTCAAGCACCCCCTCCTCCGTCAGGGCAGTGTGGCCTGGCCCGCTCACAACGGGGTGACCGAGGGCCCCTTCACCGACTGGTGGGCGAGCTGGATCCTCAACAAGGAGGGGGAAGAACACCGCAGACTTCGGCGGCTGATGAACCCGGCCTTCTCCGCCCGGCTCACCACCGCGCTGTTACCCCGGTTCCGTGCCCTCGCCACCGAGGTCACCGATACCTTCGCCGGGAGCGGCTCATGCGAGTTCGTCTCGGATTTCGCCGAGCCCTACGCGGCCCGGGTGATCACTCTTCTGCTCGGCCTCCCGGAGTCGGAGTGGCCCGGCATCGCGCGTGCGTCCGCCGTTCTGGGACTGGCCCTGGGGGTGACCGTCCGCCAGGATCTCGACCGGATCGAACGAGCCCTCGCCACGCTCCACGCCTACGTCGACGAACTCATCGCCGACCGCCGGCGCCGGGAACGCGACGACTTCGTCTCCCAACTGGTGCGCGTCAGCCGGGACAGCGACCGGCTCGGCGGCGACGAACTGCGTGATGGACTGGTCCTGCTGATCTTCGGGGGCTTCGACACCACCCGCAACCAGCTCGGTCTGGCCCTGCAGACCTTCCTGCACCATCCCGACCAGTGGAGACTGCTTGCCGAGCGGCCCGAACTGGGTGCGCGAGCAGTGGAGGAGGTGATGCGTGTCAATCCGACCGTCCGCTGGGTCACCCGTGAAGCCCTTGAGGACTTCACCTTCCGGGGTTTGGACATCTCCGCAGGGACCACCATCCATCTGTGGAACGAGTGCGCCGGTACCGACCCCCGCGTCCACGGTCCGTACTCCTTCGACATCACCGCCGAGCGCGAACCGCACTTCGGCTTCGGCGGCGGGGTCCACCACTGCCTCGGTCACTTCGTCGCCCGCGGCGACATGGCCGAGGCCCTGCCGGTGCTCGCCCGGCGCCTGCGCGACCCCGTGGTCGCCGAAGGCGCCGAATGGCTCCCCGACTCCGGCAACACCGGTCCCGTACGGCTTCCGCTGACCTTCACCCCCACGACCTGATCGGGCCCGCTCTCCCCGCTGCCTCTGCCTCTGCCGTACGACTTCTCCGAGGTGCCCGCATGACCACCCGAAGCCTGAATACCACCGCGCTGGACAGCCATCGTGAGCAGAACGCCGACCGTGACGCGGTGGACACTGTGCGCAAACGGATCACCGAGGCCGGTGTCGAGTACCTCTACTATCAATCGGTGACGCTCGGCGGCCGGGCCGTCGGCAAGGTGGTACCCGCCGTCCACCTCCTCCGCAATCTGGAGCGCGGCGTCCAGATGCACCGTGCCGTCGTCGCCGACTTCCAGACCGACCGGAGCGGCACCCTCCTCGGCGGCGGCGAACGGGCGGCCGAGTTCACCGCCCTGCCCGACCTCGACACCTTCGCGGTACTGCCCTGGGACACCGGTGTCGGCCGGTTCTTCTGCCGTCTCTATGAGCCCGCGCACCGTCCCGAGTGCGGTGGCGAGCCCTTCGCCGCCGATGTGCGCGGCCATCTCATCCGACGGCACCGGGAGTTCACCGAACACACCGGACTCGTTCTCCGCTCGGGCTGCGAGCCCGAGACGACATGGACCGGGCCCGGCCTGGAAGCGTCCCACCGCCCCGATGCCAGTCCGGCGTACCGGATCGAAATGCTGGAGCGCAACAGACCCGTCTACCAGAAAGTGATCACCTACGGCAGGGCGCTCGGACTCGACATGATCGAGGGCGACTACGAGGACCCCGGTCAGCTCGAACTGAACTGGATGTACGACCGGGCCGAGCTGACCGCCGACCGGCTCATCACCTTCCGGCAGATCTGCCGACAAGTCGCCCGTGAACTGGGCGTCACCGCCAGTTTCATGCCCAAGCCCGCCATCGGGGTGATGGGCAACGGCTGCCATCACAACCTCAGCCTGTGGCGCGGCACAGAGAATGTGCTGGCCGATCCCGGCCGCCGCGAACTGCATCTCTCCGGGACCGGGCGGCATGCCCTCGGCGGCATCCTGGCGCATGCCGCGGGCGCCATGGCCGTCATGGGATCCACCGTCAACTCCTACAAGCGCTACTGGGACGCGGGCCTCTTCGCCCCCGGGAGAATCGACTGGGGCATGGATGACAAGACCTGCACCGTGCGCCTGTCCGCCAATGGACGGCTGGAGTTCAAACTCCCCGATGCCATGGTCAACCCTTATCTCTCCCACGCTGTCCTGCTCGCCGTCATCTCCGACGGTCTGGAGAACCGGATCGACCCCGGACCCCCGCAGGCCACCGCCGAGGATCCCGGGTTCCGGTTTCCCGCACTGCCGATGAACCTGGGCGAGGCCCTGACGGCCTTCGGCGATGACGCCGTGGTCAGAGGCGGACTGACCGAGGAGATCGCCGCTCTCCATCTCGCCTGCAAGTCGGACGAGTGGGCCCGTTTCTGCGCCGCCGTCACCGACTGGGAGCACATGATGTACGCGGAGGACACGCCGTGACCGGGGCCGCGCCCTCCGGCCCGCCGAGATCGCACCGAGGACGGCGACAAGCGGAAGGCTCGACACCGCCGTCGAACTCGCACAACGACGAGGCGCACGGGGACACACTGGCTACGGTGTGTCCTTTACGGCGGTTGCTGGAGGCCTACCGGGGTTGAGCACACACCGGAGGAGGCCGCGACATGCCCGCCGTGGTCGAGCCCATCGGCGGGTACGTCGCGCACATTCCAGGGAGGCGCGACCGATTCGTTCGCCGTGGGAGAGCACACCGAGCCTCATGAGCTGCCCGGCCTCAGACGTTGACCGGGCGCTTCGCCGTGGTGTGTTCGGGACGGCACCCGGCATGCGGCCCCGGCTCGGCTGCCGCTTCCCGGGAAGCCTCAGCCGTCCGCGCCGCGCGCGCCCCTGGTCCGGCTGACCTTCACGCGCTCGCCGGAGGGCAGCTCCGGCTTCAGGTCGACTTGGATCTGGTGCGTGGTCTGGCGGTCGACCGTGCCGCCGAATTCGGCTGTCACCACGCCGATGTTGACACCGCCGCGGCCGGTTCCGGAGCGGTGGACCTGGAAGGTCAGGGTGAGGTTCACGTTCTCCACGGTGAAACCGACGTCCCGGCCTTGGGCCTCCGCGCGGGCCTCCTCCAGTTCGCCGCGGATCTGACGGATCACCTCGGCCAGCCCCACGGACTCCGATTCGTTCGACAACTCACCTCCACAGTAGGCATGTTGATCCTCTGTCTCGCCAGTATGCGACAGGAGTGGGCGCCCGTATAGTTTCGATATGGCTGCTGGCGGGGGAGTCCGGGCCGCTTCGTCGATGGGGACGCCCAGCTGGGCGGCGCGGATCCGGGGAGCGGACGGGCACATCGTGGGGGCCGGTATTCTGCTGAGCCCCGACAGGGTCCTCACCTGCGCTCATGTGGTGGACGCGGCGGCGGGGCGGATCACCGCGGAGTTCGTCGGCGCCACAGGTCACAGCGTCCCGTCGATGGCGGCCTGGGTGGACGGGGACGCCTATGTGCCGGAGACCCAGGACGCCGACGGCGATCCCAGCGGGGATGTCGCACTGCTGAGGTTGGAACGGCCCAGGCCCGCCGAAGAAGCGGTACGGCTCCACCGGTTGTCCGCGTCCAACCGTGACGTGCGGATGTACGGTTTCCCCGAGGACCACAACGGCGGCATCTGGTTCCGGGCCACCGTCGTCGGCGGCTGCGGACGCGACGGGCAGGTGCAGCTCATCCCGACCAGCCCCGGTGAGCTGGCCAGCCCCGGATGCAGCGGCGCGGGCGTCGCCGACAGCCTGACCGGCGAGGTCTTCGGCATGGTGCTGACCGGGCAGAGGGACGCACACGGGAACCTGTTCTCGTTCATGACCCCGGCCGAGACCATCGTGCGGCATCTGCACCAGGTCCACCCGTTCACGGTGGGCCGTACCGCAGTCGACGACCGGCTCAGATCCACCGGCGACGACGCATCCGACACCCTGCTCGACGAACCGTTCGCCCACCGCCTCGCCGCCTGGTTGCGGGACGACGGGCAGCAGGTGAAGATGAGCGTCGTCCGGCCCGGCGACAGCGCCCGGGCTGCCACGCTGCGCCGTGCCATCACCCTCGCCGACCGGGAGTTGCGCACCGCCGCGTCCGTCCGTCGCGCCTCGCTCGATCCACCGGGCACGATCCCCTCGGCCGGCGGCCACGATCTGGCGGTGGACGCCGGCGGGCTCACCTGCGCCGAGATCGCCGAGCGGATCTCCGAGCGCATGGGGCTCCGGCAGCACTCGGCGGATTTGGCCACCGACGGGATCCGGGAGGCCAAGACCAGCCTCAGCCTTGTCGTCGTCGGCGTCGACGAGGCCGTGGATCCCCCCGCCCTCCTCGATCTGCTGGAAGTGCTGCGCGCCGGGGGCAGCAGGCTGCTGCTCGTCTTCCGCACGGCCGGTGCTCTGCACCGCCGTGCCCGCGACGAGCTGCTGATCAGGCCTGAGCGTGAGCGCCGAGCCCGGCTCGTCGAGCGGCTGAGGGAGATCACCGGGCCACTCGCCGGGGCCCTCCACGAGCGCCGGGCCGCCGTGGTGCCCGACGGCATCCGCCCCATGGACTCGGACCTGGTGGCCGCCCACGCCGCCCTCGCCGACCTCACCCGCGCGGAGGACGACCCGGGCCGGGGCCCGGATCGGGTCCGCTACGAGCGGCTGGCCGAGTGGGTGGCCGCCCGGCTGGCCAGACACATCGACCGCCTCGACCGGCTCCTCGACCGGCGCGACGAACTGGGCGGACGCCTGCGCGGCTACCACGTTCTGCACCAGCACTCCGCCCAGGGCGAGGAGGACCCCGCGGTGGACGCTCTCTATCTCCGGGCGCACGCCCTGCTCCAGGCCAGGCCCTGCGATGTGCGCGCGGCCGAGGCGGCGGTGGACGCCTACACGCGCAAGGTCGACGACCGCGACGGGCAGCGGCGCAGCCACCTTGGGGGGCCGCCGTCATGACCTCCGAGGTATGTGTCAGACCCGGCTGCCAGAGCGGCCGCATCATGGCGACCGGCTTCTGCGACACATGCTTCCGCCGCCCCGCGGCCCCCAAGCCCCTGCCCGCCCCGGCACCGGAACAGCCAGAAGCCGAGCAGCCAGAAGCCGAGCGGCCCGATCCCCCACACCGCTCCTCCGGCCCGGCCGCCGGAGAGCTGGACCGCGACGGCCTGCCGGTCCTGCCGTATCTCCCGTCCCCCGACCCCTCGGAGGCCGCCGACACCACCGCCCAGCCGCCCACCGGCGGCCGACGCTGCGGTGTGGACAACTGCGCCGGCACCATCGGGCTTTCGTACGGCGGCGACCCGCCCCCCGACCACGGGTTCTGCCCGGAGTGCGGTACGGAGTACTCGTTCAGGCCGAAACTGCGCCCCGGCGACGTGGTCGGCGGCCACTACAAGGTGCTCGGCTATCTCGCCGCGGGTGGCCACGGCTGGATCTACCTGGCCGAGGACACCCGGGTGCCGGATCTCCACGTCGTCCTCAAAGGGCTGATCAACACCGGTGACGCCATGGCCCGGCGCGCGGCCGTCGAGGAGCGCCGCTCGCTCACCACGCTCCGCCACCCGGACATCGTCCGCATCATTACTCATGTACAGCACCGGGCGACCGGAGACCCGGAACCCACCGGCTACATCGTGATGGAGTACGTCGGCGGCCGTTCGCTCGCCTGGATCCGGTTCGCCCCGGACGAGGAGCTGACCCGGCTGCTCGGCGGCCCCCTGGAGTTCGGGCATGTGATCACCTACGGCTGCATGATCCTCGGCGCCCTGGAGTACCTCCACGACCAGGGTCTGCTGTACTGCGACATGAAGCCCGAGAACGTCATCCACTACGGGCGGCGGATCAAGATCATCGACCTCGGGGCCATTCGAACCATCGGCGACCGGACCTCCGTCCTGACCTACACGCACGGCTTCCCGCCCGGCCGGCCGGAACTCGATAAGCGCGGCTTCCACATCGACAGCGACCTGTTCACCGTCGGCCGGACCCTGAAGTCCCTCGCCGCCCGTGCCACGGAGCCCGTCGGGCTCGCCGCCCGCTCGTTCGACGTGCTGATCCGCCGCGCCACCCACCCGGACCCGGCCGCCCGGTTCGGCTCGGCGGCCGAGATGTCCCGCCAGCTGTGGGAGGTGCTGCGCGAGCATCAGGCGCTCGCCGGGCACGAGCCGTACCCGGAGCGTTCCACCCGGTTCGAGCCGACCGCGGCGGTCTTCGGCGCCGATCTCGGCACGGTCCCGGAGCTGAAGCACTGGACGCGCCGCTCCGGGGCCGAGGCACCGGAGTTGCCCGTCGGGGCTCCGGAGCCCCGGGAGACGGCCCTGGCCCTGCCGGTCCCGATCCCCGACGCCGAGGACGGTGCCGCCGTGCTGCTCGGCGGACTCGCCGCCGACAGTCCGGACCGCATCGCGGAGCAGGCGCGCCAGGACCCGAAGCTGCGCACCGTGGAGGCCGCGCTGTGGCTGTGCCGCGCGTATCTGGAAGCCGACGAGGCGGACCGGGCCCACGCGTGGGTGCGGACGGCGAAGGGGTGGAGCGGCGACTACGACTGGCGGATCTTCTGGCACCAAGGCCTGGTCCATCTGACGCGCGGGGAGGTGCACGAGGCGGAGGCCGAGTTCACCGCCGCCTACCACGCGCTCCCGGGCGAGTCCGCGCCGAAGCTGGCCCTCGGGTACTGCGCGGAGTACCGCGAGTCGGCGCGGCTCGCCGGGGAACAGGACCGCGGGCGGCGTGCCACGGAGTACTACGAGGCCGTCCGGCGGCGGGACCCCGCCCAGGGCAGTGCCGCCTTCGGGCTGGCCCGCGTCCATCTGCGCCGGGGCGAGCGGGACCGGGCCCTCGCCGTGCTCGACGAGGTGCCGACGACCTCACGGCACTACGACGCCGCGCGCGTCGCCGCGGTCCGGCTGCTGGCCGGCCGGCTGCCGGGCGGGGCCGGGCCGGGACCCGCCGAGTTGGGCGGGGCGGCCGAGCGGCTGGCCGGGCTGCACCTGGACGGCAGCGGGCCCCGGGACCGGCTGGTCACCGAGGTGCGGGAGCACGCGCTCGCCTGCCGTCCGCGCGCCGGCTGGGGGACCGGCTTCCCCGCCGGTGACCTGCTCGGGCCCGAGGACACCCCGGAGGCCTTGGCAGTCCTGCCGTCCCGGTCGCTGAAGCGGCTCGCGGACCAGGCGGGCAGCGTCGGTGAGCGCGGCGATCTGCTGGACCGGGCGTACGCGGTGCTCCCCGAGCCCCCCGGGTTCCGGGACCTGCTGCGCGGATGGCGGCGTACCGCCTGAGGAAGCGACGACGAGGGCGAGGAGTACGGACACAGTGGACAGAGAAACGCCCGAGGCGGACGAGGTGACCGCGCAGGCCGCCGTAGGACTGGAGATCAGCCAGTGGAAGTACCTCTCCAGCGAGGCCGACGACCCGCAGATGCACGCCATCCTCAGCGTCCGGGTGAACGGCGCGGAGGGCGGCGGCCGCGGCCCGGTGCTCGCACAGGTCCTGGCCGTGGACTGCTCCAGCTCGATGACCTGGCCGCCGGAGAAGCTGCACGCCGCCCAGCAGGCGGCAGCGGCGGCGATCCGGATGCTGTCCGACGGCACCCCGTTCGCGGTGGTCCGGGGCAACGAGAAGGCAGCGGTGGTCTACCCCGGCACCCCCGGCATGGCCCGGGCCGACGACCGGAGCCGGGCGGCGGCGGAGCGGGCCGTGCACCGGCTGGTCGCGGGCGGCGGCACCTGCATCGGCGCCTGGCTGGACCTGTCCCATCGGCTTCTGGCCGAGCAGGACGCGCCCATCGGACACGTGCTGCTGCTCACCGACGGCAAGAACCAGCACGACGAGCGGATGCCGCTGGCGAAGGTCCTGGAAAACTGCGCGGGGCGCTTCGTCTGTGACGCGTGGGGCATCGGCGACGGCTGGGACGGCCGGGAGTTACTGCGCATCACGCGTCGGCTGCACGGCAGCGCCTCGTCCGTCCACGAGGAGGCGGCCCTTCCGGCGGAGTACGAGAAGCTGATGGAGCGCCTGCTCACCAAGACCGTGCCCGAACTGGAGATCACCGTGACCCCGATGGCCGGGGCCGCCGTGCGCTACCTCAAGCAGGTCTATCCGACCGAGGCCCAGCTGATCCCCGAGGGCGGGACCCAGCGGTTCGTCACCCGAGCCTGGGGCGACGAGACCCGCCGCTACCAGCTGTGCCTGTCCGCCGACCCGGCCGCCCGGCCGCGCCACGAGGACCTCCAGCTCGCCGTGGTCACCGTCGAGGCACCCGGCGGCACCGAGGTGCGGCTGCCGCCGCCGCAGCCCTGCGTGGTGCACTGGACCGACAACCCCGCGCTCTCCGCGCGGACCGACGCCCAGGTCGAGCACTTCGAGCACCACCAGCGGCTCGGCGAGGCCATCGCGACCGCGACCGACGCGCACCGCCGCGGCGAGCGCGACCTGGCGGAGCGGAACCTCGGCTGGGCCGTGCGACTCGCCCACGCCATGGGCGCCGATCAGCAACTCGGCAGACTGGCCAGGCTGGTGGAGATCGACGACGCGCGAGCCGGGCAGGTCAGACTGCGCTCCGAGGTGACGGCCGTCGACTTCGAGCGCCTGATCACCGCGAGCAGCCACAGTACCTACGGTCCCGCGTCAGGCACCGGCACCGGCAGCGCCACCGATGCCGCGGGACCGGGCGGCGGGGCCGCTGTGCCATGCCCGAGCTGCGCCCACCAGGCACCGGCCACCGCACGGTTCTGCCCCTCCTGCCGCCACCGCTTCCCGGGGCGGCCGTGAGCACCACCGGCCGGGAACTGACCCGCAGGCTCCGGCTGCTGCTGACGCTCGGGGCCGCCGCCACGCTCGTACTGTTCTTCGCCTACCGGGGCGTGCACGACGACACCGTACCGCTGTCGTCGTCGAGCACCCCGGGGATCCTCGCCGTCGACACCGCGCGGAACGCGCTCGGCACGGCACACCGGATCGTCGGCGACAGCGGGCCGGAAGGTGACATGAGCGACGAGTTCCACACTCAGGTCTCGGTCGCCCACCAGAGCCTCGCCCTGACCGCGTCGGAGGACGTCATCGGCGTGGAGGGCCGCCACGACCTCCAGACGATCACCGGGCTGATCGCCGTCTACTCGGGGTGGGTGGAGCGGTGGGGCCGGGAGGACCACCAGGCGCTGAGCACCGCCTATCTGCACTACGCGGAACGGGTGCTCGGCCTGGAGTCCGAGCCCGGAACCGACGGGGACATCATGAGCCGCCTCGACGCCCTGCGCGACAAGCAACTCGACGTGGCCGAGCGGCAGGCCGCGTTCCCCTGGCAACTGTGGCTCGGGTGGGGAACGGTCGCGGTGCTGTACCTCGCGCTGCTCCTGGCCCTGCTGGACACTCAGCGGTTTCTGCGGCGGCGCTTCCGGCGCCCCGTGCAGACGCGGCTGCTCGCCGCCACCGCGGTGTGCGGACTCGGCGTGCCGGCGCTGGGCTGGATCACATGGACCGCGCAGCGCGCGATGAGTGGGTCCCTCGACGGGATCCGGGTACGGGAGAAAGACCCGGACGGGATCCCCAAGACCGCCGGCCAGGTGCAGAGTGCCCTGGCGGATGCCGGTTTCTGGGCGTCGCTGTCCGGCTGGGTGCTGATGGGAGGGGCCGTCGCGATGGCGCTCATGGTGTGGGGGCTGTGGCCGCGGATCACCGAGTACCGATGGAGGGCACCGCGATGAGACGGCTGCGACCCCGCACGGCGGGCATCCTCTGCGCCTGTCTGGTCCTGCTCGGAGCCGGAGTGTTCGCCGGGGCGCGCTGGACCCAGGGCTGGAAGGGTTCGGTGACGCTGCTCGCCAACTGGAGCGGCGAGGAGCGCGATCAGTTCGAGGAGAACGTCATCGATCCGTTCGAGAGGAAGTACCGCATCGACGTCGTCTACCAGGGCAGCTCCGCGCTCAGCCAGGTGCTCGCCGCCGACATGGTGGCCGGTAACCCGCCGGACGTGGCGGTGCTGCCCGGCCCCGGCGAACTGCTGGCCTACGCCCTCGACGGCCGGCTCCAGCCGCTGGACGGCCTGTTCGACGCCGGGCACTACGACCGGATCTGGGCGCCCGAGGTGGCGGTCCCGGGCCGGGAGGGCCGGAGCACGTACTGGCTGCCGGTCAAGACCGGCCTGAAGAGCATGGTGTGGTACTCGGGCGAACGGCCCACCGTGGAGTCCGCGGCCGATCCGGAACGCTGGTGCCTGGGCATGGAGTCCGGCGCGACCTCCGGCTGGCCCGGCACCGACTGGGTGGAGGACATCCTGCTCCAGCAGGCCGGACCGCAGATCTACGAGAAGTGGGCGAACGGCGGGCTGGAGTGGACCCACCCCGCCGTACGGAAGGCATGGACGACGTGGGGGGAACTGGTCGGCGCGGGCCGGGACCACGCCGTGCGGGCGCTGACGACCGGATACGGGGAGGACTGCGCGGGCCGGAGCCTGGAGCACCAGGGGTCCTTCCGCGCCGGCCACTGGCGGGCGGCGGGCGGCGACTACGTCCACTCCTCCGAGATCCTCTCCGACACCGGCCCGGACGCCGGGGCCTGGGAGGTCTCCGGCGACCTCGCGATCCTGCTGAACCCGACCGAGGAGGCCCGGCAGCTGATCCGCCACCTGGCCGGCACCGGCGCAGCGCTGCCGGACCACTCGGCGAACGAGTCGGCGGCACCGGACAGCGCCCAGGACGCCACCCAGAAGGAGATCGGCGACATCCTGCGCGGCAGGCAGCGGGAGACTCGCTGCTGGGACGCCTCCGACACGATGCCCCGCGCCATGCGGGACGCCTTCCACCAGGCGGTGCTGCGCTTCCTCGTCGAACCAGCTTCGCTGGAAGCCCGGTTGAAGGAGCTGCAGAAGCTGAGCGTGGAGCAGTCCCTGCCCGTGTGCAGCCGTGACTGATCGCCGGGGCCTGGCCCGGCCACCCTCGACTGGAGTTCTTCGGCCCGCTGTCCGAGCGAGGGTGCTCAGCCCCGGAGCGGGCCATGCGCCCATGTCCATGTACGGCGCGGTGGACAGCGTCCGCGGCGGGCTCAGGCCCCGGTGGTGCCCGTGACCGCGTGACTCAGGGCCGACCGGTTTCCGGCCAGGTCCTTCGCCAGCACGTGGAACATGTACGTGGTGTTGGGCCGGAGCCCGGTCACACGGTGGGAGGTGACGCCGGTCAGGGTGGAGTGCCGGACACCGTCGACGAAGAGCTCGTACTCCACCACCGGGCTGCGGTCGTCGACCGATGCGGTCCAGCTGAGCGTGAGCGCCCCGCCCTCGATCCCGGTGACATGCACGCCGGTGGGAACCGTCGGGGGCGTGATGTCCGAGTCCTCTTCACAGGGTCCGCCCTGGTTGACCACGCACCGCCCGGGCATACCGCCGCCCTGGGCCACCCATCCGAAGGTGGTGGAGGCCCCGGGGGCGAGCGAGCCGTTGTAGCCGACGTTACGGAAGCTGTACCGGCTCCCGTCGCGGGTGAGCCGGGCGTCCCAGTGGGTGGTGACGACCGTGTTCACGGGCAGGGAGAACTCGACGGTCCAACCGTCCAGCGCCGTACGGCTGTGATTCTTGATCGTGTACGTGCCCTGGTAGCCGCTCTCCCAGGAAGAGGTCTCGCGGAATTCCGCCGTCACCGGCACCAAGGGGCTGGTGGCGGAGGCGGGCGGGGCACCCAACAGGGTGAGGACGCCGAGAAGGGCGGCGACCAACGACGTCAATGGTCTTGGCATTGCTGCCTCCCAAACGGGGAACGGGCGCGAGCCCAGCTTGATCCAAACGACAGGTCCTAGGAATCTGTGCATTCCGCCGCCGCACCCGGTGGCGGCCGGGTCGCCCCCGCCCGCCACCGGGTCGCAGCCGCGGGTCAGCGCCGCAGACCGCGGTCCAGTGCGGTGATCAGAGAGCCCTGGGCGTCGTCCCCGTCCAGGGACCAGACCATCACGCCGCCGAGGCCGTTCCGCTGGGTGTAGCGGGCCTTCTGGGCGGCGGTGGCCGGGGTGTCGTAGGTCCAGAACTCGGTGCCGTCGTACTTCCAGGCCGCGCCGTGCCTGCGGTCGGTGTGCACGGTGCCCGGCAGGTCCTTGACGGCCTTGTAGGGCAGTTGGCCGCCGCCGCGCGGGGACATGCCGGTGGCGGGCTGGTAGAGGCCGTTCTTCGTCCCGGCGGGCACTCCCGTCCAGCCGTAGCCCCAGAACGGCACCCCGAGCACCGCCTTGCGGGCCGGCAGGCCGCCGGCCAGGTAGTGCCGCACCACCCGGTCCGCGCTGTAGCTGTGGCCGGTGCCGGAGGGGTCGGCCGGGTCGGTGTAGAGGTTCGCCTGGTGGTTGGTCGGGCCCTGCGGCTCCCAGGAGCCGTGCATGGTGTAGGTCATCAGGTTCAGGTAGTCCACCTGGCGGGCGACCTTCCGCAGCTCCAGCCGGTCCGCGACGTCGGTGTTGGCGGCGACGGCCGCCGTCAGCAGATGGCGCCCCCGCGCGCCGTCGCCCAGCGCGTCCAGCTGCCGCCGGAACTCGGCCAGCAGCAGGGTGAAGTTGCGGCCGTCCTCGGGGCGCACCGAGTTGTCCGGCAGACCGTCGCCGCCCGGGTGCTCCCAGTCGAGGTCGATGCCGTCGAAGACGCCCGCGCCGCTGCCCGGGCCGCCCTCCAGCGAGCCCAGCCGGGGCAGGTTGCCCTTGATGTAGAGGTCGACGCAGGAGGCCACGAACTTCTTGCGGGCGGCGTCGGTGGCGGCCACGTCCGAGAAGTACTTGGACCAGCCCCAGCCGCCGAGCGAGATGACGGCCTTCAGACGGGGGTTCTTCGCCTTCAGTTTCCGCAGCTGGTTGAAGCTGCCTTTCAGCGGCTGGTCCCAGGTGTCGGCGACGCCGTCCACCGAGTCGGCCGCGCTGATCGGGCGCTGGTAGTCGGCCCAGGCGTCGGCCTGGTCGGCCTGGTTGTCCTCGAAGCAGGTGCCCTCGGGGGAGATGTTGCCGAAGGCGTAGTTGATCACGGTCAGCTTCGCCGCCTGGCCCGAGTCCTGGACCTTCTTGGCGGAGAAGCCGCTGTAGACGCTCCACGCGGTGAAGTAGGCCACACGGTGGCCGGGCAGCCGGCGGCCGTCGTCGTCATCGGCGTGAACGGTCGTGGGGACCGCGACGAGCGAGGCGAGCAGAGCCGTCGCCAGGAACGCGGAGGTGCGTCTGAACATACTGGTGGCCTTGTCTGAGCGGGGTCAGATGGTCTGTACCAATCGCGAGAAGAGATCTAGTCCATCCGGGGGGTGCGCACAAGAGGCCGGACTGCATGAAGTGGCCTGACACCCTTGAGAGTTGATGGAGCATCAGCGGATGGGGCCGCGCGGTGCGTGCTGCCGACTGTTCACGGCGGCGGATTTTGACCGAACGGAATATGGCGGGGCCGCCCGGGTCGGTTTCACCTCCGTGAGCGCGGGGACAAGTTCTTCTCGGTACGGGGACGGACACTGCTGATGACATTCCCGAATCCGGGTTCCCACGGGACCGCTGAAGAGCGTCATTCAACACTCCGGCGAACGAAGGCACTCCATTGCTTCTGAGACGACGAGCGACCTCCAAGACCGCCCTGGGCATCGTCGCGCTGCTCGCCCCCGCACTCCTCTGCACCGAGGCCGCGACCGCGCTCACGGCCGGTCCCGGTTCGCCGGTGGCAGCGCCGGCCGTCGTGTCCTCACTGACCTGGCAGGGGTGCGGCGGCGACATCCCCGCTGACGTCGAGTGCGCGACCCTCAAGGTCCCCCTCGACCACCGCAGGCCGGGCGGCGAGAAGATCGAAGTGTCGTTGTCGCGGATCAAGGCCGCCGACCCGGGCAAGCGCCGCGGCGTGCTCCTGTTCAACCCGGGCGGTCCCAGCACCTCAGGGCTCTTCTATCCCCTGGCGCTCAGCGGCTATCTGCCGCGCTCCGTGAAGGACCGGTACGACCTGATCGGTTTTGATCCGCGGGGGGTCGGTGCGAGCAGCCCCCTCGCCTGCGGGACGACCGACGCCGGCGAGCGGAAGACGTACCGGCCCTACACGAGGGCGAGGTTCGCCGAGGACGTCGCCTGGGCGCGCGACATCGCGGAGCGGTGCCGGGATCGCAGCGGGCGGACGCTCCCGTACATCAACACCCGCAACACGGCACGTGACATGGACGTCATCCGCGAGGCCCTCGGGGAGCGGAGGATCTCGTACTTCGGGCTGTCGTACGGGACCTATCTCGGCTCTGTGTACATGGAGTTGTTCCCGAACCGGGCCGACCGGTTCGTCCTGGACAGCGCGGTCGACCCCCAACGGGTCTGGCGGGGCATGGCGCAGTCATGGGCGGTACAGGCCGAGGCCTCGTTCGACCGGTGGACGGAGTGGACCGCCCGCCATGCGGCGCGGTACGGACTCGGTGACACGCCTGCCGAGGTCGAGAAGGTGTTCCGGGACATCGTGGCGCGCGCCGACCGGGAGCCGCTCGATTTGGGCGGGACCAGCTTCAACGGTGCCGAAGTGCGCGAGTACATACGGTGGGAGATCTCCCACCCGTCGCTCGCGGCAAGGACTCTGGGGCTGCTGAGGGACGCCGCCGCGGGCAAGCCCGTCCCGACGTTCCCGACCTTCGTGCCGACCGACAACGAGCTGGCGAGCTACACGGCGGTCATGTGCGGTGACGCCCGCTGGCCCACCGACCCGGCCGTCTATCGGGCCGATGCCCGGCGTGACAGCGCCCGCTACCCCCTGTACGGGGACTCCGTCTCGAACATCTTCCCGTGCGCGTTCTGGGACCGGCCCGCCGAAGCGGCCACCAGGATCGACAACAGGGTTCCCGCGCTCATCGTCCAGAACGAATGGGACCCGCAGACGCCCCTGGCCACGGCGCTCGGCCTGCGGCGCGCGCTGAAGGGCTCCCGGATCGTCACCGTGGACGAGGGGGAGGGCCACGGCGTCTACTTGCGCGGCATCAGCGCTTGCGCCGACGACGCCGCCACGGAGTATCTGACCACCGGCCGGCTTCCCGCCGGGGATGTCACCTGCGCCGCCACCGGGAGCTCCGCGGCCGGCTCCCGTTCCACCGTGCCGGACTCCGCCCGACTCTTCTCCGGCCGTCCGTCAGCCGATTCATGACACTGACCCGGTGAGCGGTCCGGTGCCGGGAATCCGGCGGTGGACATCCTCCACCAGGTTCCGCACCCCTCGGCGGAAGATCTCGGCCTGGTGCTCGCCGAGGAAGACGGTGTGCCCGAACACCTCCAGGACGACGAGACCGTGCAGATGTCCCCACGCGCTCAGGAGGAGGATGACCGCGGGCGGCGGCAGGGCTCCCAGGCCGTGCGGCGGCAGTTGCTCCAGATGTGCCCGTAGCGAGGGTGTGAGCGGCGGGGCGTCGGCGGCTTCCAGTTGAGCAGTGGTGAATCCGTCGAACATCTCGTGCTGGAAGATCGTGCTCATCCGGACCATCGCCCGGGTGGTCGGCCCTCCGACGGGTGCCGCGTACTGCCGCAGCGGTGTTCCGTAGAGGAGTTGGAACCGCTCGGGATGGGTGACGGCCCATTGGCGGTACTCCTCTGCCGCGATCAGCACCCGCGGCACGGCCGGGTCCTCCGCCGCCCTGTCGACGGCGGCCTGCACGGCGTCTGCCATGTCGTCGTAGGCCTTGGCGATGAGCGCGGTGACGAGATGGGACCAGCTGGGAAAGTAGTGGTACAGCGCCTGGACGGTCATCCCGAGGTCCCGCGCGACCGCACGCAGGGACAGGGCCGCCGGACCGTTCTCGACGATGCGGCGTTCGGCGGCTTCCAGGATCTCCTGAGTGGCGGCTGCCCGGCGTCGTTCGCGCAGCGAGGGCCGGGCTGTTCTTTCTTCCGCGGACATGCGACGACCCTACGACGGCAACCCTGTACAGAGTAGAGGAAGTTGCTGCATATGAAAAAAATCTAACACTGCCAAATTTTCTAGTGCCCCACTAGCGTCGATGGCGGCGACGAGAACCGCGGCAGCGGATCCGCGCCGGCGCGGTGGAGAGGTCTGCGGAGGCACCCAGGTGCGGACCGCACTCGCCCGGCTCGGCCTTCCCCGAAACACCCTGCTCCGGTCCGGCCTGCCCGAACTCGTCCGCCGTGCTCTCACCATCAGTGCGCGAAAGGGAGAACAAGCGTGTTTGAACGCATAGCCGAGCTGGTGATTCGCCGGCCACGGCTGGTACTTGTCATAGCTGTCGTGGCGGTGGCCCTCATGGGTGTCGCGGGCACCGGAGCATTCGGCAAGCTCCTGGAAGGCGGCTATGACGACCCGGCCTCGCAATCCACCCGGGCGGGGAAGGTCATCGGCGAGAAGTTCGGCGGGGAGACCAATCTCGTCCTGCTGGTCCGTCCCGCCGAAGGCGGTGTCGACACCCCGGCCGCCGAGCGGAGCGGCCGGGCGCTGGTGGCCGACCTGAGGAAGGAGCGGCGTCTGGAGAACGTGATCTCGTACTGGGACGAGACGAACCCCGGCCTCCGCTCCGAGAACGGCCGCGAAGCCCTGGTGCTCGCCCATGTCAAGGGCGATGAGACAGAGCAGAGCGAGAACGCCGAGGCCGTCATCAAGACCTACACCGGAACGTACCGGGACGTTCTGACGGTCCGGGCGGGCGGCGGCGCGGCGGTGGGGGACGAGATGGGAAGCCAGGTGGGCGACGACCTCATCCTGGCCGAGATCATCGCCGTGCCCCTGACCCTCGTACTCCTCCTGCTCGTCTTCGGCGGCGTGGTCGCGGCCCTGCTGCCGCTGGTGATCGGACTCATCGCCGTCATCGGGACATTCGCCCAGCTCTTCGTGCTCGGCAGCGTCACCGATGTCTCTGTCTTCGCGATCAACCTGACCACCGCTCTGGGCCTCGGCCTGGGCGTCGACTACGCCCTGCTGATGGTCAGCCGGTTCCGTGAGCAACTCGCCGCCGGAGAGACCGTGGAGGACGCCGTCCGCCGTACGGTGCGCACGGCGGGCCGTACGGTCGCGTTCTCCGCGGCGACCGTGGCCGCCGCTCTCGGGGCGCTCCTGGTGTTCCCGCAGTACTTCCTGCGCTCCTTCGGATACGCGGGGACCGGTGTCGTCGTCATCGCCGCCGTCAGCACCCTGTTCGTGATGCCGGCCCTGTTCGTCGTCCTGGGGCACCGGGTCAACAACGGCCGGCTGCCATGGGTGAAGCCGGGCCGCTCCGATGCCCGGGGACGCGTCTGGGGACAGCTGGCCCGCACGGTCATGCGGCGGCCCGCCCTCACCGCGCTGCCCGTACTCGCGGTGCTCCTCCTCGCGGCGAGTCCGCTGCTGGGCATCAGCTTCGGCACACCGGACGAGCGCGTGCTGCCCGAGGACGCCCAGAGCCGCCAGGTCGCTTCGGTGCTGGAGGAGAGCTTCGACGGCACCGACGAAGCGGCCCTGCATGTCGTCATCGACCGGCCCGTGAGCAAGGCCCCCCTGGAGTCCTACGCGAGTGCCCTGTCCGGTCTCGACGGGGTGGCCCGCGTCGAGGCCAGTACCGGAACCTACACCGACGGCCGGTCCACGGCGACGGGCCCCGCGAACGCCGCCCTCGGCCGTCCCGACGCGCAGCGGATCAACGTGGTGAGCGCCCTGCCGGCGAAATCGGACGAGGCCCAGCGCCTCGTCGGGAAGGTGCGGACGGTCACCGCGCCCGCCGGATCACACCCCCTGGTGGGCGGAGTCGACGCCGTACTGGTCGATTCCAAGGACTCCATCGGCGGCCGGCTCCCGCTCGCGGTGGGGCTGGTCGCCCTGACCACCTTCCTCCTGCTCTTCCTCTTCACCGGCAGCGTCGTGCAGCCGCTGCGTGCGCTGCTGCTCAACCTGATCGGCCTGGGCGCCACCCTCGGCGTGATGACCTGGATCTTCCAGGACGGGAACCTCTCCTCCCTGCTCGGGTTCACCGCGCAGCCGATGGATGTGTCCATGACCGTGCTGATGTTCTGCGTCGCCTTCGGCCTCTCGATGGACTACGAGGTGTTCGTCACCAGCAGGATCAAGGAACTCCACGATCTGGGTGAGAACAACGAGTCCGCCGTGGCCGACGGCCTGGGGCACACGGGACGGATCGTCACCGCGGCGGCCTGTCTGCTCGCCGTGTCCTTCTTCGCCTTCGGGACCGCCGAACTCAGCTTCCTCCAACTGTTCGGGCTGGGCAGCGGACTGGCCGTCCTCATCGACGCCGTCGCCGTACGCGGTGTCCTGGTCCCCGCCGCGATGCGCCTGCTCGGCCGCTCGGCCTGGTACGCACCCCGCTTCCTGCGCACGCTCCACCGGCGATACGGCCTCAGCGAGGACGACCCCGCCTCCCGCGCCGCGACCGCGCTGGAGCCCTGGACCGGGTCGCCGCACGCGAAGGACCCGACCAGGGTCTGACACGTCGGCGGGGTGGTGCCCCGGCGGGTTCGGCTGCCCCGCCGGGGCCGCCGAGCCGGGGCCGGGGCCGGTCAGGCGCAGGTGGCCAGGAGGACCGAGAGGACGGTGCAGGTGGCGGAGGCACTGTCGTTGGCCGGGTTGGGGTCGGCGGGGGAGGAGGCGGTTCGGGTGCCGGTGACCTTCACGGGGCCGAGGGACAGCAGGTGCAGGGGCACGCGGAAGGTCTTGCTCGCGACGGCTCCCGTCGCGATGGTGCCGTAGGAGCAGGTGACGGTTCCGGTCGTGGTGGTGCACCCGGGTGACAGGCCGGTGGCGGTGGCACCGGTCGGCAGGGTCGCGGTGACGGTGGCCGCGGTGGCCGCGTTCGGACCCAGACCACGGGCGGTCAAGGTGTAGGTGAGGTAGGGGACCAGGATGCCCAGGTTCGGCCGGGCGGTGACATCGACGTCGATGTCCGCGGCGGACGCGGCGGCCGGGGTGAACGCGACGGCGTACGGTCCACTGCCGACGGGGACGGTGGCGGTGACGGTGTCCGTGGCGGTGTCGATCACCGATGCGGTCCCGCTGTTGCTGTTGGCGACGTAGAGCTCGCCGCCGTCGGGGGTCACCGCGACGCCGATCGGGGTCGAGCCGACACCGATGGTGGACACGGTGGTGCCGGTGGCGGTGTCGATCACGGACGTGCTGTTGCCGCCGATGTTGGTCACGTAGACGCGCGATCCGTCAGGGGACGCCGCAGCGCCGAAGGGAGTGTTCCCCACGGGGACGGTCGCGGTGACGGCGTTGGTCGCGGTGTCGATCACGGTGACCACGCCCGCGTTCTGCGAGCTGACGTAGAGCCGGGTGCCGTCGGGGTGCACCGTGAGGCCGTTGGGCCTGCCGACGGGAACGGTGGCGGTCACGGTGTCGGTGGCGGTGTCGATCACCGAGACCGCGGCGGCGCTGCTGACATAGACACGGTCCCCGCCCGGGGCGGTCGTGACGCTGTTCGGCAGCGCGCCGACCGGGACGGTGGCGGTGACGGTGTTCGTCGCGGTGTCGATCACCGACACCGAGTCCGACAGGGAGTTGGTGACGTAGGCCCTGCCGCCGTCGGGGGCCACGGCCACTCCGAACGGGCCGTCGCCGACGGGGACGGTCGCGGTGACGGCGTTGGCGGCGGTGTCGATCACCGACACCGAACCGGAGCCGCGGTTGGTGACGTAGGCCTTGCCGCCGTCCGGGGTCACCACCACTCCGGAGGGCCGGTCGCCGACGGGTACGGTCGCGGTCACCGCGTCGGTGGCCGTATCCACGACCGACACATTGTCCGACTCGCTGTTGGCGATGTACGCCACCGGGGCGGCCGCGCGCGCCGGGGCGGCGGTCGCGGCCGGAACGGCTGCCGCGACGAACCCGGAGCAGAGCAGCGCGCCCGTGGCCAGCAACGCGGTGGGCCGCCGACGCGACCCCGCACGCGGCACCGGGCGTAAGGCGGAGCGTGAAGACATGATGACGGTGTTCCCCTTCCCTGTCCGCGCCGCGACGGGCGGGGACCGGCCGGCCCCTCGGAAAACCGTGGCGGGGCGGCCGACAGCCACGGACCCGACCGCGGGGGCCGAGGACCAGGACGCGGGCCACCCGGCCGCTATCTGATCAGCGCCCCCGGGACGGGTCCGGAACGGTCTGAACATGCCCGACAGCCGACACGGCGCAAGCCCCCGCGTCAGCGTGTTCAGCATGGCACCGCCAGGCCGCGCGTCCGGGCGGAATCGTCAACATCGGTACCCGCCCTCGACCTGGACGGCGTGGGCCGGCTCCGTTCGGCTTGACCCTGACGTGCGGGTCAAGGGTTAACGTCGCCGTATCCCGCGGCGGACTCGTGCCGGGCCGCGGCCCCCGACCCGCCCAGGAGCCCCGCATGAGCGCAGCCCTGCCCAGCACCACCCGCGAAGTCCGGCTGGCCGCCATCCCCGAGGGATTGCCCACGCAGGAGCATTTCGCCGTCGTCGAAACGCCGTTGCCCGAGGTCGGAGCAGGGCGAGTGCTCATCAGGAACCGGTACTTTCTGGTCTTCCCCGGCCTGCGCACCTTGATCGGCGGGGAGGTCGACGGAGTGCCGCTGCCTCCGCTGCGCAGTGGTGACACCCTGTTCGGCCCCGCCGTCGGCGAAGTCGTCGCCGCCCCGGCCGGCTCCGCCCTGCGCACGGGCGAGGTCGTGGCGCACCTGCGCGGCTGGCGGGAGTACGCGCTGGTGGAGGCCGCCGAGTGCACCCCCTTGGAGAACGAGTGGCCTGACCCGGTGTCGTACCTCGCCCAGGGGGCGGCGGCCTATGGTGCGCTGACCCGCCTCGCCGACGTCCGGGCGGGCGATGTGGTCTTCGTCACCGGAGCGGCGGGAGCGGTGGGCTCCCTCGCGGGGCAGATCGCCCGGCTGCTGGGGGCGAGCAGGGTGATCGGCAGCACCGGCTCGCCGTGGAAGGCCGAGCGGCTGGTGTCCGAGCTGGGCTACGACGCGGTCGTGCTGCGGGGAGTGGGGTCCGTGGCGGACCAGCTCGCCGAGGCGGCCCCCGGGGGCATCGACGTACTGGTGGACACCGTCGCGGGGGAGCAACTCCGCGCGGCGCTCGGCGCGGCGCGCCAGGGCGCACGGTTCGCCCTGGTGGGGGCTCTGTCGGGGCAGTTGTCAGCGTGGCGGGCCGGCGGTAGCGCGCCGGTGGAGATCGATGCCTTCCGCCTGGTGGTCAAGGGCGTCTCGCTGCGCGGGTACAGCGGTGCGGACCACCCTGATGTGGAGAGGGAGTGGGCGGGCCGTTTCCGTGAGTGGCTGCGTTCCGGCGAGATCGGTTTCCCTCACACGCGGATCGCGGGCATCGCTCGTGCCCCGCGGGCGTTGCAGGAACTGATCGAGGGCCGGCACTTTGGAGCTGTCGTCGTGGAGTTGTGGCCCGGTGACGCGGCGGTGGCGGCCCGGTGACCCTGGGCGGGCGGGCGGAGACGGGGAGTGGGAGTGGGAGTGGGAGACCGTGCGGATCGGTGAAGCGGCGGCAGCGGCCGGCACCACGGCCAGGGCGCTGAGGTTCTACGAGCAGCGCGGGCTGCTGCCCCCGCCCGCCCGCACGGCCTCGGGGCAGCGGACATACACGCCCGGGGATGTCGCGCGAGTCCGTGCGATCCGTGACCTGCTGGCCCTCGGACTCACCGTCGAGGATCTGCGCGGCCGTGCCGACCGCCTCCATCTGCTCACCGAGTACCCGCCCCCTCGCTGTGGCTCCGACGAACCCGGCGGTGCCGCATCCGAGGTCGCCGCCCGGAGGCTCGCTGCTCTCGATGCCGAGATCAGCCGGCTGACGAGGCTTCGCGAGAGCCTCGCGCGACGGGCCGCCGGAGACTGAACCCGGACTCGCTGGAGCTCTCGGTCCGGCGGCCCCTGAGGTGCGGTGGCGCTGTGGAAGCCGCGCGTCAGCGCTTCCAGACGGTCGCGCGCCAGGTGGTCGCGTTGCCGGCGCCGTCGGTGCCGACGGCGAATCCGGCGATCACTCCGGCGTCGTTGATCGCGAACGCCGCGGCGTAGGGACCGAGCGGCGACGGCGGCAGCGGGACGACCGTGCCGTCCGGCTTCCACAGCAGGGCCTTGTCCAGAGCGGGGTTACCGGCCGGCGGCCACGCGTACCCGACGGCCGTCCCCCGGTTGTTGATGGACAGCACTTCCCCGGCGGCTTCCGCCGGATTGGCGAGCACGGTCCGGGTGCCGTCCGCGTTCCAGCGGGCCGGGTCGCCGTTCGGGTTGTCCTTCAGCGAAGCCCCCACGGCGGTGCCCGCCCGGTTGACGTCGTATCCCCGCCCGCGCCCGGCGTCGCGGACGGTGCCGTCGGCCGCCCACACCAGGACCCGGTCGTACGAGGTGCTCCCGGCGAGCCGCCCATGACCGAAGATCACGCCGTTGTCGGTGATCTGGCTCGTCCGGGCCCCGGCGAACCCCGCCGGGAGGGGCAGCGCACTCGCGACACCCGCCGTGTTCCAGCGCACGGGGTGCGCGGGCCCGTCGGTGCCGTCGCGCTTCTCGGTCCATCCGACCGCCGTACCCGCGTTGTTGACCGACGTCGCGGTGCCGCTGTCGTCGCCGGGCAGCACGGGCAGGTCGGTTCTGCTGCCGTCGGACCGCCAGCGCAGCGGATGGGAGCGGCTGTTCTCCCCGGACGCGTCGCCGACCGCGACCCCGGCGTTGTTGACGGCCACCGCGTTACCACTGCGGGCCCCGTCGGGAAGCGTCAGTCGCGTCGGGGTGGCATCCGGTGCCCAGCGGACGGGGGCGGAGTCGGGGAGGCTGTTGTAGCTGGTCCCGACCGCCCATCCCCGGTCGCTGAGCGCGGTCGCGCGACTGAACCGCTCACCGGGCAGCGGTGCCAGGCGGGTGTAGCCGGGGCGGTTCGCGTTCCACCGGATCGCGAGCGGCCCGTCGGAGCCCTCCACGTAGTACTCGCCGACGACCGTGCCACCGCTGTTCAGCCCCTTGACGAAACTGTGGAGCCCTCCCGGCGGGATCGGGAGAAGCCGCGAGGTCCGCTCCGACTCGGAGGATTCGGCCACCGCCACGGGTGTCGAACCCAGGAGGAGCAGGGCGGTCGCCGTAGCGGCGGCAAGGGCCGCACGTCGGGAAATGTGCAAGCGGGACATCCGGAAACTCCTGCTCTCGTCAACGACATCGACGTACAAGTGCATGGGTATTTCGTCTGTTCCAGGCCTGGCGGAGGGCCCGCATCGCAGCTCAATTCTGCGATTCCGGTGCCTCATTGCCAGTCCGATCTCCGAAACGGCCGGATTTATCAGCCGTTCACTTTGCTCCGCGCCACCCGCGACCCCACGCGTCCGCCCGCCCCGCGGATGGGTCCGGCCTCCGGGTGACCTATGCCAGCAGCACTTCTGATCCCACGGCGACGGTCGCGACCGACGGCCGGTGAGTGCTCTCGCCCACCCGGGGCACGGCAGGAGGGCGCGGCGGTTTCCGGCCACCGGCCGCTCCCGCTTCGACGAGTCGCACAGCTGTGTCCCAGGTCTTCGTCGAGGTACTCCTCGCTCGTGCCCCCGGCTCACAGGAACCGTGCCGTGCGCTCGCCGCTGCCCGGGCTCCCCGACCGCTGGGCCCGCTCCCTGCTCTCACTGACCGAGGGCCTTCGACCCTCCTGAGCGGACGGCCGGACCGGGCGGCTCCGGCGATTCCGGCCGCTCCGGCGGTTCCGGGGGGTCGTGCTTGGGCATCGCGAGGAGCACCGACACGGCCAGCAGGGTTCCCGCGATCCGCAGGGTGAGCCGCACGGGATCGCCGGGGAGGGTCTCGCCGAACGCGAGGGTGCCCAGGACGGCGGTGAAGACGCTGGTGACGGTCGTGCACACCGGCACGATCAGCGAGACCCGGCAGCGTTGCAGGGCCGCCTGGGACATGATCAGCCCGAATGCGCCGGTGAACAGGAGGAGGTACGGGTACGGGGAGCGCAGCGCGTCGAGGGGGTCGGTCAGCCGGCCCGAGAGTCCCTTGATCGCCAGGGAGCTCACCCCGTACAGCAGGCCCAGGGCGACCGCGTACTCGACCCCGGCCGTCGGCCGCCGGTGGGGTTGCCGCGACCGGCGTTCGGCGGTGGTGTAGATCCAGGGGCTCGCGGCCAGGGCCGGAAGGCAGACCAGCAGGATCAGAGGGGTCGGCGCGTCGCCGCCGACGGTGTCGGTGGCCGGGGAGAGGGAGAGGACCACCATGACGAGGGCGGCGAGGATCGCCCCGACGGCGAACCGTTCGCGTGCCGGGGCGCGTTCGCCGAGCAGGCGCGCGGACAGCAGCAGGAGCAGCACCAGGCCGGAGACGAAGATGCCTTGGGCGGCGGCGATCGGCAGCGTCCGGTAGACGATGAGCTGAGCGCCGAATCCGGCGGCCAGCGCCAGCGCGCCGCCGATCCACAGCGGGCTGCCGAGGACCAGGCGCAGCAGCCGGGCGGGCTCTTTGACCGATACGGCGGGCAGACGGCCGAGGGCCTTCTTCTCCAGGACGAATCCCGTGCTGTAGAGCACGTTCGCCAGCAGCGCCGCGGCCACCCCCCACCCCATGGCCTAGGCCCTCCGGGCGTGCAGCAGCAGGATCGAGGAGAGCGAGGGGGCCGCGCACGCCAGCCGGTCCAGGGGGCGCAGGGGGCGCGGCACCCCGTGGAAGGGCGCGCCCGCGAGCCGGACCACCTCGAAGCCGGACGCGGTCACGAACTCCCGCAGCGCGCGGGCGGTGTAGAGGCGCAGGTGCCCGACGACCTCGCTGCCGGGACGTCCGTGGATGCCGCGCAGGCTGACCTCGGAGAAGACGGGCTGGACGCCGGCGAGCAGCAGGGCCCGGTTGTACCAGGCGGCCAGGTTCGGGGTGGACAGCATCAGATGGCCGCCGGGGCGCAGGACGCGCCGCAGCTCGTCCAGGGCGCCGTCCGGGTCGACCAGATGCTCGATCACCTCGCTGAACAGCACGGCGTCGGCCACGCCGGATCTGAACGGCAGCCGGCCGGAGGTGAGTTCGCCGCGCACCACGTCGGTGAGCCGGGTCCGGGCCCGGCGCAGGGCGTCCTGCGACCAGTCGACGCCGATGACCCGGTGCCCGGCGAGCAGCGGTGCCGCGGTGGCCGCTGCCGTGCCGTCACCGCAGCCGACGTCGAGGACGACGGCGGGTCGCGCGGCGGCGGGGCCGAGCGCGGCGGCGAGCATCCGGGCCTGCCGCAGACTGCGGGCGTCGCCGGAGGCGACGGGCACGGCGGGATTCTCGTAGAACTCCCGAAGCCCTCGGGGCGGCGCGGCACCGGCGTCCCCCTCCGTGTCCTTCCTCAGCCGTGCCGTTGTCGTCATCCCGTCCCCCTTTCCGTGTTCTCCGTCGCGCCCAGGCACTGCTCGAACAGCTCCAGCAGCCTTTCCCCGTCCTGCCGGCCGAGCAGCTCCTTCGACCAGCGCAGCGCGAGGTGCAGCCGCCCGGCGGTGGACGCCGTCATCACATTGAGCCCCCGGGGCATCCGGGCGGGCGCGGAGAACCAGACGGCGTCCGCGCGGCCCGCGTCGCCGAAGTCCAGGGCGTACGGAACGCGTCCGATGTTGCTCAGCAGGGTCGTGGACGCCCACGGCCCCGCCGCCCGCCGCAGGCCGCGGGCGACGGCGGCCCGCCACGCCACCGGCGCGACCGGAGCCGTCAGCAGGGCGGCTCCGTACCCGAGCTGCGGGCGGGGTACGGCCTTGAGGGCGCGGGTGCGGCAGGCGGTGCGGTGCAGCAGCCCGCTCATGTCACCCCGCTCACCGGACGCCGGCTCGGCCGCGGTGAAGGGGACCTCGACGAGCCGGGTGCCGTTCCCGATGGGCATGTCGACACCGCGCGGCCGATCGTCCACCGGCATCGTGATCCGTATCGGGCGCGGTGGGACGCCGTGCTCCCGGTTCCAGCGCGCGATCATCAGCGCGGTGGCGACCAGGAGCTGGTCGTTCACGGTGTACGCGGCACCCGCCGGGCGGCGCGGTACGGCCAGATCGGCCACGAGCAAGCCGTTGCCCGGGGGACCGTACGGGGTGCCGGGGGCCACGCGGGCGGAGGGCGACCACGGGAACGGCCCCGGGGCCGCCGGGGCCCGGCCGCCGGGGGCGGCACGGACCGGGGGGCCCGCCGGGGCGCCGGCCCGGCCGCCGTACAGCTCGGCGGCGGTCGCGAGGACCCGCAGACACGCGGGGCCGTCCAGCGCGGTGTGGTTGACGGTGAGGAACAGGGCCGTGCCGCCGGGCCGTTCGGGATCCTCGACGATCTCGAGCCGGACCGGCGGGGACGCCGAGAGCGGGGGAGCCGAGGCCAGGCAGCGCTCCCTGGCCCGCTCCAGCGCCCCGGGCCCCGGGGCCGCGACCGTCACCACGTCCACGCCCGGGTCCGGCTCCTCGGTCAGCTCCCAGAAGTAGCGCCGCCGGTACCAGGGGCCCGCGGCCTGCCGCACCTGCGCGCGCGGGTGGCGGCGCAGCGCCTCGGTGAACGCCCGCCGCAGCCGCGCCGGGTCGGGCCGGCCCGGCAGCCGGATCTCCAGATGGATGGTCTCGGGCTCCTCCTCCCGGAGACCGTGCCGCGTTACCTCGTCGACGACGGGGAAGGGCACGAGGGCGGGCCGCCCGGCCGGCGCGGAGCGCGTGGGACCCTCCACGGCGGTCACTGGACGCCACTGCCGGGAGCATCGGTGTCCGAGCCGGAATCAGCCTCGGGCGACCCCCGGCCGAGCCGTCCGGGCCCTCCGACGGTCACCAGGGCCGCGAACAGCGCGACGAACGCCAGGAGCTGGGCCGTGTACCCGAAGGCCCCCACCCCGGCGGCCGGAGCCTCGCCGGCGCCGGTGGCCGCGGCGACCCCCGCCCCCGCCATCGCGGTGAACGCGATCGGCGTCAGCAACGTGTGCCGCCGCAGGGCGATCAGCGCGAGCGCCGGGACCAGCAGCGCGAACCAGCCCGCGACCACCACGGCGACCAGGGTCAGCGCCACCACCCCGAGGGCCGTCCCGGGCCCGTTCGGCACCGGCGTCGCCGCGGTCCCGTCCGCGCGCTCGGGGTTCTCCTCGCGCCTGCGGTACAGCACCAGACCGATCAGCGCCAGCAGGGCGAAACCCCCGGCGATCAGCCCCGCTTCGTACACCCGGGACGGTTCGTACGACAGCTTGACCGTCCCGCCCTCGCCCTGCGGGATCTCGAAGGCCTGCTGCCAGCCGTCGAGCCGGAGCGGCGAGAGTTCCTCGCCGTTCAGCGTGGCCTTCCAGCCGTCGTTGAAGTTCTCGTACGTCGTCAGATACGAGGCGGCCCCCGGTCCGACCGACACCTCACGGCGGTCGGACGGCCAGTCGCCGACGGTGAGTTCCCGGCTGTTCGCGGCCGGCGCGGCCGGCTCGCCCCGGGTGAGGGTCACATCGGTGATCGCGAGCGGACCCGCGTCCCCGGCCTCGACCTGGTGCGTGCCCGCGCCGAGGGCCAGCCGTGCGTTCGGCTCGCCCTTCTGGCAGAGCGTCACCTCGATCGGGCGGCGCTCCACCAGGTCCCCGACGGTGCCCTTCGCGCCGGTCGCGTGCAGGGTCCCGTCGACCGCGAGGGCCGGCCCCTCGCCGCACTTCAGGGTGAACGGGCGGTCGGCGGGGGGCTGCTCGGTGCGGTGGTCGGCGAGCGCCGGGACATGCAGCTCGGTGAGGCCGACGGGGAGTTGGAGGTCGTCGTCGGCGATCGGGTTGTGCAGGGTCACCGGCGCGGTCCGGGTGACCGTGATGTCGAGCCGGTCGGTGGTGATCGCCTCGAAGCGGGCCCAGCCGTTGTCGTCGACGTTCGCGATCGCCGCGCCGTCGGGGGAGCTGATCTCGATCTTCGTGGGCCGGGCCGAGAGTCCGCCCGCGCCGGCCAGCACCAGCGAGTCCACGGACTTCTCGCCGGACCAGCTCAGACGGATCACCGGCTTGTTCCCGGCGATCCACGCGGTCGTCAGATCACCGTCGGTCAGATTGCGCGCCGACAGCTCCGTGCCGAGCCGGGCCGTGGAGTCGGCGGTCGCGACGATCCGCCCCTTCTGCTCGGGAGCGACCCGGTACAGCAGCCTGTCCAGCGCCTCGCCGGGCACCGGAACCGCGCTGATCCCGATGGACCGGACCCCGGCCGAGCCGGTGGCGAAGGAGCGGTGCAGCCCCGACTCCGTACCGGCCGGGGAGAGCCCGCCCGGGTCGGACGGCCGGTGCAGCGACACCGTCTCGGCCGCCGCGTCCGAATCCGCGCCGTCCGTGGGCAGCTTCAGCATCCGCGTCACCGTGACACCGGGAATCGCGATCTCCGCGAACCCCGCGCCGATCAGCCCCGGCCGCCCGGCCTCCGCGTCCACGATGGTGAGCTTCACCCAACTCGTCTCACCACGGGGCGACGCGATGTCCTGGGTCGTGCCGCCGGCCGCCAGCGGGCTGGTCTCACTGCCCTGTTCGGTCTCCACCCGCACCCGCGTCGCGGCGGCCCGCACCCCGTCCTGCGGAAGCGGGGTCACCTTCAGCGACGACGGAAGCCGCTCCTTCCCGTCGAACGCGATACGCAGCCACTGCCCCTCCGCGCCGGTGTGCGAGCCCTCGGCCCACGCCGTGTCCGGGTTCCCGTCGAAGGCGTTCACGGGGTCGTACTGCGGCAGATGGAACAGCCAGTTGCCGCTGGAGGACGCCGTCACCTCACGCGCCCCGCGCAGCTCCGCGACCGTCTGGCGCTCGATGCCCTTCGTCGGCAGGATCTGATGCGGCGCGTCCGAGGGGTTCTGCACACTGTCGGGATGATTGCGCTCGTCCTTGGTGTAGGTGTACGAGGTGTTCGTGTTCACCAGGCCGAACCGGGTGTCGGCGCGCCGCAGCCCGTCACCGGTGACCTGGAGCGCCGGCCTGTCGACGCCCGGGTGCCCGTCCCCGGTCAGCACGGTGGGCCGGCCGCGCAGCGAGGGGTCGGCGGAGAGCGGCAGCAGCGACTCCGGCCCGCCGGACACCACGGCCGTGTCGGCGGCGGTGTAGATTCCGGCCCGGCCGGGCCGCCGGATGTCCTCGGCGGGCGCGAAGATCTCCACCGCCTGCTGCCGCGGATACACCGCCTCCACCTGGAGGGGGGTGTCGTCCGCGATCCTGCCGCCGGTCATGACCGGGCCGAGGGCCTTGACCCGCTCGTAGCCGGACTGCTCCAGCGCCCGCTTCACGGTCGGCGTCGGCACATGGCCGAGCTGGTCCGGATCCAGGTCGTTGCGGACCACCACGTAGTGCAGTCCCGCCCGGCCCAGATAGTCCCGCAGCCCCGGTATCTCACCGCCGGTGAGCAGGGCCTGCTCCACGGCGTCCATCGCGCGCCGGTTCCCCGGCGTGCCGAACGGCACATAGTCGCGCTGGGCCCAGGGGGAGTCGGCGAGCACATCGAGAGGCTGGTCGATCGGGGAGCCCCAGGTGTAGGTGCCGTGCGCGGTCGCCGGGACCACCAGGGCCCGGCTGTCCGGCGAGTGCTTCTCCAGCCAGTCGGCCGTGTCGCTCCAGTGCTCCGGCAGCTTCGTGAACGAGCCGGGTTGCAGGACCGCCCCGCTGAGATACGGCAGGGCGAGCCCGGGGAGCACCAGCAGCGCCGCGATCGGCGCGGCGTACCGCCGCCCCCACCGCACCCCGTGCCCCGGACGCGTACCGCGCTCCCGCGCCATGCCGACGGCGGTGAGATGGACGAGTCCGAGGACCAGGGCGAGCGCCAGCCCCGGCTGGAACTTGTAGACGTTCCGGAACGGGGACAGCGCCCCGTCCAGCAGACCCTGTACCGGCCCGGCGAACGGCGCGCCGAACTTCCCCGCGTACCCGGCGAGGGTGAGCAGCGCGACCGTCAGCACCGTCAGCGTCAGCCAGCGGCGCTCCGGCAGATCCCGCCGGGCGAGCCCGCCGAGCCCCAGCGCCGCGGCCAGCGCCGAACACACGATGACCAGGACCGAGGTCGCGACGCTCCACCCGGCGGGCAGCCAGGCCTCGCCGAAGTTCAGATACGCCACCCAGTTGCCCGCGCCGCGCAGGGCCTCCGTCGCCGCCATCGTGTCCGTGGTGACCTGTGATGTCTCGACGTACGGGAGGAAGTTCTCGCCGTACACGCTGAGCAGCAGCAGCGGGATCACCCACCACAGCGTCGCCAGGAGGACCCCCGGCACCCACCACAGGATGAGCTTCCACTTCCGCGGACCGTTCGGCCGGGACAGCAGATACAGCGCCACCGGCAGCAGCGACGCGAGGGTCGACACCGCGTTGACCCCGCCCATGAACGGGATCAGCAGCGCGGAGCGCAGCGCCGCGACCCGCGCGCCGTACCGGTCGTCGGTGAGCGGCAGCAGCACCCACGGCAGCAGCGCGCCGGGCAGCGCGGCGGCGGAGGTGGACCCGACGACGATGGTGAACGTCGGCCACAGCGCGTACGCCACGGCACCGAGGAGCCGCGTCGGACGGGTGCCGACGCCGAGGCGTTCGGCCAGCCGCAGCGCCCCCCAGAAGGCGGTGGTCACCACCAGCGAGAGCCACAGCCGCTCCGTCAGCCACACCGGCGACTGCGCCAGATCGGCGAGCCCGTGGAACGGGAGCATCGGGAACGCGTACCCGATGTACTGGTTCGAGAGCCCGCCGAACCCGCCGGTGTCCTGCCACAGCCCCCCGAGATCGGCCATGAACCGCCAGGGATCGGTGACGACGCCGAGCTTGGTCTCGAACGTCATGCGCCCCGGCGACGCCGCCAGGAAGAGCACGAACACCACGGCCCAGAACCCCAGCGGCCACCAGCGCGACCGGGGCCCGTCGGGAGGGTCCTGGGCCGCACCGGTCGTCCGGACGGCAGCCGGAGGGGGAGCCTGGGCCGCTGGGGCCGTACTGGTCATGGACACCGCCGAAGAATGAGAAGGAGATTCCAGGTAACGAACTCACGCAGGCCCGGCACCCGGGTCACCGCCCCGGCCAGGAACGGCCAGTAGCGGGAGCGGGCGGAGACCACCGTGACGTCGGTCCTGGCCCGTACCTGGCGCAGGGTGGGACCGATGTGCACGGCGAAGAGGTTCTCGCCGAGGGTGTGCTTGGCGGGGCGTCCGGCACGCCGCTCGTAGCGGGCCTGGGCCCTCGCCGCGCCCAGATAGTGCCAGGGCGCCCACTCATGACCGCCCCAGGGGGACAGCCAGTTGGTGAACGAGAGGTAGATCAGCCCGCCGGGGCGGGTCACACGGATCATCTCGCCGAGGAAGCTCCGCGGATCGGCCACATGCTCCAGGACGTTGGAGGAGAAGCACACATCGGCCGAACCGTCCGCGAGCGGCAGCAGACAGCCGTCCGCGACGACCGTCCCGCCGGGCGGCTCCGGCCCCAGCTCCCGTACATCCGCCTCGAAGAGGAAGGCGCGCGCACCGCGCCGGCGGAACTCCTCGGTGAAGTACCCGCCCCCGCCGCCGATGTCGACGACGGTCCGCCCGGCGACCGGTCCGCCGTAGTACGCCTCGACCTGATCGGCGGCGTCCCGCGCCAGCAGCGTGTAGCACGAGTCCGGGTCGTCCTGCTCCCGCATGAAGGCCCGGAACAGGGCCAGCGAACGTCTGAGGGAGGCGTCTTCCGGCGCTGTACGGACTCCTGGACCAGGGGCCGGCATCGCCCGCTCACTTCCGCCGGGAGCGCGCGGCGGCCTCCACGGCGACCTCGTGGAACGCCCGTACCGTGCTGTCCCAGGTGTATCCGGTCGCCGCCTCCCGCGCGGCCCGCCCCATCGCCGAGCGGTGCTCCTCGCCGAGCGCCAGCGAGCACCAGGCGGCGGCGAACGAGCTCTCCCCCCGGGCCAGCACCCCGCTCACCCCGTCGACGACGGAGTCCCGCAGCCCCGGCACGTCGAAGCCGATCGTCGGGGTCGACCTGATCGCGGCCTCCGTGACCACCAGACCCCATCCCTCCACGGCCGAGGGATGCAGCAGCAGCCAGGCCGAACAGAGCAGCCGGTGCTTCTCCGCCTCCGTGACATGGCCCGTGAACTCCACCCCGGGGCCCGCGAGCCCCGCCAGCCGCTCCCGCTCCGGACCGTCCCCGACGATGACGAGCCGGCCACCGGTCACGGGTCTGACCCGCTCCCACATCCTCAGCAGCAGATCGATCCGCTTGTACTCCACGAGCCTGCCCAGAGCCAGGAACAAGGGCTCGGGCGAGCGCGGCAGCCGGGGACCGGGCTCGTCGACACCGTTGTGCACCACCCGTATGCGGTCCTGGTCGACGCCGATCCCGCGCAGCGCCCCGGCCGTGGACGGGGACACCGCGACCACCAGATTCCGCCGCTGCGCCTCCTTGAGGGACCAGTGCTCCAGCCGCCGTCCCAGCCGCCCGGCGGGCGCGAGGACACGGCCGCCGAAGCGCATGTTCCACAGCTCGGTGTGGACATGGTTGACCAGGCACAGCGTCGGACCGCGATGCCACAGCGGCGTCAGGTACGGCATGCCGTTGCACACCTCGACCAGCAGGTCGCAGTCGCCGACCCGCCGGGCCAGGGCCCCGCGGGCCCGCAGGAAGTGACCGAGGTCGCCGCCCGCCGACACCACACGGTAGTCGCGCCGGGCCGCCGGGCCGCCGCAGACAAGGGTGACCTGATGGCCGAGGCGGGTGAGACCGCCGGCCAGCCGGTCCACCAGGAGTTCGGAACCGCCGGCGGCGGGATTGCCGAGGTCGCGGCGGGAGAGGAACACAATGCGGCGCGGCTCGGAGGGCGGCGCGTGAAGGGGCTGAGCGGGCCGGGGGCCGGCCTTGCGCAGCGAAGCGGGCACGTGCTGGGGCATTGGTGCTCCGACTCGTCTCGGGGTACGGAACGGTGCGGCGGTACCAGGGAGGTCCACGGCGGTACGGAGTTCGAGCGGGTACGGACGGGGTGAGGTACGGGAGGGTGGGCCGGTCCGGGACCGCGCGGGGAACGACTGCTGCCGCGCGCGGTCCCGGCGGGACTCCGGCCCCGGGCGGGGCGCCGGCTCCGGGCGGGCCCCGGAGGGTGCCGGGGCCGCTCGAATGTGACGGGGTCTTGCACGGATGGTGTGTTCGGGTGGGTGGGATGGACAGTTTTCGCCCAGAGGTTCGCCGCGGCTACTCACCGGGGTGACAAATTGCGCCCCCGTCACCGGCCGTACCTCATCACCGAGTGGAGGGTTCCGGCTCCCCGGCCGAAGCCGGCACCGCGCCGGTGTCCTCGGGACGCCTCCGGAACAGCAGGACCGAGCCCGCCACGGCCAGCACCAGGCCCAGTCCGCCCGCCCCCACGGGCACCGTCAGCCCCAGCAGCCGGAACTTGCGGTTATCGGCCTCCGCCAGCTCGACCTGCTTCTTCTGCGTCTCCTCGGTGAACGCGATGCGCTCGCTCTCCAGCAGCACCACCTCGTTCTCGCCGGAGTCCGCGCCGGGCGCCCGCAGTGTCTTCCTCGGCCCGATGGACGCGAACAGGATCCGCCCGGTCTTCCGGTCCGCGACCAGCTCGATGCCGTGGTTCGCGTACCACTCCTCGGCGAGAACCTGCCCACGGTCCGGCCGGCCGACGAGCACCCCCGGCACCTGCCGCGTCCCGGTCTTCACCGGGTCGACCGTGCCCGTGAAGAGATACCCCTCGTGTCCCTGGACCTTCGTCCCGCCCTCGAACTCCAGCTCCACGGTGCCGCCCAGCGTGCTGTCCCACCAGCGGTACGAACGCTTCTCCACGTTGAACGGGAACTTCAGATACGCCTCGCCCTCGAATCGCGGGCTCTCCTCGCAGCAGTGCACCGGAGTGTTGGTCCGCCGGTCGGTCACCCAGCGTTCCACCGTCCACTGGAACGAGTCGTGGGTGTCGGACGCGGGCAGGGTGTCGTCGGTGTCGACGCTCGTCGACACGTCCCAGACGGCCCGGCCGCTCTCCTCGCTGTCGGCCACGTCCCCGCGGACCTTCCGGGTGACGGTGAGCTTCGCACCGTCGACGGTTTTGACCTTCTTGGCATCGAAATAGCTGCCCTGACCAGTGAAGACCGTGGTCGCATCGGTGTCGATCGGGGTGCGCTGGGCGCGCGGCTCGACATACCAGGCGAGCATCGCGGCCAGCACCAGCAGAAAGGTGCCGACGCCCAGCAGAACGAGCGGGACGGGTGAGGCGGTACGTCGCATCCGGGCACTCCAAGAGGGTTCGGGACGAGTTCGGGGCGGCTCGGCCGGTGGCGGAGAATCGCGGTCACAAGGTGACGGAACGTGTGCGCGCGTAGGGAGAAAACGCAGGCGCCGTATGGGCCGGGAACCGTAGGCGCCCTCTTGACTAGGTGTCAATGCATTGTCGAGACTGACCCCAGCCGGTCGAGGGAGTTCGAGAACACGACCCGAACCGGCACGCGCCACCACGGGAAGGCGGTACCAGGGACCCGTGACCGCTCATGAGCAGGGAACCCATGAGCACCGGCGCGGATCGTGTGGATCACCCGGGGTGGGGACGACCTTTCGACCGGAGAGGCTGGACCCCAGCATGCCCAGACTGCTCACCGCCGCACTCACCGTCGTGGCCGCCGCGGCCCTCGCCGTGGGCGCCGCCCTCGGTGTCGTCGCCCTGCTCGACACCACCCCGGAGCAGCCCAACACCCCCCTTGTCACCTACGAGACGGCCCCCCGGGAGCGCTGACCCTTGCCCTCTCCCACTTCCCCGGGGCTCTCCGCGGCCTCCCCCGCCACGGGCGACCGCACCGTGCCGCCACTCGGGACCCGCTCGGCCTGGCACGACGTACCGCGCACCCAGGTACGCCGGTTCGCGGCACTCGTCATGGCCGAGGCCCCCACGCTGGCCGAGGAGATCCTGCGGGAGATCCGCCGCGAGTACCCCCATGTCCCGGTCATCCTCGACGACTCCGGGGAACCCAAGTCCCTCATCGGCATCCGGCGCGCCATCGAGATCTTCGTACTGCGTCTGGAGACGGCCGAGGACCGGCCCCGCGTCCACCCCGAAGTCTTCCAGGACTTCGGCCGCGGCGAGGAGATCGGCGGTCGCAGCCTCGACTCCCTCCAGGCCATCTACCGCCTCGGCGTCCGCCTCACCTGGCGGCGGCTCGCCGAGATCGGCCAACGCGTCGACATCCCGCCGCCCGCCATGTACGAGCTGGTCGACGCGGGTTACGAGTACCTCGACGGCCTCGTCGACCAGTCGGTACGCGGCTATGCCGAGGCCGCCGCCCGACAGGCCGGTGAACGCCTCCGGCTCCAGCGCGAGCTGATGGAACTCCTCCTCGCCGAACGCGGCACCCGCCCCGCCGCCGGCCCGCACGAGATCGCCGCCGCCCTCGCGGAACGCGCCGCCCGGATCGGCTGGCCACTGCCCGCCAAGGTCGCCGCCGGAGTGCTGCTGCGCCCCGCCCGCCAGGCCGTCGCCCCCGCCGTCGACCAGGGCATCCTCCTGGACATGGAGGCCGAACAGCCCCGAGTGATCGTCCCCGACCCGTACGCGGCGGGCCGCCCCGAACTGCTGCGGCGCGCCATGACCGGCTGGGCCGGCGCGATCGGGCCACCCGTGCCGCTGGTCGACGCCGCGAAGTCGCTGCGCTGGGCCGAGGCCGCCGTACGCCTCATGGAACGCGGGCTGCTTCCGGCGGGAGAGGTGCTCCACTGCACCGAGCACACCGAGGCCCTGGTGCTCCTCCAGCCCGAGGAACTGATCGACGACCTCGCCCGCCGCACCCTCGCCCCCCTCGCCCACTGCGGCCGGACCCCCGCCCGCCGCCTCGCCGAGACCCTCCTCGCCTGGCTGGAGACCCGGGGCGGCGCTCCCGAGGTCGCGGCCCGCCTCGGGGTCCACCCCCAGACCGTCCGCTACCGGCTCCGCCAGATCCGGGAGCTGTGGGGGGACGAGATCGACGACCCCGACCGCCGCTTCGAACTCGAACTGGTGCTGCGCGCCCAGCGGCTCCGCGGAGACCTGGGCGGCTTCACCCCCTGAGCCCGGGGCCGCAGACGTGCACGACCCGGCTGAGGAGCGGTCACCGAGTACGCCAGCCGCGTGATCGAGGGTGGCCTCCGCCTTCAGGGGGACGGTGGCCCCGTCGGCGGCGCGGGCGGCGTCCGCCCGGGCTGCCGGTCCACCGTGGGTCGTCGGAGACGACCGGTGCCTGGCGGTCGGCCTGGGCGCGGATCTCGATGTGGGACTCGTGGGAGGTGATGCGCAGGGCCTCCTCGTAGGAGGCCAGCGCGCCGCGCAGAGCGGACCCGGCCAGTCCGCGGCGGAGCACCAGGCGCTTCAGCCAGGTGAAGAACCCCATCACCGCGATCAGGAAGCCGGACACCACCAGGCAGGCGACGGCTTCACTCACGCGTCGCCGCCTCGCCGGCCGCGCCCATGGCCCTGGCCCCGCCGTCCCCGACGTCGCTCCGGATCCGCACCGTGCCCGCGTCCGGGTCGACGTCGAAGGGCGGCTCTCCGGCGGGCCGTACGCTCTTGCGGGTCCGCTCGTCCCGCATCGCCCGTTCGAGCGCCTTCGCCGCGGGGGAACCTTCCAGCATCAGATCCACCCCCATGGCCTTCAGCCCTTTGGTCTTTCGCCAGTACACCCAGCCGCGGGCCTCCAGCCGCAGCAGCGCACGGTCCGCCAACCAGCAGAGCGCCGCCGGCGCGCCGACGGATCCCGCCACGAAGGCCGCTGTCTCGATCATCACCGGGCTGACTCCCGCCTCGTCCGAAGTGCCGGCCGACCCCACTAAAGTAACGTAGCGTTTCCAGAAACGCTACGTTACTGAATGAGGGTGGGGCGGATGGGCAGGTTGACACGGGCCGAACAGCAACAGGTCACCCGCGGAAGGCTGTTGGAGGCCGGCCGTTCGGTGCTCCGGCGCCGGGGGTTCCTGGCGGCGACGGTCGACGAGATCGCCGAGGAGGCCGGCTACACGCGAGGTGCCGTGTACAAGCACTTCGGAGGCAAGGAGGGCTTGTGGCAAGCCGTCGCCGACGCCCACACCGAGGCGCATCTGGAGCTGCTCGGCGAGACCCTGGACCGGGTGTCCGGCCGGGAGGAGCTGATCGCCGCACTGGTTCCGAGTGCCTTCGCCGATGACCAGGACGCGGCGAGGTGGAGCACCGCGGCCATGGAGTTCATGGCCGCGGTGACGCGTCACCCCGATGCCGCCGCCGTCTCGGCGGCGGCTCAGCGCCGCCACGAGGAGCGGATCGTCGCCTTGCTGGAGGGTGTTTGCCGCCGCCTGCGCATCCGGCCGGCCATGCCGCTGGAGCAGCTCGTCGTGGTGCTGGGCGGGCTGGGCGGCAGCCTCGGGCTGCGGGCCGCGGTCGACCCCGCCACGGATGTGGCCGCCCTCGCCGCCGGCTTCATGACGGTCATGTTCCCCGAGCCGGCGGAGTGAGCTTCTCAAGCGGCCCTGCGGGCTCAGCCGAGCTTCACGCGGTCGCCCCACCAGTGGGCGGCCGGTACGTCCCAGGAGCGGAGCGGGGTGCCGAATTCTCCGGAGGCGTTCGACTTGAAGGTGTAGAGGGCGGCGCGTCCGTCGCTGTAGCCGTAGAAGGCGGCGACGTCGGACCGGCCGTTGCCGTCGTAGTCGCCCGAGGCGATCTGGACGTTCTCCACCCACCAGTTGCCCGGTGCCGTGGTCCAGGACTTGACCGGGTTCTCGAAGGTGCCGTCGGTCCTGGTGGCGAAGGTGAAGAGGGAGATGCCGCCGTTCTCGTAGCCGTACATGGCGGCCACATCGGCGCGGCCGTTGCCGTCGTAGTCGCCGGCCGTGAGTTTGACGTTCTTCCCCCACCAGTTGCCGGGGGCGGTGTTCCAGGACTTCACGGGGCTGGCGAAGCCGCCGTCGGTCTGGGACGTGAAGGTGAACATCGCCGCGCGGCCGTCGTCGTAGCCGTAGAAGGCGCCCACGTCGTCGCGTCCGTTGCCGTCGAAGTCCCCGGAGGCCAGCTTGACGTTCTCGCCCCACCAGTGGTTCTCGGGGACGTTCCAGGAGCGGAGGGGGGTGCCGAATTCTCCGGAGGCGTTGGGTTTGAAGGTGTAGAGGGCGGCGCGTCCGTCGCTGTAGCCGTAGAAGGCGGCGACGTCGTCGCGTCCGTTTCCGTCGTAGTCCCCGGAGGCCAGTTGGACGTTCTCGGGCCACCAGTTGCCGGGGGCGGTGTTCCAGGATTTCACCGGGTTGGCGAAGCCGCCGTCCGCCCGCGCCAGGAAGGTGAAGAGGGCCACCGAACCGTCGGCGTAGTCGTACATGGCGGCGAGGTCCGCGCGGCCGTCGCCGTTGAAGTCGCCCGCCACGGGTTTGATGCTGCGGTGGGTCCAGTTGCCGGGGCTCACGTTCCACGACTTGACGGGATCGGCGAAGCCGCCGTCCGCCTTGGCGAGGAAGGTGAAGAGGGCGACCGAGCCGTCGGCGTAGCCGTAGAAGGCGGCCGTGTCGTCGCGGCCGTCGCCGTTGAAGTCCGCGTTCACCCGGGGGGCGGCGTCGTCCCGCCAGGCGGCCTCGGCGGGTTCGGCGGGATAGGGATCGGCGGTGTCGCTGCCGAGGCCCGCGCGGGGGCCGCAGGTGGGCCAGGTGCGTTCGCCCCGGTCGGCGAGGGCCTTCTCGCCGATGAGTATCTGTTCCTTCTTGGTGGCCAGGTGCGGGTAGGTCGCGTAGCGGCTGCCGCCGTACGCCTTCCAGGTGCTGAGCTTGAACTGGAGGCCGCCGTAGTAGCCGTTGCCCGTGTTGATGGACCAGTTTCCGCCGCTCTCGCACTGGGCGACCTTGTCCCAGGTGGCGACCGAAGCGGCGTGTGCGGGCGGCGCCGGCAGCAGGGTCGTCGCGCCCAGCAGCAGGGCCGTCGCGAGTGCGCCGCGGGCTGCCGCGCCGAGGGTTCTGTGTCCCATGACATCTCTCGTTTCGTCAAGGAGGGCGGCGGCACGCGCGAGTGCCGCCGCCCGGAGCGGAGCCGGTCTCAGCCGAGCTTCACGTGGTCGCCCCACCAGTGCTCGGCGGGTACGTTCCAGGAGCGCAGCGGGGTGGCGAACCTGCCCGCCGTGTCCGACTTGAAGGTGTAGAGGGCGGCGCGTCCGTCGCTGTAGCCGTAGAACGCCGCCACATCACCCCGGCCGTTTCCGTCGAAGTCGCCCGAGGCGATCTGGACGTTCTCCACCCACCAGTTGCCGGGTTCGGTGGTCCAGGACTTCACCGGGCTCTCGAAGGTGCCGTCCGCCCTGGTGTCGAAGGTGAAGAGGGCGACCGCGCCGTTCTCGTAGCCGTACATGGCGGCCACATCGGCGCGTCCGTTGCCGTCGTAGTCGGCGGCGGTCAGCTTGACGTTCTCGCCCCACCAGTTGCCGGGGGCGGTGTTCCAGGACTTCACGGGGTTGGCGAAGCCGCCGTCGGTCTGGGACGTGAAGGTGAACATCGCGGCGCGGCCGTCGGCGTAGCCGTAGAAGGCGGCGACATCGTCCCGGCCGTTGCCGTCGAAGTCGCCCGAAGCCAGCTTCACATGGTCGCCCCACCAATGCTCGGCCGGTACGTCCCAGGAGCGGAGCGGGGTGCCGAATTCTCCGGAGGCGTTCGACTTGAAGGTGTAGAGGGCGGCGCGTCCGTCGCTGTAGCCGTAGAAGGCGGCGACGTCGTCGCGTCCGTTGCCGTCGAAGTCCCCGGAGGCCAGTTGGACGTTCTCGGGCCACCAGTTGCCGGGGGCGGTGTTCCAGGATTTCACCGGATCGGCGAAGCCGCCGTTGGTCTCGGACGTGAAGGTGAAGAGGGCCACTGAGCCGTCGGCGTAGTCGTACATGGCGGCGAGGTCGGCGCGTCCGTTGCCGTCGTAGTCGCCCGCCGTCAGTTTGACGCTCTTGAAGGTCCAGTTCCCCGGCGGGCGGGTCCAGGATTTCACCGGGGTGCCGAAGCCGCCGTCCGCCTTGGCGAGGAAGGTGAAGAGGGCGACCGAGCCGTCGGCGTAGCCGTAGAGCGCGGCCACGTCGTCGCGGCCGTCGCCGTTGAAGTCCGCGTTCACCCGGGAAGCGGCGTCCTCGCGCCATGCCTCGGGCTGCGGGGCGGGGGCGGGGGCGACGTCCATGTAGTTGCGGTCGATGTTGAGGTGCACTCCGCCGTGCGTCTCGCCCACGTCGCCCGCGTACTGGTGCACGCGCCGCTTGCCCGGCCAGTAGGAGCTGCCGGGGAGGCCCATCGAGGAGTTGGAGATGTCCGCCACGCCGTTCCAGTTGGCGGCCCACAGCACATCGGGCTTCGCATAGCGGGAGTTGTTGTGGAGCGCGGCCATGTCGCCGGAGTTCTGGGCGTTCACATACACGCCCGGGCGGAAGCCCAGTTCGCGGACTCTGGCGCTGTAGCCGGAGATGTAGTCGATGACCCGGGTGCGGTAGACCGCCGAGGAGTAGGGCTCCATGTCCGTGTACAGCACGGTCTGGGCCGCGAACCCGAGCGCCTTCGCCCGGTCCACCGCGCTGTCGGCGGAGTCCCTGCCCTGCCTGACGGCCTCGCCGGGCGAGATCCCGCCGGCCTGGAGGCCCGCGTAGATCGGGATCATGTGCCAGCCGTCGGCCGTACGGTCGGACACCCAGCCGGCGGTCAGGTTGGGCTGGGCGCAGACCCTGGTCGGGCCTCCGATGTAGATGCCGACACCCTCGTAGGGCGAGGCCTTCCACGCCTTCATCAGGCTCGCGGAGGGGGCGGCGCAGGCGTCGAAGGCCTTGCCGGTGTATCCGGTGCTGGGGGCCGCGGCCACCGCTCTCGCCGCGGCGCGGGGAGCGGGGAGTTTGCCCGGGACCGCCGCCGGTCCGGTGCGGCCCGAGCCGACGACGCGGGACACGGTGTCGGGGCTCGTGCCGTAGACGGCCGTGACGAGCAGTCCGGCACCCTCGACGGACAGGGTGATCTCATGGTCGGCGTTGCCCGTGAGGCGGGTCGGGAGGGGCCGGCCGGCCGGTACGCGGAGCACGGACGCGGGGTCGGTGACGGTGGCCCCGGCCAGGGGTTCCACCACCAGGGCGTCGGCCCGCTCGCCGACCGCGTCGGCGGGGCAGGACCGCTGCGCCCCGGGCCGCCCCAGATAGACGGTGGCCGTGTTGAACCGTACGCACGCGTCGGGCGACTTCTCCAGGTCGACGACGCGCCAGTGCTCGGGGACGTCCAACCGCAGTCCTCGGTACTCCACGGGCTGGGAATCGCCCGCCGGTGCGGACGCCCCGGTGACCGGCGGGAGGACGGATGCGGTGGTCGCGGCGGACGCCGAGGAGACGGCCGCCCCGGGCAGCGCCAGAGCTGTCAGAGCCGTCAGAGCTGCGGCGACGGTCCAGCCTCTGCGCTGTTCTCGGACGATACGGGCAGGCGGTGAGTGCATGGTGGGTTCGCTTCCGGTGTACGGGGCGGTGAGGGGACGGCGGAGAAGGAGGCGGGGCCGCCCGGCAGGTGCCGGGCGGCCCCGTTCGGAGAGGGAGGGCCGGGCTCGGACGCCCGGCCCTGCGGGCTCAGCCGAGCTTCACGCGGTCGCCCCACCAGTGGGCGGCCGGTACGTCCCAGGAGCGGAGCGGGGTGCCGAATTCTCCGGAGGCGTTGGGCTTGAAGGTGTAGAGGGCGGCGCGGCCGTCCTCGTAGCCGTAGAAGGCGGCCACGTCGGACCGGCCGTTGCCGTCGTAGTCGCCCGAGGCGATCTGGACGTTCTCGCCCCACCAGTGGGCAGCGGGCACATTCCAGGACTTCACCGGGCTGTTGAAGGTCCCGTCGGTCTTGGTGAGGAAGGTGAACAGCGCGGCGCGGCCGTCGCTGTAGCCGTAGAACGCGCCGGCGTCCGCCCGGCCGTCACCGTTGTAGTCGCCCGCGGTCAGCTTGACGTTGGAGAAGGTCCAGTTCCCCGGCGCGGTCGTCCACGACTTCACGGGGGTCGCGAACCCGCCGTCCGTCTCGGACTTGAAGGTGAACATCGAGACGGTGCCGTCCTGGTACCCGTACATCGTGGCCAGGTCGTCGCGTCCGTTGCCGTCGAAGTCTCCGGCCGCGAGCTGGACATGCTCGCCCCACCAGTGGTTCTCGGGGACGTTCCAGGAGCGGAGGGGGGTGCCGAATTCTCCGGAGGCGTTGGGTTTGAAGGTGTAGAGGGCGGCGCGGCCGTCGCTGTAGCCGTAGAAGGCGGCGACGTCGTCGCGTCCGTTTCCGTCGAAGTCTCCGGAGGCCAGTTGGACGTTCTCGGGCCACCAGTTGCCGGGGGCGGTGTTCCAGGACTTCACCGGATCGGCGAAGCCGCCGTTGGTCTCGGACTTGAAGGTGAACATCGCGACCGAGCCGTCGGCGTAGTCGTACATGGCGGCGAGGTCGGCGCGTCCGTTGCCGTCGTAGTCGCCCGCCGTCAGTTTGACGCTCTTGAAGGTCCAGTTGCCCGGGGGACGGGTCCAGGATTTCACCGGGGTGCCGAAGCCGCCGTCCGCCTTGGCGAGGAAGGTGTAGAGGGCGACCGAGCCGTCGGCGTAGCCGTAGAGCGCGGCCACGTCGTCGCGTCCGTCGCCGTTGAAGTCCGCGTTCACCCGGGAGGAGGTGTCCTCCTTCGGGGCCTCCGGCTTCGGGACGACATCGTCCACGATGTTCTTCAGACGCACCGGAGCGAAAGGCCCGTTGCCGCTGTAATAAGGGTAGGGAATGATGCGATGGTGAACGCCGCTGGGGGTGAACTCATAACCCCAGTAGGCGGACTTGTCGCTCTTCGCCCACTCCTCGAAGATCACGATGTGGCCGCTCGCTCCGCCGTCGTCGTCGAGCAGCGCGTCTCCTGCCTTGAGCTCGGCCTTCGTTATCCACTCGGCCGTTCCCGGCACGAAGTAGGGGGTCGCCAGCGAGGTGCTGAGGCCCCATGCCATGGAGACATAACCGGAACAGTCCATCCGGTAGCCCTGGTGGTAGTTCGTCCAGCTGTAGTCCAGGCCCTTTCCGACCCAGGACTTCGCCCGTTTGATGACCTCGCTCCGAGTGATCGTGGCCGCCGCCGAAGGGCTCCGCTGGAGTGTGTCCCTGCGGAATTCCTCGGGGACCGGGGTGACCTTGCCCTGTCCGGCACTCGGGTAGTCGGGTTCGCCCGCCTTCACGGCCGGGCTGCTGCCCGCCGGTCCGGCCTGCTGGGCGACCGCGGTGCCGCTCACTCCGAGCCCGAGGGCCGTGGCCGCGCACAGGGCCACGGTGAGCCGACGGGTGTTTCTGAACCCAGTCATCTTCTGCCTTTCAAGAGAATGGGAATGTGTTCTGCGAGAGAGACGGGGGAGAGGGGAAAGAGGAATTCGCTCACTGCCAGCCGAGCGTGGCCTTGACGAGCGGGCTGTCCGCCATTGCGCTGGTACTGAATCCGGTGAAGACGAACGCGAGGAACAGAGCGGTGGCAAGGCGGGCACGCAGCACGGCGAAGTCCTTTACGGAGTCGGTGAATTCGGCGAACCGAAATGCGAATGATTGGATCCTGCACCAGATGGTGGTTCCGGTGAAGCGGCTGACGCTGTCCGCATCGGGACAAGGCCGCTTCGGGACACCCCCGTCGGGCACACCGCCGGCGGAAGGGCCGCTCCTACGACTCCAGGAGCGACCAGACCAGCACGGCACCGCAGGAGACGGCGACGAACCCCCAGGCCGGGTGCCGGCTCAGCGCGCGGAGACACACCGCGGCGGCCGTCTCCTCGGCGACGGCGAGACTCTGAACCCGGAGGAACAGGCCGACGACGGTCTCGCGGCCGGAGACGCGGTGCACCGCGACATGCTCCACGCCCTCGCCCGGGGCCGCCGTGGCGAGGATCTCCCGCGCCATCTCCTGGGCGGGCTCGCCATCGGCGAGACGGCACAGCCGTACATGGATCAGATGCATTCCTCGATCTTCATGAGCCGCCCCGCCCATGCCTCCGGTCCGGGGTGTCCCCAACCGGCCAAGGCCACAACCGGACACATCAGAACCCACTCGCGCCACCGAAGCGAAAGAGGGGTGGACACCGTGTGATGATTCGTTCACGTATCTATGTGGGGGGTACACGCATGCTTGACGCGCTGGGAATCGACACCCGAACGGAACATGTCTATCGGACGCTGCTTCAGCATGCCGACTGGGGAGTCGCGGAACTGGCGGTCTCTCTCTCACTGCCCGAGGCGGATGTCCGGGCGGCGCTCGACCGGCTCAGCGAGCTGTCTCTGCTGCGCCCCTCCGCCACGGAGCGGGCCCGGCTCCATCCGGTCAGCCCGGAACTGGCGATGGAGACGCTGCTCGCCCGCCAGCAGGCGGAGTTGCTCGCGCGGCAGCAGAAGCTGGAGGCGTCCCGCGCCGCCGCCGCCCAGCTCATCGCGGACTGGGTCGGCCGTCAGCCCCTGACGGACTCTCCCGGTGTGGAGACGGTCGTCGGGGTGGACCGGATACGCGACCGGCTGGCCGAGCTGAGCCGCCACATCGAGCATGAGGTCATGGCGTTCGTCCCGGACGCGCCCGACGCGAAGAACATCGAATCGGCCAAGCCGCTGGACTCGAAGCTGCTGGCCCGCGGCGTGCGGATGCGCACCCTGTACCCCGAGTCCCTGCGCAACAACCCGGCCGGGACGGACTACGCGAACTGGCTCGCGTCCATGGGCGGTGAGGTGCGCACCACCCCCGACGTCCCGGTCCGCATGACCGTCATCGACCGGCGGGTCGTCGTCCTGCCGGTGCACGGCGAGAACAGCGGGCACAGCGCCGTCCTGCTCACGGGGAACGGGGCCCTCATCGCCCTGTGCGCCCTGTTCGACCTGGCCTGGGACCAGGCGGACCCGCTCGGCGCGGCGAGAACGCGCGACGAGCGGGGACTCACCTCTCAGGAGCGCGAGACGCTTCGGCTCCTGGAGCACGGGCACACCGACGAGACCATCGCGAAGCGGCTCGGAGTCTCCAGCCGCACCACCCGCCGGATCGTGGCCGGGATCATGGACACGCTCGGAGCGCGGAGCCGCTTCCAGGCCGGGGCACTGGCCTCGCAGCGGGGCTGGCTCACCGCCCCCGCCCTCCCCCGTACGCGGGACGAATCCCACCGTACGCAGGACGCCCCGGCCCCCCACCCCTCCACCTGAGCCCGCGCCCCGGGGAGCGGGGTGCCGGAGAGCGCCCCGCTCCCCGGCCGGGCGACTGGCGGAGGCTCTCCTACGGCGTCCGCTCGCCCTCCCCGTTCCCGCGCGCGCCGGGCAGATGGATCAGTACGAGGACGAACGCCGCCAGCATCACATTGCGTCCCGCGGGCTCCAGGCCGTTCCAGTCGGACGACTGCCACATCTGGAACCACTCGCCGCCGATCACGATGAAGCCGAGCCCGAAGAGCAGCAGCACCATGAGCAGCCCCAGGGTGGTCGTCCGGCGCGCCGGGCCGATGTCCCCGCGGGTCCCGCGTCTCAGTCCGCGCACCCACAGCCACACCGCGCCCAGCAGGACGGCGGCGGCCAGCGTCTCCCAGACGATGATGCCCACGTACGCCACGTCGGCCAGGGCGCGCGACTCGATCGCCCGCCACATCACGTCCTCGTCCCGGAAGGTGGTGTCCATGGCCAGGACATGGCGGACGAACTCGCGGTTCGTCCCGAAGTCGGTGATGTTCCCGAACGCGACCAGGGCCATGTAGGCGGCGACGATGCCCGTGAGCACGGCCCCCGCGACCGGCAGGCTCCCGAACCGCGACAATCCGCCCCCTCTTCCCCCGCCGGTGTCCCCGGCCGCCTCCCCGCTCCGTATGCCGTCGCCGCTCTTGTTGCCCTTGCTGCTCTCGCTGCTCTCGCCGTTCTCCGTCATGGAATCCCCTTTCGTCACACAAGTCCCATGCGTCTCATGCGCATTGATCCAGCGCATCGTTCCACGCCGGGGCCGGGCCCCGCGGCCTTGACCCCGCGCGGCCGGGCCGCGTCCGGGGCGGCCGGGGGGCGGGATCGCGGTGCCGTTATCCCGTGAACTGTGCCCGGGTGGGGGCGGGGACGGGGAGCGGGTGCGCGTTCCCGGTGCGCAGGCCGTCGAAGACCAGGGCCAGATAGCGCTGCCAGAGGCCGGGGGCGTCCTCGCTGATGCTGAGGACGGCCTGGGAGGCGGCGCTCAGCAGGAGCACGATGTCGAGGCCCGTGATGTCGTCACGGATCGCCCCGGCCCGCTGCGCCCTGGCGACGAGGGTCTCGGCCACGTCCGCGAGGCGTTCGCGGGAGGTGTGGACGGCCGATTCGCTGCGGGAGAGGGCGGCGGCGGCCTGGCAGAAGGAGCGGTCGCGGGCCTGGATCTCGGTGCCGATCGTCATGAACTCGAAGAGCGCGCCGGCCGGGTCGTCGGACTCGGCGAGCCGGAGACCGGCCGTGACCAGTTCCTCCAGACGGTCGCTGAAGATCTCGGCGAGCAGTTGTTCCTTGGTGTCGAAGTGCCGGAAGACCGTCCCCTTGCCGATTCCGGCCCGGGTGGCGATACGGGTGATCGACACATCCATGCCGTTCTCGGCGAACTCCGCCGCGGCGGCGTCCATCAGCAGGCGGCGGTTGCGCACGGCGTCAGCTCTCATCATGGGTCCCATCCTACCTAATCGGACCGCGCGGTCATGTTGTGCTACGGTTCAGAACATGACCGAGCGGTCCGGTTGTCCGGATCGTGTGGCGCGGGGCACCTCTGGGCCCAGTGCCACAGGTCTCGGCGCGGGCCCAGGACGGGGCCGCGCCCGATCAGACCTCCCCCGCCCCGCCGGAGTCACGGCAGGGCCCGCCCCGAGCGGGATCGCCCGATCCGGGGAGTGGCAGCACGCAGTGAGAGAGGAAACAACCATGGACGTCCGCGGCTACGAGACCGGCCCGATCAAGGCGGAGGCGGCCTTCACCTCCGACTTCCCCCTGGATGACCGCTACTCCACCCAGGACCTCGTCGACATGCTGGAGCGCGAGCGCCCCAACATGGACATCCGCCCGGGCATGCGCCACAAGTACACCCCGCTGCGCTTCGACCCGGCCACCGGCGTCAAGTACATCGGCGGTCGCTACCTCTTCGACACCTGGGAGAACGTCCTCGACTACAACCACTTCACCAACGAGGAGCTCTTCCCGGAGCCCGGCGTGAAGTTCTGGTCGCGCTTCCCCGGTGTGGACAAGCACTACTGGAAGGTCACCGGCGCCCACGACTTCAAGCCGATGGCCACCTCGCACCACATCAACCGGTTCGAGCGCTACTCCTACCTCAACGAGGACGTCGAGCAGCTGCTGGCCGAGGTGTGGCCGGCCATCCGTGACGAGGCCGAGAAGCAGGGCCAGTCCAGCATCTGGCTGATGTTCCAGCCCGAGGAGAAGCAGATCGGCATCCTGACCGTCGCCGAGAAGACCGGCGACGCCGACCAGTCCGTCGCCATCTCCAAGGGCCTGGAGCGCCTGGAGAAGGTCGAGCCCTTCGGCCGCTTCCTGCCCGGGCGGCTCGGTGCCGAGCGGCTGATGGACCGGACCAGCCTGATCATCTCGTCCTGGCTGCCGGAGTCCCGGGCGCTGGGCGGGGCGCACTCGTCCTTCGACGTGTCCCCGCCGCACCCGAAGCCGCAGATCTGAGCGGATCCGAGCTGAGCTGAGCTGAGCGGATCCGAGCGGATCCGACGGCGAACGGGCGCCCGGCCGGAACACTCTCACTGTTCCGGCCGGGCGTCCGTGAACCGTACCGCTCGCGGACCGGTCCTTCAGTTCTTTGTCGGCCCTTCAGCCGTCGCCGGCGGGCCCGGCCGTCAGGTCCAGGCTTCCCGGTACGGCGGCGAACGCGCGGTCGGTCAGGGCGATCAGCTCCGGCCGGCCCGCGTTCGCGGGCCCGGCGGACCAGGCGTGCAGCGCGCACCGGAAGGCGGCCACGGTGATCTCCAGCGCGATCCGCAGCCGCAGCCCGTCCATCCCCGGCCCGTCCGGACCGCCGTCGTCCGCGATCAGCGGTCCCCGGGGCCCCAGCCGTTCGGAGAGCAGCGCCAGGACGGCTTCGGAGGTCTCGGCGCAGTGCTGGAGGCTGTGCGCCGAGAGCGCCGGGATCCGCTCCACGAGCCGCCGGCTCTCCGCGAACCGCCGCTCCCACTCCTCTCCCATCCGCTCCAGAGAGGTGATCAGCGCCCGGTGCAGCACGCCGAGGACCGGCCCGGACAGCTCGGCCACCCGGAGCACGTCGAGGAAGGCGGCCCAGAACTCCTTCTCCGGCGCGAGCGCCACATCCTCCTTGGACGCGAAGTAGCGGAAGAAGGTCCGCTTCGAGATCTCGACATCGTCGGTGAGGTCGTCGAGCGTCGTCCGCTCGAAGCCGTCCCTGGCATACCGGGCGAGCGCGGCCTCGACCAGGGCCCGCCGGGTGCGCAGCCGCTTGCGCTCGCGCAGCGGCAGCTCTTTCCCCTCCGGCCCCGGTGCCGTCGCCGTCCCAGTCGTCATACCGGCGAGTGTAGGCGGAATCGGCCCCTGGAATACCTGAGCCACCAAGCAGCGTTTGCCCACTATAAGCAAGTGCCACTGAGTGACATTTTCTCCCGCGGCGGCCCGTCCGCCGCGGAGACCGACCGGAGGAACCCCATGCGTGCCCTGATCGCCGACCGCTCCGCACCGGGGCGGCTGCGCCTCGCCGAAGCGCCCGACCCCGTCCCCGCGCCCCACCAGGCGCTCGTCCGCGTCACGGCGATCTCGCCCAACCCGGCCGAGTTCCGCTACATCCTTCCGGGCGCGCCCGACGGCTCGGTGATCGGCTGGGACGCGGCCGGTGTCGTCGAGCGGGCCGCCGCCGACGGCTCGGGCCCGGCGGCCGGCACCCCCGTGACCACACTCGGCCTCAGCGAGGGCTGGGCGGAGCTGCGCGCCGTCGACACCGCGCTGATCGGCACCGTCCCCCAGGGGGCCGACCTCGGAGAGATGAGCACCCTGCCCGTCTCCGGCGGGACCGCGCTGCGCGCCCTGCGCGCACTGGGCCCGATCCTGGGCCGGCGGGTCCTGGTCAACGGCGCCTCGGGCGCGGTCGGCCGGTTCGCCGTCCAGCTCGCGGCCCGGGGCGGTGCGTATGTGATCGCCGTCGCCCGGAAGCCGGAGACCGCCGGCGAGCTGCGCGCCCTCGGCGCGGACGAGGTCGTCACCGGCCCCGACGGGATCACCGCGCCCGTCGACGGCGTGCTCGACCAGGTCGGCGGCCCCGATCTCGCCCCGTACTTCGACGCGCTCGGCGAGGGAGGCACGCTCGTGCTGACCGGTGCCGCCTCCGGCGGTGCCACCACCTTCGCGCCGGGCGGGCTGCTCGCCGGCCCCACGCGCCAGAACCGCTCGATCGTCACCTTCTTCGAGATGGCGGGCGGCGGCATCGACACGGATCTGACCTGGCTCGCCGCCGAGGTCGCCGCCGGGAGGCTGCGCACGCACACCGTGTGGCGCGGCGACTGGAACGACGCCGCCGGGACGCTCGACGCCGTACGGACGAGCCGGCTCGCCGGAAAGGCCGTCCTGGACCTGTCCTGACGCCCCGCCCGCCGTGCCGATCACGGCCCGTTTCCGCCACCGTTCCATCACCGGAACCGGAACCGGGCCCCGACCCCACCCACCACCCCCGCGCGGGGACCGCCCCCGGCCCCCGCCCACCGTGAAAGAACCGTCATGACCCGCTACTCCGACATCCCGCTCTCCGTCCTCGACCTCTCCCCGATCCGCACGGGCCGCCCCGCCGCCGAGGCGCTGGAGAACACCGTCGCGCTGGCCCGCGCCACCGAGGCGTACGGCTACCGCCGCTTCTGGATCTCCGAGCACCACAACACCCCGGCCATGGCCAGCTCCGCGACCTCGATCATCATCGGCCGGGTCGCCGCCGCCACCGAGCGGATCAGAGTCGGAGCGGGCGGCGTCATGCTCCCCAACCACGCCCCGTACGTGGTCGCCGAGCAGTTCGGCACCCTCGCCACCTACCACCCGGGCCGGATCGACCTCGGCCTCGGCCGCGCCCCCGGCACCGACCCCTGGACCACCCGTGCCCTGCGGCGCGAGCACCAGAGCGGCGCCGACTTCCCCGAGCAGGTCGCCGAACTCCGCGGCTACCTCGCGCCCGGCAGCGCCGAGCGCAAGGTCCGCGCGATCCCCGGCGAGGGCGTCGACCTGCCCGTCTACATCCTCGGCTCCAGCACCTTCGGCGCGGCCCTCGCCGCCCGCGAGGGGCTGCCGTTCGTCTTCGCCTCCCACTTCTCTCCCGACCAGCTCGGCACCGCGCTGGAGCTGTACCGGAACGCGTTCCGCCCGTCGGCGACGCTGGCGAAGCCGTACGCCGTCGTCGCGGCCAACGCGGTCGTCGCCGACACCGACGAGGAAGCCGTACGGATCTTCAGCACCATGCGGCAGAAGTTCCTCACCCACTTCCGGGGCGGTATGGAGTTCCTGCCGCCGGTCGACGACATCGACGCCGTCTGGACCCCGCAGGAGGCGCGGATGGTGAACGCCATGCTCGCCGAGTCCTTCACCGGCACCCCGGAGACCGTCCGCCGGGGCCTGGCGGACCTCGTCGACCGGACCCGGGCCGACGAGCTGATGATCGTCAGCGAGGCCTGGGACTTCGACGCCCGGCTGCGCTCGTACGAACTGCTCGCCAAGACCTGGAACCACTGACCCCGGCACCCCCGCGAAAGGAGTCCGCCGTGAACGCGCCCGCCGCCCTCTTCCGGCCCGCCCGGCTCGGTGACCTCGCCCTGCCCAACCGTATGGTCATGGCACCGATGAGCCGCGCCCGCGCGGACGCCGACGGCACCCCGGGGCCGCTGATGGCCGACTACTACGCCCAGCGCGCTTCGGCGGGGCTGATCGTGGCCGAGGGCACCCACCCGGTCCCCGCCGGAGCCATCGGCCCCGGCGCGCCGGGTCTGTTCACCGACGCCCACCAGGACGGCTGGGCACGGGTCGCCGACGGGGTGCACGCGGCCGGCGGGCATCTCTTCCTCCAGCTCATGCACGCGGGCCGGCTGGCCCACCCCGACTTCCTGCCCGGCGGGTCGCCGCCGGTGGCCCCCTCGGCGGTGGCCGCCGGCACCCTCGTCCACACCTCCGCCGGCCGGGTGCCCGCCGTCACCCCGACGGCCCTCACCGACACCGCGATCCAGGAACTGATCGACGCCTTCGTCCACTCCGCCTGCCGGGCGGTGGCCGCGGGCCTCGACGGGGTGGAGATCCACGCCGCCAACGGCTATCTGCTCCACCAGTTCCTCGCGGAGAACGCCAACCTCCGCACCGACCGCTGGGGCGGCGACACCGAGGGCCGCGTCCGCCTCACCGTCGCGATCGCCAAGGCCGTCGCGGACACCATCGGCCCCCACCGGGTCGGAGTGCGCATCTCCCCGTCCACCCCCTTCGGCGACCTCGCCGAGACCGACCCCCACACGACCTACACCGCCCTCGTCCGCACGCTCGCGCCCCTCGGCATCGCCTATCTGCACCACGGCGAGACGGGCACGCCACTGGACACGGCGGTACGGGAACTCTGGCCCACAGCCCTGATGGTCACCCCCCTCCCGGCCGACCGCGACAAGCCGCAGGCCGCCGCCCACTCCCTCGAACGCGGCGCGGACCTCGTCTCCTTCGGTCGGGACTTCCTCGCCAACCCCGACCTCGTCACCCGCTGCCGCATCGGCGCGCCCCTCAACGAGGCGCGGCCGACGGGCTTCTACGGCGGTGGGGCCCACGGCTACACCGACTACCCCGCGCTCGGCGGGCGCGCACGGCGGGGCTGAGGGCGGGGCCGAGGACGGGGGAGGCGCGCCGGGTTCAGCCGGTGACGGCGCGGACGGCGGCGGTGATGACGCGGGTCACCTCGGCCGGGCGGGAGACGGTGACGGCGTGGCTGGCACCGGTCACCTCCACGACGGTCGCGCCCATCCGCTCGGCCATCCGCCGCTGTCCCGCGACGGGGATCATCAGGTCGGCGTCCGCGACCACGTACCAGCTGGGCAGGGTCTCCCAGGCGGGCGCGGCGGCCGGCTCGCCGAAGACGGCGGCGGCCGTCGGGCGCTGGGCCTCGTTCATGGCGGCGGCGCGGGCCTCGGTGAGGTCGGCGGCGAAGCGCCGCCGGAAGGCGTCCTTCTTGATGGTCAGTTCGACGTTGTACTCGTCGGGTACGTCCGGGTCGGCGGGCAGCGGTCGGGCGTCGGTGATGGCGAGGGTGGACTCGCCGTCGCCGAAGGAGGCGTCGAGCCCGCCGACGGTCTCGCCCCCGGCCGGGGCGAAGGCGGCGACATGGACGAGGGCCGCGGCCTTCGGGTGCCCGGCGGCGGCCTGGCCGATCACCGCGCCGCCGTAGGAGTGGCCGACGAGGACGGTCGCGCCGTCCTGCCGGTCGAGCAGGGCGCGCACCCGTGCCGCGTCGCCGCTCAGCCCGCGCAGCTCCAGCTCGGCGACGGTCACCGGGTGGCCCTCGCCCTCCAGCAGCTCGGCGACCTCCCGCCAGGTGGAGCCGTCCGCGAAGGCCCCGTGGACGAGGAGGACCGAGGGCGGGGCGGTGGGGGTGGCGGAGGCGGCGGTCTCGTCGCGCGGTGTGCCGGGCATGGGGTCCTCCATGGACGAAGTTGGTGGAAAGACAGGTCTGTCTACCTCGTTGGCCCCTGAAGTGGACAGAGGGCGCTCGGGCGAAACTGTCCGCGCACGCCGCGATCGAGGCCTTCTTCAACGGCCCGGGCGGCGTCGGCGACCAGCTGAGCTGGCCGGGCTTCCGGGGCTGCCCCTTCCTGAACGCCGCCGCCGACCGGCTGATGCTCCCGCGCCACGGCGGCATGAGCCAGGCGCAGTTCATGGACCCGGCGCTGCGCCCGCGCCGTTCTGGAGTCGGCCGTCCGGGACCTCCTCGCCGTGCCCTGAACCGGCCGGTACCGCTCCGCCGGGCACCTGGTGGAGGTGGCGCTGATGGTGCCCCTGAGGGCGCTGCACCTGCGGCGATACCTTCGTTCGGGCGAATCGGCCTCCTCAGGGCTTGTGCGGTGCCCTCATGGCCGGATGATGCGGTCACGGAACAACCCCCGTCTGGAGCCCAAGATGACTGAACGGGACCAGGACACCACCGAAACCGACGGCGAACCACTGGACCTGGCCGACCAGGAGCTGGTCCGTGATCCATTCACCGCGTACGCACCCGTCCGTGAACGCGGGCGGATGGTGCGGGGGCGCGTAAGAGGCGTCGACCTCATGTGGGTGGCCACACGCCACGACGACATCCGTACGATCATGAGCGATCCCCGCTTCACCATCGACGCGACGGCCGTCCCCGGCGCGTCGGTGGCGCATCGCACCGAACAGACCTGGCAGGCCCGCGGCATGTACGCGGGACACGAGAAATATCTGCGCGCCGGGATCTTCGACGCGGACGGAACCGACCACCGCCGTCTGCGCGGCCTGGTCACCGCCGCGTTCTCCCCGCGCCGGGTGGCCGCGCTCCGCCCCAGGATCGACGCCATCGCCGCCCAGTTGCTGGACCGTCTGCCGGACCACGCCGAGAACGGCGTCGTCGACCTGGTCGAGCACTTCGCCCGGCCGCTGCCCATCACCGTCATCTGCGAACTCATCGCCGTCCCCGAGGCGGACCGGGACCGCTGGCGGGCACGGAGCGCCACACTGAGCGCCGGTGTGTGCGGCGAGGAGCTGGGCGAGGCCCTCGCCGGCATGGTCGAAGACGCCCGCACACTCATCGACCACCACGCCGCCCACCCCGGCGGCGACCTCATCTCCGAACTGCTGTCGCCCCGCCACCGCGATCGACTGAGCACCGACGAGCTCGTCGCGCTCATCACCAACCTGGTCGTCGCCGGGCACATCACCACCGTCAACCTCATCGCCAACAGCACCGAGGCCCTCCTCACCCACCCCGACCAGCTCGCTCTGCTGCGCGAGGACCCCACCCTCATGCCGTACGCCGTCGATGAACTCATGCGCTACTGCGGCCCCGTGGTGCGCGCCCTCCCGCGCTACGCCACCTGCGACACCACCGTCGGCAGCACCCCGGTACAGGCCGGGGACGCCGTCCTTCCGATCGTGTCCGCGGCCAATCGCGACCCGGCCGCCTTCACCGACCCCGACCGTCTCGACCTCGGCCGCACCCGCCGCGGCCGGGAACCCCACCTCGGATTCGGGCACGGTGCCCACCGCTGTCTGGGCGCGCACCTCGCCCAGGAGGAGGCCGCCGCCGCCCTGACCGCGCTGTTCGACCGGGTGCCGGACCTCCGGCTCGCCACCGATCCAAAGGATCTGCGCCGCGGCACCAACCCCGTCAACTGGCATCTGAAAGCCCTCCCCGTGCGCCTGTGAACCGCCCGGCGAGGCCCGGCGGTCACTCGTTCCGGCGCCGCCGGAGACGGTCGAGGAGGACGGGTACGTGACTGTGCTCCGGGTCCTTGACGGCGGTGACCAGGGTGACGGTGGAGTCGCGGGCCAGCTCGAGCAGACGGCCGACCGCCGCCGTGCCGTCGGGCCCGGCCAGTTCCTCCTCGTAGCGGGCCCGGAAGGCGGCGAAGTCGAGCCGTCCGGAGTGGTAGGCGGTGCGCAGCCCGCCCGAGGGCGTCACCTCCTTGAGCCATTCGTCCACCGAGGCCCGCTCCTTGGACACCCCGCGCGGCCACAGCCGGTCCACCAGGACCCGCAGGCCGTCGGCGGGCTCGGGAGGATCGTAGACCCGGCGTACCCGGAAATCAGGGTCAGACGGCATGGTGTGCCTCCCGGAGCGCGGACCTGTCACGAGGAACGCTATCCCCGGGCCGCCGTCCGGCTCCGGTGAACCGCCGTGGCGGCCGTCGGCCGTCGGCGTCCACCGAGGGCCCGGGACCGTTCGCGACACGCGCAGTTCCGTGAGGTACCGCTTGGTGACCCGGCCTCCGTACCGCCTGCCGATCAGCGTGGCGATGCAGTCGAGGAGTCCTTGCCGCGCCTTCGGCGGCAGCGCCCGATGGCCGGAAAAGGTCCGCAGTACCTCCAGGTACCGGGCGGGTGGGCGCGGCCCCGGAGGGGTGGCCGGGTCGAAGCGTTCACAGCACTCCTGCACCCGGCCGACGACGGCCGGGCTGGCGAGGTCCTCGAACAGCTCCGGCGGATACCCGGGCCTGGCCCGGCCGTACAGCTCCGGTACCGGCGGAGCACGAACCGCCGGAAGACGGAGAGCCGGGGGAGAGCCGAGGAGGCTCTCAGACGTCGGGCAGCGACGCCGCGAGGTGCTCCCAGGCCGTGTGGACCTGCTCCCCGACGATTCCGAACTGGGTGATGACCGCGACGCACCGCCCGTGCTCGTCGTCCAGCTCGATCGCCGAGGTCGGGCCGTGCGCGGCCGTGGAGCGGACCAGGTGGCACGCGCGGACGGCGGGGAGGTCGATCACCACCGAACTCTCCGCGACCGCCGCGAACACCTGACCGCGGACGGTCTGGTCGGTGACGTGCACCCGGCCGGCGCACGCCTGCATGGCCGCCGGGCCGAACACCGCGACGCCGATCGGCAGCCCGGCGGAGCAGACGTACTCCAGAACCGAGGGCAGGACGGCGACGTCGATCTCCCGGTGCTCACCGGGATACCGGTCGAAGGCCTCGCGCCGGGCGAGGCCCCCGTCGACGAGGATCGCGTCGAGCTGCGCGAGCTGGTCGCCCCTCTCCCAGGCCGGCGGCCGGGCGGGGGCCGCGGGCGGCGCGGCGGCCGGCGCGCCGACGCCGGCCGGGCCGGTGAGGCCGGCCGGCAGCCGGTCGCCCTCGGAGAGCAGCCGCCCCTGGTGGGCGGTCCGGCCGGCGGCGTCGAACAGATGGAGGGCGACCGAGCCGGTGCGCTCGTCCCGTACGACCGAGGCCGAGACGACCGCGTCCCCGTCGACGCGCAGCGTGATCGAGCCCGGCAGGACGGAGAACGCCTCCCCGCGCAGGCTCGGGACCGCGTAGCTGCCGGCCTGGTCGATCCGCGCGACCGGACCGCCGGTGACCGCCTGGACGTACTGGAAGAGCGTCAGACAGCGGCCCAGCTCCGGCATCCGGGCGTCGATCGGACGCCGGGTGCTGCTCCGTCTGTCGCAGTGCTCCCCGAACACGCACAGGCCGTCGGAGTGCGGCGGCCCGGGCCGGTGGTCCGCCATCCGTCAGTACACATCCCGCACATAGCGCTTCGCCCGGCGCAGATCGGCGAGGTACTGCGAGGCGTCGTCCTCCCCGTTTCCGCGCTGCTCGGCGATGACGCCCAGCAGGGCCGCCTCGACGTCCTTCGCCATCCGGGAGGCGTCGCCGCAGACGTACACATGAGCGCCGTCCTCCAGCCATCCGTACAGCTCCTGCGACTGCTCGCGCATCCGCGTCTGCACATAGACCTTCTCGGCCTGGTCGCGCGAGAACGCGAGGTCGAGCCGGGTGAGAACGCCCTGTTCCCCCAGCTGGATCAGCTCGTCCTCGTACACGAAGTCGGTACGGCGGTGCTGGTCGCCGAAGAACAGCCAGTTCCGCCCGGCGGCCCCCCGCGCGGCGCGCTCGTGGAGGAAGCCCCGGAAGGGCGCGATGCCGGTGCCGGGACCGATCATGATCATCGGGGCGTCGTCGTCCGCCGGGACGCCGAAGGAGGCGTTCGGCTGGAGGTAGACGCCCGCGGTGCCGTCGGACGCGCCCTCGCCGATCCGGTCCGCGAGATAGGTCGACGCGACGCCCTCGTACCGGCGGTGCGCGTTGGCGTACCGGACGGACGCGACGGTGAGATGGATGCGGTCCGGGTGCGCGAGCGGGCTCGACGAGATCGAGTACTGCCGTGCCTGGAGGGGACGGAGGAACGGCAGCAGCTCGTCCAGGCCCGGCGCGGCGGACCCGGCGTCACGGATCAGGTCGAGCACATCCCGGTCCCAGAGCCAGGAGTCGAGGTCGGACCGGTCGCCGTGCGCGACGACCGAGGCCAGCTCGCTCGACGGGGCGCGCTCGACCAGGTCGGCGACCAGCTCCTTCGACGGGATGCGGATCTCGCGCCCGGTGCTCAGCACCTCCGCGAGCCGCCGCCCGTCGACGTCCTCGTCGCCGCTCGCGCCGAACTGCTTGAGGAAGTCGACGACGAGCGCGTCGTCGTTCACCGGTACGACGGCGAGCGCGTCGCCCGCCGTGTAGGTGATGCCGCTCTCGCCGAGGTCGAACTCGTAGTGGCGGATCTCCTTCGCGCTGTCCGGCGAGGACAGCAGCCTGTTCACCGCGAGCCGGGAGCGGTACGGGTTGCGCCGGTTCCAGGGGGACTTGGTCCGTCCGGCCGGGGGCGCGGCGCTCGCCGAGGCGGCCGTCGCGCCGGCGGTGCCGGTGGCTCCGGTCTCGTCGGCGAGACGGTCCAGGACCGAGGCCGTCCACGCCGCGGCGGGCTCCTCGAACTCGACGTCGCAGTCGACCCGGTCGTGCAGCCGGGTCGCCCCGAGCTGCTCCAGCCGGGTGTCCAGCAACTTCGCGGCCTGGCAGAAGTCGTCGTACCCCCGGTCGCCGAGCCCGAGGACCGCGTAGCGCAGACCCTCCAGCCGGGGCGCGCTCTCGGCCTGGAGCGCCTCCCAGAACAGCCCGGCGTTGTCGGGCATCTCGCCCTCGCCGTAGGTCGAGACGACGACGATCAGGTGGGACATGGCGGCGAGCCGCTCGGGGGTGACGTCGTCGAGCGCGGTCGCGGCACCGCCGAGGCCGCGGGCACGGGCCCCGGCGACGAGTTCGCCGGCCAGGAACTCCGCGTTGCCGGTCTGGGTGCCGAACAGCACGTCGACCGTGGCCGAGGGGGCGTCGGACGCGGCGGTCTCCCGGCGTCCGGCTGCCGCGACGCCCGCGATGAACCCGGCCAGCCAGGACTCCTGCTCGGCGGAGAACGGCGCGTCGGCCAGGATGAGGGATCCAGTAGGGGGCATGAGAGTCACGCGGTCACCGCCTCGGTCGGGGCCTGCGGGGCGCGGCGCGCGATGTCCTCGAAGGCCGCGGTCGCGAGCAGTTCGTCGAATCGGGCGGCTCGGACGCGGCCCGCGTTCTTCGTGTTCTGGTGGACGATCCAGCCGTAGGTGCCGGGAGCGTCCACGCTCAGATTGTTCCGCTGCCTCAGCGCGTGCTTGTAGTCGTCGAGACGCTTGATCGCGATGAGCGTGGCCAGCTCGTCGTCGTCGAACCGCTCCAGCGCTCCGCGCAGATACTTCACGACGCGCTGCTTGACGAGGAAGTCCTCGGTGAGCACCAGGTTGCGGACCGCGTCGGCGACCCGGGGGTCGTCCAGGCCGGTGGCCCCGGGCACCCGCTTGAGGGCCAGGTCCTGTGCGACGCCGAGCACCGTGTACGAGGAGAGCAGCGAGAACATGCCGTCGCCGCCCTGGTCGCCGAGGGCCGGGGCACGGCCGCCGAGCACGGTGCGGCGGTCGCGGTAGTCGACCTTGAAGGCGCGGAGCTTGTCCGTCGCGGTCGAGGTCGCCAGCTCGTCGAGCAGCTCGGAGCGGGTCGCCGCGGCGAGGATCTCGGAGGCGTCCTGGTACAGCAGCAGCGAGCGGGGCATCCCGCAGTACACGTGCTGCCGCTCACTCGCCCAGTCCTCCAGCAGCCGGGCCGCGAGCCGCGAGCCGGTGGCGGCCAGGTGCCACTCCAGGAGCAGCCGGACGGCCTCCTCGTGGAAGGCCCCGTGCTCGGTGTCGGTCACCGGGAACACGAGGAGCGAGTCGGCGCTCACCCGGTCGCGGACCTCGCCCGTCGGGTCGTACTGGTACAGGAACCCGCCGCTCATGCCATTGCCGAGGCCCTTGCCGAAGCCGCCCAGGTTGAGCACGGTGCCGCCGGTCATGTACTCGCAGCCGAAGTCGCCGAGGCCCTCCACGACCGCGGTCGAGCCGGAGTTCCGCACGGCGAACCGGTCGCCCGCCTCGCCCTCGACGAAGGTCCGGCCGCCGGTCGCGCCGAACAGCGCGAAGTTCCCGATGAGCACATTGCCGCCGCGTTCGGCGCTGCCGCCGCCCGGGGCGCGGACGATGATCCGCCCGCCGCTCTGGCTCTTGCCGACACCGTCGTTCGCGGTGCCGGTGTGCTCCAGCGTGATGCCGTCGTTGCAGAACACGCCGTACGACTGACCGGCCGACCCGGTGGTGCGGATGCGGACGGCGCCGTCGGCGAGCCGGCGGCGGCCCCGGTCGTCGGTCGTGATCGCGGGCGCGCCGGCGAGGTCGGCGGCGCTCAGCTCGTGGTTGAGGAGCCGCTCGACATCGATGCCGAGCTGCCCGCCGACCGACTTGTCGCTGTTGCCGAGGCGGATGCCCTCGATGAGCGCGCCGGGCTCCCGCCGGTCGACGAGCGCCGCGCGGACGCGCTCGATGAGGGCGTCGTCGGTGGTGAAGTCCTTCTCCAGGTACTCCGGGTTCTCGACGATCTTCTCGGGCACGCGCGTGAGCAGCCGGCGGACGTCGAGGCGTCCCACGCTCGCCGGGTGGTCGAGCAGCTGGAGCAGATCGGTGCGCCCCCGGGCGTCGCGCAGGGAGCGCAGCCCGAGACGGCCGAGGATCTGCCGGACGTCGTGCGCGATATTGAGCAGGTACTGCGCCAGCGCGCGCGGGTCGCCCTCGAAGGCCTCGGCGTTCGTGGTGAGTCCGGCGGGGCACTTCACATTGCAGTTCTTCGCCATGACACAGCCGAGCATCATGAGCGCGGTCGTGCCGAACTCGAAGCTGTCGCCCCCGAGCAGCGCCGAGGTGACGACGTCGCCGCCGGTCTGGTGCGCGCCGGAGCAGCGCAGGGTGACCTTCTGCCGGAGCCCGTTGGCGACGAGCGCCTGGTGCACCTCGGCGACGCCGATCTCCGCCGACCGGCCGGCGTACTTGAGGCTGGTGACGGCCGCCGCGCCGGTGCCGCCGGTGTTCCCGGCGACGTTGATCACGTCCGCGCCGGCCTTGGCGACGCCGACCGCGATGGTGCCGATGCCCTCGGAGGACACGAGCTTCACGATGACCCGCACCCGCGCGGCCTTGCAGTCGTGGATGAGCTGCGCGAGGTCCTCGATCGAGTACGTGTCGTGGTGCGGCGGTGGGGAGATCAGCTCGATGCCCGGGGTGCCGCCGCGCGCCGCCGCGATGTCGACGGTGACCTTCGGAGCGGGCAGCTGGCCGCCCTCGCCGGGCTTCGCGCCCTGGCCGATCTTGATCTCCAGCTCCTCCAGCATCGGGTCGGCGAGATACCCCGCCCAGATCCCGAACCGGCCGGACGCGAACTGCTTGATCCGGGAGCCGCGGATGGTGCCGTAGCGGGAGTGGTGCTCGCCGCCCTCGCCGCTGTTCGACATGCCGCCGACCATGTTCGTCCCGTGCGCGACGGCCTCGTGGGCGGTCGCCACGAGCGCGCCGTGGCTCATCGCGCCGGAGGCGAGCGCGCGGGTGATCTCGTGCGCGGGCTGCACCTCGTCGAGCGGCACGCTCTCGGGCGCGCCCGTCAGCAGCGCGAGCAGCCGGGCCGCGTCGCCGGAGGCGGTGACGACGACGCCCTCGGCGTCCGCCCCCACCGTCCGGACCTGGCCCGGGTGGGCGAGCGCGAGCCCCTCGGCGAGCGCGGCGTGCCGCTCCGCGCCGCCCGGGCCGGGGGAGACGAGGCTCAGCCGGGCCGTCACCGCGCCCGTGTCGGCGTCCGTCCCGGAGACGGTCGTGACCACACCGCGAACGGTGATGCTCGCGTTGCCCTCGGGACAGAACCGGCCGAGTTCGCGGGCGAAGTCCTCCGGGGTGCGCAGCCCCGCGACATCGGCGGGCAGCGCGAGCACATCGCGGAGCGCGGCAGGGCGGCGCGACCGCTCCTCGCGGGTGGTCCGCAGGAAGGCGCGGTACCCGGGGGTGATCCGGAACGCGTCGATCTCGGCGTCGCTGAGCGCGTCGTACCCGGTGTTGCGGTACGCGGCGTCGGTGATGCCGAACGCGTCGTCGAGCTGGCCGAGCGTGAGGAGACGGAGCGCCTCCGAGTCGTCCGGCCGGCCGAACTCCGGCCGCTCCTCGGTCATGCCGCCGAAGCCGCGCACGGCCGTGACGCCGAACGAGTGCCCCGCGCCGTCCGACCGCTCCTTGAAGAGGCCGAGCAGCGGGATCTGCTGCTCGGTCTCCACCGTACGGGCCCGCTCGTGCCACTCCGTGGTGGTCTGCGCGATCCGGGCGAAGCCGACACCGCCGACCGGGGCGTCCATGTGCGGGAAGATCCGCGCGAACACGTCGTCGCGGGTGTCGAGGTAGTTCGGCTCGAAGAACTCGCCGCCGATGTAGCTCTCGGCGGTGCACAGCCCGACACGGCCCATGGTCTTGGCGAGCGACTTCTCGGCCGCCTTGCGGAACCTCGCCAGCGCCCGGTCGGTCTCGGTGATCTCGCCCGCGGGCGCGGGCGCGCTCGGGTGCTTCTCCTCGGCGCGCAGCCGCGCGCTGAGGCTGTAGACCGCCGACGCGCCGAAACCGAGCGCGGTCGCCACATGGTGCGAGGAGGCCAGCTGGCCGCTCTCCGCCACGATCGAGACGCGCAGGCGCAGCCCGGTCTCGATGAGGCGCTGGTTCACCGCCGCGACGGCGAGGATCACCGGCAGCGGCGCGCGCGCCGAGGAGACCTCCCGGTCGGTGAGGAGCGCGATGCCGCCCCCCTCGGCGGCGAACCGCTCGACGTCGTCGCAGAGCAGTTCGAGCGCGGACCGGAGCGCGTCGGCGTTCGCGCTCTCGTCGCCGGTCACCGGGGTGTAGAGCATGGCGAACCGCTTCAGCGGCACGATCCGCTGGTCGCGCAGCCGGACCATGTCGAGGTGTCCGAGCACGGGCGAGGAGAGCACGAGCTGCCGGCCGCCGGTGCTCCCGGTGCCGTCGGGCTTCGGGCCGAGGGCGACCCGCATGCTCATGCCGTCGGCCTCACGGATGCTGTCCAGCGGCGGGTTCGTCACCTGGGCGAAGCGCTGCGAGAAGTACTTCGCCATGCCGCCCTCGGTGTCGCTGAGCGCGTTGATGGCATTGCCGTACCCCATCGCGGAGATCCGCTCCGACCCGTTGGCGAGCATCGGGTCGAGCATGAAGCGGAAGCTCTCCTGGTTCAGCGAGTACGCCACGTACCGGCCGGCCGGAGTCAGATCGCCGTCGTACCCGAGCGTCGTCGTGCCGCGCTGGTAGTCCGGCGCGGGCAGATCGTCCAGGTTCACCCGTGCCGCGCTGAGCAGCTCGGAGTACGGGCGGCGCGCGGCGAGGGCGTCGAGCACCTCGCGGGTGCGCATCCGGCTGCCGGTGCGGTGGTCGACGACGAGCATGCCGCCGGCCTCGATGCGGCCCCGCCGCACGACCTCGTCGTCGGGGAAGGCGACCTGGCCGGCCTCCGACGCCACCATGAGGTACTCGGCGGTCTCGACGGTGCGCAGCGGGCGCAGCCCGAGCCGGTCGAGCCGTGCGCCGATGACGTCCCCGTCGCTGAAGATCACGGCCGCCGGGCCGTCGTTCTTCTCCTCGTACAGCGAGAAGTACTCCAGCATGTCCCGCACGGAGTCGGGCAGTGTGCGGTCGTTCTCCCACGCGGGCGGCATGAGCGACACGACCGCCTCGACGATGTCGAGACCGTCGTCGAACACCCGGCTCTGGAGGGTCTGGTCGAGCCGGCTGGAGTCCGACTGCCCCGGCGGACGCACGATGCTGCGGGTGCGTGCGCGGGCGAGGGCCTCGTCGGAGAGGCGGTTCTTGCGGTCGGTGTTCAGCTCGCCGTTGTGCGCCATGAGGCGGAACGGCTGCGCCATGGTCGGGTGCGGCTCGGTGTTCGTGGAGAACCGGGTGTGGAAGTACAGCGACCGGACGGAGTGCCCCGGGTCGCAGAGGTCACGGAAGTAGCCGATGACCTCGCCGGAGTTGAGCCGTCCCTTGAGCACCTGCGTCCGCGCGCTCAGGGAGAGCGGGTACAGCCCGGCGTACGCGTCCTCGGCGTAGGCGGCGGCCTCGACGGCGAGCAGCGCGCGGTTGGCGGCCGCGTCGACGTCACCGCGCTCCCAGCTCTCGGGCGCGCGGAAGACCCACTGCACGATGGGCAGCTGGTACCGCTCGGCCTCGGGGCAGGCGACGCTGTGGTCCACCGGGACGTCACGGACCAGCAGGATCTCGAACCCCTGCTCGGCGATGCTCCGGCCGACGAGGTCCACCGCGCCGTCGCGGCGGCCGTCGTCCGGCACGAAGCAGTTCGCGACACCGAAGTGTCCGGCGCGCAGCTTCTCGCCGGTGATGGCGTCGAAGAACTCCACCGACAGATCGACGCTCACGCCCGCGCCGTCGCCGACGCCCTCGGCGGACTTGCCGCCGCGGTGCGGGATGGTGCGGAGAGCTTCGTCGCCCTTGAGGATGACGTCGTGGCTCGGCGTCCCGTCGAGACGGGTGAGGAAGCCGACTCCGCAGTCACTGTGGTCGAGGGCAGGGCTGTAGAGCCCGAAGGGGGAGTGGTTCACATGGATCCTGTCAGCGAAATACATACCGGCAGCGGACGGCCAGGCTGCGTCGGTGAAGCGCTCGCCGCGGGCAGGCCGGTGTGACGGCCGAGCCCCGAGGGTGTGAATGTGAATGCTAAGGCTCGCCTAATCGTCACCGCAAGGGTTTGGCTGCCCGGATTTCGGGACCGGAGTGTCAGCAGGTGGACGTTCCGCAGGTGGGACCGGTGCCCCGGACCCCTCGGCGGAGCACGCGACCGGGGGTGTGCGGCGGGCCTCCACCTCCGTCAGCACCCGGTCGACCCGGCGGAAGCGCCGCAGCAGATGAGGGGCTCTCGCCCCGGCGGCGGCGAGGAGCGCGACGGGCAGCGGACGGCCCGCGAGCACGGCGAGACCGATTGTCCAGGGCGGTACCCCGGCCAGCGCGCACACCAGGACGGTCGCCCGGGGCGTCCACGGCAGGAGTGCGAGCAGGACCAGGGCCCAGGTGCCGTACCGGGCGACCATTCCGCCGGCCTCGCGCAGCTCGCCGAGGCCGGGAGCCGGCAGCCCGACGGTGTCCAGCAGCCAGGGCCCGACGCTCTGGACGGCGGTCGCCGTCAGGAAAGCGCCCGCGGCGGACGCGACGACGAAGGTCAGGGCGATCGCCCGCCAGCGCCGGGGGTGGAGCGCGGGGACCCCCATGAGCAGCATCTGATTGGGGAGGAACGGCAGCGCGTAGTCGCTGAGCGGGAAGACGGCGAGCGCCGGCAGGAACCAGCGCCGGTGCGCGGCGCGGTCGAGCCGTATCAGGGTGCGTACGGTACGAGTGGCGGGCCCACGAGGAGCGACGGCGGGGGCCGGGGCGGGGGCCGGGGCGTCAGCCATGCCGCAGCGCGCGGTGGCCGAGCGAGGGGGAGATCCGCATCAGGGCGGGCAGGAGGCGCGCCTTGCCGACGTAGATCTCCGTCCGGTCGCGGCGGACGCCCTCCAGGACCGCCCGCGCCGTCTCGGCCGCACTGATCTTGCCCCGGCCCCGGCCGGCGGTCATGTCGGTGTCGACGAGGGGCAGGATCGCGTCGATCACCCGGATGTGGGGTGCGGAGTCCTCGCACTGGTACCGCAGCGCCCGGGTGAAGGTCCGGACCGCCGACTTGGCGGCGCAGTACACGGGCGCCGAGGGTTTGGGAACGATGGCCAGACCGCTGCTGATGTTGACGATCGCGGCCGAGGGCTGGTCCCGGAGGTGGGGGAGCAGGCCCGTGGAGAGCGTGATGACGGCGTCCAGGTTGACGGCCAGCTCCCGGCGCAGCACCGTCCGGGTGTCGCGGGGGTCGGCGGTCAGGAAGTCGCTGAGGTTCTGCACCCCGGCGTTGTTGACGACGACGGAGAGCGCGGGGTGACGGGCGGGCAGGCTGTCGCTGAAATCGCCGACGGCCTCGGGGTCCGAGAGGTCCAGCGCCTCGGCCGACACCCGGTCGCCGTACTCGGCCCCGAGCTCCGCGAGCCCTTCGGGATCACGGCCCACGGCCACCACATGGGCGTCGAGTGCGACCAGCCGCCGGGTCAGGGCCCGGCCGATGCCACGGGTGCCGCCCGTGACGAGAACCGTTCTGCCGGTGAGGTTCATGGAGTCCTTTCCTTCGCGGGTCCGGGTGCCCGGTCCCCGTGCTCCTCGGCCGTCCGCAGCCGGAACGCCGATCGGTAGACCGCGGGTGTCATGGCGGTCCGGAGTTTGAAGTGGCGGGTGAAGTGGGGCTGGTCCGCGTAGCCGCAGGCGAAGCCGACGACGCTCAGGGGGTGCCCGCTGCGCATGAGCAGCCCGGCGGCGACCTCCGTGCGCACGGCCCCCAGCAGTCCGCTGAAGCCCCCGTCGCCCGCCAGCCGCCGCTGGAGGCTCCGGGCGGGAAGCCCCAGCTCGGCGGCGAGCCCGCCGAGCGTCCACCGCCGGGCGGGGTCGGCGGTGATCAGCCCGCGCGTCCTCGACACCTCGTCCCGGCCGGTGTCCTCCGTGCCGGCGCTCATGGCGGGGGCCGTGCCGGACCAGGCGAAGCGCCACAGGCCGCTGCCGTGCGGGGGCGGCGGCACGGTGAAGCCGCCGTCCGTGAACACGAGGACCGGTGCGCCGCCCGCGGCGACCGTGAGGTCCCGGACCCCGCACATCGACAGCAGCGCCGTCAGCACGCCGAGGACCAGGGCGTCCTCGGCCGGGTCGGGCGGGGCTCCCGGGGGGCCGACGTGCTCCACGAGGAGACGCCCCGCCCCGTGCTCCCGGATCACCACACGGTGGCGGGAGTGGGCGAACCGCTCCAGCCGCTGCCACCGCTCGAACAGATCGAGCGGGCTGACCGCGTGCAGCAGGGCCGAGACCGCCGGATCGGACGGGTGCACCGCCAGCGTCGAGCCGACCCGCATCAGGGGCAACAGTCCGTGTTCGCCCGCCACTTCGGTCAGGAACCGGCGCTTCGCCTCGAACGGCAGCAGAGCCCCGTCACTCCTGGGCGCGACGGCGGGGATGCCCGCCGCCGTCAGCGCGCGCTGGACCAGATCCACCAGCTTGGCACTCGCGTACTCCTCCATGACCGCCCCTTTCCGCGCTCTGAGGGCACGGTATGCGCGGCGGTCCGGGGGCGTATTGAAGGATCACGCCACCGCCGCTCCCCGGCGGCGGCGCTCGTCACCTCAGCGGGGCCCGGGGCCCCGGGTCGGCGGAGCGAGGGCGTCCAGGGATTCCGGGAGGGTCTGGCCCCCGTCGACGGTGAGGGTCTGGCCGGTGATGAAAGCGGCCTCGTCGGAAGCGAGGAAGAGCACCGAGTGCGCGATGTCCGAGGTCTCACCCAGCCGGCCCAGCGGGATCGAGGCGGTCATCCCGCGCAGATACTCCTCGCCCAGCTCGGCGAGACCCTCGGTGCGCACATTGCCGGGCAGGACGGCGTTGATGGTGATGCCGTGCGGTGCCAGCTCAAGGGCCGCGCCGCGCAGGAAACCCAGCTGGCCCGCCTTGCTCGCCCCGTAGTGGGACCACCCCGTGTACCCGGTGGTGGGGCCGGTGATCGAGGAGGTGAGGACGATCCGGCCGCGCCCGGCGCGCTCCATCGCCGGCAGACAGGCCCGGACGGAGAGAATGCCGCCGCGGAGGTTGACGTCCAGGACCTCGTCCACGTCGTCGGCGGTCATCTCGCGCAGCGGCTTCGCGGGGAAGATCCCGGCGTTCGCGCAGAGCACGTCGATGCCTCCGTGCAGACGCACGGCCTCGGCCGCCATCGCGTCGATGGCCTCCGGCACCCGCAGATCCACCCCCATTCCCGCGACCCGGCCGCCGGTGGCGCGGGCGATCCCGTCCGCGGCGGCGCGCGCGGCGTCGGCGTCCCGGCCGGTGAGCAGGACCGCGGCACCCTGGCGGGCGAACAGCTCGGCGATCCCGTTTCCGATGCCGCGCGTTCCGCCGGTCACGACGACCGAGCGGTCCTTCCAGTCCGTGAACGTCATACGTCGCACCCCTTCTCCGCGGTCCGGCCCGGATGCCGGACTCCCACCCGGCTCACACGGTATCGGCCGCGCCCGCCCGGCGGCGCGGGATCGCGCGCACCGCCGGGGGCCTCACTGGCCCACCCTGCCGTCGACGCACTCGCGCAGCAGATCGGCATGGCCGCAGTGCCGGGCGTACTCGTCGATCCGGTGCACCATCAGCTCCCGGATCGAGGTCCTGTCCTTCCCCACCCGCTCACCCAGATCCGGGTACGCGGCCAGCGCGGCGTCGGTCGCGGCCTGCTCGCGCCCCAGATCGGCGAAGGCGGCGTCCACCACCGCCCGCTCGGCGACCGCGCCGTGGAAATCGGCGTCCCGCGCGCCGTAGAGCTTCGGCAGCGGATCGCCCTCGCCGAGCCAGTTGCGCCAGTCCCGCTCCACCTCGGCCAGATGCCGGACCAGACCGAGCAGCGACATCGTCGACGGCGGGACCGACCGGCGGGCCAGCTGCTCCGGGTCCAGGCCCTCGCACTTCATCCGCAGGGTCAGCCGGTAGTCCGCCAGGAAGTCCTCAAGCGTCGCGAGCTCGCCGTCCCGGCTCACCCCTTCGCCACTGCGGGGATCCTCGTCCGGGTCCGCCCACATGTCCGCGTGGACGGTCGCCCGGGTCCATCGTGCTGGTTGGTCGCTCATACGGGCCATGTTCGTCCGGGAGGGACCGGGCCGGCCAGTGGATTTCGGCGACGATGACGACCCCCGCCGGCCGTGACCGTGCCCGCCCGGTCACAGCCAGCCGCTGCGCTGCGCCTGAAGGGCCAGCTGAAAGCGGTTCGCCGCACCCAACCGAGCCATCAGGATCTGCAGACGGCGGTAGAGCGTACGGCGGCTGACGCCCATCTCCCGGGCGATGACATCGTCGCTCGCGCCGCCCGCGAGGAGCCACAGCAGCCGGCGGTCGGCGGGCGGCAGTCCGCCCGGGCGGGTGGTGCGGCCCTGGAACGGCAGGGCGTTCCGCCAGGACTGCTCGAACAGCGCGATGAGCGCCGAGAGCAGGCCGCAGGGCTGCACGACCAGCATGGTGTTGTGGACATCGGCCTCCTTGATCGACAAGGAGACGAGCGCGTACGCCTCATCGATGATCACGAGTTTCACCGGTACCGACGGCAGCACCCTCGCCTGCTCGCCGGCCTCGACGCACGGCTCGATCACCTCCCTCAGATGGCCCGGGTGCTCCAGCGACTCCCGCGAGTACACGACCCGCTGCGTCACACCGCGCGCGAGCGTGTCCAGCGCGTCCCGCGTGGCACCGGCCAGCGGGAAGTACGGGGGCGACTCGAACTGCCGGATCTGATCGCGGGCGCTCGCCCAGGCCTGACGGATCCGGGGACCGACGGCCTCCCCGGTGACGACCTCGACCAGATCGTCGTTGTACGCGGCGAGCCGCTGCCGCCGGAACGATTCGAACGCGCCCCCGACGGCGATACGAGACTCCTCGACCTCGGCCGCCCGGTGCCGGGCGAGGATCTCCAGACCGGCGGTCGGCGGAACCGGCGCGACCGTGTTCCCGCCCTCCTCGGCGGCGCTGGCCAGCCCCGCGTCGACCAGCGCGCCGTACGCGGCGGTCAGCTCCGCACCGCTCAGACCGGCGGCTTCCGCGATCTCGCTCAGCGGGGCGGGCGCCCGTTCGAGGAGCACCGGATAGACCCGCGCCGCCGCCTGGCCGAGCCCCAGAAGCCGGAGGGCCTCACCGAGTTTCGCGTTCGTCATGTGTCTCATTGTCGACGGTCCCGCACCCGCGAATGGCCGATCTGTGCCAGTGGCACCGCCCGGCACCGTACGGACACGGTGCGGGATACCGTCCGGGAGCCGCCGAGGACCGGCGGCGGCGAGGCCACCCAGGGAAGGTGTACGACATGGCGAAAGGCCGGAAGAACGGTCTCTACTCAGGGATCTCCGAGGAACTCTCCGCCCTGATGCGGACGGGGTGGGCGGACACCGAGCGCCACGATCTCCGGCTCGGCGAGCAGGCCCCGCACGCGGCCCGCCGCCGCGCCGCGCTCTCCGCGCGCTTCCCGGGCGAGCGCCTCGTGATCCCCTCGGGAAACCTCAAGGCCCGCTCGAACGACGACAGCTACCCGTTCCGCCCGTACACGGGCTATGTGCACATGACCGGGGACCAGGCCCGGGACGGCGCGCTCGTCCTGGAACCCCGCGCGGACGGCGGCCACGACGCCTACTGCTACCAGCTGCCCCGGGACAGCAGGGACGACGACGAATTCTGGACCGGCAACACCGCGGAACTGTGGATGGGCCGCCGCCGCTCCCTCGCCGAGTCGGAACAGGTGCTCGGGCTGCCCTGCCGCGACGTCCGCACGGCCGCCGCCGACCTGGCCGCCGCCTCCGGTGCGACGCCGACGCGGATCGTCCGGGGCGTCGACCCCGCCCTGGAGGCCGCCGTCACCACCGAGGAGCAGCGCGACGACGAACTGGAAGAGGCGCTCGGCGACCTCCGTCTCGTCAAGGACGACTGGGAGATCACCGAACTCCGCAAGGCCGTGGACTCCACCGTGCGCGGCTTCACCGATGTGATCGGCGAGCTGTCCCGGGCGATCGCCTCGTCCGAGCGGTGGATCGAGGGCACCTTCTTCCGCCGCGCCCGCCTGGAGGGCAACTCCGTCGGCTACGGCTCGATCTGCGCCGCCGGCGAGCACGCCACGATCATGCACTGGACCGACAACGACGGCCCGGTGCGCCCGGGCGACCTGCTGCTCCTCGACGCCGGTGTGGAGACACGCACCCTCTACACCGCCGACGTCACCCGCACCCTTCCGATCAGCGGCACCTTCACACCGCTCCAGCGCCAGGTCTACGACGCGGTGTACGAGGCCCAGGAGGCGGGCATGGCCGCCGTCCGGCCCGGTGCCGCCTACCGCGACTTCCACGAGGCTTCCCAGCGCCACCTCGCGGCCCGGCTGGTCGAGTGGGGCTTCATCGAGGGCCCGGCCGACCGCGCGTACGAACTCGGCCTCCAGCGCCGCTTCACCATGGCCGGCACCGGCCACATGCTCGGCCTGGACGTCCACGACTGCGCCCGGGCCCGCAACGAGGAGTACGTCGACGGCGTCCTGGAACCGGGCATGGTCCTCACCGTCGAGCCCGGCCTGTACTTCCAGCCCGACGACCTCACCGTCCCCGAGGAGTGGCGCGGCATCGGCGTCCGGATCGAGGACGACCTCCTCGTCACCGAGGGCGGCCACGAGAACCTGTCGGCGGGTCTGCCCAGGTCGGCGGAGGACGTCGAGGCGTGGATGGCCCGTTTCGCGGGCTGAGCGTGCCGGGACCCGGTCGTTGCCTCATCCGGATGAGGCGACGACCGGGTCGTGTGCGTGCCGGACCCCGCCCCCGCGCCCCGGCGCTAATCTGCCGGAGAGGCAGGTCGATCGATCCCGTCACAGATCGGGGGGACTCCGGTGGAGCGAGACGGGCGATCACCCGGACACGGCCGCCGGGAGACCGAGGAGGAGAGGGCCGACCGGCGGTGGCTCGAACTCCTCCAGGAACTGAGGGTCACCCAGACCGGGGTCCAGATCCTCTTCGGCTTCCTGCTCACGGTCGTCTTCCAGCCGCGGTTCGCCACCCTGTCGGAGACCGACCGCGACATCTATCTGGCGACGGTGGTGCTCGGGGCCGCCGCGACCGGCGCGCTGATCGGACCGGTGGCGCTGCACCGGATGCTCACCGGCAGAAGCCTGAAGCCGCAGACGGTCGACTGGGCCTCCCGGCTGACCGTGCTCGGGCTGGTGCTGCTGCTGTGCACCATGGCGAGCGCCCTGCTGCTGATCCTTCGGGTGGCACTCCACAACTCACTGGCCGCCTGGATCGTGGTCGCGATGGTGGCCTGGTTCCTGCTGTGCTGGTTCGCCCTCCCCCTGTGGGCCCGCGCCCGGGCCGGCCCGTACCGGGGCACGGTCCGGGACCGGGGCACGGACCCGGACCGCTGACCCGGATCAGCCGGCCCCGCGCCGTATCCGCCGGAGGCCGAACAGGACGAGGATCCCGCCCAGCGCCAGATAGATCCCGGTCTCCAGCCACTGGAACGTCCAGTAACGGCTCATGGGGTGATAGCTGACGTCCACATGGAGATCGAGCCGCGCGAGACACACCGCCGCGTCGCCGAACGTCCCGCCCGCGCCCGTTCTGGGCGGGCTGTCGACGCAGCCGCCGAACACGGCCGTGTCGAGGTTCTTCCCGTCCGCGGTGCGCAGCGGGCTGGTGTCGGCGATCCACGCGTCGGGTTCGCCCGGGATCCCCACCCCGCCGATCACGGAGCCGCCGCCGAACCCGCCCAGGTTCTGGGCCCCGTTGATCGCCTGGGCCGTCATCGCCAGCGTGGCCCTCTCCGGCGGAATGAGAGCGGGACGCACCACAAGGGGGAAGAAGAACTGAAAGGCCAGGAAGCCGACCAGCGTCACCGCCATCGCGGGCAGCGTCCGGCGCAGCAGGAGCCCGGTGACGGTCCCGAAGGCGAAGGCCAGCGTGGCGTGGCCGATCGGGGCGATGCCGCGCGCGCCGAACACGAGCGTGCTGAACTGATCCTTGGCCACCTCGTCGTACGGGTGCGCCGCCCAGGTGAGGAGGGCGGCGGTCGCGCCGGTGAGAAGGACGGAGGCCAGGCCGACGAGCAGCACCTTGCCGAGCAGCCAGCGCGGACGGGTGACGCTCTGGTTCCACACCAGCCGGTGGGTGCCGCCCTCCAGCTCCCGGGCGATCAGCGGCGCGCCCCAGAAAGCACCGGCCACGGCCGGGACCAGACCGAGCCCGGCCGCGAGAAGCAGCAGGGTGTTCTTGTGAGCGCCGCGGAACCGGTCGGCAGCCTCGGCACAGTCGGCCCGGTTCACGCAATGGGACCGGTAGAGCTCGTACCCGTCGCGCACGTCCCAGCCCAGGCGGATCAGAAAGACGGCGGCGACGAGCAGCGCGCCCGCCCCGACCAGTGCCTGGACGCGGAACTGCCGCCGGCTCAGCCACATCATCGCGAACCCTCCCCGGCTCCGGTCCCGGCCGAGGACGCTCCGGCGGCCCGCGCCATATAGCCGAGGACGAGCTCTTCGAGCGAGACGGGCTCGACCCGGTACGGCGGGAGCGCGGACAGCCCGCGGGCGCGGACGATCGCGCTGCCGTGCGGCCCACGGTGCTCCGCGGAGATCATCTCGACCCCGGCGGGCAGCCGGTCGAACGCGGCGCGAGGGGCCACCAGCCGGGCGTGCTCGGCCAGCAGGTCCCGGGTCTCCCCGGCGACCTGCACCCGCGCGTCGCACAGCACGATGAGGTAGTCGCAGACCTGCTCGATGTCGCCGAGCAGATGCGAGGAGAGCACGGCGCTGGCGCCCAGCTCCCGTACGAACTCCAGGAGGTTCCGCAGAAACCCCTGGCGAGCCAGCGGATCCAGCGCCGCCGCCGGTTCGTCGAAGATCAGCAGCTCGGGCCGCTTGGCCGCCGCGACGGTCAGCGCCAGCTGCGCCCGCTGGCCGCCCGAGAGCTGCCCCGCCTTCCGCGCGGGGTCCAGCCCCGCCTCGCCGATACGCCGCTGGGCCAGGGCGGGGTCCCAGGACGGGTTCATGCTCGCGCCCAGCCTCAAGTGCTCGGCCACGGTCAGCGAGCCGTACACCGGGGTGTTCTGCGCGACGAACCCCACCCGGGCCAGATGCGAGGCGCTCGCCGCCGGACGCGAGCCCAGCACGGTCAGCGAGCCGGCCGACGGCTCGGTCAGCCCGCAGGCCAGATGCAGCAGGGTCGATTTACCGGCTCCGTTCGGGCCGACCAGACCGATCACCCGGCCGGAGGGGACGGCGAGATTCACCCCGCTCAGGGCCGGCCGGCCGCGCCGGCCGTACTTCTTCGTCAAGTTCTCCGCGCCGAGCGCCGGAGGGAGTTCTGCAAGGGACATGCCCCGATCCTGGAAGATCCACGACAGTCGCGGCACCGGCCTGAAGTACGGCTTCGGCCCCGGCGGCCGTACTTTCGGCCGGTTCGGCTACGCCGTGCCCCCGACGAGGCGCTGCTCCCACGCCCAGACCGCGATCTCGGTCCGGTTGCGCGCCCCGAGCTTGCCCTGGATCCCGGACAGATGGCTCTTGACCGTGCTGAGGGAGATGAACAGCTCGGAGGCGATCTCCTGGTTGGTACGGCCGCGCGCGACGGCCCGGACCACCTCGATCTCCCGCCCGGACAGCGGAGTCGGCCGCCCGGCGGGGGAGCGGGGCGCGAGGCCGGCGCGGGAGTCGTTGAGATGTCTGAGCAGCCGGAGGGTGACCGACGGCGAGACCAGCGCCTCGCCCTTGTGCGCGGCGCGGACGGCCTCGACGAGCAGGGCGGGCCCGGCGTCCTTGAGGACGAATCCCACCGCGCCGCCGCGCAGCGCCCCGTACACGTACTCGTCGAGATCGAAGGTGGTGACCACGATGACCTTCATCGGATCGCGCACTCCCGGACCGGCCAGCGCGCGCGTGACCTCGATGCCGTCGACTCCCGGCATCCTGATGTCGACCAGGCACACATCGGGGCGCAGCGCCCTGGCCATCGCCATCGCGGCGGCCCCGTCCGGGGCCTCGCCCGTGACGGTGATGTCGGGCTGGTCCTCCAGGATCAGCCGCAGACCGCGCCGGATCATCGCCTGGTCGTCGGCGATCAGCACCTCGATGGTCATCCGGGCTCCCGGGCGGGTACGGGCAGGGTCGCCCGCACGGACCAGCCGCCGCCGGGCACGGGGCCGGCGTCCAGCGAGCCGCCGAGCGTGGTGACGCGTTCGCGCATGCCGATCAGACCGTACCCGCCGCGCTGATGGGGGCGGGCGGAGTTCGGCGGGGCGTCGTCGGTCACCTCCACGGTGACACCCCCGGCGGTCCGGCCGACGGCGACCTCGACGGAACGGGCGTGCCGCGCGTGCCGCAGCACATTCGTCAGGGCCTCCTGGACGACGCGGTACACGGTACTGGTCACCTCCGGCGGCCACCGGGCATCGCCGTCGGGCACGGTCAGGCTCACCCTCGGGCCCTGCCGGCCGAAGTGCTCCACCAGCGCGCTCAGCCGGTCGGGACCGGGCGGGGCGGGCGGTGTGTCGTCGGTGTCCCGCAGCAGGCTCACGACCCGGCGCATCGCGGCCATGGCCTCGGAGCCCGCGGTCTCGATCTCGGCGAGCGAGTCCGCCACCCGGTGCGGATCGCGCCGTGCGACGATCTGCGCGGCCTGCGCCTGGATCAGCATGCCGGTGATGTGGTGGGCCACGATGTCGTGCAACTCCCGCGCCAGATCCAGCCGTTCGTCCCGGCGCACCCGCTCGACGGTGGCCCGTGCCCGGCCGTCGTGCGCCCGCAGCGACAGCCCCGCCGCGACGGCGAGGACCCAGCCCGCGGCGGTGATGACCGCCACCGCCGACGCGGGCCGGGCGGCGAACTGACCGGCGATCACCAGCAGTCCGGCACCGGCGAGAGCACCGGCCCGCGCCACGGGCAGCGCCCTGACCGAAGAGCCGATGAGCACCGCCAGCGCCAGCGTCATGGCGGGCCCCGGCTCGGCGGGAAGACGGACCCCCGGCAGCAGCCCGGCCACCACCACGAGACCCGCCACACCCAGGCCCGCGGCCGCCGTCCGGCTCCGCCACTGGTGGCGGACCAGCGCCAGCGCGCCCACCGCCGAAGCGGCGACGGCGCCCGGGATCCAGTAGCCGGAGCCCCAGCTCTGCGCCACCGCGAACGCCTGCGTGACGATCGCGGCGAGAAACACCGCACCGAGCCCCGTGGTCGCCGCGCGCCTGCCCCGCGGACCGGGAATGATCATGCCGGGCAGGCTACCGAACCCGAACCCGAACCCGGAGCCGGGCCCGGACCCGTCCGCCGCACTGTCCGACGCCGTGCCCGGACGGCCGGGGCCCACTGATTCCGGTGATTCCGGTTCCACCTTGTCCCCGCGCTCCTCCGCACCCCTCCGTTCCTCTCCGGGTACGGAGCCGGCGTCCACGCCGCCCAGACTAGGAACCCCGGGACACTCGGCACACCGGCCGAAAGTACGAGAGACGGATCGCCCCGGTGCCGGGGCGGGCATCACGGCCCGCCCCGGCACCGGGGAACGGGTCAGGCGCTCTCGCCGGTCAGGCCCGAGCGGACCGTACGGGCGGCGGCGACCAGATTCTCCAGCGAGGCCCTGGTCTCGGGCCAGCCGCGCGTCTTCAGCCCGCAGTCGGGGTTGACCCAGAGACGGTCCGCCGGGATCGCCTCAAGCCCCTTGCGCAGCAGGGCGGCGGCCTCGTCGGCGCTGGGCACGCGCGGCGAGTGGATGTCGTAGACACCGGGTCCGGCCTCGCGCGGATAGCCGTGCTCGGCGAGTTCGGCGGCGACCTGCATGTGGGAGCGGGCGGCCTCCAGACTGATGACGTCGGCGTCCAGGTCGTCGATGGCCTGCACGATGTCGCCGAACTCGGCGTAGCACATGTGCGTGTGGATCTGGGTGGCCGGCTGCACCCCGCTGGTGGTGAGGCGGAAGGACTCGGTGGCCCACTCCAGATATGCGGCGTGGTCGGCGGCGCGCAGCGGGAGGGTCTCGCGGAGCGCGGGCTCGTCGACCTGGATCACCGAGGTACCGGCGGCCTCCAGGTCGTTCACCTCGTCGCGCAGGGCGAGGGCGACCTGCCGGGCCGTGTCGCCGAGCGGCTGGTCGTCGCGGACGAAGGACCAGGCGAGCATGGTGACCGGGCCGGTGAGCATGCCCTTGACCGGCCGCTCGGTGAGCGACTGCGCGTAGGAGGTCCAGCGCACGGTCATCGGCTCGGGGCGGGAGATGTCGCCGGCCAGCACCGGCGGCCGGACATAGCGGGTGCCGTAGGACTGGACCCAGCCGTGCTGGGTGGCGAGATAGCCGGTGAGCTGCTCGGCGAAGTACTGCACCATGTCATTGCGCTCGGGCTCGCCGTGCACCAGGACGTCGATGCCCGCCTTCTCCTGGAAGGCGAGGACCTCACGGATCTCGTCCTTGATGCGCTCCTCGTACCCGGCGGTGTCGATGCGCCCGGCGCGCAGATCCGCCCTGGCGGTGCGCAGCTCGTTCGTCTGGGGGAACGAACCGATGGTCGTGGTCGGCAGCAGGGGCAGCCCCAGCCGCGCGCGCTGCGCGGCGGTCCGCTCGGCGTAGGGCTGGGAGCGGCGGCCGTCGGCGTCGGTGACGGCGGCGGTACGGGCCCGCACGGCCGGGTCGCGTGTGAGGGCGGAGGAGGCGCGGGAGGCCAGATCGGCCCGGTTGGCGGCGATCTCTGCGGTGATCGCGCCGGTGCCCTGCGACAGCCCCTTGGCGAGGGTGACGATCTCGGCCGTCTTCTGCCGGGCGAAGGCGAGCCAGCGGCCGATCTGCGGATCGATCTCCCGCTCGGCGGCGGCGTCGAGCGGCACATGCAGCAGCGAGCTGGAGGCGGCCACATCGACCCGGCCGGCGAGGCCGAGCAGGGTGCCCAGGGTGGCGAGGGACTTCTCGTAGTCGTTGATCCAGATGTTGCGGCCGTTGACGACACCGGCGACCAGACGCTTGCCGGGCAGCCCGCCCGCGGCGGCCAGATCGTCGAGGTTGCCGGCGGCCCGCTCGGTGAAGTCGAGGGCCAGACCCTCGACGGGGGCCTTCGCCAGCACGGGCAGGGCATCGCCGAGGCGGTCGAAGTACGAGGCGATCAGCAGCTTGGGCCGGTCGGTGAGCGCGCCGAGGTCACGGTAGGCGCGGGCGGCGGCGTTCAGATCGGCCGGAGTGCGGTCCTGGACCAGGGCGGGCTCGTCCAGCTGCGCCCACTCCGCCCCGGCGGCGCGCAGATCGGCGAGGACCTCCGCGTACACCGGCAGCAGCCGGTCCAGCAGCGTCAGCGGCTCGAAGTCGGCGGCCACCCCGGGGGCGGGCTTGGCCAGCAGCAGATAGGTGACGGGTCCGACGAGGACCGGCCGGGGGGTGAGCCCGAGCGCGAGGGCCTCCTTCAACTCGGCGACCTGCTTGGCCGAGTCGGCCGTGAAGACGGTGTCGGGGCCGAGTTCGGGGACCAGATAGTGGTAGTTGGTGTCAAACCACTTGGTCATCTCCAGGGGCGCGACGTCCTGGGTGCCGCGCGCCATGGCGAAGTAGCCGTCGAGCGCGTCCGCTGCGCGGGCGCCGCGATGCCGCTCGGGGACAGCGCCGACCATGACGCTGGTGTCCAGCATGTGGTCGTAGTACGAGAAATCACCGGTCGGCACCTCGTGGACGCCGGCCTCGGCCAGCTGCCGCCAGTTCGTCCGGCGCAGACCGGCGGCGGTCTCCCGGAGGGCGTCGGCGGTGACGCGGCCCTTCCAGTAGCCCTCGATGGCCTTCTTCAGTTCCCGGTTCTGTCCCTGGCGGGGGTAGCCGTACACGGTGGCCCGTGCTGCCGCGGCTGCGGACTGCGCTGTCACGGAAATCTCCTTCGCGAGATGTCTCCTGGGATCCCGGGGACGACACGGGACGAGAACGCGAAGGGATGACAGACCCGACGGACCGAGGCCGCACCTGGGTACGGTCGTCCGCCTGATTCGTACGCCCCCGGACCATGTCCAGGGGTGCCCCCACCCGACCCGCCCACGAGGTCACCGGGATACCGCGCACGATCGGTCGTGCGCGGGCAACGGGCAGGTCTTCGGACTCGCGGGCACATCCTCCGGTCTCCCGGCGGACACCTACTGGCCGTCGCTTCCCAGGCCCGTACGGGCCCAGTGCGTATGACGGCGGTCGTTCCCGCTCACCGCTGCGGGGCAGTCCCGGATTTCCACCGGGTTCCCTCTTGCGACGCGTCTGTCTGGCGGACAGGGCGAACCAGCTGCGTCCGTCAGCCTAGAGCGGCGACCCGGGTTCGGACAGCACCGTTCACATACCGGACCGTGAGATGAGACACGGACGGAGCAGGGTTGGAACCGTCCGACACCCGGGGAGCAGCCCGTTCGCCCGTGCTCAGGGCGTGCGGCGGACCGGCCGGAAGCGGAGCTGGGGGAGTTCGTCCACGGTGACGATCCCCGGCCTCGCGGCGATGACGTCCGGGATGCGGTTGACCAGGGTCGCGCAGGTGGTGTGCGCCGTGTCCAGGTCGCTGTCGCGCAGATGGAGCGTCGGCCTGCCCGAGGAGTCGGCCAGATTCCACTCGTTGAAGTCCCGCTCGTGCTCCTCGTAGACCGAGCCCCGCGAGCTGACGGACAGGGTGACGCCCTCCTCCGTGTCCAGGGTGTCGGTGTCCGTGTAACCCAGCAGCCTCCCCCGCCGCACCGTCGTCCCGAGCGCCTTGGAGGGCACGTCCCGCTCGGCGATCACCGGCTCGGTCGTGGTGCGCGGTGTGCCCCGGGGGGTCAGCCCGACGGCGGCGGCCAGGGCGTACAGCGAGTAGTGGGTGAAGGTCGGCGGGCGCTGCGTGTGCGCCTGCCACTGGGCGAACTCCTCCGCGGTCGCGTTCACCCGCTGGTGCTCGGCGACGGCCCGGCCGAAGTCGTCGACGTTCCAGGACAGCTCGCCGGTCACCCTCCCGAGGTCGTGGGTGGAGCCCGCCAGCACGCTGACGAGGTTGACCCAGTAGGCGTCCTGATGGCCCGTGCCCGTCACCGTCACCCCGTGGTGCTTCGCCAGCGCGTCCAGCTTCCGGGCCAGGGGATTGTCCGTGGCGAAGGGGTAGAGCATCTCCTCGGCGAGTGTGATCACATCGGCCCCGGCCCTGACGGCGGTCGCGAAGATCTCGTACTGGGCTGCGTCGAGATAGGTGCTGACCGTGACGACCACGATGTCCGGAGCGCTCTCGCGCAGCGCCTCCTCGGCGTCGCCGCGGGCGGGGAAGGCCAGTCCGGGGAGGCCGGCCAGCTCGCCCAGGAGCCGCCCGTCCTTGTCGGAGCCGGGCCTGACGATTCCCGCGACGATGTCCGCCCCGCGACCGTGCAGGATTCTGACGATGTCCAGCCCCATGGCCCCCAGTCCGTAGACGGCGATGCGCGGATTCTCCCCGGTCTCGGGCATGGCTCACTCCTCGTTCCGTGCGGACCGCTCCACGGGCCGCCTCATCCTTGGGACATCATCGCCACCTGCCCGCCGTCATGAGGGCTGTCCGGCCAAACAGCCCCGAAGAGACGGCAGTTGCATGAGAATGTCGGGCGATGCCGACCGAATCGGAGCACCCCGCCAAGGCAGCCGATCCTCCCCCGGGTGGCGGCTCCCGGGCGCGCGAGGCGGAGGAGTACGCGTTCGACTGGTGCCGCCGGCACGGGCTGTTGCGGGGCCGGACGCCGGCCGAGAGTTTCCGCCGGGCCCGCTTCGGCGCACTGGCGGCGAGGACCCATCCGCAGGCTCCCCCCGGGCAACTGGCCCTGCTGGCCGCCTGGGTCGCCTGGGGCTTTGTGCTCGACGACCTCCTGGACCGCCGGGACGCCCGTACGGCGGATCCGCTCCTGGCGGACCTCGTCGCGGTGACGGCCGGGAAACGGCGCTCGCGGAACGCCTTCGTCAGGGCGTACGAGGACCTCTGGCGGAGGACCACGGAGACGATGGACCCTCCGGTGCGCGAGCGGTTCCGGGCCAATCTCACCCGGTATCTGAACGTCCTGGGCGAGGAGTCCGCCCAGCGGTCGGCACGCCGGGTGCCCTCCCTGGAGGCGTATCTGCCGATGCGCCTCGCCACCGGCGGCGTACGGGAGGACCTCGACATCGCCGACCATCTCGCCGGGCGGAGCCTGCCCGAGGCCCTCTACACCCACCCCTGGCACCAGCGGATCCTGGACACCGCGTCCGACGTCGTCAACTGGACCAACGACCTCGCCTCCTACCCGAAGGAGGCGGCGGCCGGAGAGGTCCACAACCTCGTCATCGTCCTCGCACACGCCGACGGGGTCGACCACGGCCGCGCCGCCGAGTCCGTACGCACCGGAATCGCCGCCCGCACCGAGGAGTTCACCGCCCTGGCCGCCGCCGGACCCCCGCACCCGGAGCTGGCCGCCCGCGTGGCCGACCTCGGGCACTGGATCACCGGCTTCCGGGGATGGCTCTCCGAGACCGGCCGCTACCGGGTGTAGCTCAGCGACCCCGGCCACCAGACCGTGCGTCCGATGTCCCGTACCAGGGCCGGTACGAGGAGGGAGCGGACGACGAGGGTGTCGAGCAGCACGCCGAAGGCGACGATGAAGGAGATCTGCACGAGGAAGGCCAGCGGGATGACGCCGAGCGCGGCGAAGGTCGCGGCCAGCACGACTCCGGCGGAGGTGATGACTCCGCCGGTGGTGACGAGTCCGCGCAGCACTCCCCGGCGCACCCCGTGGCGCAGTGACTCCTCGCGCACCCGGGAGAGGAGGAAGATGTTGTAGTCCACCCCGAGGGCCACCAGGAACACGAAGCCGTACAGCGGGACGGACGGGTCGGTGCCGCTGAAGCCGAGCAGATGCTCGAAGACGAGGGCCGAGACGCCGAGGGTGGCCAGGAAATTGAGGCCCACGGTGGCGACCAGGAGCACCGGCAGCAGCAGGGAGCGCAGCAGGCCGATCAGGATCACCAGGATGACGGCGAGGACGACCGGCACGATGATGGCGCGGTCGCGCTCCGCCGTGACCAGGGTGTCGTACTGCTGGGCCGTGGGGCCGCCGACGATCGCGTCGGCCCCGGGCACGGAGTGCAGGGCGCTGCGCAGTCTGACCACGGTGTCCCGGGCCGCCTCGGTGTCCGGCGCGTCCTGGAGGGTGACGTCGACCCGCACCCGGCCGTCCACGGTCCGGGGCTCGCCGTCGCCGGGGCGTCCGGACTCCGTCACGACGGCCGCGCCCGCGACCCCCTCGGTCTCCCTGGCCGCCGCCGTCACCCGCGCCAGCCCGCCGGCGTCGGCGACGACCACGGCGGGGCTCCCCGATCCGCCGGGGAAGTGCCGGGCGAGGGTCTGCTGGGCGGAGACCGACGGGGCCTCCTTGACGAAGATCTCCTCCAGGGGCACCCCCTTCGAGGTGAGCATGGGCGCGAAGGCGGCGCAGACCAGCAGCCCGGCGAGGGTGAGGGACCAGACCTTGCGGGGCGCGCGGTCGACCAGGGCCGCCACCCGGTGCCACACCCCCCGGCCGCTCTCCGGGTCCTCGGCGCGGCGCGGCCCGGCGGGCCAGTGCACGGCGGGACCGAGCAGGACCAGAGCGGCCGGCAGGAAGGTCAGTGTGCTGAGGACGGCGCAGACGATGCCGATCGCGCCCACCGGCCCGAGCGCCCGGTTGTTGGTGAGATCGCTGAGCAGCAGCGCCAGCAGGCCCAGCGCCACGGTCGCCGCGCTGGCCATGATCGCACCGGTGGACCGGCGCAGCGCGGCGAGTACGGCGGTGAACCGGTCGCTGTCGCCGCTGGCCAGCTCCTCCTGGTGGCGGGCGGTCAGCAGCAGCGCGTAGTCCGTGGCCGCGCCGATGACGAGAATGGACAGAATGCCCTGGACCTGCCCGTCCACCCGGACGATGCCACGAGCGGCGAGGGCGTACACGACCGCGCAGGCGAGGGCGAGCGCGAGGACCGCCCCGGCGATGATGACGAGCGGCAGCAGCACACTGCGGTGGACCAGCAGCAGAATCACCAGCACCGTGGCGAGGGCCACCCCCAGCAGCAGCCCGTCGATCCCCGCGAACGCCGAGGACAGATCCGCCTTGGCGGCGGCGGGCCCCGCCAGCTCGACCACCGTGCCGGGCACGGTTTCGGCGGCCTCCCTGACCCGGTCCAGCGCGGCGGGCAGCCGGTCGCCGAGGTCGCCGTCGAGCAGGACGACTCCCTGGAGGGCCTCCCCGTCCCGCGACGGCAGCACGGGAACCGGCCGTTCGCCCGGCCCGGAGACCGGGGCCGCCGAGGCCAGCGCCCGGTCCGCCGCGCTCCGCAGGTCCGCGTCGAGCGGGCCGCCGCCGTCCGCCGTCCAGACGACGACCACGGGTGTCCGCCCGTCCCGCTGGAACGCCCGCTGCTCGGCGAGCACCTCGGTGGACTCCGCGCCGCTCGGCAGGAAGGCGGCCTGGTCGGCGGTGGCGACCTCGCCGAGCTTTCCCGCGTAGGGGCCCAGCGCGCCGCCTATGCAGAGCCAGACGACGAGCAGGACGACAGGGACGAGCCGGCGGGCCCGTCGTGAGGTGGCGATCATCGCTCTCCCAGCTGTTCTCCGCCGTCCGCCGCGAGGAGGCGTGAGCGCTCCCCGGGGCGCGGACGGCCCGGTCCGGGACGGCGGAACGCTCCCGTGGCGACACGTCACCACGGGAAGCGAGCCCGTCCCGCGCACCATTCCGCCGATGTCCCGGGAACGGATGCACCCGAAGGCGGAAAATTCGGAGGCGTTTCTCACGGCACCCTGACGGCACCCCGACGGCACCCCCGTCCCCGCTCCGGCGTGCGCGCCCGCCCGCGCCGCCAACCGCCCGGCGCGCGGGGGTGGTACGGCCCCGACGGCCTCTGGTGTACGCGCCCGCGTCCGATCCGTTCACTCGCCGCGCCCGCGGTGGCAGGCTCTTGGGAAAGACGGGCCGTCCCGGCGGGCGGGACCGCGGGTGAGGGAGGAAGCAGTGACGCACGGCAGGAAGAAGAGCCCCCGGGGAGCGGCGGCGGCGGTCTCGGCCGCCCTGGCCCTGACCGCCCTGGCCGGAACCGCCGGCCCGGCGGAGGCCGTCGCCGCGGCCCCGGCGGCCCCGGCGGCCCCGGCGGCCCCGGCGGTCTCGCCGGCCTTCGACAAGGCGGGGCTGAAGCGCAGGGCCGACCGTGTCATGGCGCTCAGCTACAAGAAGTTCGCCAAGGCCAAGCGCGTGAAGCCCTTCGACTGGCGGGCCGACGGATGCAGCGTCCCGATGAAGGACTTCCCGTACAAGAAGAAGTTCAGAAGGGCCTGCGACCAGCACGACTTCGGCTACCGCAACTACGGGGCCAGAGGGAAGCTGGAACTGAGCCCCACCAAGGCGACCCGGAAGAAGATCGACGGCAGATTCCACGCCGAGATGCGGCGGACCTGCAACGACACCTACAAGGGCCGATCGCGCACGAAGTGCAGGCTGCTCGCGGCCAACTACTACCTCGCCGTCCGCGCGGTCGGCGGCAAGGCCTTCGGCTACCGCTGACCGGGCCCGCCGCCCGGGCACGGGGGCGGGCGGGCCGGCCGTCAGACGACGGTCACCGTGAGCCGGGCCGGGGGCAGCGGCACGGTGCCGTCGCCGGTGAAGGCGAAGACCACGGTGTGCGTACCGGGGGCGAGCGACCCGGCGGCGGTGAGGGTCAGCCGCCGGACGCCGTCGCTCGCGCCCGACGCGGTGAGCGTGCCCGAGGCGGCGGAGAGGGCGAGACCGGGCGGGGCCGAAGCGCTCCAGGTCACCGTGTGGCCGCGCCAGTCGACGTCCTGGGCGCGCAGCCGTACGGTGGCGGAGCCGCCGCGCGCGAGGGTGACCCGGTCGCTCACCAGGGAGGCGTGCGCCGGGAGATGGTAGAGCGGATACCCGTCCCGGTGGGCGAGCGAGCCGCCCCAGCGCTGCACCGCCCGGATGTCCTGGAGGACCAGCCCGCGGAACCGGCGCTCCTCCAGGAGCGCGCGGTAGGCGGCCCTGGCGGTGGCCCGGGACGCGGCGGTCGCCGAGACCGAGATCGTGACATCGGCCAGGGCGAGTTCGAGATGGGACCGCAGCAGGGCCACGATCAGCCGCTCCTCCCGGCCCGCGAGAGCGGCCAGCGCGCTGTCGAGAGCGGTGGCCGCGCCCCGGTAGTCGGCCAGCACGGCGGCGGCGTACGAGGGGTCGGCCAGCCCGTCGGGATCGGCCGTGGTCGCGCGGAAGTAGTCGCCGAGCGCCCCGGCGGCCGGTCCGAACCTGTCCGCGAGATACTCCGCCAGCCAGGCGTCCGGGTCGGTGCCGGGCTCGCGGGCGAGCCGCGCGGAGAACAGGTGCACGGCCTCGAAGGGCAGCCAGTCGGCGGGCTCCGAGTACGAGCCCAGCCCGTCGACGCCCAGGGACTCGTAGAACCGCGCGTCGGCGGCGAGGATCCCCAGCGGTCGCACCGGCAGCGAGCGCCACCGGTAGCGCCGGTTGTAGTCGTAGACCGACAGGGGACCGTCGGCGGCCTCCGCCCAGGAGCGCAGCAGCGCCGCCAGGGGCGCGTTGGTGCCGGACGCGGGGTCGGCGAGCGCGTGCCGGTAGTTCCGCTCGTACGGCGCGAAGTCGATCAGCACCTCCGGGTGGAAGCCGGGGCCCGCGCTCGGCGGGGCGATGGCCGCGCCGTAGGCGACGCGCTCCACCCGTACCTGGGGGAGCGCGGTGGCGAGCGCGGCGCGCAGCGTGTTGACCACATGGGCCTCGGCGTCGGCGACCGAGCCGAAGGCGGCGACGGAGGCGGCGGGCCAGGTCGCCGTGTCGGGCGGCCAGGCGTCGAAGACGGCTATCTCCGGACGCCCGGCGAGATGGCCGGTGACCGCCCGGACATAGGTGTTCAGCGCGGCCTCGTCATGGACGTTGAAGACATTGGAGCCGGGCGTGTAGAAGTCCGGGTACCGCTCCCTGGGCAGGAAGCTCTCGTAGCCGTGGCCGCCGACCTCGACGACGATGCCGCGCCGCGCGGCCTCGGGGGCCACGCTCTCGCGCACACGGTCGTAGGCGATGTGCCCCCAGTGGTTGTAGTCATAGGGGTGTACGAGGGTGTTGAGCCGGTTCTTGGCCATCCAGTCGAGCAGCCGCACCAGCCCCTCGGCGGTGTGGCTGGTGCCCTCCTCGACATACTTGCGCCGCCAGGTCCAGGCGGGCTCCGCCACGGTCCCGGCGGTGGCGGGGATCACCAGCCCGCCGTCCCTCGGCACCCGCTCGGCCCGCCCCTCGTACTGCGGGAAGTCGGGCGCGAAGAAGCGCACCCCGGCGTGTTCGAGCAGCGCGTACGCGGCGTACAGCACGGCCCGCGCGCCGTTGCCCGTGGCGATCGCCCCCGCCGCGCCCACCGCGAAGGCGTGCGCCTCGGGTCCCCGGCCCGCGAGCAGCCGGTCCGCCTCGGCGGCGAGCGGAGCGGGCACATCGGCGGGCGAACCGGCCGGGAGCAGCGCCAGGCCGCGCCCCGGGCGGGCCGACCGCCGTGCCGCGACGGGGCCGGAGACGATCCGCCCCAGATACCCGGCGAGTTCCGAGGCGGCGAAGGAGACCACCCCCGCCTCCGCCTCCGGGGCCCACCACAGGACCGTGGAGCCGGCCGCCGGTGTGCCGCCCGTGCCGCGCTTCCCGGCGGCGGCCTCCGGCGCGGCGAGGGCGGTGGCCGCGACCGCCGTCGCGCCGACGGCCGCCGTTCTCAGCACGGTTCGCCGGCCGGGGCCGGCCGCCGCCGTGCCGGTGCGGTCCTCAGACTGTCGGTGCATGGCTGTCACGCCCTTCGGGGGTGCGGTCCGGCTCGAAGGAGCCGAGGGAGGTGTCACCGGCCGGTCCGCCGATGTCGAGGACGGCCGCCATCCAGTGGTGGAAGTTGTCGCCGCGCTCGCGCAGCCGCTCGTACAGCCGCCGTACGAGCCGGTCGCGCGCGTCGCGCAGGGCGGGATCGTCCCAGGCGTTGCGCAGTTCGTGGGGGTCCGCCGCGAGGTCGTACAGCTCGCAGACGGATTCGGGGTTCACCACGACCTTGAAGCGCTCCTCGCGCAGCATCCGCTGCGGATACGGGAAGTGATGGCCGTGGAACTCGCCGATCACCTCGCGCGGCCAGGACGCGGGCGCGGCGTCCCCCGAGACCAGCGGCAGCAGACTGCGGCCGTCCACCGCCGGGGCCGGATCGCAGCCCGCCAGGTCCAGGATGGTGGCGGTGACGTCGGTGAGCGTGGCGAACTCGTCCCGCACCACTCCGCCCGGCGCGCCGGGCACCTGGAGCAGACCGGGAACGCGGTAGACGTCCTCGTACATCGCCGGTCCCTTGTCGTGCATCCGGTGGGAGCCGGTGAACTCGCCGTGGTCGGCGGTGAAGACGACCGCTGTGGAGTCCGCGAGACCGAGGTCCGCGACGGCCCGCCGGATGCGGCCGATCTGGAAGTCGATCAGGGCCACATAACCCCGGTAGGCGGCGATCAGCCCCCGGTACTCGCTCTCGGAGAGGGAGTCGTGGCCCCACAGGGCGCTGTAGTTCCGCTGGACGGGCGGTTTGCCCTCGAAGGTCTCGGCGAGCGAGGCCGGCAGCTCCACCGTGTCCGGGTCGACCAGGTCGTAGTAGGCGTCGGGCAGCAGATAGGGCAGATGAGGGCCGAAGAAGTGGGTCGCGAGGAAGAAGGGCCGCCCGTCGTCCTTCCGTGCCCAGCGGTGCAGCAGCTCGATGGCGCGGGTGGCGAGATAGTGCTCGAAGGTGGCCTCGACGGGCTGGAGCAGCCGCGCGGCCAGCATCGGCCCCGGCCCGCCGCCGGGCAGCCGGGTGCGGACCGGATCCTTGATCGCGTACGGCGGAAGCCCGTGCTCCGCGAGATGGGCGAGATAGTCGGGGTGGGTCACCGGATTGTGCCAGCCGGGCAGATACGGCCCCTCGAAGCCGAAGTCGGCCGGGACCCGGCGCACCCCCGTGTGCCATTTGCCGATCAGCCCGAGCCGGTAGCCCGCCTCGGCGAGCGGGGCGGTGAAGGTGAACTGGCCGTCGGCGAGATCCTCCTGGTAGCCGACGTTCCGCTCGTAATTGGCGAGCAGCTTGTGCCGGAAGGGCGCGTACCCGGTGAGCAGACTGGCGCGGGCCGGGGTGCAGATCGACGTCGGGGTGTAGAAGCGGTCGAAGCGGGTGCCGGCGGCGGCGAGCGCGTCGAGATGCGGGGTGTGGCCGCCGCTCGCGCCGTACGCGCCCAGGGTGTCCGTACGGTGCTGATCGGTCATCAGGAAGAGGATGTTGGGCCGCCGGGAGCCCTCGGCCGGGGCCGGTCCGTACGTCACTTTCCGTCCGCCGCCTTCGTGTAGAGGCCGCCCGCGTAGAAGCTGTCGGGGCGGGCCGGACCGTCGAGCTTCCCGGTGGAGACGAAGAACTCCTGGAGCGCGGCGAACCACCGCGCGACGGTGCCGTCCTCGGTCTTCCTCAGCAGGTCCGCCGTCGACAGCGGCTGGGTGTTCCGCGCGTCCTCGGCCACGGCCCGTTCGTCCAGCCGCAGGAATCCGGCGGTGATCCGCACCGACTCCGCCCGGTCGCGGTGCCGGAGGTCATTGGCCTCCTGGAGCACCCGGTTGACGTCGGTGACCAGGCCGGGACGCTCCTTCACGGTCCTGGGCGAGGCCACGACGGAGCTGGGGAAGACGAACTCCTCCGCGAAGTCGGCGCTCTTGGCCAGCTCCACCAGATCCGGCATCCGCTGCTCGACCGTGCCGAGCAGCGGGTGCCACAGGGCGGCCGCGTCGATCTTGCGGGAGGCGAGCGCGGCGACGGCGGTGGGCGGGGCCATGGGCACGACCTGGACGTCCTGCCTGGTCAGCCCGGCCTTCTTGAGGGCGAGGGTGAGGATCATGTCACCGGATGTGCCCTCCGGGACGGCGACCTTGCGGCCCTTGAGATCCGCGACCGTCCGGATGCCCTTCCCGGGCAGCGCCACCACACGGTCGGCCCGGCCGAGCTGGTTGACCGCGATGACCGTGGCCTTCCCGGAGGCGGGCAGCCAGGTCGCGCCGGGGCCGATGGTGCCGAAGTCCAGATCGCCCGCGCCGAGCGCGGTGATCTGGGTGGGGCCGTCCGTGAACACCTTGTACGAGGCGTCGAGGCCGTGCTTGGCCCACAGGCCCCGCTTCTCGGCGATGGCCAGCAGCCCCGCCTGGTTGTAGTCGGCGATGTAGCCGAAGTCGATCTTCTGCCGCTTCTCGCCGTCCGCCGCCTCGGCGGAGCAGCCCGCGGCGGCCAGTACGACGAGCACGGCGGCGGCGGTGGTGAAGGGGGTGGTGCGGCCCCGCGCGGGCCGGGCCGTCCGGGCCGTCCCGGCCGTTCGGTCGGTTCGGTCGGTCCTGTCGGTTCGGGGCAGTCTGGGCAGGGACATGGTCAGTTCTCCTGGGTGGCTTCGGACGCGGGGCGGGTGGTGGGCTCGGACCGCTGGACGGCCTGCCAGAGTTCGGTGCGCAGCGCGGTGAACTCGGCGGTCAGCCGGGTGGCGCGGGTACGGGGGTAGGGCAGCGGGATCTCGACCGTGCGGTCGATCCGGCCCGGCCGGGAGGCCATGACGATCACGCGGGAGGCGAGGAAGACGGCCTCGTCGACGTCGTGGGTGACGAAGAGGACGGTGCGGCGCTCCCGCTCCCAGGTCTGGAGCAGCTGCTCCTGCAACTGCGACCGGGTGAGCGAGTCGAGCGCGCCGAAGGGCTCGTCCATCAGCAGGATCCGGGGGTCGGCGGCGTATGCCCGTGCGATCGCGCAGCGCTGCTTCATCCCGCCGGACAGGGTCTTGGGCAGGGCGTCGGCGAAGTCGGCGAGCCCCACGAGGTCGATGAAGTGCTGGGCCCGGCGACGCCGTTCGGCGCGCGGCACCCGGGCGGTGCGCAGCCCGAACTCGACGTTGGCGCGGACGGTCAGCCAGGGGAAGAGGGCGTACTGCTGGAAGACCACGCCCCGGTCGGGGCCGGGCCCGGAGACCGGGCGGCCGTCGAGGAGCACCTCGCCCGAGGTCGGCTCGACCAGTCCGGCGGCGATCGCCAGCAGGGTCGACTTCCCACATCCGGACGGGCCGACGATCGCGGTGAACCCGCCCTCGGCCACCTCAAGACCGATCCCGCCGAGCGCGGTGAAGCCGCCGTCCGGGCCGGGGAAGTGCTTGACCGTGTTCCGGAACGAGATCAGCGCGGGGGAGCCGGGGGAGTGGGCGGGTACGGCGGGGACGGTGGCGGTCATGCCGCTCTCCTTTCCTGCCAGGCGGTGGCCCGGCGCTCGGCCGCCATCAGCAGCCGGTCCATCAGCAGTCCCAGCAGACCGATCGAGACAATGCCGACGAAGATCGTTTCCAGGTCGTAGTAGAGCTGGGCCTGCTGCATCCGATAGCCCAGCCCCTTCTGGGCGGCGATCAGTTCGGCGGCCACCAGCGTCGACCAGGACGCGCCCAGGCCGATCCGGGCGCCGGCGAAGAGGAACGGCGTGGTGGCGGGCACGACCACCCGTACGAAAATCGTCGGATCGCCCGCGCCCAGCACCCGGGCCGCGTCGACGAGGGTCCGCTCCACCGCGATCACGCCCTGGAAGACCGGGACCACCGTGGAGAGGAAGGCCGCCAGGAAGATCACGGTGATCTTGGGGGCCTCGTCGATGCCGAGCAGCACGATCGCCAGCGGGATGATCGCCAGCGGCGGGATCACCCGGAAGAACTGCACCCAAGGCTCGAACAGCGCCCGCGCCGTGGGATACCAGCCCATCAGCGCGCCGACCGGGATCGCGGCGGCCGTGCCGAGCGCGAAGCCGGTCAGCACCCGGCGGAGCGAGGCCAGCGCGTCCGCGACCAGCGTTCCGTCGGCCACCAGCTCCGCACCGCGCGCGGCCACCGGTCCGGGGCCGGGGACACCGCCCGCTCCGAGCGCGGCGAGCAGCTGCCACAGCGCCAGCCCGGTGAGCACCGACACCGCGCCCAGCAGCCGGACGGTCCACCTCCGCCGGGCGGCGCGCACCGGCCCGGCCGGGGGTTTCGCGCTCGTTTCCGAAAGGTCCCGGGCCGGGGGAGGCGCGGGGGGTCTGGTCGTGGGCATGGCGGTACCGCCTCTGTGTCCTGGGGTGTTCGAAGGCGGCGGAGCGCCGCCGCCGCGGCACGGCGGACCCGGGCCGGGGAGCGGCCCCGGGCGCGCCGGAGGGGAGAGAAGAGTCAGCCGGAGACGACCGGCCCGGTACAGCCGGCGTCGCTGTCGGTGCGGGCGGCGGACGGGTACGGCTGCCGGGCGAGATGCGGAGCGGGGGACTCCTGGCGTACCAGCGCGATCGCGCCCAGCGCGCCGCCCGAGTCGCCCAGCCGCTCGCCGGTGATCCGCAGCCCCTGCCGGACGGCGGGCAGGGCGCGGGCGCGCAGCTCCGCCTCCAGCGGGGCGAGCAGCCGCTCGCCGCAGCCGGCCAGTTCGCCGCCGACGACGATCAGCTCCGGGTCGAGCGTGTTGCAGAGCCCGGCCAGCACCTGCCCGGTGAGCCGCCCCGCCCGCTCGACGGCTGCGTCGTCCCCGAGACCGCCGGCGGCCTCCACGGCGGGAAGGGACGCGTACAGCTCCAGGCAGCCCCGGCCGCCGCAGTGGCAGCGCGGCCCCCGGGGATCGGCCGGCACATGCCCGATCTCGCCCGCCGCGCCGCCCGCGCCGCGCAGCAGCCGGCCGTCCACGACCAGTCCGCCGCCGACGCCGTGCGACAGCCGTACGTAGACGGAGTGCCGGGTACCGGCCCCGGCCCCGTGCACGGCCTCGGCGAGCGCGGCGAGCCGGGTGTTGTTGTCGACGAGCACGGGCACCCCGTACCGCTCGCCGAACAGCCGCACGGCGGCCGAGGCCCGTTCCGTGGCCGGGCCGACGGGACCGTACAGCCCGATCCCGATGCCCTCCAGGCCGTCCGTCCCGCCGCCGAGGACCGTGTCGAGCAGCTCCAGCGCGATCGCGGTCCGCTCCTCCCAGGAGGTCCGCCGGGGGTACGGGCGGCTGTCCGAGCCGATGATCTCGTGCGCCGCGTTGCTGACGACGGCGCGTACCCGGCCCCGGCCCAGATCGACCCCGGCGCACCGGCCGGTGGCGGGGTTGAGCCGCAGCAGATCGACGGGCCGGCCGCGACCGCGCGTGCCCCGCGCGGGGGCCGCCGGCGCGGTGACGACGACGCCGCGGCCGATCAGCGAGCCGGTGATGGACGACAGAGCCGTACGGGACAGACCGGTGCGCCGGCCCAGCTCGGCGCGGCTGAGCGCGCCGAGCCGGCGCAGCAGTTCGACCACCTGCGCCTCATGGGTCCGGCGCAGGAGGGTCAGCGCGGTCGGCTCACTCCTCGGCATGCGGAGGATGGTGCCGCCGGCGCTGATTAACGTCAATGTCCCGGATTAATTCACGGCGGGTCTTCAATGCTGCTCAACCGGAGGAAATCACCTCGGCGCGAGCGGCTCGATGCCCTTCTTTGGGGGAGATTGGCGTACTTCATGGGTCATACAGTGTTCACGCTGCCTTGACGCCCCGGATACGGCCGGGGAGCGTCAGCCGCCCGCCGCCGTCGGCCCGCCTGCCGGAGCGGTCGCCGCTCCCGCCCCTGCCCCCGCTCCCGCTCCCGCTCCCGTTCTCGCTTCCGTTCCCGTCAGCTCGGCGAGGGCCGCTTCCGCGCCGGCCCCCTCGGCCAGCCCCAGCCGCCGGTAGACGGCGACCGATTCGCGCAGCCGGGCCACGGCGCTCTCGCGCCGGCCGAGCGCGGCCAGCGCGCGGCCCAGGGTGGCGAGGGCGCGCGCCTCGATCCGGAACATCCCCAGATCATGGCTGAGCGACCGGGCCTCCTCGGCCGCCGCGACCGCCGACGGGACATCGGCGGCGGACAGCCGGGTCTCCGCGATCCGGTGCAGAGTCCCCGCCTCCAGGAAGCGCATGCCCAGTTCACGGCTGAGTTCCAGACTCCGGGCATAGCACTCCGCGGCCGCCGCGGTCTCGCCCGACAGCCCCAGCGCACTGCCCCGGTGGATCAGGATCTGCGCCTCGCCCATCGGGTCGCCGAGTTCGCGGTAGAGCGCCAGCCCCTCCGCACAGGTCTGGATCGCCGTCGCCGGATCGCCGACCACGTTCTGGGCGAACGCGAGGCTGCCGAGCGTGTTCGCCTCCCCGGAGGGGTTCCCGACCGCCCGCTGGAAATCCCGTGCCTCCCGCAGCAGCCCGACCGTCACACTGTTGTGGCCGCCGTCGAGCGCCGCCGAGATCAGCGCGCGCAACATCATCACCTCGGCCAGCACCAGCGGGTGGTCGTGGTCCCGGCAGAGCCGGCCCGCCCGCTCGATGTGATCGCCCCCCTCGACGGGCCGGCCGAGCTGCCACAGCGCCCCGCCGAGCATGTAGCGCGCGGCGGCCTCCGCGCGCGGCAGCCCGGCGCGCTCCGCCCCTCTCACCACCGCCCCGCCCACATGCACGATGTCGGACCACGCGTAGGCCCGTTCGAGCAGCGGATCGAGACCGAGCAGCACATCCGACGCCCGCCCCACCAGCGCGGGCGTCCGCAGCACCGCCTGAAGGAGCATGCACAGGACTCCGTCGCGCTCCACGTCGAACCAGTCGTGCGCCGCCCGCGCGTCGGGGAACGCCACCCCCGGAGCCCGGCCCCCTTCGAGCAGCGACGCGATGAGATGACCGGGACGGACCAGCCGGTACGCGTTGCGCACGGTCGCCAGCAGAAAGTCCAGCAGCCTGGAGAGCGCTTCGGCGACCCGCTCCTCGGCGTCCGTCTCGGCACAGCGGCGGCGGGCGAAGAGCCGCACCAGGTCGTGAAAGCGGTAGCGGCCCAGCTGCGGAGACTGGAGCAGACCTGTCTGGACCAGCTCGTCCAGCAACTGCTCGGCGTCGAACTCCTCGGCCCCCAGCAGCGCGGCGGCGAACGGCAGCGACAGGCTCTCGGCCTCGGGGAGCGCCAGCAGCCGGAACGCCCGCGCCAGGGCGGGGCCGAGCTGGTCGTAACCGAGCTGGAAGCACGCCTGCACATCCAGGTCCCCGGCGCGCAGCTGGTCGAGCCCGCGCCGTTCGTCGGAGAGCCGGCGCAGACAGTCCGCGACGGTGGAGCCGGGCCGGGCCACGATGCGGCAGGCGATGACCCGCACGGCGAGCGGGAGATGTCCGCAGGCCGCCACCAGCCTTCGCGCGGCTTCCGGTTCGGCCAGGACGCGGCGGCGGCCGATCACCGAGGCGAGCAGTTCCAGGGCCTCCTCGGGGTGGAAGGGGTCGAGGTCGACGGTGTGCGCGGGCATGGCGGTCAGCCGCACCCGGCTGGTGACGATCACCGCACAGGAGGGGTAGCCGGGCAGCAGATGTCTTATCTGCTCCATGCCCGCCGCGTTGTCCAGCACCACCAGCACCCTCTGCTCCGCCAGCATCGTGCGGTAGAGCGCCGCCCGGGCGTCCAGATCCTCGGGCACCCCCGCCTCGGGGACGCCGAGCGAGCGCAGCAGATGTCCCAGCACCATATGAGGATCGGCCGGACGGTCCGTCACCCCCGCGAGATCGACGAAGAGCTGACCGTCGGGGAAGCGCGGGCGCAGCCGGTGGGCGACATGCACCGCCAGCGCGGTCTTGCCGCTGCCGCCCATGCCGGAGATGGCGAAGACGGGCACGGCGGGCCCGGCCGGAGCGCTCAGGGAGGCGGTGAGGGCGGCCACGATCCGCTCCCGGCCGGTGAAGTCCGCCATGTCGGCCGGAAGCTGCGCGGGGGCGGGTACGGCGGCGGCCGGAGCCGGCTCCGGCGTCGGCACGGGCCCGGGCCCGGTGTCTCGGCTCCCCGGCGCGGTGCGCCCGGCAGCGCGCTCCTCCCGGCCCGGGAGCAGCCCGGGATCGGAGCGCAGGATCCGCCCGTACAGCTCGGACAGCCGGGGATCGGGGTCGATGCCCAGCTCACGGGCGAGCACGGTGCGGATGTCGCGGAACACGTCGAGCGCCTCGGCCTGCCGTCCGCACTGGTAGAGCGCCCGCATCAGCGGCAGCCGCAGACTCTCCCGCAGCGGGTGCCCGGCGATCGCCGCGGTCAGATCGGTCACCGCGTCGCGCGCGTCGCCGAGTTCCAGATCCAGTTCGACCCTGGCTTCGAGCAGGCTCAGCCGGCGCTGGGCGAGCCGCTCCCGCCAGGCGTCCGCGAAGGGCCCGGCCAGACCGGTGAGCGGGGTGCCCCGCCAGCGGCTCACGGCCCGGCCCAGCAGGATCTGCGCCCCGCGCGGATCGTCCGCCCGCCGCGCCTCGGCCGCCGTCGCCTCCCGCTCGGCGAGCGTCACGTCGAGGGAGCCGGCCGGCAGCTTCAGCGCGTACGAGGATCCGACCGAAACCAGCAGGGTCGGGCCGCCGTTCCGGCGGTGCCCGGGCTCCAGAAGGGTGCGGATCCGCGATACGTACGTCCGTACCGTGGTCGTGCCCGCCTTGGGGGAGCCCGCACCCCACAGACCGTCGACCAGATCCTCCGTGGTGACCGGCTGCCCGCCGGCCAGCAGGAGCATCGCCAGCGCCGTGCGCTGCTGCGGTCCGGCCAGGGAGAGCTCCTCCGCACCGCGCCAGCCGCGGACCGTGCCAAGGAGGGTGAAGGTGAATGGAATGCTCGTGTTCACGTCTTGTAGCCCTTTCCTTGATCGAAAATTGCCAGTCTGGCACGGCTGTTGACCCGTTGTTGACGCCTCTTCGACGGCATGGCCGGTTCGACGACCCCCCGACTCCAAGGTCGTTGACACCTTGTCGACCGGTTCCGGGAAGAATCTGCCTCTTCGGATCCGAACGGCCCGGCCTGGAGGAAGCATGCACCCGCGTACGCGTCTGTTCAGATGGACCTCGGCCGTCCTCGGCGCGCTGCTCTTCGCCGTCCTCGGCGCGGGGACCGCGTTCGCCGCACTGCCCATCGGCGAGTCCCGCACCGGCAAGGCGACCTGGTACAACGACGCGGGTTACGGCGCCTGCGGGACGCCCATCGACGCCTCTGCCCAGGACCTGGTCGCGGTCTCCCACCGCTGGTGGACCGCGGCCAACCCCAACAACGACGAACTCTGCGCCGGAATCTCCGTCGAGGTGACGTACAACGGCCGGACGATCACCGTCCCCGTCAAGGACAAGTGCCCCTCGTGCGGCCCGGAGCACATCGACCTCAGCCGTACGGCCTTCCAGAAGCTGGCCGCGACCGACCTCGGCGTGATCAACGGAATCACCTGGAAGTTCGTCCGCGCCGGGGGCGGCGGAGTCTGCTCGACCGCGCCCGCCTGGACGGCCGGCACCTGGTACCCGGCGGGGAGCGTGGTCGTGTACGCGGGCCGCCACTACATCGCCGAGCACGGCAATCCGGGGTACGACCCGGTGATCAGCACCTGGTACTGGGACCCCTACACCTGCCGGTAGGGCCTGCCGCGGCGGCCGTCCCTCCCGAGGGGGACGGCCGCCGTCCGCACGGCGCGTGAGCCGTGCCGGACCTCGTCATCGCTTGACGGCGACAAACCCCCACTGCTCGACCGGCTCGCCGGTGACGGGCTGGTCGGGACGCCAGAGGGTGATCGAGCCGAAGCCCGGCTCTAGCAGTTCGAGGCCGTCCGAGAAGGAGCGCACGACCTCGGAGGGGCGGGAGATGTAGGGCAGCGCGCCGCCGCTGGCGTACTCGTCCGAGCCGGCCAGGGTCTCCGGCGTCTCGATCGTGTCGCACAGGATGAGGCAGCTGCCCACCGGAAGGGCGCTCAGATAGCCGCGCAGCAGGGCGGCGGCCTCGGCGTCGTCCGCGACATGCCCCAGGGTGGAGAGCAGCATCAGGGCGACCGGCCGGGTCAGGTCGAGCGTCTTGGCGGCCTCGCGCAGCACGGTCTCGGAGTCCGTCAGATCCGCGTGGATGTAGTCGGTCGCCCCCTCCGGCCGGCCGACCAGCAGCGCGCGGGCGTGGGCCAGCACGATCGGGTCGTTGTCGACATAGACGATCCGCGCCTCCGGAGCCGACCGCTGGGCCACCTCGTGCGTCGAGTTGGCGGTGGGCAGCCCGGTGCCCAGGTCGAGGAACTGCCGTATGCCCAGCTCCTCGGCGAGATGCCGCACCGCCCGCGCCTGGAACTGGCGCGAGGCCCGGGCGATGTCGATGATCTGCGGGAATATCTCCTTCAGCCGGGCTCCCAGGGCCTGGTCGACGGGGTAGTTGTCCTTGCCGCCCAGCCAGTAGTTCCACACCCGTGCCGAATGGGGGGTGGTCGTGTCGATCTGCACCACTGGTTCCCGCTGGTCCGCGCTCATCGTGCTCTCCTCGTATCGGCCCCCGCACAGCCGTGACGGGGGGGCAGGCCCATGGTTCACCACAGGGCGCACATATGCCAAAGGCAAGCAAGAGCACGAGTGGACAACTATTGCCCGGAACGCCCCTGGTGAGGCCCCGGTGAGGAGCGTTCCGACCTGGCGGGGCCTCAGCTCACGTGCTGGGCCCGCTCGATGAGCGCCACCGTCGCCCGGGGGTCGTCGACCTGGACGACCAGCCTCGTGTACCGCTCGCCGGCCAGCTCGACGACCACGGCCTTGGAGGAGTCCCGTACATCCCAGAAGACTCGCTCGCCGTCCTTGTAGAAGGTGCCGGAGGTGATGAAGCGGGGGAAATGGGTGCCGGGGGCGCGGATTCCCTTCGGTTCCATGGCGATCCCCGGGTCCGCGGTCGCGCCGCGAACATGCGCCAACGGGATGTCCAGCCGCTTCTTGAGCGCCCAGACCCGGTTCATGCCGGTGATCTCGACGATCAGTCTGCCGCCGTCGACGTTGATCTGTGCCATATCTGCTCCCAGCGAGTAGTGGTTCAGCGAGTGGCGAGCCGTCGGCCCAGGGCGTCGCAGGCCCGCTCGGCGTCCGCACCCGGGGCCCCGGCCCTGGCGCGGATGCGCAGCCCGAGCACCGCGGAGGTGAGCGCGACCGCCAGCGCTCCGGGGCCGGCGTCCGGATCACCCGGATCACCCGGGCCGTCCTCCGGTACTGCGGTCGCCGCGTCGAGCGCGTCGAGCGTACGGGTGACCAGCTCGGCCACCTCGGCGTCCACCGGGGCCCGCTCCACGGCGGCGAGCAGCAGCAGATCGAGCCCCGCCCCGCCGCCCGGCGGGCTCAGCGCCTCGCGCAGCCCCTCGCCGGGCCCGGCGGCCCGGGCGACCCGGTCGATCAGAGGGGCCACATCGTGCTCCAGGGACCACCGGAGCGCGGCCAGATAGAGCCCGCGCTTGCTGCCGAAGGTCTTGTACAGACTGTTGCGATGCAGCCCCAGATGAGTGACCAGATCGTCGATGGAGACCCCGTCGTAGGCCCGGCCCGCGAACAGCTCCGCCGCCGACCTGACCACTTCGGCCTCGTCAAATCCTCTTGGGCGTCCCATGGCACGACCGTACGCCATTAAGGAACGTTCGGTCAAGAACGATCGTTCCTTAATCTGTGCCCGCGTACGCGAAAGGGCCGGCCCGCCTGTGGCGGACCGGCCCTTCCCTCCCTGTGCCTACTCTCCCGACATCGCCGCCGCGATCCGCAGATGCGGCGCGGCGTCCAGCGGCCGCCCCTGGCGCTCCAGGGTGCGGCCCAGCATCAGCCGGGCGTACTGCTCCACCGGGTTCAGCTCCAGCACCGCGAGCAGCTCCGTCTCGGCGCGGCCCAGCTGGGCGGAGTGGTAGTAGGTACGGGCCAGCAGCAGTCGCTGGGCGACCTGCCCCGGGGCCTCCTCCACCAGTCCGCGCAGAATGCGCGCGGCCGTCGCGTACTCCTTCGCGTCGAAGAACAGCTGCGCACGGTCCCACCGCTCGGCGGCGGTGCCGAACTCGTAGTAGGTCTCGCTCTCGCTCACTGGTTCTCCTCCTTGGAGTCTGCTCCGATTGTCCTTGCGTCGGCGTCAACCGGAGGGGGTGGTTGAATATTCCACCAGTCCGTGGGCGTGGGTGCCGAGGGTGGCCACCCGTACGGGAATAGGTTGAGCGCCATGAGCAATCTCGATCGTCAGGCCGCCCCCTCCGTCTGCGGCGGTCGCGGTTTCGTCGCCGCGGAGCCCGTCCGCGAACTCCTCAGCCCCCGCACGGTCCGCCTCGGCGAATCCACCGAGGTGCGCAGACTGCTGCCGAATCTCGGCCGCCGGATGGTCGGGGCCTGGGCCTTCGTCGACCACTACGGCCCCGACGACATCGCCGACGAGCCCGGTATGCAGGTCCCTCCCCACCCCCACATGGGCCTTCAGACCGTGAGCTGGCTCCACGAGGGCGAGGTGCTCCACCGCGACAGCACCGGCAGCCTGGCCACCATCCGCCCCCGCGAGCTGGGCCTGATGACCTCCGGCCGGGCCATCAGCCACTCCGAGGAGAGCCCCCGCCAACACGCCCGCCTCCTCCACGGCGCCCAGCTCTGGGTCGCCCTCCCCGACGCCCACCGCTCCGTCGAGCCCCACTTCCAGCACCACACCGACCTGCCCACCGTCACCGCCCCCGGCCTCACCGCCACCGTCCTCCTCGGCGCCCTCGACGGCACCCCCTCCCCCGGCACCACCTACACCCCCATCCTCGGCGCGGACCTCACCCTCTCCCGCGACGCCGAGCCGAACCTCCCCCTCGACCCCGACTTCGAGTACGCCGTCCTCTCCATGTCCGGCCACACCCATGTCGACGGCGTCCCCGTCCTCCCCGGCTCCATGCTCTACCTCGGCTGCGGCCGAACCTCCCTCCCCCTCCGCGCCGACTCCGACGCGGGCCTCATGCTGCTCGGGGGCGAGCCCTTCGAGGAGGAGCTGATCATGTGGTGGAACTTCATCGGCCGCACCCAGGCCGAGATCGAGACCGCCCGCGAGGACTGGACGACCGGCTCCCGCTTCGGCCAGGTCAAGGGCTACGACGGCGGCCCACTGGCCGCCCCCGAACTGCCCCCACTGCCCCTGAAAGCGCGGGGCCGGGTCCGCTGACCCGCGAAAATGCCGCCGGATCGATCTCTTCGGCCGATGTGGTCGTGGCCCGTCCGCGGTCCCGGCCGCAGGCCGGGGGAGGCCGCTCCGCAGCACTCTTGAAGGCGCGTCGAGCCGGGTCGGCCTCGGCGGCGTCGGCGTGATCGTCGGCAACGACCCGTCGAGCAGGAGAAGGCCGCGAAGTCCAACGTGCTGCTGTCCAATGCGGTGATCTTCCATCACGCGCTCGGCACCGCCGAGATCGTGCGCCGGCCGTAAGGCCGAGGGGATGGACACCGCCCCGGAGAACCTGCACAGGTCTCGCCGTACCCGGCCGAGCACATCCGGCGCTGGCCGTCATCCACCATCCGGTGCAGGACGGCACCCGACAACCTTCACCGTAAGCACCGTTGCAGTACTCGGACGGCCGGAACGGTGGTCCGGACCGGATCCAGCACCACCGGGACGGGATCGCACCCCGCTGACCGGCACCCCTATCACCGGACGGCCCGGTGATAACGATCACGCGGAAACCGGGTGCCGCCTCCGTACGTCTGTCGGCAGGACGGGAGAACGCCACCCGCGTCCCTCCCGCACCGCACTGCACCGCTGTCCCTGTCGGCCGGCGGCCCGGCTCGCCCGGCGCCGCCCGCATCGAGGAGCACGACATGACGTCACAGCGAACCATCCTGGGGTGCGCCCTGGTCGCGGCGGCCGCCACCGCGACGCTGCTCACCTCTCCCGCGGCGACGGCCGCACCCGCCCAGGCCCCCGTGTCCGTGCCCGGGGCGTCCGCCGCCGCCCTCCCCGGGGACTTCGACGGCGACGGCCATCGCGACCTCGTGGTCGCCGCGCCCCTCGCCCAGGTGGGCCAGGCGGCGCGGGCGGGCGGCATCGCCGTGCTCTACGGCTCGCCGAACGGCCCCGTCACCGCACGGAAGCAGACGTTCCACCAGAACGCGCCCGGGATACCCGGGGAGGCCGAGCAGGACGACCGCTTCGGCGAGTCCCTGACCGTCGGTGACTTCGACCGGGACGGCTACAGCGATCTGGCCGTCGGCGCCCCCGGCGAGACCGGTCCCGTGGGCGGCCCCGAGGGCGTGGTCACGGTGATCTGGGGCGGTACCGGGGGGCTGGCGGACGCGGCGGTCGCGATCGCCGGCGACCATCCCGGTGCCGAGTCCGGGCGGACCCTGGTGAACGGGGACTTCGACGGCGACGGGGACGTGGATCTCGCGTTCAACGAGGAGGACTCGACCGTACGGGTGCTGTCCGGCCCGCTCCTGCGGGACGGCACACCCGCGGCGACCTACCGCCGGTGGGAGCTGGACCACCGGATCACCGATCTCGCCTCCGGCGACCTCAACGGTGACGGACGGGACGACCTCGTCGCCGCGCGGACACCGACGAGACCGGAGGAGGGCATCACCAAGCGCCACACGGTCCATCTGGCCGGCGGCCCCCAGGGCCTCTCCCACGACTTCGTGCATGTGCGCACGGCGGACGACGTCCAGCCCCAGCCGTTCGTCGAGGCCGACGAGGTGGCCGTCGGCGATGTCAACGGGGACGGGTACGACGACATCGTGGCGGCCCGGCCCCGGGAGGGCACGGGAATCCCCGACCCCGAGCCGCCCGCCGCCCTCGGCGGCGGCGTCACCTATGTCCCCGGCTCCGCCACGGGCCCCCGCGGCGCACTGGCCGTGCCGCTCCACCAGGACACCCCCGGAGTGCCCGGCGCGGCCGAGGCCGGGGACCGCTTCGGCAGCGGTATCGCCGTCGCGGACCTCGACGGGGACGGCTATGCGGACCTCGCCGCGGGCGTCCCGGGCGAGGACTTCGCCGGGGTCGCCGGGGCCGACCACGGTGCCGTGGCGATCCTGCGGGGCGGTGCCGGAGGGCCGACGGGCGCCGGGGCCGTGACACTCCACCAGAACACCCCGGGCGTCCCCGGCGCGGCCGAGGCCGGCGATGTCTTCGGGCAGGCCCTTCAGCCCGTCGACACCGACAGCGACGGAAAGCCCGAGCTGTACGCCGGGGCACCCGGCGAGAACACGAACGCCGGCGCGGTATGGGCCTTCGACGGCACCGCCGCCGGCCCGGTCGCGCCGGGCTCGGTCTCCTTCGGGCCGGGTGCCGTGGACATCGCCCCCGGCCCCGGGGAGTTCGGGGCCGCGTTCCGGGACTAGGTCGTGTCTTCGAAGTCCCGTCCGCCCGCGCCGCGGCAGCGCCTCCGCCACCCGGGGTGATCGTCCCAGGTGGCGAGGGGTGCGTGCCCTTCACCTCGAACGGGCTCTCGAGGGCGTCACTGGTGTTGTGCTATACAGGTGGCGAGGCCCCCGTGGGGCCTGCGGACGACGGATCAGTACCCGCTCAGCGACAAGACTGGCCATTTTGGAGGTCAGTTCTGTCATGGCGTGGTTCATTCTCGTCGTATCCGGAGTGCTGGAGGCCGTCTGGGCCACGGCACTGTCAGCATCCAAGAACTTCAAGCGCCCCATTCCGACCATCGTCTTCGCGGTTGCTCTCGCAGCGAGCATGACAGGTCTGGCGTTCGCCATGAAGAGCCTGCCGACGGGCACCGCGTACGCGGTCTGGGTCGGCATCGGGGCGGTACTCACCGCCGTCTGGGCCATGGCGACCGGGCAGGAGCGTGCCACCACCGCGCGGGTGCTCCTGCTGCTGGGTCTCGTCGGTTGTGTCGTCGGACTGAAGGCGGTCAGCTGATGCCCTGGGCCATTCTTCTCATCAGTGCCGTGTTCGAAGCCGTCTGGGCCACCGCCCTCGGTCTCTCCGACGGGCTGAGCAAAACGGTCCCCACCGTCGTTTTCTTCGTCGGGCTGGCCCTCAGCATGGCGGGCCTCGGCTACGCCATGATCCGCATTCCGATCAGCGTGGCCTACTCGGTCTGGATCGGCATCGGAGCGGCCCTGACGGTCCTCTACGCCATGCTCACCGGCGAGGAGCCCACCTCCGCCCTCAAGATCGTGTTCCTCAGCGGGATCATCCTGTGCGTCATCGGGCTGAAGTTCGTCAAAACCAAGCCGGGCCCCAAAGCCGATCAGCGACTGCCGGAGACACAGAGCCCGCAGTGACCCCGGCCTGGGCCAGACATCGGGCCGACTCTCACAGGTCGGCCCGACGGGCGTTCCGGCACGGAAGGAACACCCGCGACCTGCCGGTGGGGCGCGCCCCCTTTCGGGTCGGCGCGGCCCTCGCCGTGCCCGGGGCGGCGTGTGGCCGGCCGGCTATCGCGGCTGTGTCGCGATCTGGATCAGGTTGCCGCAGGTGTCGTCCAGGACGGCAGTGGTGACGGGTCCCATGTCCAGGGGCTCTTGGACGAAGCGGACGCCGAGGCCGCGCAGGCGTTCGTACTCCGCCTGTACGTCGTCTACGGCGAACTGGTGGATCGGGATGCCGTCGGCGGCCAGTGCGTCGCGGTAGGGCTTGACGGCAGGGTGGCCGGCGGGCTCCAGGAGGAGTTCGGTGCCGCCGGGCTCGGTGGGCGAGACGACGGTCAGCCACCGGTCCCGCCCGCCCAGCGGGACGTCGTGTTTCTTCACGAAGCCGAGGATCTCGGTGTAGAAGTGCAGGGCCTTGGCCTGGTCGTCGACGAAGACGCTGGTCAGACGAATCTTCATGGAGTGCTCTCCTCCGGTCCGGATGTGCGGGCGGGGGCCCTCGCTCGGCGATCTGCCGCAGCGGGGCCGTGTCGAGGCCGTGGAACCTGTAGCGGCCCTCCCGCCTGGTCCCGACGGGCCCGATCGGTCATCGAGGGCTCAGGCTCGTGGACCAGACTCGCTGAATCGCCCGGTAGTCGATCACGGCTATGTCCTCCCGCTGGAGAACCTCACGGGCCTGCGGCGATGTCAGGAACTCGTAGTCCGTCCGCCGCACGGCCCAGCCACCGTCGACGGCCCGCGACTCCTCGTCGCCCGGACCGGGATGCACCGCCCACTCATTGAGGCCGACAGGCAGGTCACGCAGCAGCTGGGCGTATCGGGCCGCCTTTCCTCCGAGGTCGAGGGAGAAGCTGTCCAGGAAGTCGTTGTCGGTGACCGGCAGCCCGCGTCTCCGCATCGCCCGGCGCCCGGGTTCGAGCCAGACCCGGACCGCCAGGCCGTACTCCGCCGCCAGTGCCACGGTCAGGTCGAGGATGTCGTCGCGGCCGCCGTCCGCCAGGCAATGGAAGTCCAGATGGGTCGGTGTGAGCCCAGCGTCGGCGACGGCATCGATCTGGGCGCGGAACTCGAGTTCGATCTCATCGGGCCGAGCCTGGCCGAGCAAGGCCGCCCGGCCGGCGGGTGTCGGCGAGAACAGCTCGCCCGCGGGGTCCAGCAGAGAGGGAACGCGCTCTCTGGCGATCAGAGGCCCCCACGGGATGTCGGGCATCTCGCGCACCATGGTGAGGTGGATCCCGAAGGGGATCCGCGGCCGTCGGCCGAGCAGTTTCATGGCCTGAGGCGCCCCAGGACACGGGACCATCAGGCTGCACGAGGTCGCGATGCCCTCTTCGATCGATTCGATCACCGCGGCGTTGATCGCTGGGTACATCCCGAAGTCATCGCAGTTGACGATCAGCAGCCGAGCGTCAGGGGGATACCCCAGTAACTCACTCGACCGCTCCGAAGACCCGACGGCCGCGGGAACACCGACTTCATCCATGCCCTCAGTGTGAGACCCGGCCCGGACCTCCGCGCGGCAATTTTTGCCGTCGCAGAGTGACAGTGCCGTCATTCCTCGTGAACATCACGGATCAGCGAGTTTCGTGTTCTCCGGTTCGGGGCGTGCGGTTGCGGGAGAATGCGGCGTGGTGGCCCGCCGGCCGGGGCAGTGGGGGAGTGGCGGGTGCTCAAGGCAGGGAGAGCCGCTGTGGCACGGTTGTGGAAGATTACGATCATCGTGGTGGCCGGGCTGGGGATCGTTTCCACGCCGCTGATCTGGCTGTGGGACGGCCCGGGGGCCGGGCAGTTGACCGGTGCTTCGGTCCAGGCCGCCGTGGCTGTGGCCGCTCTGGTCTGGGCCGTGCTTCAGCCGCCGTCCCCCGCCGGGCCCGCGGACACGGTCAGCCGGACCGGGACGGCCAGGGGCGGGGCTGTTACGGGTATCAGACGGCCGGGGGGCCTCGGGCGCGGTTCGGCCACCGTGGAGCGGTCCGGAGAGGCCAGCGGTCCGAACTCCGTTTCTGGCATCGACTACTCGGACTGAGCGCGACCGTGGTGGAGACACCGGGGCACATGAACGGCGGCGATGAGCCGGAGCCGTCGGTGACCGTGTCGGGGACCGGCGATGCCCGTGCCCGCGACGGTGAGACGGCTGTGACCGGATACCGTGGCCCGGCCCCGGGAACAGGGGGTGACGCCCCCGGTTCGGTGTATGTGTCAGGCACCGGTGACGCGATCGCCACCGGCGGGGGAACCGCCATCAGCGGCTACTACATCAACCATATGCAGGTCGAGGCGCTGACCGTGCGGCCCTGGGGCCCGGAGACGGACGGCCGGCGGCTCGACACATCACCGGACCTTTCCCGGTACCCGGCGCAGGCCGGGCCGGTGCCGGGCGCGGTCGCCGAGGCCGCGGCGTCGCTGGCCCGTGAAGTCCGGCGCCGCTGGCAGCGCGAGGAGAACCACCGCCGCGTCCACGACCCGTTTCCGCTGCCGGTGCGGTACCAGCCGGCCCCGCCCCACCTGATGGACCGGCCGGAGAACATCCAGCGCCTGCTGCCCGGAGCCGCGCCCCGTGATCTGGACCTGAACGGCGATCTGCGGGGTATCGCCGACATCTACCGGAAGGTCGCCTCGCGGAGGCTGGTCATCCTCGGCCGGGCCGGCTCGGGCAAGTCGGTCCTGGCGGTCAAGCTCGTCCTCGATCTCCTGACGGCCCCCGAATCGATGGTCCGTGTACCGGTGATCTTCAGTATCGGGTCCTGGGATCCGACTGCCACCACCGTGCGGGACCTTCTGGTCGACCGTCTGCTGCGGGACCACCCCCACCTGGCCCGCCGGAGTGGCGACGGAGCGACGCTGGCCGCGGCTCTCGTGGACGCCGAGCTGATTCTGCCGGTCCTGGACGGCTTCGACGAACTGGCCGAGGCCCTGCGCAGCCCGGCGCTGGACGCTCTCAACACCACTTCCCTCCCGCTGGTCCTCACCAGCCGGCGGGAGGAGTACGCCCGGGCGATCCGGGAAGGGCACACGCCTTTGGTGTGGGCGGCCTGTACCGAACTCGACGACCTCACCGTCGAAGACCTCGCGGCGTACCTTCCCCGGACCGACCGGCTCGCCGCCTCCGGCGTCCGCGGTGACGTGCGCGTATGGGACGCCTTCCTGGAGCGCCTGGGCGCGGGGGACACCCCTGTGGGCATCCGGATCGGGAGAGTCCTGGGAACCCCCCTGATGGTCTCCCTGGCGCGCACGATGTACGAGAAACCCGGGAAGAGCCCGCTGGAACTCTTCGACACCGCACGCTTTCCGACCGAGCGCCACATCGAGGAACATCTGCTGGCGGGCTTCGTCCCCACCCTCTACCGGCACCGCGTTCACGAGCGGACCGACACCGACCGCGGGCGACGCCACCGCAACCGCCACCGCAACCGCGACCCCGACCGTGCCCGGCGCTGGCTCGGCTACCTCGCCTCCAGCCTCGCCCACGACGGAGACGACGGAGACGACGGACACGACCGCCAGGATCTCGCCTGGTGGCGTCTGGGCGAATCCGTGCGACTGCCGACACGCATCGCGCATACCGCGCTGGCCTCCGCGCTCTGCATGGCCGCCGCCACCTGGCTCACGGGACTCTGCGGGTACGCTTTCGCGTTCCCCGCCCCCTTCACACCGGCGGCGGTATTGCTTCAGGGAACGCTGGCAGGGCTCCTCTCCGGGATCAGCTTCGGCCTCGCGCACTGCGTCCTGGCCCTGTCCGGCCGGTCGGCGGCCCCGCCGTCCCGCGTACAACTCGAACTGTCCGGCGCGGAACGCCGGGCCGGCCCCGGCAGGGCCCGCGGCATCCTCACCCGGGTGAGAGCCGCGCTGGTGGCAGGCTGGGTGCTCGGGATCGGGTACTCCTGGGCGGACATCCTCGTACGCGTACCGCTCGGGGTCTTCCCGGAGAGCGGACTCCTCAGAATCGTGACCGGGAACATGCTGCTCTTCGGGCTGGTCTTCAGCCTGACGGCCGGGCTGGCCTTCGGCCTCGTCGCCGCCCTGGAAGCACCGATGGACATCACGGCCGCGGCGACGCCGGTCCAACTGCTGTCCGCCAACCGCACCGCGGCGCTCCGGCAACTCCTGGTACTCATTCCCGCCGTCACTGTCGGATGCGGCCTCGTCGGCCACCTCGCGGTCCAGCTTCTCCCGCGGATCCTGCCGGTGAACATGATCTGGACACGGGAACTGACCGTCTATCTGGGAGCCATCGGCGGGCTGGGAGGCTCCACGGCCTACATCCTCGCGTTCACCGCCTGGGGGCAGTGGCTGACACTGGCCCGCGTCTGGCTGCCCCTGACACGCCGACTGCCCTGGGACACCGTCGCCTTCCTGAAAGACGCCTACCACCTCGGCGTCCTGCGCCACACCGGCGCCGTCTACCAATTCCGGCACTACCAGCTCCAGCGACACCTCACCCACACCTACCGCAACCCCGAACACTCCACGGCAGATCTTCCTCTCCGAGGAGACCAAGATCTGGGGTTACGGCATCGTTGACACGGCCGATTCCGGAGTGTCGGGCCAGGGCCGGGCCGCTGATCCGAAGGGCGGCGGCCGACGGACGGTCAACGGCACCATGTCGTGGTTGCGTCGGTGATACAGAACGGATGGGCGGTCGCTGCCGTATCCGTGCGCGGTGGATGCGCGGGCGGTCCATGGTGGGGAGGTCCGCGGGGACGGGAAGCCGTGCCGTGGACCTCCTCACCTTCCCCCCGTACGGAGGCTTCTTCTCGTGTCACCTATGACTGATCACCGCAGTGGGCGGCCCGGCCCGGTCGGGGTCGTGCGCCGTCGCGCCCTGGCCGTCTCCGCGGTGGCGCTGGCCGGGTTGCAGGCGAGCACCGGTGTTACCGCCGCGCAGGACGGTGGGCATTCCGCCAGGGCGGGGCTTCACTGGCAGCTCTGCTCGACCACGGCGGTGGAGTGGCCGATAAAGAACGACACCCGCACCGAGTGCGCCGAGCTGACCGTACCGATGGACTACGAGAAGCCCGAGGGCCGGAAGATCAAGATCGCGGTGAGCCGTGTCAGGGCCACACAGGGGAAGACGCGCGAGGCGCCCGTCGTGTCCGTTCTGGGCGGACCGGGGTTCTCCAACATCAGCGACTCGGCGTCGATGACACAACGCGGACTGGCCACGCTCAACACCGACCGTGATTTCATCGGGCTGGACCTCCGGGGATCCGGATACAGCGACCACGTCGCCTGCGAAGAGAAGCCGATGAACGAACCGGCCCCGACGGCACCGGAGAAGACGGTCAAGAAGGCTGTCTTCGACCAGCAGGCAGAGTTCAACAACCGCTGTGCCGCCATCGATCCGAAGTTTGTCCGGCAGATCACCCCGGAGAACGCGGCCCGCGACATCGACCGCCTGCGTGCCGCGCTCGGCGTGGAGAAGATCAGCTTCTACGGAGCCTCCTTCGGTACCGCCATCGGAATGGCCTACCACTCCCTGTTCGACCGCCGCACGGAACGCATGTGGCTGGACTCAGTGATGCCTCCGACGCGCCACTGGCCCACGATGGACGCCGAAACAGAGGCGGTCGGCGAAGGGAACACCGCGTCGCCGTTCATCACCTGGCTGGCACAGCGCGACGCCGAATACCGGTTTGGCACCGACGAGTCCACCGTCCGCCAACGGCTGGGAGATCTGCGCGGTGAGCTGGAGAGGAAGCCGCGCGCCGGCTCCGACGGGGTGCGCCTGGACGGGTACTGGGCGGTCGGGCAGTTCATCCGCTCCCAGGAGGAATGGGACGACGCGGCGAAGAACCTGGTCGCGGTGCGCGACGGCGGTACGCCTCCGGCACCCCGGGCAGCCAAAGACGCAGCCGCAGCCGAAGACGCGTCGACAACGGTACGTCCCCTTGGGCTGGGCAAACCGCGCAGCCGCTTCAACGTGCTCCAGTACAACGCGATGTTCTGCAACACCGCCCCCGCGAGCCGCGGTTTCGGGGACTTGTGGGCGGCCCGCGAGGCCCGCCGCAAGGCGGATCCCCTGACGGGAGGGACGGAGTTCAGCCCCTGGTGCGCGAAGTGGCCGCTGAACGCGCCGGCCGCCAAACCCGCGCGCGGCGACAGCGCGCTCCAGCTGTCCGGCCACCTCTACGAGGTTCCCACTCCCTATGTGTGGGCCGAACAGGCGAGGGATGCCACCGGAGCCACCCTCCTCACCATTCTGGACGACGGGCACGCCTCTCTGCCCGTCTCGCCCTGCGCCGAGAAGGCGATCACTTTCTTCCGCACCGGGCGGAAGGCCGAGGGCACCTGTGGCTGACGCCTGATGTCCAGGTCCGGTGGGCACCGTATGCCGGTGCCCACCCGGGCCGTCGGTGGGCTCCGGCCCTCAGAAGGAGAGCTTCCAGCTGTTGATCTGGTTGGGGCTCGAGTAGTAGTAGGAGGTGTCCTGGGCCGTCAGCGTCCAGGTGCCGTTGGCGGTTTCCGCCGAGGCGTCCACAACATAGGTGACGAGCCGGCCGAGGCCGTAGTTGCCCCGCAGGAAGTACCGGGTGCCGTCCGGTGCCACGAGGTGCAGCAACAGGTCGGCCTGCCATTCGGCATAGGGAGCGTCCACTGTCACCTTCAGCAGTGCGGGGGCCCTGCCGGGCACCCCGGTGACAGTGATCGAGGAGGAGACCTGCTCACCGAGACCGCCGGTCTCGGGGGCGTTCGGGACGGGGACGGCGGTGTTGTTCTCGAAGACGGGCCCCGGAGGCGTCGGGGGGTTCGGGTCGCCGGAGCGGGTGCCGACGTTGACCGCTCCCCACGCTTCCCTGACGTTGGTGTGTACGGCGGAGTTCGCCCCGAAGAGGTCCGCGGCGGCGGTGAGGGTGGCGGTGCGGGCGTCCGCGTAGGTGGAGTTGGAGGTCAGATAGCGGGTGAGCGCCCGGTACCAGATCCGTTCGGCGGCGGCACGGCCGATGGGGGTGACGGGGAGCCCGTCGATGGTGGGGCTGTCGTACGCCACCCCGTTGACGGTCTTCGCGCCGCTGCCCTCGGAGACCAGATAGAACCAGTGGCTGGCGGGACCGGCGGCGTTGGACCCGTCGAAGCTGCCGAGGCCGGCGTGCCAGTAGTTGGCGAGCCCGCCGACCCGGGCGGGCCGGTCCTGGGCGCGCAGCGGCCTGCCGTCCCCGTGGGGATCCACCTGTTCGCCGATCAGATAGTCGCCCCGGTCGACGGCTTTGTCGGCGGCGAACTCGACGGCCGTGGCGAAGATGTCGCTCGTGGCCTCGGCGAGTCCGAGGGCCTCGCCGTAGTAGACGAGCCGGGCGGTGTTGGAGGTGACGCCGTGCGCCATCTCGTGCGCCGTCAGGTCGAGTGAGGTGAAGGGCTTGACGGTGGCGGACCCCGCGCCGAAGGCGGCGCAGAAGCAGTCGTCCGACCATGAGGCGGTGCGGTCTCCGTCTCCTGCGACGATCCGGGTGGACGCGCCGTCGCCGTCGTCGCGGACGCCGTGGCGGCCGTGGGCTGCCTCGAAGTAGTCCCAGGTGGCCCGTGCGCCGTACGCGGCGTCGGCGGCGGCGGTCTGGGGATCCGCGGACGTGCCGTCGCCCCAGATGTTGTCGGCGTCCGTGAAGAGCGTGCCCTGAACGTAGGGGGACTGGCTGCGGTACGTCTTGTGGCTGCCGCGCTGGGTGTCCACCAGGCTGTAGCTGGAGCCATGGCGGGCGGACTCCAGCGGGACCACTCCGCTGTACAGGGTGTTTCCGGTGGCGTGCTTGACCGCGTCGTACTCGTACAGCTCCGCACCGGTGGTGGCGTTCGTGATCACATGGAGCTCGCTGGGCGCGCCGTCGGTCTGCCTGCCGGTGACCACGGACTCCCAGGCGAGCACGGGACGCCCTGACGCGGCCCAGACCACCGCCCGCGGCGCGCGGGAGGCCTTGGTCTCCTTCGTGCCCATCTCCTTCGCCCGGCTGAGCGCGGAGGCTTTCGCGGCCCGGGCGGTTCGTGAGGGGGTGGTGCCGGGGACCGTGATCCGGGCGCTCGTCGCCCTGTTCACGCCCTTCACCGTGCCTGTCGGCCCTGTGCGCACGACCAGGTCGCCCCCGAGGACGGGCAGTCCCGCGTAGGTGCGCTCATAGCGGGTGTGCAGCGTGCCGTCGGCGTCCTTGAGCACACTGCCGGGCACCAGCTCTTCCTTGGTTCCCAGTCCGAGTTCCCGAGCCGTCCGCGCGCGCCGGTCGACGGCGTCGGCGAGCAGCTCCGCCTTCTGGGCGGGGCTGAGGCGCGCGGGCAGCGCCCCGGGCCGAGGAGAGGCGCTCGGTACGACGGAGGTTCCGGCGGTCGCGGTGGAGGCTCCCGCGCTGACGGGCGGGAGGGCGACGGCGAGCAGCGCGGTGGCCGCCGCGAGCGCGCCGGCCGTTGACACCGTACGGGGTGATCGTCTCAAGATGACTCCTTCGACGGCGACCGCCGCGGTCGACGGCCGGAAGGTCCCGGCCGGGCGGGTGGGCCGGCCGGGGACGGTTCTGGAGTGCCGCTGTGCTGGGAAGGCTTCCTGGTACGGGGTGGAGCGCGCGGTGCGAGGTGACGCGTGCGGGGCTGAGCGAGTCGTGCGGTGCGCTGTGGGACAAGCGTGGCACTAGATCTGATCATCCGTCAGGGGGGTAGGCCGGTGTGGCCGTAACCCGTCCGTCGGCCCCACCCGTTCTGTCACCGTGTGGTTGAACTGTCCCCGGGCCGGCCGTTCATCACGACCTGTCCGAATAGCCGCCCGCGCCGTGGCGCACGGCGGCGGACTCGGGTGGTTTCTCCGCCGTGGGACGGGACATCACGGAAGTGTCGGGCACCTGCCTGTCCAGGGAAGAAGGAGGCTTTCGGGAGAATGGACGAGGCGACGCTCCAGAAGCTCTCCGGGGTCGCGCATGACTGGGCCCTCGAATGGGGAGACGGGAGTCCGCGGGATCTGTGCGTCGTATTGACGACCGGTGACGCCGGAATGCAAGCCGTGTACGGGCCGGGATTCGGATCCACGCCGAAGCCCAAGTACCTTCTCACCCTGCGTGGAGATTTTTCTTTCCTCGCGGAATCCGGCACTCCGCGGAACGGGGTCTGGGCCGCTCTTTTCATCTCGGTCGACTCAATGAACATCACCGGGTACACAGTGCGCCCCGCCGACGACATCCCGCCGTGCGACCTGGGGAAGCTGGGGCGAGTTCATACCCTCTAGCTTCCTGACTTCGATCCTCCGTCAGAGGGAACGTCCGCCTTCGGTGCCGGTGCCGAGCCGTCCGGACGGGCGACGTGGCCCGGGCCCGGGGTGGGCAGGCACTCGGCGAGCAGGTCGACGACATCGCGCCAGGCGCGCCGCGCGTGCTGTGGGTGGTGACCGACGCCGGGGACCACGGGGTGGTCGACCGGCGGGTGGTGGAAGGCGTGCAGGGCGCCGCCGTAGACCGTGAGCCGCCAGTCGACGCCAGCTGCCTGCATCTCGGCGGTGAACGCGTTCCGTTGGGCGGGCGGCATGATCGGGTCCTCCGACCCGACCCCGGCCCACACCGGGCAGCGAATGTGTGCCGCCTCGCCCGGCCGGCCCGTGGTGAGTGCGTTGACGGTCCCGATCGCGCGCAGGCCGACCCCGTCGCGCCCGAGTTCCAGCCCGACGGCGCCCCCGGTGCCGTAGCCGACGGCGGCGATCCGGTCGGGGTCGGTCCGCGGTTCGGCGCGCAGTACGTCGAGGGCGGCGTGGCCGATGCCCCGCATCCGGTCGGGGTCGGCGAGCAGGGGCAGGCAGCGGGCCAGCATCTCCTCGGGGTCGCTCAGATAGCGCCCGCCGTGAAGGTCGAAGGCCAGCACCGTGTACCCCAGCTCGGCGAGAGCGTCGGCCCGGCGGCGCTCGACGTCGCTGAGCCCCATGCCCTCCGGTCCGAGCAGCACGGCGGGCCGGCGGCCGGTGCCGGAGGGGAGCGCCAGGTGCCCGATCATTGTCAGGCCGTCGGCCGGGTACTCGACCGTGCGCGTCGAAATCGTCGTCATGGGAGTGGACTGTAGTGATGGTCGGGCCCGGTCCGGCCGCTGTTCTGCCACGGGCAGACAGCGTGCCCTCCTTCCGCGGCCGGCGCGCGATCTCCGCGATGTCCGGGCCCTCGTCCGTCTCGTGCGGGAGGCGTACGCCGTGCTCGCGGCCACGACGCCGTTGATCGTTCCCGTGAGGAACGGATCGCCCCGAACCGTTCCTCACTCGTTTCGTGGGGCGTCATACTCCGTCAACGGACCTCTCGCCCGGCGTGAGACACCAGCGTCGGGCTCCCATCACCCAACGGGGCGGTTTCCTCATGTATCGAACACGTACACGCCCGAGAGTGCTCATCGTCGGTGCCGGTCTGGGCGGCACCGCCACAGCGATCAGGTTGCTCCGCTTCGCGCGCGCACCGCTTGAGATCATTCTGCTCGAACGGCGATCCGAGTACCGGTCCGCCGGTGTCGCCTATCACCGTGACGGCAACCCCTGGGACCATGTGTTCAACATCCAGGCGGGTCGGATGTCGGTGTTCCGGGAGGATGTCAACGACTTCGTCCGCTGGGCCAACCGCGAGGCCGACCGCCGGGACTGGCCGACGCCCTGGGCCGAGCTGGAGTTCAGCGAACAGGGCCCGGCACCCCGCCGGATCTTCCAGGACTATCTGATCGACCGGCTGGCCGAGGCGAGACGGGAGGCGTGTTCCGGCGTCGTGCTCGTCGAGGCGGACGGCGAAGCGGTCGACATGGAAGTGCGCCGGCGGGGAGTCGAGGTGACGGTGCGTCATCCTTCCGCAGACGGCCCACAGGACGGCCCGGGCCCGGAGCCGACCGTGATCTCCGCCGAACACGTCGTTCTCGCGACCGGGCTCGAACTCAGGGAGCCGCCCTTCGCGGCCGAGGTGCTCACACACCCGTCCTTCGTGCGGCACCCGTACTCGGCCGACGGCGTCCGGAAGCTCGCGGCACTCCCGCCCGGGGCGACCGTGGCGATCGTCGGATCCGTGCTGAGCGCGTACGACTCGGCCGGCCTGCTGCTGCGCCAGGGGCACACCGGGCCGATCCGTCTGATCTCCAGGACCGGGACGCTGTTCCGGACGTACCCCGACGACCATGAGCACGGGGTGCTGCGACTGCCCTGCCCGAAAACGCTGCTGGAGCCCTACCGGAACCGGGAGGAATTCCTCGCCCGGGTGCGGGCCGAGTGGGAGACGGCGTGTGTGACGGTCGCCCGGGACCACCCCGAAGTCGACCCGGCGGTGGTCGCGGAGCGGGTGACCAAGGCGTGGGAGCCGCATCTTCCGCAGGCCGTCGAGCAGATACCCACCACGGAACTGCGCGCCCTCCTCGACGAGTTCAGCACCGCGATAGCCGCCCTCCGGGTCGGTGCCGTGGAGTACACGATGGAGATCATCGAGCGCGCGATGCGCCCGGCGGACGGGCCGGTGAAGCTGGTCGTCGGCAAGGTGGAGGAGGTCACGCCGGCGGAGTCCGGGCGGCTGGCCGTCTCGGTCGCCGCCCCGGGGAGCAGGCGCACCATCGAGGCCGACCTGGTGGTGTCCAACTTCGGCAGGGAGTGGGACTACAGCAAGGTCGGCCAGTCGCTCTGGGGAAGCCTCCTCGGGAGGGGGATCGCGGTACCCCATGAGCGCACCGGGCGCGGCCTGAAGGTCGACGAGCGGGGGACGCTGCTGAGCCGTGACGGCGAACCGACCGGCCCGATCTCCGCGCTCGGCGTGCTGAGAGAGGGTGACGAGATCGTGCGGAACGGCCGAACCGGCGCATTCTCGTTCAATCTCGCCGCCATCAAGAACCATTCCATCGTGGTCGCCGCGCGGGTGATCGAGCGGCTGGAAACGCCTGAGGACGATCTGGTTCACCTCGAAGCGCAATCCCTGGGCGAGGTGAGCAACATAGAGGAAGCGGAACGGGACCGATTCGGGGAGGCTGTGGTGCTAGAGGTGAGGAGGTTGGCCGCGTTCACTCGACATGAGCGGGAATTGCTCGATTCCCGGTTGGATGCCTGCATTCGTACCTTGGGCGGACTTCCGATCCTCCCGGTGGACACCCCCCGTCGCGAACGTCTGACGAGGGCTTTCGTCAACCGGGCCGCAGTCGAACGACTCATCGACGTCTCCGTGACTCCACGGCAGCTGCGTCGGCAATTGGGGATAGAGAACGCCGAACATATGGAGGATTAGTTGAACGGGCGACGGGTTCAGGGCTCTCTCTTGGCCGGCGGCGGACAGGGTGTTCTCCGGGGTATCTGCAACCGCACAAGAAGACCACTTGAGGGATCAATCCTCGTCGCCCCTTCTCTCGAAGCGGGACTGTACGAAGCGATCGTGGCAGCGAGCGCGGTCGTCTGTGGTTCGGGCGGAATGACCGGGCACATGCAGTCCATCTGCCGCGGCAGGGGCATACCCGTGCTCCGCGTCGACGAGGCCGATCTGGCCGACCTGGTCGGCGAGGTGACGCTGGACCTGGAGAGCCAGTCGGTCATCATCGGGGCCGCCAGGAGCACGGGTACACCCTCGCTGGACGATCTCGGCTCGGCCTGCGCGGTCATCGCGGACCTCCAGGACATCCACACGATCAACTCGTGCGGGCCGAACGCGAAGCGGGTCGACTCCTTCTTCATCCGGGAGGAGTTCCTCTGCCTGGCGGCGGGGCTGCGCCCGCTCGACTCGCTGAGCGGCGGCCCCGCGGAGATCACCGCGTATGGGAGGGCCGTCGCGGACCGGCTGTGCACCTTCGTCCGGGCCCTCCTGCCGGATCAGCGGCTGGTCCTGAGACTTCTCGACCTCCGCTCCGACCACGCCGCCGCCGTGACCGAGCAGGCCCCGGTGCCGGTCGAGCCGAATCCCGAGATGGGCCTGCACGGCGCACGCTGGCTGCTGGGGTCGGCAGCCTACCGGGACGCGTTGCACGCGGTGCTCGACTCCCTGCGCGAACGGCTCGGCGACGAAGCGGCCCGAGTGCACCTCTCGGCTCCGTTCCTCAACGACGAGAGGGAGTTCGCCAAGCTCAGGGCGCACCTCGGGTTACCGGCCGAGGTGTCCTTGTCCGCGTTCATCGAGACGCCCGCCGCGGTGCACGCCACCCCGGCGATCTGCGCCGCGGGCGCGAGCGAGCTGTTCATCGGCATGAAGGACATGGTGCAGTTCTATCTGGCGGCGGACCGGACCAACCACCTGGTGGCCGACGTCTACCAGACCCGGCACCCGGCCGTCATGGACGGAGCGCTGAGGGTGGTGGAGTCCGCGCGGGCCGCGGGCACCCCGGTGAGGGTGTTCGCGCTGGGCGCGGACCTCGCCCACTACCTGGAACGCCTGCCGGAACCGGACGGCTACATGATGTGCACCGCCGAACTCCGGCAGGTGCTCCTTCAGCCGGATCCCGGCCCGGCGGCCAATCTGGGCACAGTCCAACTGCGCACGCAGGAAGAAGGCATGACGCGTGGTCAGCTGCTGAAATGGTCCCTCGACCTGGACCACGGAGGTTCCCATGTTGGCTGACACCGCAGCGCCGAGCCGGATACGTACCGGTATCGGCATTCTCAACAGTCGACTTCACAGCATCGGGTTGAAAATCTTCGCCGTCATCGTGCTGGCCCACTGGGCGGAGCACCTCACCCAGGCGGTCCAGATATATGTGATGGGCTGGCCGGTGCCCGAGGCCAGAGGCGTCCTCGGAATCCCGTTCCCCTGGCTGGTCACCTCGGAGTGGATGCACTACGGCTACGCCCTGCTCATGCTGGTCGGCTTCCTCCTGCTGCGGCCGGGATTCACCGGGAAATCGCGCACCTGGTGGAATGTCACCCTCGGCATCCAGGTCTGGCACCACTTCGAGCATCTGCTGCTGCTCATCCAGGCACTCTCCGGCGCGTATCTGGCCGGCCGCGCCGTGCCCACGAGCCTTATCCAGCTGGTCGCGCCGCGGGTGGAACTGCATCTGTTCTACAACGCGCTCGTCACCATCCCCATGGTGATCGCCATGGTCCTGCACGCACGGGCGGACCGGGCGGACAACGCGGCGGCCCGTTGCGCCTGCGCGGTGGAGAGATGACCGGGAAGCGGACCCGATGACCGGGCGGCGGACCCGGCGGCCGTCGGGCTTCGTGTCCCTGGTGCTGCTGATCACGGCATGCGCGCTGCTGGCGGTCACACTGCCCAATCTGGGCAATGCGATACGCGCGGCGACGGCCGACGGCGCCCCGGGGACCTTCACCGCGAGGGGGCTGTCCTGCGTCAAGCACCCGGGGCACGAGACATGCGAGTGGAATGGCTCATTCCGATCCGTCGACGGCACTGTTCTGCGCGAGCCGGTCAAGATGTACGGGAGCGATCGCGGCTCGCTGGCGGCCGGCCAGCGGGTCGCGGCTCTCGACGTGGGCGCTCCGGGGCGGGTCTACCGCCCCGGGGGATCCCGTGAATGGATCTTCACCGGCCTGCTGATCCTCGGCGGAATCGGCATCCTCGTCCTGCTGGCCAGACGGCACCTGATGCCGCCGCCCGCTGCCCCGGGGGGCGGCCCGGCGACCGCCGGCCGTCCGGCGGCGGTCCCGCTGGGCAAGGCACCCTCCGGTCCGTCGTAGCGGCACCGGCACCAGCACCGGTTCCGGTGCTACCGCCGGGCGCCCAGTGCCGGGAGGACCGTCTCCGCCACTCGGTAGGCCTCCTCCAGCAGGGGGTTGCCCGACAGGATGAAGGTGTCGATGCCGAGGGACTCGTACTCCGCGAGGCGCTCCACGACCTGGGCGGTGGAGCCGACGACCGCCGTGCCGGGGCCGGGGCGGAACAGGCTCATGCCCGGCCAGATGTTGCGGTGTTCCTCCAGGTCGCGGGCGTGGGCGGGGATTCGGCCGCCGTGCCGGAACTGGCGCTGCCAGCCGACGCCGTCCTCGGTCGCCTTCACCCCGAGCTGCCGGGCGTAGGTCGCCTCGCTGGTGACCTTCAGCAGGTGGTCGGCGGCGGCCCAGGCGGCGTCCTCGGTGTCCCGGACGATGAGATGGACGCGCAGCCCGATCCGGAGGGACCGCCCGTGCGCGGCGGCCCGTTCGCGCACGCGGTCGAGTTTCTCCTTCAGCAGATGCGGCGGCTCGGCCCAGGTGAGGTAGACGTCCACGTGCTCTGCGGCCATCTCGATCCCGGCGGGGGAGGAGCCGCCGAACCACAGGGGGATGTGCGGTTCCTGGACGGGGGTGAGTTCACGGAGTCCCGCGCCCGCGTCCCGCAGGTCGTAGTAGCGGCCCTTGTGGTCGAACACCTCGCCCGCGGTCAGCCGTTTCACGATCGACCAGTACTCGGCGCTCAGCGCGTACCGCTCGTCGTGCTCCACGTGCAGGCCGTACTCCCGCAGGGACGCGGTGGAGCCGTTGACGACGTTGAACCGCAGCCGTCCGCCGAACAGGGTGTCGAAGGTCAGAGCCATCTTCGCGAGCAGGGTCGGTGCGATCAGTCCGGGGTGGACGGCCAGCAGCGGTTTGAACCCGGGACCGGTCGACGCGGCGAGGGCGCTGCCCAGTGGCCATACGTCGTGCAGGTCCGTGGCGAGCAGCGCGCCGCTGTACCCGAGCCGCTCCACGGCCCCCGCGAGCTGCTGGAGGTAGCCGAGGTCCACGGGGCGGCGGCCCTCGGGCTCCCAGGGGTAGGGGCCTTCGCGGGGGATGATGTACCAGAGGAATTCGGAGGTCATCGATCAGCCCGCCGTACGCGCGACGGCGTGGGCGGCGGTGACCGCGCGGGGCAGGAATCCGGCGCGGTGCAGGATGTCGGCGGCCTCCTGCTGCTCGGCGAGGAACGCCCCGGTGACCGGTTCGATCCGCCGGGGCAGGGTGGCGAGGGCCCTCTCCCAGTCGTCGACGGAGCCCCCGAGGTCGCCGGCGGCGATCCGGGCCGCTTCGCGGGGGTGGGCGGCGGCCCAGTCGTCGGCCTGCTGGAGGGCGGTGACCAGGGCGGCGACGATCTCGGGGCGCCGCTCGGCGAAGTCGCGGCGGGCGAAGAACACGGAGCGGTCCGCGATGACGTCGCCGGAGCGCAGCAGGACGCGGGCGTCACCGGTCCGCAGGGCGGCGGCGAGCTCCGCGCCCTGGGTGACCCAGCCGGTGATCGTGCCGTCCGCGAGGAGCCGGGCGCTGTCAGGTCCGGCGGCGGCGGGGGTGATGTCGGCGCCGTAGGAGAGTCCGGCCGAGTGGAGTGCCTTGGCGAGCAGATGGGTCTGCCAGGACCCGATGCCGAGATGGACGGTGCCGCCCTTGAGGCCGGCGATGTCGTGGACCGGTCCGTCCGCGGCGACGAGCAGCGCGCCGTGGCCGGGGCGGGGCGCGGAGACGGCGGTGTAGACGATGTCGTGACCGTCGGCCTGTGCGCTGATCGGCGGGGTGGAGCCGGTGCCGCCGAAGTCGAACACCCCCTCGCTCAGCAGGGCGCCGGTGCTGACCCCGTCGGTGTAGTGGTGGAAGGCGACGGTCTCGCCGAGGGGCGCGAGGGCCCGCTGCGCGTGGTCGAGCCGGGAGAGCTGGGTCAGGGTCGGGTTGTTGGGGTGGACGCCGATGGTGACGGTCATGGCAGGGTCGCTCCAGTGGGTGCGGGTGCGGACACAGGGGTGGACGAGGGTGCTTCGGGGGACACCGGGCCCCGGCGGGTCTCCTGGTGCACACCGAGGTCGCCGAGGAGACGGCGGCGCAGTGCCGCGAAGGCGGGGTGCGCGGGGTCGCGGGGATGGTCGATGCCGACCGGCGCGTCGGTGACGAGACGCCCGTCGCGCAGCACCGCGACCCGGTCCGCGAGCCGGACGGCCTCGTCGACGTCATGGGTGACCAGCAGTACGGCGGGCCGGTGGCGGCGGCACAGCTCCCCCACGAGGTCCTGCATCCGCAGCCGGGTCAGCGCGTCGAGCGCGGCGAACGGCTCGTCCAGCAGCAGGAGTTCGGGCCGGCGCACCAGGGCGCGGGCGAGGGCGACCCGCTGTGCCTCCCCGCCGGAGAGGGTGCCGGGCCAGGCGTCGGCGTGCGAGTCGAGTCCGACCTCGCGCAGTGCCCGCAGCCCGGTCTCCCGGGTGGCGGCACCGCGCGGCATGGCGACGACGGTGTTGGCGAGGACCTTCTTGGACGGGACGAGCCGGGGTTCCTGGAAGACGATGGTGCGGACCTCGGGCACCAGGACCTCGCCGCCGTCGGAGCGGTCGAGCGCGCCGAGGATACGGAGGAGAGTGGTCTTGCCGCTGCCGCTGGCACCGAGCAGGGCGACGAACTCCCCCCGCGCGATGGTCAGATCGAGCCCGTCGAGAACGGCACGCTCGCCGAAGACCCGGCGCAGTCCGCGTACCTGTACGGCGGTGTCGGTCATCGGACCGCCCCCAGCCCGCGCCACGGCATCAGGAACCGTTCCAGGAGCCGGACGATGCCGTCGGCGGTGAGTCCGAGCAGGGCGTACACGAGGATGCACACCGCGAGGACGTCGGTCCGGGCGTAGGCCTGCGCCTGGGACATCAGATAGCCGATGCCCGCGGTGGCGTTGATCTCCTCGGCGGCGACCAGCGCGATCACGCTCAGGGTCATGGACAGCCGCAGTCCGGACAGGAGCGACGGCAGCGCGCCGGGCAGCACGACCTCGCGGACGAGGGCGAGCCTGCTCATCCCGAAGGACCGCATCGCCTCCAGGAGTTTGCGGTCGGCGCCCCGCACCCCGCCGGCGGTGCTGACGTACATGGGGAACGTCGTCGCGAACGCGATCAGCAGGATCTTCGCCGTCTCGGTGATCCCGAACCAGACCATGAACAGGGGGACCAGGGCGAGGAAGGGGATGGTGCGCATCGCCTGGAGGGAGGAGTCGAAGAGTTCGTCCCCGGAGCTGCTGAAGCCGGTGACGACTCCGAGGACGACGCCCGCGACCAGCCCCAGCAGCAGCCCGGTGCCGGAGCGGGTGAGCGAGGCGGCGAGGGCGTCGGGCAGTTCGCCGCTGCCCCACAGTTCGCCGACCGCGCGGACGACGTCGGGGGGACCGGCGAGGATGTCGGGGGTGAGCAGCCCGGTGGCGGACGCGGTCCACCAGGCCCCGATCAGCAGGAGCGGGCCCAGTGTCCGTACGGTGAGGGAGACGGCCCTCGGCCGGTCGCCGGGCGGATCGGGCAGCGGGGTGACGAGTCTTCCGGCCGGCCGGGTCTCGGTGCTCATCCCAGGGCCTCGGCGTCGAGCACGTGGGGCTTGATGTCGACCGGCTGCCTGAGCACCTTCTGGTCGAGGTAGAAGTCGGCCACGGACTCGAAGCGCCTGATGTCCTCGGCCGTGATCGGCCCGACGGTGCCGCCCTCGCGCAGGATGCGGAGCTGAAGCTCCCTGGCCGTGCCCGTGACGGCGGTCGGGCCCCGGTCGGTGAAGACGTTGACGTACTTCTCCGGGGCCGCCTTCTGCGCCGCGCTGCCGGTGCGGAGGTAGTCGTAGAGGGCCTTCACCACCTTGGGGTGCTTCTCGGCGAAGCCGGTGCGCACGGCGTGGAAGCTGTAGTTGTCCGAGCCGAGGGCGGCTCCGTCGGCGACGAAGCGGGAGTCGCCGCTGCCGAGTTCGGCCACGGAGTAGGCGGCCCAGGAGGCCCAGGCGTCCACCTGCCCGGTCTTGTAGACGGAGGCGGTCTGGTCGGGACGCAGATAGACGCGCTCCACCTCGCCGGCCGGGACGCCGTGCCGGGCCAGCGCCTTGAGGAGGAGGTACTCGCCGGTGCCGCCCCGGTTGACGGCGACCTTGCGCCCGGCGAGGTCCTTGACGGTGCTGATCCCGGAGTCCTTCCGGACGAGGATGCCCTCCCCGGCGCCGTCCGGGGCGACCGCGCCGAAGAGCTTGAACCCGGGTTTCTGGGTGAGGGCGGTGACTCCGGAGGTGATGGACCCGGTGGCGATGTCCAGCTGTCCGGCGTTGAGCGCCTGGGCCGCGGGGGCGAACGGTCCCGCGCTGCCGGTCCACTCGACGCGGGCCCCGGCCCCGGCGAGTGCCTCGGCGAGACTGCCGTCCTTCTTGCCGAGGGCGAGGACGCCGGAGTTCTTCGGGTCGGGGATGCGGACGACGACGGTCTCCTCGCCTCCCGCCGTCTTCCCCCCGGCGGTGCCGCAGGCGGTGAGAGGGAGAAGGACGGCGGTGACGGCGGCGAGGGCTGCGGCGGTGCGCACGGCCCGGCGGCGGGTCAGGGGATTCACTGGCGGTCCTCGGCGGTGTTGGTGTCGGTGGTGGTGACGACGGTGGCGGGGCGGGCGGCGAGCCCGGCCGCCCGCCGGAGGGGTTCGGGGGCGGCCCACTCCCGTACGTCGACGGGGGCGGCGAGGAACCCGTGGGCCCGCAGGGCGTGCTCCTGCTCGGCGAGCAGGTCGAGGCGTTCGTCGGACAGGTCGATCCGCAGATCCCGGTGTCCGCGCGCCCGATAGGCGCCGGCCACGCCCGCGGCACCCGCGCCGGTCTCCCGGCTCAGCACCCGGGCGAGCTCGTCGGGGTGGCCGGCGGCCCAGCCCGCCGCCCTGACGAGGACCGCGAGAAAACGGGCGACCAGCTCGGGACGGTCCTCCAGCAGGCTCTCGCGGACGGTGATCGGACGGGGGGTGCCGTTGTTGACCCGGCTGCGCCGGTCGGGGTGGTCGTCGAGCTCGACGGCGATCCGCGCGCCGTGGCGGGCGGCGGCCTCGACGGCGGTGGCCCCCTTGGCGTACACCGCGTCGACCGTCCCGGCGCGCAGGGCGTCCAGTTCCGCCGACCACTGCTCGGCATGGGCATCGGCGGGTACGTCGACGAGGACGGCGTCGTCGAGGGTCAGTCCGGCGGTGGACAGCGCGCCCTCGAAGCCGCGCAGGGCCATCGCCCGCCAGAAGTCGATCGGCAGCGGATGCCGGGGGACGGCGAGCCGCCTGCCCTTCAGATCCCCGGCCTCCTGGACGGGGGAGTCGGCCGCGACGAGCACCACTTGGCGTTCCTCGATCCAGGTGAGGCCGATGAGCCGGGTGGGCTCACCGCGCGACCGGGTCCACAGGGCGGGGACATTGCCGCCTTCGCGGAACAGGCCGTCCAGCGCGTGGGTGTAGTGGTGGTCGCGTGCGGTGGTCGCGGGTGCGTTCTGGAGTGAGGCGACGGTGATCCCGTCGCGGGCGAACTCGTCGGCCAGCCAGCCGAGATCGGCGGCGATCCCGGTGGCGGTGGGCACGGGGCAGCGGGTGAACCACAGGGTGGCGGGCAGTGCGGAGTGCGTCATGGGCCCTTCTCGGCCGGAGAGACGGCGGTGCCCGGCGCGGTGTGCCGGGGAATGCGCGGTAGGTCGCGGTACGTCGCGGTGCATCGCGGGACGGATGCCGGAACGGCGGATGCGGACGGGATGCCGCCCGGCCCGGTGGGCGCGTCCGCTCGGGGAACGTCACACGGCGGGGCGGGGGCGGAGCCTGGGTCAGCGACAGCCGGAGCTGGCGACCCGGACCAGGTCGATGTGGCGACGGCTGCTGAGAGCGGGCGTCACCGAGGGAGCCAGGGCGGTGAGGGTCCGGCGGACGGTCACGGCGGTGCTCCTCTCGACAGGCGACGGGGTCGGTGCGCAGACTCTGCCACGGCCGTTGCCTCAGGGACAAGCCACTTCCCACATCGTGGTACATCTGGTCTCGCCCGCACACCCCTCGAATGTAGCCCCTTGTGCGGCTCCGGCCCCTGAGATCGGGCGAGTTGACGCGGACGCCCGAGTCAGGGAAGGCTGCCACATCATGGGAAGCTCATACGACGACGTCCCGACCGTCCCACGCCCCGCCCGGCGTTCACGGGCCGCCGCGCCACCGGTGGCCCCCGCAGCCCCGGCCGCCCCCACCGGATCGCAGGCCGTGAGCCGGGCCCTCGGCGTCCTGCACTGCTTCCGCGACAGCGGAACCCCGCTGAGCGCCTCGGACATCGCCCGCCGCACCTCGCTGTCGGTCTCGACGGCCCACCGGCTGGCCCGGACCCTGGTGGCGGCCGGATTCCTCGAACAGGACGCCCACACCGCCCGCTACCGCCTCGGCCCCGCCGTCACCGAACTCGGCCAGCTCTCCTACCACCAGCGCGGACTGCACCTCACCGTCCCCGAACTCGCCGACCTCGCCGCACGCACCGGGGCCACCGCCGACCTCGCCCTGCGGGACGGCGTCCACGCGCTGATCCTCGTCGGCGGTTCCGTACGCCACGACACCGGCGTCGGACTGCGCCGGCCGCTCCACTCCACCGCACTCGGCAAGGTCCTGCTCGCCTGGCCCGGCGGCGAGGAGGACCCGGTCGACGCACTCCCCGGGCTCGACGCCTTCACCGACCGCACCATCGTCGACCCCGAAGCCCTGCGCGCCGAACTCGGCCGCGTGCGCGAGCGGGGCCACGCCGTCAACGACGGCGAGTCGGCACACGGCGTCCGCACCCTGGCGGTCCCGGTGTTCGACCACACCGGACAGGCCCGCTTCGCCCTCGCCCTGCGCGCCACCCCGGCCGTCCTCACCGACGAACGACTGCCCTGGCTCGCCGACCAGGCGCGCGCCTGCGCCACCGCACTGGAGGTCCTGCTCCTCCCGCCGGCCGAGCGCCGCGCCCCCGCACGGCCGAGGCCCGCGGGACCTTGAGCAGGTCCCGCGGGCCTTTCAGCGGCCGGTCGGCAGCCGGTCAGGGGCCGGTCAGGAAGTCGACCAGGAGTCGGTTGACCTCGGCGGGGCGTTCCAGGTAGCCGAAGTGCCCGGTGTCGGGGACGACTTCGGAGCGGGCCCCGGGCACGGCGTCGGCGATCTCCGCGCCCAGCTCCGGCGGGGAGAGGCGGTCGTCGGCGAAGGAGACCACCAGGGTCGGCGCGGTGATTCCGGCGAAGGCGGAGACGCTCGGGGGGAAGCCGGTGAGGGCTGCCGCGAACTGGGCGCGGACTCCGGCGGACGGGGTGGCGGGGGTCATGCCCAGGATGGCGAGCCAGTCCTCCGCCTCGATCTCGTCGCGCAGGCTCGCGGGGGAGAGGTTGGCCAGGGCCCCGAGGGCGGCGCGTGCCTCGGTGGGGAGGGCCACATTGTGGTCGTGCAGGGCGATCTGGGCCTGGGAGAAGACGGTGAGGGCCGCGTCGGGGCGGCCGCGTGTGGCCAGCAGGGCCAGTCGGTTCACCAGGTCGGGGCGGTGCAGTGCGAGCTGTTGGGCCACGCGGGCGCCGAGTGAGGTCCCCACCACATGGGCGGGTCCCTGGGCGACCTTCTCGATCAGGCCGGCCAGGTCGTCGGTGAGGTCGTCGAAGGTGAACCCTTCGGGGCAGGGGGAACTGCCGCCGACGCCGCGGGCGTCGAAGACGATCACGCGCAGGCCCGCCGCGACCAGGGCGGGCACCTGGTGGGCGCGCCAGACGCGGCCCGGGGAGCCCGCGCCCATGGCGAGTACGACCGGGTCTCCGCTGCCGAACTCCTCATAGGCGAGGGTGATCCCGCCGAGTTCGATGGTCTCTGTCATGCGCTGTTCCTCTCGTTCTCCGCGACGGCGGCGGCGAGCGCGTCGAGCGCCTCCCGCCACAGCGCGGCCAGTTCCTTGATGTCCCGCTCGTCGCAGACGCCGGGGTCGTACCGCCACAGCGCCTCCACCACCGGGCCGTCCGGCCCCGGGTGGATCGCGCACACCAGCTCCAGTGCGTACGGCTGGGCCGCGTCCGGCTCGCTGTCCTGCGGGAAGACCGCGCGGAGCGCCTCGTCGGCGACCAGGGTCCACGGCCGGTCCTCGGCGGCGGTCACCACCTGGTCCAGCCGGCCCAGATAGCTGAAGAGCACCTCGGCGGGGACCGCGGCCGACTCGCCGAGCAGACCGTGGTCGAATCCGCCGTGCGGCACCGCCGCCAGCTCGTCCGCGACCTTCTCCAGCAGCCCGAGCGCGGCGTGGTGGTCCGCCGCCGCGCCCCGGGGCGTCAGCCGGTTCCTCGCGCCCGTGCCCGAGTCCAGGACGACGGGGTGGAAGACGTTGAACCAGCCGACGGTACGGGAGGTGTCCACGGGGCGGTCCAGGAAGGGGCCGACGAGATCGTCCCGGCGGCCGTGTCCCTCCCGTACCACGGTGAGCCCGCTGTCCGCCGGACGGCCGTGCCGCTCACGCCAGCCGGCCTCCGCGAGCGCGACCGCCGTGAGCAGCGCGTTCTCGGGGGTGGTGTGCGCGGAGCGCAGCAGAGCGCCGGTCGTGGACGCGTCTGCCGTCACCCGGTGCGACACCAGCCGCCCCCGGGTGTGGACGGCCGGGTCGGCACTCCGGCGCGCGATCCTCGGCGCGCGCTCGTACTCCCGTGCCACCCCGGCCCAGTGGGGCAGCTGATCGCGCGGCTCGGAGCCGCCGGCCCGCGCGGCCAGGGCCCGGGACCAGTCGGCCATGGTGGTGTGCTCGGCGAGCAGCGGGTCCTCGGACCCGTGGGCCGCGGCGAGGTCCTCCAGCAGGACGTGCAGGGAGACGATGTCCACCACCGCGTGGTGCACGGCGAGGAAGAGCCGGGCCACCCCGGTCTCCGTCTCCCGCAGGAAGACCGCCACCATCATCGCGCCGGTGTCCGGATCGAGCCGCTCCCACACCCGGCGGGCGCTCTCCAGGACCACCTGAGGGGTCAGCCTCGGGTACTCCTCCGCCACCAGGACGCGCGGCACGGCGTCCGGTTCGGCCGGGACCAGGGCGAGCCCGCCGTCCGCTTCGAGCACGGTACGGGCGGACAGCTGGGGATGCGCCGCGCGCACGCGCTCCAGCGCCCGGGCGGTCCCCTCCGCGGTGATGTCCGGGGGCAGGGCGATCAGCTGGGACTGCGCGAATCTCCGGTAGGAGCCGAGCCGCCGCATCCACTCCAGCGCCGGGGTGCGCACCGGTTCGGAGCCCGATTCCCCGGGCGCGGCGGACGCCGTCGCCGATGCCGCCGCCGTCACCGCCCGGGCCACCTCGGCCGGTGTGCGGTGGACCGCGATCTGCCGGGGGGTGCACTGGAGCCCGGCCCGGCGCAGTGCGCCGACGAGCGAGATGGTGGCGATGCTGTCCATGCCCCGGTGGAACATGTCGTCGTCGACGCCCAGGTGCGGCTCGTCCAGCAGGGCGCGCGCCGCCGCGAGCACCGTCCGCTCGGCGTCGGTCGCGGGCGGCCGGGAGACGTCCGGGGATTCCCCGCCGCCCGTGGGGCGCGGCAGGGCCCGCAGATCCGCCTTGCCGTTGACCGTCAGCGGCACGGAGTCCAGCTCCACCCACCGCGCGGGCACCATGTAGTGCGGAATGCGCCGGGCCAGATCCTCCCTCAGCTCCACCGGGTCGAGCCGGCCGCCCGCGGAGCGCACCTCCTCGGCCGCCACCACATAGGCGACCAGGACGCGCCCGCGCGCCTCCGGCTGCGCCACCACCACGGCCCGCGCGACATCGGGCCGGGTCTCCAGCGCGGCCACGATCTCGGCGAGTTCGATCCGGTAGCCGCGCACCTTCACCTGGTCGTCGGCGCGGCCGAGGAAGACCAGCCGGCCGTCCGCGTTGCGCCGGACCACGTCTCCGGTGCGGTAGAGCCGCTCCCCGGTGACCGGGTCCGGTACGAACCGCTCGGCGGTCAGTCCGGGCCGGGCCTGGTAGCCGCGCGCCACCTGGAGCCCGCCGAGATACAGCTCGCCGCGCACCCCGACCGGCACCGGCCGCAGATCCGGGCCGAGCACCTGGGCGGAGGACCCCGGCGCGGCACCGCCGATCTGGGGCTCCTCGCCCGCCACCACGAGCGCGTTGACGGCCTCCACGGTGATCTCCGTCGGGCCGTAGAAATTGTGCACCCGGGTGCCCTTGAGTCCGGCGAGGACGTCCCAGGCGCTGCGGGGGATGTCCTCGCCGCCCAGCGCCAGGATGGACAGGGGGCAGTCCTCGCCCTCGATCAGCCCGGCCTCGGCGAGCCGGCCCAGCATCGAGGGGGAGGTGTCCAGCATGTCGACCCCGTGCTCGCGGATCTTGCGCACCAGCCGGTAGGGATCGCGCTGGTCCTCCTCGTCGAAGAGGACCACGGTGTGGCCGCTGAGCAGGGCCAGCTGCGGCTGCCAGCTCGCGTCGAAGGCGAACGACCAGCCGTGCCCGACCCGCAGCACCCGCTCGGGGTCTTCCAGGACGGGCGCGTAGATCTCCTCCCGGTGCGCCTCCAGGAGGGTCAGCAGCCCCCGATGGGTGGCGATGACGCCCTTGGGCTCACCCGTGGAGCCGGAGGTGAACACGGTGTGCACCGCCTGGTCGGCGGCGGTGGACCCGGTGAGACGCCCGGTGCCCGGCCCGCCGGCGGCGGGGGCCCCGTGGCCGGTGGCGCAGCGCTCGCCCGGCCACCAGTCCTGCTCGCCGGGCTCGGCGACGAGCACCTGGGCGCCGGCCAGTTCGACGATGGCGGCGTTGCGTTCGCGGGGCGCGGAGAGGTCGAGCGGTACGAGGACGCCCCCGGCCTTCAGCACGCCGAGCAGGGCGGCGAAGAAGGCGCGGGTGCGCGGCAGCGCCACGGCGACCCGGGTCTCGGGTCCGACGCCGAGGGCGCGCAGCCGGTGGGCGACGGAGTCGGCCCAGCGGTCCAGCGTCCCGTAGTCGAGTTCGCCCTCGGCGTCGATGACGGCGGTGCGCCCGGGGTGCCGGTCCGCGGCCCGCTCGAAGGCGCGGTGGACGCCGTGGTCGGCCGGGTCGGCGGGCCGGTCGACGCCCGCTCCCTCGGCCAGCGCCCTCAGCTCGCCGGCCTCCCCGGGCAGCAGGGCGTCCAGCTCGCGGTGGGTGCGCCCGGGGTCGCGGGCGATCTCCCGCACCAGGTGGAGGAAGCGTTCGGCGAGCCGCCCGGCGTCCAGCCCGCCGAGGAGGGCGTCGACATGGTCGACGTTGACGTACAGCCGGTCGTCGAGGAGGAACGGGACCACGGTGAGCGGGTAGTGGGTGTAGCTGTCCATGAGGACGGGCGACATCGTCACGCCGCCGCCGAGGTCCAGGGTGTCCCTGGCCGTTCCCTTCGGCGTGTTGTGGAAGATCATCATGGTGTCGAAGAGGTCGCCCGCGCCGGCCTCCCGCTGGATCTCGCTGAGCCCCACATAGCCGTGGGCCCGCTGCTCGGCGGCGTCGCGCTGGACGCGCCGGCACAGCTCGCGAAGCGTTTCGTCGGGCCGGAGCGTGACCCGCGCGGGGACGGTGTTGATGAAGAGCCCGATGGACGACTCGATGCCCCGGACCTCCTCGGGGCGGCCGGAGACGGTCACCCCGAAGGTCGTGTCCTCGCGGCCCGTCAGCCGGTGCAGCAGCACGGCCCAGGCCACCTGGGCGACGGTGTTCACGGTGAGGTTGAGCGACCGCACCCGGGCGAGGAGCGTGTCCAGCTCCGGCCCTTCCATGGAGCGCATGGTGAGCCGGGGCAGCGGGGCGACGCCGGGCGGCGCGGTGCCGGCGACCACCGTCGGCTCGTCCACCCCGGCGAGCATCTCGCGCCATCTGCGCAGCGAGCCCTGCCGGTCCTGCCGCTGGAGCCAGCCGATGTACTCGGGGTACGCGGGGGACGCCTCGACGGGTTCGCCGCCGTCCTCCTCGTAGCGGTCCGCCAGCTCCCGCCAGAACAGCGGCACCGACCAGCCGTCCAGCACGATGTGGTGGAAGACCACCAGCAGCCGGTGGTGGCCCGGGGCGAGCGCGGCCAGCGTGGCGCGCAGCGGAGGCCCCTCGACCAGGTCGAAGGGCTCGTACTGCGCGGTGCGCACATACGACTGGAACTCGGGGGCGGCCATCTCCACCTCCCGCCAGGGGAAGTCCACCTCGGCGGGGACCAGCTGCACGGGGTGCGGCAGCCCCTCGTCCCAGAAGCGGGCGAGCAGATGCGGATGCCGGGCCAGTACGGCGGTGAGGGCGCGCCGGAGCCGTTCGGTGTCCAGCGGCCCGTGGAAGTCGGTCAGCACGGCTATGGAGTAGATGTCCGCCGCGCCGTCGGTCTCCGGCTCCCCGGCGTCGCCGGGAGGGCGCTCCGGTGTGCCGTGGAGCATCCTGTTGAGTGAGTACAGCCCCCGTTGCAGGGGGCCGAGTGCCAGGACGTGGGCGATGTCCTGCTTGCCTCTGGGGGCCACCGGGTGTTCCTCACCTGTCGCTGATGTGCGGTCGTTCATGGGCGGGTGCGCGTTCCTGGGCGGGGCCGGCCGCGGGGTGCCGCGGCCGGCCGGGACGGTCAGTGGGACGCGGTGTCCGCGGCCATCGCCTCGCGCAGGTTCAGCGGGCGCATGTCGGTCCAGTTGTCCTCGATGTACTGGAGGACCTCGGCGCGGGACGCCTCGCCGAACACGGTCCGCCAGCCGGGCGGCACCTCACGGAAGGCGGGCCACAGGGCGTACTGCTCCTCCTCGTTGACCACCGCGTGGAATCGGCCGTTCTCGTCGTCGAAGGGGTTCGTGGACATGGTGCGTTCTCCTTTTGAGGGTGTGTGAGTGGCCCGGCGGCGGGCCGGGGTGGATCGGGGCGGATCGGTTCAGCGGGGGGTGAGCTTCCAGGAGTCCGCCTGCTCCCGGAGTTCCACGAAGCGGCGGTAGGTGCCGTCGTGCTCCATCAGCTCGGTGTGGGTGCCCGACTCGGTCACCCGGCCCTCGTCGAGGACGATGATGCGGTCCGCGCCCCGGACGGTCTGGAGCCGGTGCGCGACCACGAGCACGGTCCGGTCCTCGGCGAGCCGCGCGATGGCCTGCTGCACCAGCCGCTCGTTCTCCGCGTCGAGGGAGGAGGTCACTTCGTCGAGCAGCACGATCGGCGCGTCCTTCAGCAGGGCGCGGGCGATCGAGACCCGCTGCCGCTCGCCGCCCGACAGGGTGGAGCCGCCCTCGCCGACCCGGGTGTCCCAGCCGTCCGGCAGCCGGCCGACGATCTCGTCCACCCGGGCCAGCCGGGCGACCCGCTCCAGCTCCTCCCGGGTCGCCCCCGGCCTGGCCAGCAGGATGTTGTTCTCGATGGTGTCCTCGAACAGATACGGGTCCTGCGAGACCAGGGAGAGCTGGCGCATCAGCGCCTCGGTGCCCAGCTCCCGGATGTCCCGGCCGCCCACGAGCACCGTGCCCGCGCCCGGTTCGGGGTCGTAGAAGCGGGCGATGAGGGAGAGGACCGTGGACTTGCCCGCGCCGGAGGGTCCCACCAGCGCGGTCAGCGTGCCCGGGGCGGCGCTGAAGGAGAGCGAGCGGAGCACCGGCCGGCCGGGCTCGTAACCGAACTCCACCTCGCGGAACTCGACCGTGGGAGCGCCCGCGGGGGCGGCCTCCGCCGGCTCCGGCAGCGGCTCCACGGAGAGTACCTCCTGGAACCGGCGCATGCCGACCGCCGCGATCCGCAGTCCGCCCGCGACCTCCGCCACGGCGGTGAGCGGCTCGACGAACCGTACCGCGAGCACCATCACGGCCAGCAGGACCGCGATGTCCGCGTCCCCCGCGAGGGACAGATGCACGACCAGGGCGAGCACGGCCGTCAGCACGGTCTGCAGGGCGAGGAAGAGGGGGGCGCTCGCCGCCGAGCTGCCGATCACCATCCGGCGGGCCTGGGCGTCCTGTTCGGCGAAGGCCGCGCCCAGCGGGCCGCCCTCGTCGGCGCCGCGGCCGTAGGCGCGCAGCACCGGCTGCTGGGTGGCGTACTCCAGGACCCGTGCCGAGGCGCGGTTGGTGCCCGCCTCCCAGTCGTTCTCGACCCGCTCGATCACCCGCAGATACAGACGGTACGCGAGGAGCGGCAGGGGAGCGCCGATCAGCAGCGCGAGGCCGATCTCCCAGCGTACGACGAGGGTCACGGCGATGATCGTGGCCGGGGCGACGAACGCGGTGATGACCGGGGCGACGAGATGGGCGGGGGCGGTGGCCACGTCGAGGGCCGTCTTGGTGACGAGCCGGTTGACCTTCGCGGAGCGGCCGGCGCCGAACCAGCCCAGCGGGATGGTGGTCAGCGTCTCGCCCAGCCGGGTGTGGAGCAGCCGCAGCAGCCGGCTGGACAGCTCGCCCGAGCGCAGATGGTTGCGGAGGATCAGCACATGGTGGACGAGGACGAGGGCGGCGAGGACGCCCGCCCAGGTCCAGGTGCGCCCCCAGTCCTCGGTGAAGACGGCGCTCAGCAGGGGGATCAGGGTGCAGCCGGCCAGGGCCTGGAGGATCGCGGCGGCGGTGATCCGCAGCAGCAGGGCGCGCAGTTGGCGCTTCCCGGTGTCGTCGAGCAGGGCGTGCAGGTCGCGGATCATGATGCTGCGGGTCCTTCCCGGCGGTCGCCGCGGTCGCCGCGGTCGTCGTGGTCCTGCTCCCGGTCCCCGGCGGGGTCCGGGAGCGACGGGGTCTCTCCGGCCGGAGCGGCCGGGGCCGCGCTCTCCCCGGTGTGGGCCGCCCACAGCGCCGGGTAGAGCCCGCCGCCCCGGAGCAGTTCCTCGTGGGTGCCGCTCGCCGCGATCTCGCCGCCGTCCAGGACGACGATGGCGTCCGCGTGGCGGACGGTGTGCAGCCGGTGCGCCACCACCAGCACCGTCTTGTCGGCGGCCAGGGCGCTCAGCGCCTGCTGGATGCTGGCCTCGCTGTCGGGGTCCACGGCGGAGGTCGCCTCGTCGAGGATGAGGACGGGCCGGTCGGCCAGGATCGCCCGGGCGATCGCGATGCGCTGGCACTCGCCGCCCGACAGGGTGGCGTCCTCGCCGACGACCGAGTCCAGGCCCTTGGGCAGCCGTTCGATCACCTCCGCGACATGGGCGGCGCGGGCCGCCCGCAGCACGTCCTCGTCGCTCGCGTCGGGCCGGGCGAGCCGGATGTTGTCGCGCAGGGACATCCGCAGCGGGGTGGTGTCCTGGAAGACGAAGCCGACGTGCTCGTACAGGTCCGCGAAGGGCAGCCGGCGCAGATCCGTGCCGTCGACGGTGATCCGGCCGCCGGCCGGGTCCTGGAAGCGCGCCAGCAGTTTCGCGAGCGTCGACTTGCCGGAGCCGGACGGGCCGACCAGGGCGGTCATCGTGCCGGGGGCGAGGGTGAGATCGATCCCGCGCAGCGCGGAGGTCTCACCGTAGGAGAAGTCCACCGACTCGAAGCGGATCGTGGAGCCGGTCGCGGAGAGCCGCGGCCCGTGCGGGACCGACGGAAGCTCCGGCTCGGCGAGGATCTGCCGGACCCGGTCGGCCGCGCCGCGCGCCGCGAGCAGCGCGTGGTAGTTGAAGCCCACGGCCAGCACGGGCGCGGGGATGGCGAGTCCCAGCACGATGAACGGCAGCAGCTCCAGCGGCCCGTCGAGCCGGCCCGCGTTCAGCAGGCCCGCGCCCGCCGCGGTCGTGGTCAGCAGCAGGGTCATCGGGGACAGCGCCAGCTCCATGAAGGTCGCGCCCGCCGAACTCGACCGCATCCACTCGTAGTGCCGGTTGTCGAAGTCGTCCGCGGCCTCCCGGTAGGACCGGTGGGCGCGCCCGATGGTGCCGAAGGACTTCACCTCGGTGATGCCGTCGACGAAGCCCACGGTCACCGAGCCCAGCCGGCCCAGGGAGCCCGCGTACTCCACCATCTTCTCGGTGGTGCCACGGGTGGCGATCTTCAGTCCGAGCATGCCCGCGAGCACCGGCAGCAGGGTGACGGCCGTCATCAGCGGGTCGGTGAACAGCAGATAGCCGAGGATGGTCACGGGGACCACGACGGCCGTGGTGAGTTCGGTGACCGAGTGCGCCACCAGATGGTGCAGCGCCCCCACGTCGTCCTGGACGGCCTTCTTCACCAGGCCCGAGTTGCGCTCGGTGAACCAGCCCAGCGGCACCCGGCCGAGCCTGCGCACCACCGACCGGCGGACCGAGGAGCCGAGGCGCACATCGGCGAGGTGGGAGACGGTCGCGGCGGCGAGGGTGAGGACCAGGCGCAGGGCGAGCGCGCCCGCGGCGATCCAGGCCGCGGTCCATGCCGCGTCCTCGTCCACGGCCCCGCCGTTCACTCCGGGCAGCAGCACCCCGGCCAGCTCGACCAGGCAGATCAGCGGGACGATGCCCGCGAAGGCGGCGACGGCCGCGAGGGCGGCGCTGACGCCGAGCGGCCCGCGCACCGGGCGCAGCAGCGCGCCGAGGGTGGCGGGGGCGTCGGCGGGCGGCACGGGGGCGGCCGGCGCCGCGTTCGCGGGCGGGTCCTCCTCGTGCCGGGCGGCCGGTGCGGAGGTGCCGGTGTCGGTATCGGTGGTGGTCGGGCTCACTGGGGCGCTCCTTGCTGGTCGTCGGCGGCCTGGGGCACGGGGGCGGTGGGCGGCTGCCGGAACGCGAGGGTGATCAGCCCCAGCGCGAGCAGGGAGGTGACGGCGGTGGCGACGGGCAGCCAGCCCGGACCCGCCTGGGAGACGATGACTCCGCCGAGCGCCCCGCCGATGGCGATGCCGAGGTAGCCGAAGCTCGTGTTCAGGGCCAGCGCCTGGGCGGTGAGTTCGCCGGCGACCTGGTGCAGCCGGGTCTGGACGGCGGGTGAGCTGAGGTAGGCGAGCGCGCCCCAGAGGGCCACCAGCGGCAGGAAGAGCGCGGTCGGGACGGGCCGCAGCCACCACAGCGCGGTCAGGGTCAGCATCACGGCGGTGAAAGCGCCGAGGCCCAGCCGGATGGTGCGGTCCGCGCCGAGCCGGTCGGTGGCGAACCCGCCGGCGAAGACTCCGACGGTGCCGGCGACGCCGAGCACGGCGAAGACGAGGCCGCGCACGCTGTCACCGGCGCTGAGCAGGCTCTGGAGATAGGGGACGAGATAGGTCAGCAGCATGATCGAGCCCATGATCGCCACTCCGCCGCCGGTGAGGGCGAGGGAGATCGGCCGGGCGGACAGCGCGCGGACCTGCTGCCGCAGGGGGAGCGGGACGGTCGGCTCGGTCGCGGGCAGGAAGAGGGCGACGAGCACCAGGCTCAGCGCGCCCAGGCCCGCCATCGTGCCGAAGGTGGCCTGCCAGCCCAGTCCGGTGCCGATCCAGCTGCCCAGCGGCACCCCGAAGGCGATGGAGCCGGTGACGCCGATCGCCAGGACCGACAGATACCGTCCCCGGCGCTCCGCGGGAGCCAGTTCGGCGGTGCTGGCGAAGATCAGCGGGGTCGCCGCGGCGGCGGCCAGGGCGGCGGCGACGCGCAGCCCCACCATCACCGCGTACGAGTCGGTCGCGGTGGCGGCCAGATTGGCGGCGGTGAAGACGGCCAGCGCGCTCAGCACCACCGCGCGCCGGGCGACATGGGACAGCAGCAGTCCGGCCAGGGGTGTGACGAGTGCGATCGTCAGCGAGAACACCGTGACGAGCTGGCCGGCGACGGCCTCGGAGACCGAGAGCCCTTCGGCCACCTCGGGGAGTATCCCCGCGATCACATGATCGTCCGTGTAGAACGTGAATATCGACAGGAACAGCGCGACGAGCCACATCGGCATCGCGGTTCCTTTCCCCTCTGCCACCAATTCTCCCTGACCGGTATGGGTGTGCGGTAAATGGACCTCGACGGACCGCGGTGCCCCGGAGCGCTCCGGGGCACCGCGCGACCGACTACTTCGTCGTCTCGGAGAGATAGGTCTTCCAGACGTCCTGGACGGTCTTCTGCGACGTCAGCTCACCCTGTCCGGAGGCGAGCGTGTTCAGGTCGTGCGCGGACGCGTAGAAGGCGAATCCGGACATGCCGTACCAGATGTCGGCGTCCGGGATGACGACCTCGCCCTTCAGCTCCTTGAAGGTCGGCTTCTTCTGGAGCGCGGCCGGGTCGTAGTAGGCCCCCTTCGGGATCACGATCAGCTCGGCGTCCTGCTCGGACAGAAACTCCGAGGAGAGCGGCACCGAGTAGCCCTTGACCTCGCGCTGCTGGAACTCGGGGCGGGTGAATCCCGCCTCGGCGACCAGGGTGGAGATGGGCACGTGCGGGGGCATGGTGAAGTCGTTCTGCCCGAAGGAGTTGCCGAGCAGGGAGAGCGTCTCGTCGCCCTTCTCCGCCTTGTTGGCCTCCGCCGGCTTCTTCAGGAGCGCCTCGGTCGCGGCGATCTGCCGCTTGCCGATCTCCTCCTTGCCGAAGTAGCCCGCGGTGTTGGCGACGATCTCGCGCCAGGTGCCCTCGATGGGCAGGACGACGGTGGGGGCCAGCTTGGTCAGCTTCTTGTAGCCGACGCCCGCCGGCCCGGCCGCGCCGGTGCCGACCATCAGGTCGGGTCCGTCGACGGTGAGCTTCTCCATGGCGGGGAGGGTGCCGACCGTCACGTCGCGCACCTCGACGCCCCCGGCCTCAAGGATCTCCTGGGCGCGCGGCTGGGCGCTCGCCTTGTAGACGACCTTGGGCTTGATGCCGAGGGACAGGAGGGTGAGTCCGGCGACCTCGTCCAGCGCGACCACGGACTTCGGCGCGGTCGGCACGTTCAGGGTGCCGAGCGCGTGGGTGACACTGCGGGTCGTCTTCTCGGCGGGGGCCTTCTCCCCGCCCTTGCCGCCGTCCGCACCGTCCTTCTCCGACGACGTACCGCAGCCGCTGAGGAGCAGCGGGGCCACCAGGGCCGCTGCGACAAGGACACGACGCTTGCTCATGGTTCTTCTTCTTTCGCTGATTCTTCTTGTGGTTCTACGCGCGCGCGCCGGCGTTGCCGAGCATGCGGTTCACTCGCTGGGCGAGTGCCCTCGGCAGCCGGGAGACCGCGGCGATGAACGCCTTGTTGCGGATCCCGGGCATCGAGAACGTCTTTCCTCTTCGGAGGTCCACGAGGCACTGGTCGACGACATCGTGCGGATCCATCCACCAGCCGTCGCCGACCGTCCGCACGTCGATGCCCGCCCGTGCGTGGAACTCGGTGCGCACGAACCCGGGGGCGAGGACCATCACCCTGGTGTTCGTGCCGCGCAGGGCGTGGCTCAGCCCCTGCGAGAAGTAGAGGACCCACGCCTTGGAGGCGGCGTAGGTCGATCCCCGCCCCGGCACCAGGCCGGTGATGGAGGAGAGGTTGACGACCGTTCCGCCGTCGTTCTCCAGCATGTGGGCGACGGCGGCCCGGGTGAACTCCTGGGTGCTGGAGACGTTCACCGCGAGCTGGGCGTCCAGCGCGGCGCTCTCCACGGACCAGAAGGACCCCGAGACGCCGAACCCGGCGGCGTTCACCAGGAAGTCGACGCCCCGCCCGACGCGCTCCTCGACGGCGCGGCGGTCGGCGGCGGACGCCAGATCGGCGGGCAGCACCTCGCAGCGCGTCCCGTACCGCCCGGTCACCCGCTCCGCGACGGCCGACAGCCGGTCCTCGTCCCGGGCGACGAGCACCAGGGAGTAGCCGTTTTGGGCGAGCCGGTCCGCGAAGGCCGCGCCCAGGCCCGAACTGGCCCCGGTGATCAGCGCGTACCGCTCGCGGACCGGTCCGCGGACCTGGACGTACGGCTCCGGCCGCTCGGCCGGTTCACTGCTCGTCATCGCCCTCGCCCTCCAGATAGGCGTCCAGCTCGTCCTCGCTCAGCTCGGAGACCTCCCGGTACAGACCGGCGATCTCCTCCAGCCGGCCGGGGTCGGCCTCGGTGCGGCGCAGCAGGGCCGCGAACTCGGCGGCGCTGCGGGTGGAGAAGATGCCGCCGGGTCTGATGCGGGCCCCGGGCAGGATCGCCCGCAGGTCCAGCACCACCCGTGAGACGACCAGGGAATCGCCGCCGAGCAGGAAGAAGTTGTCGTCCGGCAGGACCCGGTCCACCTCCAGACGGCGGCTCCACACATCGCGGACCAGCCACTCCAGGGCGCCGTCGGACGAGGTGCCGTCGTCGGCCGCCGGGTCGTCCCCGGCGTCGCCGCCCGCGTGCTCGCTCTCGTACGCCCGCAGCAGCGCGGCCCGGTCCACCTTGCCGTTGCGGCTGGTGGGCAGGGTGGTGACGGCGATCAGACGCTGGGGGCGCAGCGCGGGCGGCAGCCCGGTCATGACCCAGCCCTGTACGGCGCGGGGGTCCACGCCGTCGGCGAGCACCACGAAGGCGACGAGCGCGCGCACCGTGCCGCGTACGGCCCCCGGCAGCGGGAGCACCGCCGAACGGCGCACCCCGGGGAGGCCGTTGAGGAAGGCGGTCACCTCGCCCGGCTCCACCCGGTGGCCCTGGATCTGCACCTGGTCGTCGGCGCGGCCGATGAACTCGATGAGTCCGTCGCGGAACCGTCCGAGGTCGCCGGTGCGGAAGAACACCTCGCCGGTGTCCGGGTCCGTGCCGTGGCGGTCGCGGGAGATCCCGTCCGCGGTGAGGTAGCCGGGCGTCACGCCCACGCCCGCGACGACCAGTTCGCCGCTCGCCCACGCGGGCCGGTCCCGGAAGTCGCCGTCCACCACCCGGTAGTACGTCCCGGGGATGGGCCGGCCGTACGGGACGGTCGACCAGTCGGGGCCGACGGCGTCGGGGCCGTCCACCTCGTGGGCGATGTTCCAGCCGGTGGTCTCGGTGGGACCGCCGATGCTCACCGGGCGCACCTCGGGGGCGGCCGCGCGCAGCCGGTCGAGGAGCGGCAGGGGCACCCAGTCGCCGCCGGTCAGCACCCGTCGCAGCGAGGGCAGGGCGGGCGCGGGCGCGGTGCCCGCGCCGTCGAGCAGCATCTCCACCACGGCGGGCGCGGCGCACAGGGAGGTGACCTCGTGCCGGTCGACGGCGCGCGCCCACTCCTGGGCGTCGGCCTCCCGGCCGCGTCCGGCTACCACGACCGTGCCGCCCGCGCCGAGCATCACGAACAGGTCGAACAGCGACAGGTCGTGGTGGAGGGAGGCCACCGCCAGGGAGGTGTCCGTCTCGTCGAGGCCGAGGCGGTCGATGGTGTGCTCCACACAGTTGGCGAGGCCGTCGAAGGTGATCGGCACGCCCTTCGGCTCGCCGGTGGAGCCGGAGGTGAACAGGACGTACGCCCACGCGGATCCGGACCGGCCGGCCGGTTCGCCGCCGGGCCAGGGGGTACGCCAGGACGCGCCGTCCGCGGCCTGGGCGGCTTCGGCGTCGACGCGGAGCACCCCGGAGGGGACCAGCGCGCGGTTCGCCGGGTCGGTCACCGCCACCCGGACGCCGGCCTGCCGCAGCACGGCGGCGATCCGCTCGGGCGGCAGCTCGGTGTCCAGGGGCAGATAGGCCCGGCCGGTCTCCATGACGCCGAGACAGGCCGCGTACTGCCGCCAGCCGCGCCGCACCAGGACCGCCACCGGTTCGCCGGACTCCCCGGCGGCCCGGCCGAGCGCGGCCGCGACGTCCAGCGCGACGGCACGGGCCGCCGCCGCCAGCTCGCCCCGGGTCAGTGCGGTGTCCCCGTCCACCAGGGCGGGCGCGCCGGCGTCGCTCAGGGCCCGCTCGCGGATCACCGTGTGGGGCGCAACGCCCCGTGCGGTGCGCGCGGGCCCCTCGCCGCGCTCCCGGGCCACCGTCTCGGAGACGGCCGCCACCGGGGGCTCGGACCAGGCGGAGACGGAGTCGCCGAGGGCCTCCAGCTGCGCGATCAGCAGCCGGAACACCCCGTCGACGACGGCCGGCGGGAAGAGCTCCTCCACCACGTCCCAGTTGAGCACCAGGGAACCGGCGCGCTCGCGCAGCAGCAGATCCATCCACACCTGGGGGGTCTGGCTGAGCGCGTAGGTCTCCCGCAGCCGTCCGTCGAAGATCTCGTCCACGCCGTCGCCGACGCCGAGTTCGCTGGTCATGACCACGGGCGCGAGCGCCTCGGTGACACCGCCGTTGCGGCGGATGAGTTCCCGGGTGACGTCCATGCCGGTGAAGTGGCGGTGGTCCAGATCGTCGAGCAGCCGGCGCTGTACGCGGGCCGCCAGCCGGTCGAAGGCGGCGACGCCCGACGTGTCGACCTCCAGCAGGGTGAAGGAGGCGCACTCGCCGACGATGTCGTCGACACCGGGGTGGACCGGGTAGCGGCTCATGCTCGGCACATTGAGCAGGAACCTGGGGTCGTCCGCCCACTGCGCGAGGGCCCAGGCGTAGGCCCCGAGGACGACCGCGGTGGGGGTGAGGCCCCGGTGGGCCGCCTCCGCGCGGATCCGCGCCCAGCGCTCGGACGTGAGGGTGTGACGGCGGTTGACGAAGACCGGGGCCGCGGCCCCCGCCGGGTCCCGCAGCAGCGGCATCCGGGGGCCGGCGGGCAGGGTCTCGATCCGCTTCCGCCAGTACTCCGCCGCCCGTTCGAACTCGGGCTGCTCACGGAGCCGGGCCACCGCCGCGACGTACTCCCGGAAGGTGGGCGCGCCGGGGGCGGGGGCGAGGTCGCCGCGGAGCGCGGCGGACCAGTCGTCGAAGATCACCTGGATGCCGCGGGCGTCCGCGAGCAGGGCGTCGATGCTGACGCACATCCGCAGCCCGCGCTCGGGCAGCCGGATGAACACCACGCTGAACAGGGGGAAGACACCCGGGGGACGGCTCTCGTGGGAGAGCCGTTCGCGGACGGCCGCGGCGGCCCCCGGGTCGGCCACGGCGTCGACGATCTCGCAGACGTACGGCGTGATCTCCTCGGAGCGCAGCACCCGCTGGGTCATGTTCTGCTCGTCGAAGACCGTCCGCAGCATGTCGTGACGGTCGATCAGCCGCCGCAGCGCCTCCTGGACCTCCTCGATCCGGACGCCGGGGCCCTCGCGGTCCCCGTCCGGGGCCGCCTCCTCGCCCTCGTACTCCAGATAGAGGTGGCAGGCCACCCCGCCGCCCTCGATGTCGCCGCCGCGTCCGATCAGATACGCCTGCTGCTGGTCGAGGAGGTCGAAGGGCTCGTACCGCTCGGCGGGCCGGGGCCGCAGGACCGGCTCGGTCCGAGGCGCGGCGGGGGCCGCCGACCGGGAGTCGACCAGCGCGGCGAGGGCGTCGAAGCGCGAGTGCTCGGCGACGTCGGGCACATTGAGCCGGATGCCCAGCCGCCGCCGTACGGCGGATGCGACCTGGATCGCGGTGAGGGAGCTTCCGCCGACCTGGAAGAAGTCGTCCTCGTCGGCGACCTCGGCGACTCCGAGGATCTCGGTCCAGACGGCCGCCAGTTCGGCCCGGGGGCCGGTCCGCAGGGCACCGGAGGTCTCGGCGGGCAGCGCGGTGTGGTCCGGCAGGGCGGCCTTGTCCACCTTGCCGCTGGGCGTCAGCGGCAGGGCGTCCAGCAGGACCACCGAGGACGGCACCATGTACTCGGGCAGCGACGCGCCGAGCCGCTCCCGCAGCCGGGCGGCGAGACCGTCCCCGGCTCCCCGCGGCACCACGTACGCGACCAGGACATTGGTCCCGGACGCGCCCTGCCGGGCGACCGTCGCCGCGTTGGCGACCTCCGCCTGGTCCAGCAGCCGCGCGGTGACCTCGTCCGGCTCGACCCGGTGGCCGCGGATCTTCGTCTGGGCGTCGGCGCGCGCCACATAGGCGAGCCCGCCGTCCGGCAGCAGCCGCACCAGGTCGCCCGTGCGGTACATCCGCGCGCCGGGCGCGCCGAACGGGTCGGCGACATAGCGTTCCGCCGTCATCCCCGGGCGGTGCAGATAGCCGCGCGACAGCTGGGGGGCCGCCGCGTACAGCTCGCCGACCTCGCCCGGCGGCACCGGGCGCAGCCGGGAGTCGAGGACATGGCCCCGGCAGGTGTCGAGCAGCGGCCCGAGTGCGACCGGGCCCTTGGCGTGTCCGCGGCCCCGCCGGGGCAGCGGGTAGGCGGTGATGACATGGCTCTCGGTGGGGCCGTAGTGGTTGTGCAGGGTGGTGCGCGGATGGGCCTCCAGGAAGCGGTCGATGCCGTCGTTCATCACCAGCGGCTCGCCCGACTGGTAGATGTGACGCAGCGACGGCAGCGCGACACCGCTCTCACCGGCCGCCCGGCACATCTCCTGGAGCATCACCTGCGGGCAGAAGAACTCGGTGACCCGCTGCCGGGCCATCAGCGCGACCAGCGCCTCGGGGTCGGTGCGCTCCTCGTCGCGCGGGAGCACCAGGCACTTGCCGGCGGCGAGCGCGGTGAGGATCTCCTGGCTGGCGACGTCGAAGTTGAGGCTCGCGAACTGAAGGACCCTCGGCTCGGTCTCCGCCGTGGCCGTACGGGTGTGCCAGTCCACCAGATTGCCGATGGCGCCGACCGTGTGCACCACGGCCTTGGGCGTGCCCGTGGAGCCGGAGGTGTAGAGGACGTACAGCGCGTCGTCCTCGCCCGTGGCGGCCCACTCGGGGTCCCCCGGCAGACCGTCCGTGTCCGCGAGGTCGATCGCGCCGGTGGTCCCCGTCCCCGTGTACGGCGCGAGGGTCGTCCCGTCGCCGATCACCGTCTCCACGCCCGAGTCGGCGGCCATGAAGGCCACCCGTGCACGCGGATAGGCGACGTCGAGCGGCAGATAGGCCCCGCCGACCCGCACCACGGCGATGACCGCGGCGATCGCGTCGACGGATCGCGGCAGGGCGATGCCGACGGTGCTGCCCCGGCCGCAGCCGTGCTTGCGCAGCAGCGCGGCGATCTCCGAGGAACGCTCGTCGAGCGCCCGGTAGGAGACGGCGGAGTCCCCCGCCAGGATCGCGGGGGCGTCGGGGGTACGGGCGAACTGCCGGGCGATACGGGCGGGCAGCGTGATCGGCTCCGGCGCGGGCGGGCGCTCGCCGCGCACCAGCCGGCCGACGAGACGGTCCACGTCCTCGGGCGGGACGGAACGGACGTCGTGATCGACGACGACCGTCCCGTCCGCGCGCACCTCGACCGCCAGCGGGTAGGCGTGCCGGGGGTCCTCGCTGTGCTCGTCGACGCCGATCTCGGCATCCGGTCCGGCGGCGTCGGCGGGGATCGCCCGCACCCAGGGCCGGTCGAGCAGCAGGGAGCCGCCGAGCGGGTCCGGCGCGGACGGCGCGGGGGCGTCCGCCCCCAGGACCGTGCGCACCTCGCCGGGGCTCACCGCCGGCATCAGCGACCGCAGCCACTCGGCCGTGTCCCCGGCGGCGAACTCGGCCGAAGGGGTCACCTCGACGCTCCGCCGCCTCGGGCAACGGGCGGCCTCCGGACCCAGGACGGCGGGCACGGCGGGGAACGGCGCGCCGCCGGGCCCGTCCGGCAGCGCCACCCGGGCGCACAGCTCAAGCGCCGCCTCGTACGGGAGCAGGGCGAGGCCCGGGGTGCGCGGGGCCGCCACCGAGACGAGATCGAGCGCGCCCCGGCCGTCGGCGGGCGCGGGCATCCGCACCACCCGCAGGGTCCAGCCCTCGCCCCGGGCGAGGGCCTCGTGCCACTGCGCCGCCTGCACCTCGCGGAACGCGGCGAGCGCCGCCGCCTCCCCGCGGTCGGTGAGATCCACCAACCCGGCGGCCCCGGGCGATCCGCCCGGACCCGCCGCGTCCACCCACCGGTGCGCGGGCACGGCGCCCCGCACCCGCAACACGATATGGGTCACTGGTGTCCCCATGCTCAGACCGCCTCCGTACGATGACGTGACACGAACGTGCTCCTCAGAAGATCGAAAGGTCGAGCGGGGCGCCGGTGAACCGCTCGCCCAGCGCCTCGGCGCTGGACACCCCCCGCGGTGGATGGAAGGCCAGCGCCCGGGAGGCGGAGACCAGATACGCCGCCTCCGGTCCGGTGACGAAGGCGAGCCCGCCGAGCAGCTTGGCGATCCGGGCGCACAGATCGGGCAGCCGCTCCTCCACGTACAGCCGCGCCAGCAGCGCCTCGGTCATCGCCGTCCCGGCGGCGACGCCCGAGTCGAAGGTGGCCGCCGCGCGCTCGCAGGCGCTGCGGCACACGAACAGCTCGGCGGCGAGTTCGCCCAGCGTGCGGCGGTCCACCCGGGGGGCGCTCGCCGCCCGGTCGAACAGCGACTGGGCGGTGCCCAGATAGGTGCCGCAGGCCAGCACCTCGAACCAGGTCCAGGCGCGCACCTGGAGCTCGTCCATGCCCCGCTCGGGACGGCCGCCGGGGATCACCATCGCCGCAGGGATGTGCACCTGGTCGAGGACGACCTCCTCGCTCTCCGCCGCGACGAGGACCGGGCTGTGCCAGAACGGGCGTACGCCGACGCCCTCGATGGCGGCCGGGATGACGGCCAGCGCGACCGTACCGTCCTGCTCGTCGTCGGAGCGCACCAGGACGCTGCTGGTGAGGATGTCCATGGACCGGGCCAGACTGCACGGCTTCTTCGAGCCGTTGAGGACGTAGCCGCCGTCCTCCTGGCGGGTGGCGGTGGTACGCGGCACCAGCGCGTCCGAGCCCCGGCGGGCCTCGGAGGAGGCCGAGGCGAGGAGGTGGTCGCGCTGCGCCACCGACGCCAGCAGCGCCCACTGGGGGGCGTCGTCGCCGACGTGGACGCGCAGATACTCCACGAAGGAGACCACCGCGAGGTGGTGCATCATCGTGCCCACGCCCAGCGAGGGGGAGAGCGTCGCCAGCGCCGACTGGACCCGCAGGGCGTCACGGCAGTTCAGCCCGTGGCCGCCGTGGCGCGCGGGGATCAGCAGTCCCGGCCCCTTCGCCTTGCGGAACAGGTCCAGGACCGGACTGCCCTCGCCCTCCAGCTCCATCAGCCCGATGCCCTCGAGCTGTGTCACCAGACCCGGCAGCAGAGCGTCCGTGAAGGCCGCGTCGGCCTCCGTGAAGGCGCTCATGCGCCGTCGCTGTTCACTCATCGCCGTACTCCTCGCTGTGCGCGGTGACCGCCGCCGGGGCCGGGGTGACCGGATGGTCCGCCGGACGGTCGTGGTGTGGTGGGTTCGTCGCGGCCGGGGCGGCCTTCGCCCCGGGGCCGCCGGATGCCGTGCCGAGTGCCTGCTCCACCCACTGGGTGAGGGCCAGCGGGGTGTTGTGCGTCCCGAAGACCTGGACGGGGACGGTCAGCCCGAGGGCGTCCCGCAGCCGCCGGCGCAGATCGACCGTGGTGAGCGAGTCGAGTCCCAGCTCGGTGAAGCTGTGGTGGCGGCGCTCGTCGGCGTCGGCCGGGCTCAGATGCAGCACCTGGGAGACCGCCGTCAGCACCGCCCTGTCCGGGCGGGGGGCCGCCGGAGCCGGCACGTCCTCGACCGGAGCCGCCTCGACCGCCGGGGCCGGGGCCGGGGTGGTCGGGACGGGCACGGCGGGTACGCCGGGGCTGATCCAGAACCGGCGGTGCGCGAACGGCGTCGGCGGGAGGTCGGCCGGTTCGGCGACCGGTCCGCCGAAGGTGTCCGCCGTCCAGCCGACCGGCACCCCCCGGGTCCAGGCCAGCGCGACCGAGGAGAGGAAGTCGCGGTGGGAGCCGTGGTCGCGCCGCAGACTGCCCAGCACGACCGTCTCCGCGCCGTCCGCCAGCCCGTCCAGGGTGGCCGTGATCGGCGAGGTCAGCACCTCGTGCGGGCTGATCTCGACGAACGCGGTCCGCCGCGAGCCGGCCAGCGCCGCCACCGAACGGGCGAAGTGGACCTCGCCCCGGAGGTTCTCGTACCAGTAGGCGGCGTCCAGTTCGGCTCCGGAGAGCCGGGCCGCCCGGGTGGTCGAGAAGAACGGGATACGCGCCTCGCGCGGGGAGATCCCGGCGAGGGCGGCCGTCAGCTCGGCCTCGACGGGCTCGACCATGGGGGAGTGGGAGGCGTAGTCCACGGCCACCGTGGCCGTGCGCACCCCCGCCGCCGTCAGCCGGGCGACGAGCGCCCGTACGGCGTCCACCGGACCCGAGACCACCGTGCTGCCGGGGCCGTTGACGGCCGCGACCGCCACCCCGCGCTCGTTCGCCGGAGCCTTCGCCAGCTCCTCGCGCGCCACCGGCCCGTCGAGACCGACGACCGCCATGGCACCGCTGCCCGAGAGCCGGGACAGCAGCCTCGCCCGGACCGCGACCACACGGGCCGCGTCCGGGAGATCGAGCGCCCCCGCCGCGCAGGCGGCGGCCACCTCGCCCTGCGAGTGCCCCATCACCAGGTCCGGGACCACGCCCGCGGCGCGCCACAGATCCGCCAGACCGACCATCGTCACGAACAGCGACACCTGGATCGCTTCGAGGCCCCTGGCCCGTTCGCTGTCGTCCGCGCCGCTCAGCAGGTCGGGAATGGAGAAGTCGACATACGGCGCGAAGGCCTCGGTGCTCGCGGCGACGCTGTCGGCGAACACCCGCGACTCGCGCAGCAGCCGCCGCCCCATCCCGGCCCACTGGGAGCCCTGGCCGGGGAAGACGAACGCCACGGCGCAGTCCCCGCGCACCTCCCCGAACGCCACATGCTCCGCGCTCTCCGCGCGCCGGGCGGCGTCCAGCCCGGCGAGCAGCCCGGCCCGGTCGGCCGCGACGACGGACGCGCGGTGCGGCAGCGAAGCCCTCCCGGTCGCGAGCGTCAGCGCGGCTGCCGCGAGCGGACGCCCCGCCGTGCCGGAGTCCTCGGCGAGAGCCGTCCGTACCCGCGCCAGCTGGGCGCGCAGGGTGGCGCGGTCACCGGCCGACACGACGAACGGCAGAGCGGGGGAATCCGCCGGTACGGAGGCGTCCTCGGCCTCCGGGCCCGGCTCCTCGATCAGCAGATGCGCGTTGGTGCCGCTCATGCCGAACGAGGAGACGGCCGCCCGGCGCACCCGCGCCCCGCGCGGCCACGCCACCGGCTCCTCCATCAGCCGTACGCTCTCGGGCCACTCGACCTTCGGCGTCGGGCTGTCCGCGTACCGGGTCGCCGGCAGCCGCTCCCCGTGCAGGGAGGCCACCATCGCGATCAGACCGCCGACCCCGGCCGCGGCCTGGGTGTGCCCGATGACCGACTTGAGCGAGCGGAGCAGCACCGGCGCGGCGGCGCGGTCCCGCGCCCCGTAGGTGTCGATGACGGCCTGCGCCTCCACGGAGTCGCCGAGCACCGTGCCGGTGCCGTGCGCCTCCACCACGTCCACGTCCTCGGCGCGGAGACCGGCGTCGGCCAGCGCCCGCGCGATCACCCGGCGCTGGGCGGTGCCGCTGGGGGCGGTCAGCCCGTTGCTCGCGCCGTCCTGGTTGACGGCGCTGCCCCGGACGGTCGCCAGGACCCGCAGCCCCCGGCGGCGCGCCTCGGAACGGCGCGCCACCACGACGACTCCCGCGCCCTCGCTCCACACGGTCCCGTCGGCCGAGGCGGAGAACGCCCGGCAGCGGCCGTCGGCGGAGAGCCCGCCCAGACGCTGGAACTCCTGGAACATCTTCGGCGTCGACATCACCGTCACCCCGCCGGCCAGCGCCAGTTCGCACTCGCCGCGCAGGATGGAGGCGGCGGCCAGATGGACGGCGACCAGCGAGGAGGAGCAGGCGGTGTCCACGGTCAGCGCGGGCCCGGTGAGCCCCAGCTGATAGGCGACCCGGCCGGAGAGGACCGCGTTCGAGGCACCGGTCAGCTCATGTCCGCCCAGGTCGTCGCCGGCCTCCCGGGCTGCCGTCGCGTAGTCCCCGGCCATGGCCCCGAGGAAGACCCCGACGTCCTGCCCGTGGAGCGACTTGGGGTCGCACCCGGACCGCTCCAGCGCCTCCCAGCACAGCTCCAGGGCGATCCGCTGCTGCGGGTCCATCGCACGGGCCTCCCGGGGGGAGATCCCGAAGTGGGCCGCGTCGAACCCGGCGACGTCCGCCAGGAATCCGCCGTACCGGGGGAAGGGGCCGGACACCGCCCAGGCGGGACCGCGGTCCTCGGGGAATCCCCCGAGCGCCTCCCGGTCGGACAGCGCCAGCTCCCACAGCTCCTCGGGGGAGGACACCCCGCCCGGATAGCGGCAGGCCATGGCGGCGATCACGACCGGATCGCCGTCGGCCGCGCCCTGTGCCGCGGGTGCCGACGCCACCGACGGCGACTCCGGTGCGGGCACGGGCCCGGCCAGCCGGGCCGCGAGGGCGGCCGGGGTCGGGTGGTCGTAGACGAGGGAGCCGGGCAGCTCCCGCCCGGTGCGCGCGGAGAGTTCGGCGCGGAGCTCCAGCCCGAGCAGTGAGGTCATGCCGAGGTCGGAGAGGGTGTCCGTCGCGTTCACGGAGTGCGCGGGGCGTATGCCCAGCACCTCCGCGACGGTGGCGAGGACGAGTCCCAGGACATCGCCGCCGGGCGTCGCCGGAGCGACGGGAGCGGGAGACGGGGCCGGAGCCGAAGTCGGGGCGGGGACGGCGGCGGGGACGGGCGCGGTGTGCCCGCCCGGCCAGTACCGCCGGCCGGTGAACCGATGCGTCGGCAGCGCCGCCCACGGGCCGTCGCCGAGCCCGGGCAGCCGCGCCCAGTCCACGTCGTGCCCCTGGACGTGCGCGAGCACCAGCGCGTCGAGGAACGCCCCGTACGCGCCGGAGCCGTCCCCGAGCAGCGAATCGGCCGCCGGGACACCGCTGTCGGGGGTCCGGACGGTGGCGCGCGCCATCGCGGTCAGGGTCGCGCCGGGGCCCAGTTCGAGGAAGAGCGAGGTGCCGGAGTCGGCCAGCCGCTCCAGGCAGTCGCCGAAGCGGACGGTGCCCCGGACGTGGTCCACCCAGTAGTCGGCGGTGCGCAGCTCCCCGCCGACGGCGGGAGCACCGCTCACATTGGAGAGCACCGGTACGGTCGGGCGGCCGTGGCCGATGCCCGCCGCGACGGCGCGGAACCGTTCCAGCACCGGGTCCATGTGGGCCGAGTGGAAGGCGTGGGAGACCTTGAGCACCCTGGTGCGGTGACCGAGGTCGCCCAGCGCCCGGGCGCAGGCCAGCGTCGCCGCGCGGTCGCCCGAGAGCACGGTGCCCGCGGGCCCGTTCACCGCGGCGATCCCGGTCCCCGGGTGGCCGGCGGCCACCGCGCGGACCGTCTCCTCGGACGCCTCCACCGCCACCATCACCCCGCCGGGGTCGGCCTGGGACATCGCCGCGCTCCGCGCGAGGACGAGCCGCACCGCGTCGGGCAGCGTCAGGATGTCCGCCGCGTGCGCCGCCGCGAGTTCGCCCACCGAGTGGCCGAGGAGGGCGTCGGGGACGACGCCCAGCTCCGTCACGGTCCGGTGGAGGGCGGTGCCCAGGGCGAACAGCGCGATCTGGGTGTGCCGGGTGGCGTGCACCGGGGCCGAGGCCGGGTCGCCCTCGGGCGCCGGGTCGAACACGATCCGGTGCAGGGGGAGTTCCATCAGGGGATCGGCGACGGCCGCGACCGCGTCGAAGTGCCGCGCGAAGGAGGGGAGACGGCGGTACAGCTCCGCCCCTGCCCCGGGCCGCTGGCTGCCCTGCCCCGGGAAGAGGAAGGCGGTGCGTGCCCGCGCTCCCACGCCGTGCCGGACCGCCCGGTCCCGGCCGCCCTCCGCGACGGTACGCAGCCGCTCGCGCAGCTCGTCCGCGCCGCGCACGGTGAAACCGGCCCGCACCGGCAGCCGGGCCCGCCGGGTGGCGAGCGTACGGGCGACCGCCGGCGGGCCGTCCGCACGGCCGTCGTCCGTCGCGGTCGCGGCCCACTCCTCCAGCGCCGCGGCGCTCAGCCGCAGCGACTCCTCGCTCCCGGCGGACAGCACCACGGGGACGGGGACGAGCTCCCCGTCCTCCGTCCGGGGCGCGTCCGCCGCTCCGGACGGAGCGCCCGTGTACCGGCCGAGCACCACATGGCAGTTGGTGCCGCCCATGCCCACCGAGCCGACGCCCACCGCGCTGCCCTCGCGCAGCGGGACCGCCCGCGCCGGGACCTCGATGCCCGCCGCCGCGAGGCGGCGCGCCGTCGCCCCGCCCCGGTGGCCGGCCGTGCCGGGCACGAGGCCGTGCTCGGCGACCAGCACCGCCTTGACCAGTCCGAGCAGACCGGCCGCGCCCTCCAGATGGCCCGCGGTCGTCTTGACCGAGCCCACCAGGAGCCGCGCCGGGCCGCCCGCGCCCGCACTCCCGCCACCGCTCCCGCTCTCGCCGAACACCCGCAGCAGGGCCTCGGCCTCCACCCGGTCGCCGACCGGGGTCCCGGTGCCGTGGAGTTCCACGTACCCGAGCCCGTCCGGCTCCACCGAAGCGGCCCGGCACGCCCGCAGGAGCGCCCGCGCCTGTCCGTCGGCGGTGGGGACGACCAGCGGCTCCCCGCTCCCGCCGTGGGTGACGGCGGTGCCCCGGAGCACCGCGTGGACACGGTCCCCCGCCCGTACGGCGTCGGCCAGCGGGCGCAGCACGACCGCCGCGCCGCCCTCGCCGCGGACATAGCCGTCCGCGTCGTCGTCGAACAGGGTGGCCGTCCCGGAGGGGGACTGCCCGCCGAAGGAGGCGGTCGCCGTGGCCGCCTCGGTGGAGAGGTTCAGATTGACCCCGACCACCAGCGCGGCCGAACAGTCGCCCGCCCGCAGTGCGAGCACCGCCTGATGGACGGCGACCAGCGACGAGGACTGGCCCGTGTCCACGACCACGCTCGGCCCGCGCAGTCCGAAGGAGTGGCTGATCCGGTTCGCCATGACCGACGGCGACCAGCCCGCCAGGGACGACGGCCCGATCGGACCCAGCCGTCCCGCGGCGTGCTCCATCGCCCAGTCCGCGCCCATCGAGCCGACGAACACACCGAACTCGGTGTCGCGCGGGGCCCGGGGAATCTCCCCGGCGTCCTCCAGGGCGGCCCAGCCCAGCTCCAGCGCCCAGCGCTGGTGCGGGTCCATCGTCGTCGCCTCACGTTCCGTCACTCCGAACAGCTCGGCGTCAAAACGCGCCACGTCGTCCAGGTACGAGCCCCGGACGGACCGCTCCAGCAGTCCGGCCGGGACGGCACGCGGGTCGAACCGGCCGTCCGGCGCCCGCCCGTCGGCGCGGCGGCCGTCCAGCAGCAGCCGCCACAGCTCCCCGGGCGACCCCGCGCCCGGCACCCGGCAGGCCAGCCCCACGACGGCGATCTCGCCCCGGGTGTCCCACTCGCTCATGCCTCACCGCCGCCGAGGGCCGCTGTGGAGACCGCGGCCCGGACCGGTCCGCCGAACGCGTCGCCCGCCGACGCGGACTCCGGGTCCGGGTCCGTCGACACGGCCCGCACCCGGCGGGCCGCGCCCAGCACCCGGTCCGAGAGCAGCCCCAGCGAGCTGAGGTTGGCGAACCCGGGGCCCTGCTCATACCCCGCGAGGGTCGGCAGCAGCAGCCGGGGGGCGACCCCTTCGAGGCCGAGGTCCTCGCCGATCCGCCGCTCCAGCGACCGCACCCCGTCGGTGGCGTCGCCGACCGCGCGCTGGACCGCCTTGCGGGCCACCGTGCCGAACAGCTCCAGGAACCAGTCGGGGCGTGCCCCGGTGGCGTCGATGACGACGTCGAACCGCAGCACGCGGTCGGCGCGGCCGGGGTTGCTCAGCACCAGCTCGGTCTGGCCGCCGTCGCGCCGCAGGGACACCACGGTGCCCTGCCGGTGCTCCACCCGGGCGTCGGTGGTGATCGCCTCGATCGCGCGGGGCGAGAACACCCCCCGGTCGGTGCGCGAGATGACGTCCCGGCGGTCCTGCTCGGACAGCTCGCGCCAGCGCTCCGGCCGGGAGTACAGGGCGTTCTCGAAGTAGCCCTCGCCCCGGCTGTAGACCACCGGCTGCGGGCTGATCACGGTGGTGGAGCCCGCGTGCCCGTGCATCAGATACTCGGTGATCGCCGCGGCCGTCTCGCCGCCGCCGACCACCGCCACGCTCGGCTCGGGCGCGTCCGTGTCCAGGCCCCGCCGCCAGAAGTCCTCCACGCTGCGGGTGGCCTCGCCGGAGAGAAGACCGTCCTGGGGGCCCGGACCGCTGATCATCACCTGGTCCAGAAGGAGCACGGCCTCACCGCCGTCCACCCCTTCGACGGTGACCTCCCACTGGTCGCCGGAGATCTCCAGCGCGCACACCGTGCCGCTGACCAGGCAGAAGTCCATCCGGTCCGCCGCCCAGCGCAGATAGGCGGCCCAGGTGGAGTGGCGGGGGCTGGGCCGCCCGCTGTCCACCCAGGTGGCGTACTCGCCGCGCGAGACCAGGTACCCGGCCCAGCTGAACTGCTGCATCCGGGCGTTGACCTCGGCGGTCAGCGGGCCGTACGCGTCGGCGGCGTACGGGAACCCCAAATCCTTCTCGGGGCTGGTGGACAGCCGGGGACGGCCGTTGGTGCGACCGCCCACCGCCGTCCAGTTGGCCCCCACACCACGGGGTTCGACGACCACCACGCGCGGGACCTGAACGCCCAGTTCGCGCAGGACCTGACTCTTGGCGGCCGTCGCCAGCGCCTTCGGTCCGGCCCCGACGACACCGAGCAGACCGTTCGGGTCGCGGCGGCCGGTGCCGAAGCGACGGCTGGCTTCCTCCAGGGAGAGCGGCTCCATCGATTCAGTGCTCCAGGCTTCTGTCAGAAGGGGTTCGGACGGGAAGGGACACGGGCGCGGCGGCCCGTGCCGAGGGGCCGGGCCGGGGGCCCGGCCCGATCGGGGAACGCATCTCAGCCACGCCCCCAACTGCCCAGCAGGGCCTGAAGGGTCTCGGTGTCGAGGCCCGATGCCTCGGTCGCCGACACCGGCGCGTCGGCGGGCCGCGCCTCGGCGCGGGCCGCCTCGACGGCCGCCGCCCGGTCGCAGGCCGCGGCCAGCTCGGCCACGGTCGGGTGCTCGAACACCATCTGCGCGGTCAGCGGCAGCCCCCGGGACCTGGCCCGGCTGGCGAGCTGCACCGAGATGATGCTGTCGCCGCCCAGGGCGAAGAAACCGTCGGTGCGCCCGACCTCCTTGGCGTCCAGGACGTCCTCGAAGAGGGCGGCCACCGTCTCCTCGGTCTCGCCGAGCGGCGGCTCGTGCGCGCCGTCGGTGCGCACCTCGGGCTCCGGCAGCGCCGGCCGGTTCAGCTTCCCCGAACCGGTCAGCGGCATCGCGTCCAGCACCGTGATCACCGACGGGTGCAGATACGAGGGCAGTTCCCCGGCCAGCCGCCGCCGCACCGAGGCCACCACGGCGTCCCGGTCGGCCGTCGGATCGGCGAGCGTGATGTATCCGGCCAGCGTGGTGGAGCCGTGCACCTCATGAGTGCGGGCGGCAGCCGCGGCCACCTCGGGCGAGGAGCGCAGCGCCGTCTCGATCTCGCCGAGTTCGACCCGGATGCCCCGCAGTTTCACCTGGTGGTCGGTGCGCCCGCCGAACACCAGCCGTCCGTCCGCGCTCCACATCGCCCGGTCGCCCGTGCGGTAGAGCAGCTCTCCGGGACGGGAGGCGTACGGGTTGGGCAGGAAGCGCGTGGCGGTCAGCGCGGGCCGCCGCCAGTAGCCCCGGGCCACCTGGTGGCCCGCCGCGTACACCTCGCCGGGCACGCCCACGGGACAGAGATTGAGCCGGGCGTCGAGCACCAGCACCCGGGAGCCGTCGACGGGGGTGCCCAGGTGCAGGCCCTCCTCGTGCAGCCGGCCGCGCACCACTCCGCCGCTCAGCTCGGTGGCGCCGTAGTTGTTGATGATCTCGCTGTCGGGCGCGGCGGCGCGCAGCCGCTCCAGCAGCGCCTCGGTCATCGGCTCACCGCTGGTCACCCAGCGCGGCACCGAACGCACCGCCTCGGGCGACTCGGTGAGCAGGGCGTTGATCGCCGTGGGCACGGCGGTGACCTGCCCGATCGGGTTGCCCTCGATCAGCCGGACCAGACTGCCCACGTCACGGGCCTCCTGCTCGTCCGCGAGCAGCAGCTCGGCCCCCGCGATCAGACCCGCGAGGATCTCGCAGCCGCCGTCGTGGAAGCTGAGCCAGCCCTGGCACAGCCGCACGTCGGGCGAGGCGATCGGATAGCGCGCGGGCTGCCAGGTGAGCCGGGCCGCGTAGGCGCGGTGGGTGCCGATGACGCCCTTGGGGACCCCGGTGGAGCCCGAGGTGTAGAGGAAGTACGCGATGTTCTCGCCGCGCGCGCGGCGGGAGACCTCGGCGGGCAGCCGCTCGGCGGGCTGCGCGGCGAGCGCCGCGACCACGTCCGGGGCGTCGATCGTCACCCGGGGCGAGGCGGCCGAGTCGGGCAGCTCGACCGGGGCGTCCGAGCGGGTCACCACGGCGACCGGCGCCGCGTCCTCGATCATGAAGGCGAGCCGCTCGGCGGGCAGCCGCATGTCGAGCGGGAGATAGGCGGCTCCGGTCTTCACCACCGCGAGCAGCGCCACCACCATGTCCACCGACCGGGGCACGGCGATGGCCACGAACCGCTCCGGGCCCGCGCCGCGTTCGATCAGCAGCCGGGCGAGCCGGTCGCTGCGCTCGTGGAGCCGTCCGTAGTCGATGGTCTCGCCCGCGCAGTCGACCGCGGTCCGCAGCGCGGCCCCCGGTTCGCGGAGCAGGCTCCGGCTGCGCTCGATCAGCTCCGGGAGAGTCTCGGCCCGGTCGGCCGCCGCCCGCGGGCCGTGGCTCCACTCGTCGAGCACGAGCCGGCGCTCTTCCGGGGGGACCAGGTCGAGTTCGTGCAGCCGCTGCCCCGGGCGCTCGGCGAGGGCGGTCAGCACCAGGCCGAGACCCTCGGCGAGCCGGGTCACCGCGTCCTTGTCGTAGAGGTCGCGGCGGTAGATCATCTCGCCGTTCCAGCCGCCGGTGGCCGAGTCGGGCTCGAAGTTGACCGACAGGTCGTACTTGGCGGTCGCCGTGTACTGCGGGACCGGCCGCCACCGAAGGCCCTCGGTGCGCCGCTCCACCGACTCCTCGTCGCGCAGCTGGACCAGCACCTGGAAGAGCGGGCTGACGCTCAGCGAGCGTTCGACGCCGACCGCGTCCACGACCTGCTCGAAGGGGAGTTCGGCGTGCTCGTAGGCGTCCACCGCGCGCTCCCTGGCGCGGCCGACGACCTCCTCCAGCGTGGGATCGCCCGACAGGTCGTTGCGTACCACGAGAAGATTGACGAACAGGCCCACCACCTCGTCCAGCGCCTCGTCGGGCCGGTTGGCGACCGGGGTGCCGAGGGGGATGTCCTCGCCCGCTCCCCGGAGGCCGAGCAGCATGGCGACGGCGCTCTGCAAGACGATGAAGGGCGTCGCCCCGGTGCGCTCCGCCAGCCGCTCGACGGCGGTGCGCACCCGTGCGTCGAACGCGAGGGGGACGATCCCCCCGGCGCTGTCCGCCTGGGCCGGGCGGGCCCTGCCGAGCAGCACGGAGGTGTCCTGCGGCAGATCGGCGAGAGCGGTGCGCCAGAACGCGCGGAGCGCCTCCGGGTCCCGGTGGCCGGCCGTGTCCGGGGCGGTGCCCGCGAGCAGTTCGCCCTGCCGGACCGCGTAGTCGGCGTACCCGAAGGGCAGCGGCGGCAGCACGGGCTGTCCGTCCGTGCCCGCCCCGCCCCGGAGCGCCTCGTACGCCCGGGTCACGTCCGCCACGATCACACCGGCCGACACCTCGTCGCAGACGATGTGGTGGACCAGCAGCGACAGGACGTGCCGCTCGGGGCCGACGCGCAGCAGGGCGGCGCGGAAGGGGCGTTCGGCGGCGAGGTCGAAGGGGTGCTCGGCGGCTGCGGCGAGCGCGCCGGACACCTCGTCCTCGGCGAGGTCGGTGAGGGGCAGTTCCACCCCGTGGCCGGGGAGGACCCGCTGGTGGCTGACGCCGTCCCGGTCGGGGAAGACCGTCCGCAGGGACTCGTGCCGGCGCAGGACCTCCTCCAGCGCGCACCGGAGCAGCTCCGGGTCGAGCGGCCCGTCGATCCGCAGCGCGATGGGGACGTTGTAGGTGGTGCCGTCCTCCTCGATCCGGTCGACGAACCAGACGCGCTGCTGGGCGGGGGAGAGCGGCGGCTCGGCCGGCCGGGGGCCGTACACCGGCGCCCGGTGCGCCGGGGCGGGCGCGCTCGTCGCGACCAGCCGGGCCAGTGCGGCCGGGGTGGCGCGGGTGAAGGCGTCACGGACGCCGATGCGCACCCCGAGGTCGCGGCGGACGCGGGAGATGAGCCGCGTCAGCAGCAGGGAGTGGCCGCCGAGTTCGAAGAAGGAGGTGTCCGCGCCGATCCGCCGGCCGCCGACCGACGGCGTGCCGTCGATCTCGGCGACGGTGCTCGCGGGGCTCTGTCCGGGGGTGTCCGCGCCATGGGTGAGGAGTTCGGCGAAGAGCCGGGCGATCTGCCGCTCCGCGCCGTCCGCCACCGGCCGGAAGGCGGTGGACTCGTCGGCGGGGGCGTCGGGCAGCGCCCGGCGGTCGGTCTTGCCCGCCGGGGTCAGCGGCAGGGCGTCGAGGACGACGAAGGCGCTGGGCACCATGTGCGCGGGCAGTTCGGCGGCCAGGCGCGCCCTGACCCCCTCGGCGATTCCCGCGGCGTCCGGCTCCGTGCCGTCCGCGGGGGTGAGATAGGCGACCAGACGACGGCCCGTGCCCCCGTCCTCGCGGACCACGACCACGGCCTGTCCGACCAGGGGGTCGGCGCGGAGCGCGACCTCGATCTCGCCGGGCTCGACCCGGAAGCCGCGGATCTTGACCTGGTCGTCGGCGCGGCCGATGAACTCCAGCTCGCCGCCTTCGGTGAAGCGCGCCAGGTCGCCCGTGCGGTAGAGCCGGGCCCCCGGGGTCAGCGGGCTGGGCACGAAGCGCTCGGCGGTCAGGGCGGGGCGGCCGAGATAGCCGCGCGCCAGCGAGCTGCCCTCGATGTACAGCTCGCCCACCTCGCCGAGGGGGGCGATCCGCAGATCGGCGTCGAGGACGAGCGCCGTGTTGCCCCACTTCGGGGTGCCGATGGGGACGGTCCGGTGCCCCTGGTGGGCGGTCACGGCGTAGCCGGTGACGGACTGGGTGGTCTCGGTGGGCCCGTAGAAGTTGCCCAGGCCGAGCCGCCCGTTCGCACCGAAGCGCGTCCGCACCCGGTCCGCGAGGTCGCCGGGGAGGGCCTCGCCGCCGACGGGCAGCCAGCGCAGCGAGGGCAGCCGTGCCTCCGGCGCCGCGGTGGCCAGATAGTGCAGGAAGCTGGGGACGGCGTGGACGACGGTGGCGTCCAGCCCGGCGAGTTCGGCGAAGAGGGCGTCGAGGTCCCGCTCGACGTCGGGACTGGCCACGAGGACCTCGCCGCCGGCGGCCAGCGGTCCGAAGAGTTCGCCGACGGAGACGTCGAAGGCGGGCGAGGCGAGCTGGAGCCAGCGCACGTCCCGCAGTTCGTCATGGGTGGCGGCGAAGTGGGAGAGGAGCCACTCCAGATGGTCCCCGAGGGCCGCGTGGCTGGTGCCGACGCCCTTGGGGCGGCCGGTGGAGCCCGAGGTGTAGATGATGTACGCGAGGTTGTCCGGCCGCAGCGGGCGCACCCGGTCCCGGTCGGTGAGGTCGCCGCCCCCGGCGAGCGCGGAGACCTGCGCGTCGAAGGCGGCGGAGGTCACCACCGTACGGGGCACGGTGGTGGACGGCACCGAGGCGTCGGTCGCCGGGGAGGTGAAGAGAAGGCGCGGGCCGGCGTCGGCCAGCAGCCGGGTCAGCCGCTCCTCGGGGTGGGCGACGTCCAGCGGGAGGAGGACCGCGCCGGACTTCAGCACACCGAGGGCGACGGTCGCCGCGGCGAAGGAGCGCTCCAGCGCGGAGGCCACCACGTCCTCGGGGCCGATGCCCTGTGCGGCGATCCACCGGGCCACCGCGTTCGCCCGGTCGTTGACCTCGCCGTACGTCATGGTGCCCTCGCCGCCGCGCAGCGCGACCGCGTCCGGGTGCAGTGCCGCACGTCTCTCGAAGCGCTCCACCACACCGGGCGTCGGCGTGTCGAGCGGCGCGGCCGTGCCGTGGGCGAGGATCGTCCGGCGCTCCTCCGCGGTGACCAGGCTCTGGTCGCCGAGGGGCACATCGGGGTCGCTCAGCCCGGCGAGCAGGGTGCGCCGGGTCGACTCGACCAGCGAGCGGGCGGTCTGCTCGCCCACCGCCTCGGGGATGTGCTCGAAGCGGATCACCCAGCGGCCGTCGGACTCCTGACGGGCCATCACCGAGAGGGGGGCCTGCGCGATCCCGGTACGGGCGTCGAGGGACGCCGACCCGATTCCCGGGAGCCGCAGCCGCGGCCCGGCGCTCTCGATGCCGAAGCTGACCTCCACCGGCTGCACCCGGCCCGAGGCCCCGAGCAGCCGGATCGCCTCGTCGTACTCCAGGTCCTGGTGGTCCATCGCCTCCACGACGACCCGGCCCACCGAGCCGAGCGCGTCGCGGAAGGTGCGGCGCGGATCGGTGTCGAGGACGAGGAGGAGCACATTGCCGAAGTAGCCGAGCGTACGGGCGGTGTGTCCGCTGTCCCGCCGCAGCACCGGGGTGCTGATCAGGGACCGCCCACTGCCCGTGTGCCGGCGCAGCGCGGCGGCGAAGGAGGTGAGGAGGACGGTGAAGGGCGTGGTCCCGGCGGTGCGGGCGAGCGCGTCCAGCTCGGCGGAGCGCGCCGCGTCCAGCCGGACCTCGACCGCCTCGGCCTCGGCGGTCTGCTGGTCGGCCGCGGTGCGCCGGTCGAGCCCCGCCGCGCCCGAGGCACGGCTCAGGGTCTTCGCCCAGTGCCGGCGCAGGGAGGGCAGGGTGTCGCGGATCTCGCGCTCCACGGCCCGGGAGGCCTTCGGGTACGAGGTCGCCGGCGCGGGCCGGGCCCCCTGGTAGGCGGCGGCCAGGTCCTCGAAGAAGACCTCCCAGCAGGCGTCGTCCCAGGCGATGTGGTGCACCACCAGCAGCAGGACGTGCCGGTCGGGCCCCTCGGCGTACACGGTGACCCGCAGCGGATGGCCGGTCTCCAGGTCGAAGGGGGTGCGCAGGCCCTCCCGCACCAGGGCGTCGATGTCCGCGCCGCGGGCGTCGGCCTCGGTCAGCGCCACGGTGTCGGGCAGGTCGGGGATCGCGTGCAGCTCGCCGGAGTCGGTGAGCGCGTAGCGGGTGCGCAGGATCTCGTGGTGGGCGACGACCGCGCGCAGGGCGGCGGCGAGGGCGGGGAGGTCCAGCGGGCCGTCGAGGCGCAGTGCCGCGCCGACGTTGAGGGCCGCCCCCGTGGGGTCGCTCGCGTGCTGGAGCCACAGACGCTGCTGGGCCGTGCTGGTGCCGGTCGGCGCGCCGGGCTCGGCCGGCGCTTCCTGGGCGGGGGTTCCCTGCGGGGTCGCTCCCTCGCCGGCCCGGTCGGCCAGCCCGCTTGCGGCGATGCGTTTGCGCAGCGCCGCGAGCCGCCGTTCGTGATCGTCCTTGTCCCTGGCCGTGTTGCGCGTACCCACGTGCCCTCCCCTGTCAGTGACCGGCCGAGGCGGCCGGTCGTCATCGTTCGTCATCGTTCGTGCTCCGGGCGGTTCGCCGTGGTGCGCGGTGCGCCCCACCGCACCGGCCCGGTCCGGGAGCCGCCCGTTCCCGTCGGGCCCGCCCGGGGCCCTCCTCACCGTGTTCGCCGCCGGTCCGCCGTCCGGCGCCGGCCGCGCTGTCACGCGCGGGCCCGGCGCCGGAACGGCTTCTGCTCACGGCCTGGGCTCACCCCCAGGAGTTGACGGTGAAGCGCTCGCTCAGCGCGCGGGCGCCGATGGCGTACTCGCGCAGTTCGCCGGCCTTCTCGATGAGGAGTTCATCGCCCGAGGAGGCCGCGATGTCGGCCAGCCAGCCGTAGGTCTCCTCCGCCGGCACGTCGTAGCTGAAGTGCACCTTGGAGAGGAGGAAGAGGAATTCCTTGAAGTTCGAGCGGTCGACGACCTGCCCGAGGCCCTTGATGGCGTCCAGCCGGGCCGCCGGAAGGGCGGGGCGCTCGATGATCCGGGCGTCGGTGGAGGGCTGGTAGCGGGAGGCGTCCCGGAAGATGTCCTTCTCCTCGTACGCACCGTCGAAGGCGAAGTCCACACAGAGCATCTGGCGGCTGTTCGGGGAGAAGTTGGCGGCCGCGTGGACCGAGCCCGCGTCCAGGAACCAGATCTCGCCCGGTCGCATGTTGATGACCGTGTCGTCGTTGGAATGCAGGGCGGCCGGGTTCTCCTCCAGGAAGATCAGGACCCGGAAGTACTGGTCCGCGTCCCGGTCCAGCTCCACGAAGTCCCGGTGGGGGATGACGACCGCGTCCACGAGATTGCGGGTGCGCACCATCTTGATGTGATCGGTGTTGAAGGTGCTCTCCACCAGTTCGCGCAGGTAGGAGCAGTGCTTGCCGTGCTCGGTGAGCTGCGCCGCCATGTCGGTGTCGCGGTAGAGGTCGTCTCCGGCGTCACCGGTGCTGTTCCACAGGGGCAGGTTTTTCCAGTACCCGTTGCTGAACTCGTCGTAGCCCTCTTCGCCCCGGGGCAGCGAGGCGAGGTATTCGAGATCCCTGGACAGGAGTGTCTCGTCCAGGTCGATGCGTCCCAGGATGTGTGATCTCAAGACTGACATCACCTTTCGGAATCGTCTTGCGGGTCCGGTGGGTGGTCACCGTCGGGCCCGCACAGGTCAAGTACCGCGGACATGCCTCGCTCCGCGGCGTCCCCCATGGGTCTTTCCGTGCGGGCCCCGTGGTTCCGTCCCTCCCGGGACAGCGCGGGGCCCGCGATGCGTTGTGGTGTTGGGGGTGTGCCGCGTGGGGCCTACCGGTCCGGCATCGATCCGCGTTGGGCGGGTCGATGTGGCTTGAACGTTATGCCTGACCTGAATGTATGGCAAGGCTTACCTAAGTTGATCTTCAATATGACACGTACGTCACACCCGGCGCAACCCGGGGGTGTGACGGGGGCCACTCGCAACTCGCCCTGGGGTGTGACGTCCTGACGTAAGGTCGCCCACGGCGGAGTGACGGTGATCTCGTTGTCGTCGCGCCCGCCCGACTGGAACAATCCCGGGAGCGAAGCCGAGGGCGCCCCTTTCCAGGGGCCCGCCCCGCGCGCTCGGCGTCCCGCCGTCCGCGCCCCGGGCCGCGCCGTCGCGTCCCCACCCCACCCGGACACGACCGCGCCCCGGGCCGCCGCATGCCCGAACCCCACCCGACCCAGCCGTACCGACCGTGGAGTATCACGTTGAATCCGACCGAGACCTATCCGGTCCTGCCCCGCTATGTCACGGACGGGCTGCCCGCCTCCTGGCTCGAGGTGCCGGCCCCGCCCACCGGCTTCACCCGGGGCGATCTGTTCTACCGGCCGGTCCGGGCGGACGGCCCCGACGTACCGATGATCTGGGAGTGGATGAACCGGCCCCACACCGCGAAGGGATGGGAGTACGACTGGCCCCTGGAGCGCTGGCAGGCCCACATCGACGCACAGCTCGCCACCGGCTACTCCCGGCCGGTCATCGTGGAACAGGACGGGCGGCCCATCGCCTACATGGAGTTCTACCGGATGGCCCAGGACGTCGTGGGGCACCACTACCGCGCCTCGGCGCACGATCTGAGCATGCACCTCGCGATCGCCGACCTCACCGACACCGGGCGCGGCCTCGGCAGCCGGATCATCGGAGAGGTCACCGACGAGTTCTTCCTCCGGGACCCGTACTGCAACGCCGTGGTCTACGAGCCCGACGCGGCGAACGCGGCCTCCCGCAGGATGATCGAGAACAATGACGCCGCCTGCCTCGGCGAGGTCCAGGTCCGCCACCGCAGGATCGCGCTCTACGCCAAGGCGCGGGAGGGCCACCCCCTCCCGCGCATGGAGGCCTGAGCCCGGGCCCGGCCGGGCATTTCCCCGATGCGCCCTCGGCCCGGCCGCGCGGCCCGTACGCTGACGAGCCGGTCGGGTCGGCGGGAGGCGGTCGGTGGGCAGAGCGCGAGACACGAGACCCGCGGTGCCGCCGCCGGTGCGCGGGTGGCTCGGGCCGATCGGGGCCCTCGCCGCACTGGCGGTCCTCGTGCTCGGGGTCCGGTACGCCGGTCACGGCCGGCCCGGCGCGGCGGACGCCTGGGTCCAGTCGGCGGCGGAGGGCGTCCGGCCCCGGTGGCGGCGGCTCGCGCTGGCCACGGACTTCCTGGGGGAGCCCCTCGGGGCGGCGATGCTGCTCGCGGCCGTGGTGACGGTGTGTCTGCTGCTCCGACGGCCGCGCGCGGCGGTGCTCGCCGTCGCCGGCACGGGTCTGGCCGTGGGCGCGACGAAGCTGATCAAACCCCTGGTGGGACGCACCATCCACGACGGGCATCTCTCCTACCCGAGCGGGCACACCGCCTTCCTCACCGCGCTCGCGCTCGTCGTGGCGCTGCTCCTGGCCGGCCGGCTCGGCCTCGGCAGGACGGCCGGCGCCCTGCTCGTGCTCGGCGCGGCGCTGGCCGCCGGGGCCGCCATGGGCTGGGCCCAGGTCGTCCTGGGCGCGCACTATCCGACCGACGCGCTCGGCGGCTGGTGCACCGCCCTGGCGGTGGTCCCGGCGACCGCGTGGCTGGTCGGCCGGACCACCGGCGCGGGCCGCCGGGAGCGCCGCTGACGTCACATCACGGCGGGCCGCGCGGGCCGCGTCACGCCAGACGGCGGAAGACGGGCCTCACCGGCTGCCCGCCCAGCCAGGGGGTGGGGTCGCCGGCGTCCAGCGCCTTCCGGTACACCGCGCAGGCCCGGGCCACCGCGTCGACGGTGTGGTCGATGTCGGCGTCACTGAGCGCGCTGCTCACCACGAAGGAGGGGGCGAGCACCCCGCCCGCGAGGAGCTGACGCAGAAACAGGGTGCGGTACGGCTGCGAGGGCCGCAGCTTCTCGTCGAGGGTGGCGAAGACCAGATTGCTGGCCCGGCCCCGGACGACGAGGTGGTCGCCGACGCCCGTCCCCGCCGCGGCCTCCCGCACACCGGCGGCCAGCCGCTCGCCGAGGGCGTGCAGCCGCGCGGTTGTGCCCTCCTCGGTGTAGGTGCTGAGCACGGCCATCGCGGCGGCCAGCGAGTGCGTCTCCGCGCCGTGCGTGGTGGACAGCAGGAACACCCGGTCGCGGGAGTGGCGCAGCCCGCCCAGCTCCATGAGGTCGCGCCGCCCGGCCAGCGCCGAGACGGCGAACCCGTTGCCCAGCGCCTTGCCGAAGGTGGAGAGGTCGGGGACGACCCCGTACAGACCCTGGGCCCCCGCCTCGGACCAGCGGAAGCCGGTGATCATCTCGTCGAAGACCAGGACACAGCCGTGCCGGTCGGCCAGCTCGCGCAGACCGGCGAGATACCCGGGCGGGGGCTCGGTGTGGGTGGCGGGTTCGAGGATCAGACAGGCGATCTCGTCCCGGTGGCGGGCGAGCAGTTCCTCGGTGGCGGCCAGGTCCCCGTAGGGGAAGGTCACGGTCAGCTCGGTGGTCGCCGCCGGAATGCCGGCGGACATCGGCGTGGTGCCGATGAACCAGTCGTCGACGGAGTAGAAGGGATGGTCGCCGCAGACGGCCACGCGCGGGCGCCCGGTGGCGGCGCGGGCGAGGCGCACCGCGGCGGTGGTCGCGTCGGAGCCGTTCTTCGCGAACTTCACCATCTCGGCGGTCGGCACGGTGGCCAGGAAAAGCTCCGCCGCCTCGACCTCCACGATGGACGGCCGGACGAAGTTGCTGCCCCGGTCCAGTTCCCGCCGCACCGCCCCGATCACGCGCGGGTGGGTGTGGCCGAGGCTGACCGACCGAAGACCGGAGCCGTACTCGACATAGCGGTTGCCGTCCACGTCCCACACATGGGCCCCGCTGCCGTGGCTGATGACCGGGGCCAGGTTCTCGGGGTACTGGTCGTCACCCTTGGCGTAGGTGTGCGCGCCCCCCGGGACCAGGGCATGCAGCCGCTCGTTCGCCAGCCGCGACCGGGGCAGCAGGAACTCTTCGGTGTCCACGCGGACCTCACCCTTCCTTGTGCTTCAGGATCTCGGCGAGGCTCGGGGCCTCCCGGTCCCGCCGGGACATCGACACGGCCGGGAGCGGCCAGGGAATGGCCAGCTCCGGGTCGTCGAAGGCGATCGTCACGTCCTCCGCCGGATCGTGCGGGCGGTCGATCCGGTACGAGGTGTCGGCGGTCCCGGTCAGCGCCTGGAAGCCGTGCGCGCACCCCGCCGGGATGTACACGCTCCGCTGCGTCTCGTCGGACAGCTCGAAGAAGGCCCGGCTCCGGTACGTCGGCGAGTCGGCGCGCAGATCCACGACGACGTCGAAGATCCTCCCGTACGAGCAGCGCACCAGCTTGGCCTCGCCGGCTCCGGAGCGCAGATGCAGACCGCGCAGCACGCCCCGGGCCGAGCGGGACACGCTGTCCTGGACGAAGGCGTCCGGGTCGAGGCCCACCGAGCGGACCGCGTCGGCGTCGAAGGTGCGGCAGAAGAAGCCGCGCTCGTCGGCGTACGGCGTCGGCTCGAACAGATACGCGCCGGCGATCGCCGGGACTTCGGTGACCTTCATGGAGCCTCTCGCAGAGTGTGGGTGCGGGCGTTCGCCGGGAACACGGCGGAGGTCAGGGCGGTGAACTGGCGCTCCAGCTCCCGGGCGGCGATCAGATTCCGCCCGGCGAGGGTCCGCCGCAGCCCCGCCGCGCTCTTCTCCAGCGCCCGGAACTGCTCAAGCAGCCGGTCGGCGTCGACCTCGCGAGCCGGGTGGCGGTACGCGTCCAGCCCCATCCGGGCCATGAGGGCGTCGCTCTTCGCCGCGTAGCTGAGGGCGAGCGTCGGCGTGCCGGCCTTCAGCGCGCAGACCAGATTGTGGTAGCGGGTCGCCACCACCGTGTCGGCCGCCGCCATCTCCTTCATCAGATCGGCCAGCGAGGCCGTTTCGGCGGCGGTGACCAGCGGCGAGTCCACCGCGCCGAGGATCGCGTCGACCACCGCCGTGTCGACCTCGTCGCCGGTGAGCAGCCGGACCGGTCTGCCGTCCTCGGCCAGCGCGCGGACGAAGCGGGTCGTCCCGTCGAGATAGCGCCGGTGGATCTCCCCGGCCCGGGCGCGGTCGTCGTCGCCGCCGTGGAAGTCCATGACGCCGACGCAGACCGTGCCCGGCCGGTCGGACGGGGGGCCAGGGGAGCCCGGGGGAGTGCCGGCCCGAGGAGCGGGCAGGGCGAACGCGAGGTCCGGGTAGACCTCGTCGCGCGCGGTGTCCACCCCCATAGCCCGCATCGCCTCGCGGGACGGCTCGTCCCGGTACGACCGGTACGCGGCCAGCCGCGCCGACCAGCGCACCAGGGCCCGGGTGGGCCGGCTGCCGATCGCGGCGGCCCCGACGCTGACCAGCGCGACCCGGGTGCCGAACAGCCGGCCGCTCGCGCAGAGCAGGAACAGCGAGTACGGGAAGCCCCACGGCCGCAGCGGCAGCGTGGCCTCCAGGACGCCCATGCCCGGCACGATCACCACGTCGTGCCGGCGCACCCAGGCGGCGGTGCGGAAGACGTCGACGAGTTTGCCCAGCCCCTTCCCGGCGATCGCGCCCGCACGCGACGCGGTCCGGTACTCCCCCCGGTACCAGTGCAGCCGCGTCGCCGGAATCCGGTACCGGGCCGCGACGGCCTCGGGCCCGCCGCACAGCGCGTCCACCACCGCCTCGGGGTGCTCGGCGCGGAGATACCCGAGCACCGCCTCCAGCGAACCGTCGTTGCCGAGGTTCCCGGAGCCGAGCAGGCCGAACACCCCGACGCGCACAGGCGTCACGCCTGCCTCCCCGTACGGTTCTCACGGCCGGCGACGAGATCGTCGACGGAGACCGTGAGCAGACGCGGATCCACCGGGGCGCGGTCCTCGACCCGCTCGCCGGCCCCCGGCCGGGCCCGGCTGGCGGCCCAGGCGGCCAGATGGCGGTAGCACTCACGCCGGTCCGCCGGGGAGAGCGGCACCCGCCGGACCGCCGAGACGAAACCCCAGACGTACTCGGCGAGCAGCCGGGGCGTCGGGTGCAGCGGCCCCGCCCGGCGCGGGTCGAGATTGACGCACCGGGAGCGCTTGCCCGGGTTCGCCCGCTCGGCGCGGGTGGGGTGGTCGCGGCGGAAGTACAGCAGCTCCGGCACCTGGTGGAAGGGCCCGTGCAGACCGATCTCGGCGACGAACGTCCGGTCCGCGTGGTGGTAGCTGTCGTGCGGCTTCACCCGGCGCAGCACATCGGCCCGCATCACCCCGTAGAAGTCGTCGCCACCGGGCTCGAACAGCATGCTGCGAAAGCGCTCCGGCGCGTGCGGCGAGTCGGTGGCGAGCCCGTACTCGTACGGGACCTTCACCCGGCCCTCGCCGTCGATGACCGCCTGGCCGCTGTGCGCGAGGATCACCTCCGGCCGCTCGTCCAGCGCCTGGACGCAGCGCCGTAACAGATCCCGGGCGTACAGGTCGTCGTGCGAGGCCCACTTGAACAGCTCGCCCCGGCACTCGGCGAACACCCGGTTGTGGTTCGGCGCGGCCCCGATGTTCCGGGGCAGCCGCAGATACCGGATGCGCGAGTCCCGCGCGGCGTACCGGCGGCAGATGTCCTCGGTCCCGTCGGTCGAGGCGTTGTCGGAGACGACCAGCTCGAAATCCTCGTAGGTCTGGCCGAGCAGGGCGTCCAGCGCCTCGGCGAGATACTCCTCGCCGTTGTACACGGGCAGTCCGATGCTCAGCCGGGGAGTGCGGCCAGACACAGTCATGACGTCCTTACCTCAGTGATCGAATCGCGATGGTGCTCACGCAGGGCGGACCGCAGTTGCAGCCACCACGCGGCAGAGCCGACGACGGTCGCGGCGGCCACGCCCCAGGCGGAGCCGACCGTGCCGGCCACGGCCGCTCCGCCGAGTCCGCCGCCGACGTAGCAGGCGGAGGCGAAGAGCTGGCAGCGCAGGCTGCGCCGGGCCGCGGCGAGCGCGCGCAGCCCGGCCGCCGCGCCGACGCCGAGTCCGGCGCCCGCGACGCCGAGCGTGGCCGGCACGATGAGTTCCGAGGCCGAGTGCCAGACGCCGCCGAGGACCAGCTCGCCGAACCGGTCGGGCACCAGCAGCAGCGCCGCGCCCCAGAGCAGCGCGGCGACGGCCTGCCCGCCGCCGAGCAGAAGACAGAACAGCCGCAGCCGGTGCGGGGCCCGGCGCAGGACCCGTGCCGCCTCCGCGACGGTGACCAGCGACAGCCCCATCAGCACGGCGAGGAACGGGCCGAGCAGCAGCTCGGCCCCCCGGACCACGCCCACCGCGCCTACCCCGACGATCAGGCCGAGGCCGTAGGCCCGCAGCTGGGCCGCGCCGCTGACCCCGACGTTCTCGACCAGATACCGGTAGCCGAGGTCGCGGTGCTCGCGGAGCCAGGCGCGCGCGCCGCCGGGCCGGGGCCGGATGCCGGACTGGAGGCAGCCGTACCCCGCCGCGACCGCGGCGGCCGTGCCCCAGGCGAGCACGAAGGCGACCACGCTGCCCACATGGGCGGCGACCAGCAGCGCCGGGACGAGTGCGATGCCCCCCAGGAGGTCGTTGACGAAGGCCTTCCGTCCGGTGCCGGCGGCGAAGAACGAGAACCGCCAGGCGTCCTGGAGCAGCAGCCCCGGCAGGACGACGCCGAGCGCGGCGAACGCGGGCCCCGCGCTGCCGCCGAGACTCAGCCCGGCCACCAGACACACCGCGCCGGCGGCGGTGCCGACGCCGAGCGCGGTGCCCGTCGACCGGGCCGCCGCCGCGCGCCAGGGGGCGACCGGCACCCCGCTGAAGCGCACCATCAGCGGGTCGGTGGACACCCCCCGGGAGACGCTGAGGACCACGCCGTAGGTCACCCAGGCCAGGCTGAACAGGCCGAACGCGGCCAGCCCCAGGGAGCGGGCCACATAGACGCCCACCGCGAAGTTGGTCATGCTGCAGACCGCCTGGTCGGCCAGTCCCCAGGACAGCCGGCCGGCCAGGGCCCGTCCGGCGCCCGGCCGGGCGCGCCCGGCCGGGGCCGTCGTCCTCTCCCTCCCGGTGGGCATCGGCGTCATGCCTTGATCAGCCCGGCGGCGTCCAGGGCCCCGGCCGCGACGGCGACGGTGTCGAACGGCAGCCCGGACCGCTCGGCGACGTCCAGCAGACCGTGCTCGCCGTCGGAGAGGCTCAGCACCCAGAGCATCGCCAGCTGGGCCTGTTTCGCGTCGCTGCGACCGCCGAGCGAGTCGTACAACCCGCGGCGTCCCAGCTGCGGTTCGCCGTAGGGGCTGAGATTCAGATACCGCCGGTTGCGGTCGAGTACGCCGAAGGCCTCGCGGCAGACGGCGAGGGTGTCCGCCATCGCCTCCGGGGAGACGAAGTCCGGGTTGTCCGCCGAGGTGTGGTACTCGGGGTAGCCGGCGTACGGGGTCCGGCTGAGCGAGCCCACGCCGAGATCGAACCCGGGCGAGCAGAACTGCCGCTCGTCATAGCCGTACGGAGTGAACTCATTGACGTTGTGCGGGCGTTCGGAGGCGGCCAGCACATGCCGCATCACCCGGTCGATCTCCGCGTCGCCGCGCCTGCTCTGCTTGTACGTCAGCCGTCCCGGGTCCCCGGCGCAGGCCAGCACCAGCCCGTGCTTGACCCTCTCCACCCGCTCCGTGTTGCGGGCCAGCCAGGTGATCGCCCCGATGGTGCCGGGCGCGAAGATGAACCGGTAGGTGTAGTACGGGGTTTCCTCCGCCAGCGCCCTGGCCAGGAATGTCGCCACCGCGATGCCGGCCAGGTTGTCGTTGGCGAGCGACGGGTGGCAGACATGGCAGGAGACGATCACCTCGTCGGAGACCTGCCCGGGGACCACATGCTCGGCGTAGGTGAGATGGCCGTCCGCGAGCGTGGAGTCGATACGCACCTCGTAATCGCCCTCCGGCAGCGCGTCCAGGGTCTCCTGGGACAGACAGAACCCCCATTCCGGCCGGTAGTAGCTGGTGCGGTACGGCACCCAGGCCGGATGGTCCGGCAGGGTGTGCAGATGCCCGCGCAGCTCGGACAGCGGCATGGTCGCCGACACCGGCACGCTGTAGCCGAGTACATGGAGACTGGACGCGGCGAAGTCGACGACCCGCCTGCCGGCGGCGTCGGCGATGTACGCGTCCCGGATGTTCCACTCCTTGGGCACCGTCCAGTCGAGCACCCGCGTCCCGGTCGGCACCTCGTGCAGCTGGAGCGGAATGTACTCGTCGATGATCTCCAGGGTGGCGCGCACACCGTCGCCGGTGATGCTCCGGCAGAGCGGGTACAGCCGCTCCACCAGCGCGTGCATCTCCTCGCCGACCGCGGTCACCGCCGCCACCGCAGGGTCTCGTCGACGGCGCCGGCCTCGGACGCCGCGCGCAGCACGGCGAGGCGGGTGAAGCGCCGCTCGAAGTCCTCCCGGGTCAGCCCGTGTTCCCGGTAGGCGTCGGCGAGTTCGAGCGCGCCCCGCTTCACCGTCCACTCGCAGTCGAAGCCGGGGATCGCGGCGCGGAACCGGGCGAAGTCGACCCGGTACGAACGGGGATCCGCGCCGTTCTCCCCGGTGATCACCACCTTCGCGCCGGACACCGCCTCGGCGACCTGCTCGGCGATCTCGGCGACCGTCACGTTGTTGATCTCGCTGCCGATGTTGAACGCCCGGTCGTGCACCGCCTCCCTCGGCGCGCTCAGCGCGGCCGTGAAGGCCCGCGCTATGTCGGCGGCGTGCACCAGTGGCCGCCAGGGTGTTCCGTCGGAGAGCACCAGCACCTCGCTGGTCAGCAGCGCGTGGCCCACCAGATTGTTCAGCACGATGTCGGCGCGCAGCCGGGGCGAGTGGCCGAAGGCGGTGGCGTTGCGCAGGAACACGGGGGTGAAGTCGCCGTCGGCGAGCGCGTGCAGATCGTCCTCCACCCGCACCTTGGACTCCGCGTACGGCGTCACCGGGCGCAGCGGGGCGTCCTCGGTCACCAGCCCGTCGCCGCCGGCGGCACCGTAGACCGAGCAGGTCGAGGCGTACAGGAAGCGCCGCACCCCGGCGTCGCGGGCCAGCCGGGCCAGCCGCACGGAAGCGTGGTGGTTGATGTCGTAGGTGAGGTCCGGGGCCAGCGCCCCCAGCGGGTCGTTGGAGAGCGCGGCCAGATGGATCACGGCGTCCGCCCCGGCCAGGTGTTCCGCCGTGATGTCGCGCAGATCCACCCGGTGCCCGGGCGGGTCCTCGGGCGGCGGGCCCAGTACACAGTCGGCGAACAGGCCGGAGTCCAGCCCGACGACCTCGTGCCCGGCGGCCGTGAGCACCGGGGCCATCACGGTGCCCAAATAGCCTTGATGTCCGGTCAGCAGCACGCGCAAGGTTCATTCCCCCAGATCGAGAGTGAGTTTGGTGACGGCGAACGCCTCGGCGTAGCGCGTGTGGCATTCGATGCCGCGGATCCGCGCGAGGCCGAGGAAGGCTTCCCGGTCGTACCAGGGCCGGTGCTGTTGCGAGGGGTAGTGCTCCTGGAGCAGCCGCGCCTTCTCCTCGGCGGCCTCCGGGGACAGCGGCTGGTACGCCGCCGGACGGCCGAGGTCGCCGTCCCACTTGACGATCTCGTAGCCGAGTACGAGGTGGTCGCGGAACGCGGTGGACATCAGCTTCGCCAGGCCGCGGTGGTCCTGGTGCGCGTCATCGGTGCGCGGGGCCAGCACGAGATCCGGCTCGGTCCGCGCGCGCAGCTCCTCGACCGCCGCCTTGGCCTCCTCCCACCGGGCCGGCAGCCGGCCGTCCGGCAGCTTGAGCACGGTCAGCCGCAGATCGGCGCCCGGGCAGAAGGCGGCGAGCGCGGCCCGTTCCTCCTGTTCCCGCTCGCCCCCGCCGCCGGAGAGCACCAGGGCGTCCACGCGGATCCCCGGCCGGGCGAGACACATCGTCAGCAGTGTGCCGCCGGCCCCGATGGCGATGTCGTCACAGTGCGCGCCCACCGCGACGATCCGCTCCAGCCGGCCGGCCCCGAGCCGGATCACGCGGTCCTCGCGGCGGCGACCGCCCCCGCGCCGTCCCGCTCCCACACGGCCCACGGGCGGTCGCCCCGGGCGTAGGCGGCGTCGAGCGCGGCCCGCTCCTTCACGGTGTCGGTCGGCTTCCAGAAGCCGCGGTGCCGGTGCGCCACCAGCCTTCCGCGCTTGGCCAGTCGGGCGCAGCCGTCGGCGACCAGGTCCCCGTTCTCCGGGATGTGGTCGAAGACCTCCTGGCGGAGCACGAAGTAGCCGCCGTTCTCCCACAGCGGCAGTTCGCTCACCGGGGTGATGCCTCCCACCAGGCCGTCCTCCCCCAGCTCCACACAGTGGAACGAGGACTGCGGCGGCACCACCATCATCGACGCGCCGGCGTCGCGCCGGGCGAACCGGTCGATCATCTCCGGCAGCGGGGCGTCGGTGAGCACATCGGCGTAGTTGGCGAGGAACATCTCGTCGCCGTCCAGATGGTGCCGCACCCGGCGCAGCCGCTCCCCGATCGGCGACTCGATGCCCGTCTGCACAAAGGTGATCGTCCAGTCGGCGATGTCGGTGGACAGCAGCTCGGTCCGCCCGTTCGACAGCACGAAGTCGTTGGACGTCGTCTCCTCGTAGTGGAGGAAGTAGTCCTTGATGTGATGGGCCCCGTAGCCGAGGCACAGGATGAACTCCGTGTGCCCGAAGTGCGCGTAGTAGCGCATGACGTGCCAGATCAGCGGTCGCGAGCCGACCATCGCCATCGGCTTGGGTATGTCGTCGGCCGCTCCGCTGCGCATGCGCAGCCCGTAACCGCCGCAGAAAAGGACGACCTTCATGCTGTGACCTCTTTCACGCTGTGCCCTCGACAATGCTCAGTTCCGGGATGGGGAAGACCAGCCGGCCGCCCCAGGCGTGCACGAACGACAGCTGCTCGACCAGCTCGGCCCGCAGGTTCCAGGGGAGGACGAGCACATAGTCCGGCCGGTCGGCCGCTATCCGCTCGGGCGACAGGATCGGCACCCGGGTGCCCGGGGTGAACCTGCCGTGCTTGTAGGGGTTGCGGTCGACCGTGTACGGGAGCAGATCGGGCCGGACGCCGCAGTGGTTGAGCAGGGTGTTGCCCTTGCCCGGGGCTCCGTAGCCGACGACCGTCTCGCCGCGCTCGGCGGCCTCGACGAGGAACCGCAGCAGGTCCCGGCGGACCTTGGCCACCCGGGCCGAGAACTCGGTGTACCCCGACAGCTCCTGGAGCCCGGCGGCCTTCTCCCGGTCCAGCACCTCGGCCACTCGCGCGCTCGGCTCACCGGCCGCCTCGGCCGGGCGGGCCCACAGCCGCACCGAACCGCCGTGCGTGGGCAGCAGCTCGACGTCCACGAGCGTGAGTCCGCCGCTCGCCAGCGCCCGGGCCGCGGAGGCGACCGTGTAGTACTGGAAGTGCTCGTGGTAGATCGTGTCGTACTGGTTCTCCTCGATCAGCGTCAGCAGATGCTGCACCTCGACGGAGACCCAGCCGTCGTCGGCGACCAGGGCGCGCAGCCCCCGGGTGAACCCGACCACGTCGGGGATGTGCGCGTACACATTATTGGCCACGACCAGGTCCGCCGGGCCGTGCCCGGCGCGGACGGCCGTCCCGGTGGCCGGGTCCAGGAACTCCGTGAGCGTGGGCACACCCGCCTCCCGCGCCGCCGCTCCCACGTTCACCGACGGCTCGATGCCGAGGCAGCGGATCCCCCGGTCCACCAGATGTCTCAGCAGATAACCGTCGTTGCTCGCGACCTCGACCACGAAGGCGTCGGGGCCGAGCCCCAGCCGCCGCACGGCGTCCGTGACGAAGACGCGCGCGTGCTCCACCCAGGAGGTCGAGTAGGAGGAGAAGTACGCGTACTGCGTGAACGTCTCCTCCGGGGTGATCAGCGGCGGGATCTGCGCGAGCCAGCATTCGGTGCAGACCCGCAGATGCAGCGGGTACGTCGGCTCCGGCAGGTCCAGTTGGTCCGCGGCGAGGAAACTCTCGCACGGCGGGGTCGCTCCGAGATCGACGACGCTCGACATCGCCGTCGAGCCGCAGAGCCGGCATCCTGTCATCTACTGCCCCCATCCCTGCCCGCGCGGGTGTCCCGCCGCGAGCCAGTGTTCTTGTCCCCGATCGGCGGCGGGCCGTCCCCGCCGCCGGACCGACCCGCGATCGCGGTGCGGTACTCCTCCACCAGACGCTCCAGCCCGACGGCCGGGCCGAAACCCCGCTCGTAACGGTCCCGGGCCGCCCGGCCCATCTCCCGGTTGCGGACCGGCTCCGCCGTGATCCGGCGCAGACAGGACGCGAGCGAGGCGGGATCGCCCGGCCGGTGCAACAGCCCGGTCACCCCCTCCTCGACGAGTTCGACGAAACCTCCGTGACCGGCGGCGACGGCCGGGACCCCCGCCGCCATCGCCTCCGCGACCACCAGCCCGAACGTCTCCATCGCCATCGACGGAGCCACCACGGCGACCGACCGCGCGAGCGCGTCCCGGCACTGTGCCGGGGTGTAGAGCCCGGCGTACCGCACGTCGTCCCGGCCCGCCGCCCACGCGGTGACCTCCCGCTCCAGCGGTCCCGCCCCGGCGATCACCAGCGGCACGCCCACACCGCCCGCCGCGGCGACCGAGTCCCACGCGGCCATGAGCAGCCGTACGCCCTTCGCCTCCGCGAGCCGGCCGAGGAAGAGCAGATGCTCACCGGCGTCCGCCCGGCGCGTGCCCGGATCGGGCACGAAATTGTGCTTCACCACCAGCCGCTCCGGCGGCATCCCGGACCGCACCAGGACGTCCCGCTGCGCCGCGGAGATGCAGAAGAACCGCTCCACGCCGGACCACCACCGCCGCCGGTTGACGAGAAGGCCGACCGCCAGCGGCACCGTCGCCAGCCGGGAGTTCCGGTAGCAGCCGTGCCGGACGGCGGGCAGCGAGGCCGCCGTCCCGACGCACTCGGTGCACTGCCGGCCGTCCCGGTGCAGCGTGCCGGGCGGGCAGACCTGGGTGTAGTTGTGCAGCGTGGCGACGGCGGGCACCCCGGCGTCGGCGCAGGCGGCCAGCACCGCGGGCGACAGGAGCGGGAAGACGTTGTGGATGTGCACCACATCCGGCCGCTCGGCGCGGAGCCGGGCGGCCAGCTCCGTGCGGACCGCCGGGTTCCACGGCACCAGGAGCGGCACCGCGACCTTCCCCGGCAGGGACCGGGCGGCGATGTCGTCGCTGCGCCGCTCGAACACCTCGACCCGGTGGCCGCCCGCGCGCAGCAGCTCCACCTCCTGGTCGACGACCATGTTCTCCCCGCTCGGCTGCGCCGAGGAGTAGCGGTTGTGCACCACGAGGACGTGCATGCTTGGGGTCACCTCCCGTCCCGCGACCACCGCGGGACCTGTCGTCGAGGGGCTTCGGGGGTCGGGAGGGACGCGGCCGGGGCGGCGGGCAGCGCCAGCAGCGAGGCGGCCAGCGCGAGATGCAGCAGATACGGCGAGGCGTCGCCCAGTCCCGCCTCGGTGTACGAGGAGATCGCGCAGTAGCTGATCAGGAAGATCGCGCAGGCCCTCGGCAGCGACGGCGGACGCAGCAGCGCGACGCCGCCCAGCACGAGAACCATCGCCGCCACGAGGGCGAGGCCCACCAGCCCCTGTTCGAGGTAGACGGCCAGCCAGCTGTTGTCGATCGGCAGCCCGCCGAACGACTTGTCGCCCAGGCCCACCCCGAACAGCATCTCCGCGGTCGACCGCTCCTCTGCCAGCAGGGCGTCCCAGACCTTGGCCCGGCCGGTGAGATTGGAGAGGTTCTCCTGGCTCTGTCCGCGCAGGAACCATGTCTCCAGCGCGGACATGAACGCCACCGCGGCCACCGCCGCGCACAGCACCCCCCAGACGAAGAACCGGCGGGCGGCGGCGCTGGTCAGCAGGAGCGAGCCGATCGCCAGCGCCAGCCCGACGAGCATCCCCACCGTGGCCGTCCGGGTGTGGGTCAGCGCGAGCAGGACGAGCGACGGCACGATGATCACCGCCGCGCTCGTCCTGTCGGTCCGGCGGCCCAGGACGAGCAGCACGGTGAGCCCGATGATCACCGCGGCGTACTGGCCGATCTGCGGCGGGGTGAGCGGCCACAACGCGCCCACCAGCCGCCCGCCGTAGTACTCGGGCATGGCCGTGCCCGGCGAGACGAGCAGCCCCGCTGCCGCCGTCCCGAGCACCGCGAAGTACAGCCGGATGTGGTGCCGGACGAAGGTCAGGCCCCCGTCCCACCAGCGGCTGAGCAGCCACAGCGTGCCGACGAAGAGAGCCAGCCGGGTGCAGCGGAACAGCGCGCCGAACCCGGACTCCAGGATCCCGCTGGAGATCACACTCGGCACCAGCAGCAGGGTGAGCAGGAATACGAAGGCGCTCGGCCGGATGCGCAGCCGGAGATTGAGGGCGAGCGCCAGCGCGAACGCGGCGACCAGCGCGCCCATGGTGACCATCTGCATGAGGGAGCGGGGCAGCGGAACGACCGTCTTCGCCCCGGCCGAGCCGAGGGTGTTGAGGATCAGCAGCCCCCAGACGACCCCGACCGCCCTCGGGACGCCCGCGGGGCGCGACTCGACGCCGGGCCGCGTGCCCGCCGTCCCCGGCCCGCCGCTCTCACGCTCGATTCCCACGCCTCCGCCTAACCCCGGAACCTGAGTACGGTGGTGAACTCCCCCGACCGCGCGGTGCCGTCGGCGAAGCCGGTGCCGATCAGCGCCGTGGCGGGCTCCTTGCGCCCGAAGCCGGGGGAGTACCAGCCCAGGGGCGGATCGCTCTCGCCGCGATGCGCCCGCCAGGACAGCTGACCGGGCAGTTCGAGCACCGCCGAGCGCTCCTCGCCGTCCCGGGTCCAGCTGAGCCGCGCCCGGTTCCCCACCAGCTCCGCGGTGATCGCGGGCCCGAGGTGGAAGGCCAGGCGCGCGGCCCGGCGCGGGCCGCCGCGCACCTCGTCGACCACGCGCACCTCGCGGGTCTCGCCGCTCAGCTCCACCCGGCGGCGGTGCACGGAGCGCCGGTAGCCGTCGTGCTCGGCGCACCAGCGGGCCGCGCTCTCCCCGGAGGCGTCCGCGACCAGGACGCGGCTGCGGGCGTGCCGGGTCCACAGGAACGGGCCGCCGGAGCCGGACTGGTCCGCGCCGTCCAGCTCCAGGGTGTTGTGGCCGAGGGTGGACCGGAAGTACCGCCGCCACTCGGGCTGTCCGTGGTAGCAGAAGGTCCCCGGGTCGGCGAGCACATCGACCCCGTCGTGCCGGACCTCCACGGACAGCGCGTCCGCGTGGGCGTGCGCGGCGATGGACAGGAAGCCGTGCGGGCCGCCGTCGCAGCGGCACCAGATCTCCCCCGGGCCGCGCAGGATGGTGAGCCCCGCGTCGGCGAAGTGCGCCGGGCGGCTCGCCGGGCGGGTCACGGCCGGTGCCGAGGGCCGGATGAGCGCGGCCAGCAGCGGGGTGCGCACATCGGAGCCGGTCACCGCAGGCCACCAGGCGAGCCGGCCGAACACGGCCTCCCCGGTGGCCAGCAGCGAACCCCAGCGGTCGGTGCCCGCGCCGTCCACGACCAGACCGTGCCCGTCGTCCGCGTCCCCCTGGCGCGGCGGACGCAGCCGGCCGTCCACGACGGCCGCGAGCGCGTCGGTCATGCGCAGCAGCACCAGCCGGACGGCCGGCGGGACCGGCACCCGGGCGGCATCCGCCTCGGCCACCGCCGCCAGGCCGAGCTCCAGCACGAGTCCGTGGTACTCGGTGGCCAGCTCGCGGTTGAGGCCGGAGCCGAAGGTGTTGCTCCGCAGATGCCGCTCCAGCGACCGCAGCGCGTCGCTCCGCCAGCGCGCCGAGGCGGGGAACCAGCCGAACGCGCAGGCCGCGGCGGTCTGCCCGGCGGCCTCGGCGATGATGTGGTTGTTCGCCGAGGACCCCCGGCTGGGGAGGGCGGCCAGCCAGCGCTGATGGTGCCAGATCTGCCGGAGCGCCACCGGACTGCCCTCGAACAGCCCGGCCGCGCCCGGCCAGCCGTCGAGCAGCCGGCGGATCCACACCCAGGAGAGCAGCCGGATCCCCAGCTCGATGCCGCTGATCCAGTGCACCCCGCGCAGCGGCGGGTTGAGAGCCCACCACGACCGCAGATGCTCGGCCACCCGCTCGGCGTACCGCTCCTCCCCGGTGACCGCGTAGGCGGCCGCGAGCACGGTGAGGTACTGATGCCGGGACGGCTCCCAGATCTGCTTGATGTCCCCGACGGCCTCCTCGTCCCGGTAGGGCACGTCGAAGGCGTAGCCGGACGGGGCCCGGCGTCCGGTCTTCGGGTCGTACCACCAGTCAGGGGCGGCCAGATCGTCGCGCCCCACCCCGAAGAACTCGGCGTGCCCGGCCATCAGCCGGTCCGCCTCGGAGACGAGCCGCTTCACGGCGTCCGGCGGCACCGAGGCGATCGTCCCCGGGGGCAGTACCGAGGTGAACCGGGCACCGGTCACGCTCGGACTGTCGGGCACCGCCGACCGCCACCGCCGTCTGCGCACCGCGTCGGTGACCCGGCCGCCGATCTCAGCGGGGCCCATCCGGGACAGCCGCCGCACGTACCAGCCCGCGCCCGTGGTCATCGCGCCCTCGCCAGCGTCACCGGCGCGCCGCCGGCCAGGGCGGTCCGTACGGCGAGGGTGGCCGCCGTGGTGGCGACCAGCGACTCCAGCGGCACCGGCATCGGCCCGCCGGTCCGCACGGCCCTGACGAACGCGGCCAGTTCGGCGGACTGGCCCTTGTCCCGGGCTTTGGGCAGCCGCGAGCTGACCCACCGCCCGCGTCCGGGCCCGCCGTCCGCGTACACCGAGGCGCGGACGAAGTCGTCGAGCTTCAGCACCCTGCCGTCCGCGACGAGGTCCAGCGTCTCCTTGGGGAAGCCGGCCGCGCCGCTGGTGACATAGGCGATGGTGGCGGTGGACCCGTCCGGGTAGCGCAGCACGACCTGAAGGTCCTCGTCGCCGGAGGCGGCGACCGCGTACACCGAGACCGGGTCGGCGTCGAGCAGCCAGCTCACCGTGTCGATGAAGTGCCCGCCCTCACCGGCGAACCGCGAGCCCTCGGTGCCCTGCCGGAGATACCAGCTGCCGTGCCCGAGGCGGCCCGCGTTGACCAGATAGCGGACGCTCGCGGGCCCGCTCCGGACCCCGAACCGCTTCCTGGCCTCCTGGAGCAGCGGCGCGAACCGGCGGTTGAAGCCCACCTGGAGCCGGTCGTTGCCGGACTCCTCCACCGCCGCGACCACGTCGGCCAGCTCGTCCTGGCCGAGGGCGAGGGGCTTCTCCACGAACACCGCCTTGCCCGCGAGAAGCGCCTTGCGGGTCAGCTCGGCGTGCGAGCTGTGCCGGGTGACCACGAACACCGCGTCGATGGACGGATCGCCGAGTACGGCGTCGAGATCGGTGGTCGCCCGGTCGAAGCCGAACTTCCGCCGCGCGTTGGCCGCGGACAGCGCCGTCGTGGTGACGACCGTCGACAGCGTGACGCCGTCGCGCCCCGCCAGCTGCGGCAGCAGCATCGACGTCGCGTAGTTCCCCGCGCCGACGAACGCCAGTCGCACCGGAGCCTTGGCGGACCGGGCCGGGACAGAGGCTTCGCCGCGCCGCACCGGGGGCACGGTCACCGCCGGGGCCGCCGCCTCCCCCTCCTCCTCCGGGCCGTCGGCGTACTGGAAGAGCACCGCCACGGCCTTCAGCTCGCCGTCCTTCAGACTCTGGTACGTCTTGACGGCGTCGTCGAAGTCGGCGATGTGGGAGATCAGGGGCTCCACATCGACCCGGCCCCGGGCGAGGAGATCGAGGAAGCACGCCAGATTGCGGCGCTCGGTCCAGCGCACATAGCCGATCGGGTAGTCCCGCCCCTCGATCTCGTACTCCGGGTCGTAGCGCCCCGGGCCGTACGAACGGGAGAACCGGACGTCGAGTTCCTTCTCGTAGTACGCGTTCCACGGCAGGTCCAGACGGCACTTGCCGATGTCGACGACCCGGCCCCGGTCCCGGCTCAGCCGGGCGGCCAGCTCGACGGGCTGGTTGCTGCCGCCGCCGGCGGCCAGATACACCTGGTCCACACCATGACCGTCGGTCAGCTCGGCGACGGCGGCCTCCACCGCCGGGGAGGCGGGATCGCCGCAGGCCACGGCACCCAGCCGCGCGGCGAGCGCACAGCGCTCCGGGTCGGGGTCGACCCCGACGACACGGACCCCCGAGGCGGTCAGCAGCTGCGCCACCAGCTGCCCGATCAGCCCGAGGCCGATGACCAGCGCCGTCTCGCCGAGCTGGGGCTCGCCCTGCCGCAAGCCCTGGAGGGCGATCGACCCGACCGTGCCGAAGGCCGCGTGCCGGGACGCGAGACCGTCCGGCACCGGGGCGTAGAGGTTCTTCGGCACCCAGTTCAACTCGGCGTGCAGCGCGTGCTCATTGCCGGCGCAGGCCACGAGGTCGCCGGCCTTCACATCGTCGATCCCGTCGCCGACCTGCTCGACCACCCCGCACAGCGAGTAGCCCAGCGGGGTGTACGAGTCCAGCTTGCCCATCACCTTGCGGTAGGTGGCGGGCACCCCGTTGACGGCCACGCTCTGCATCACCTTGGCCACCTGGTCCGGCCGGGAGCGGGCCTTGCCCACCATCGACATCCCGGCCTCGGACACCTTCATCAGTTCGGTCCCGGTCGATATCAGCGAGTGGACGGTGCGGACCAGCACCCCGCCCGGCTTGCACCCCGGCACCGGTACGTCGAGCAGCGCCAGCTCGCCGCTCTTGTAGTTCTGCACAACCTGTTTCACCCGGACTCCAGTTGTTCTCAGCCGTCTAGTGAGCGCTCTGGCCGGAGCCAGAGGTCGCGTCGCGGTACCAGTACTCAAGGGTCAGCACATGCCACAGATGCTTGGAGAAGTCCCGCTGCCCGGCGGCGTCCTCGGCGACGAGCCGCGCCAGCGCGTCACGGCGCAGAAAACCGGAGCGGACGAGCAGCCCGTCGTTCACCACCTCGCGCACCAGCGGTGCCAGATCCCGGCTCATCCAGGCCCGCAGCGGGGCGCTGAACAGGCCCTTGGGCCGGTACACGATCTCCCGGGGCAGGACCGAGACGGCCGCCTCCTTGAGGGCGGCCTTGCCCTGCCGTCCGACGATCTTGCGGTCGCCGGGCACCGCGAACGCCGCCCTGACCACCTCGACGTCCACGTACGGCACCCGTACCTCCGTCGACGCGGCCATGCTGGACCGGTCCGTGTAGGCGAGGTTCAGCCCCGGCAGGAACATCCGGGCGTCGGCCAGGCACATACGGTTGACGAAGTCGTCGAGGCCGTTGTCCCGGTAGACGTCCGCGTGCTCGGTCAGCACGTCCTCGACCGTCCCGGCCAGGTCCGGACTGACCAGGCCGAGCAGTTCGTCCTGGTCGTACATGGTGTAGCTGCGCCGGAACGCGGTCTCCTCCGGCAGATCGGCGAAGGAGAGGAACCGCTTGGCGAAGCGCACCGACCGGTACCCCCGGCGGGAGGTGGCGACCGGCAGCCGGTCCACGGCCCCGGAGATCCCGCGCCGCAGGGGCCGCGGGACGCGCTGGTAGCGCAGCGCGAGCAGATTGGCCAGATGCTTGCGGTACCCGGCGAACAGCTCGTCGGCCCCCATCCCCGAGAGCATCACCTTGACCCCGGCCTCCCGGGCGGCCGAGCAGATCAGAAAGGTGTTGATCGCGGCGGGGTCGCCGATGGGCTCGTCCAGATGGTGCGTCATCCGGGGCAGCAGATCGAGCACGTCCGGAGCGATCTCGATCTCCCGCAGATCGACGCCGAACCGCTCGGCCACCCGCCGCGCGTACCGCAGATCGTCCGGCATGGCCTCGAACCTGGCGTCCTCGGCGCGGAACCCGATCGTGTAGGCGGAGATCCCGGGCCGGTGGCGGGCCGCCAGCGCGGTCAGCCAGCTGGAGTCAAGACCGCCGGAGAGGAAGGTCGCCACCGGTACGTCGGAGAGCAGATGCCGCCGGGTCGACTCCTCGACGACGGCGGCCAGATCCGGCCGCTCACCGGCGAGGGCCCGCTCCCGGCCCTCGGCGGCGACGTCCCGGAGATTCCAGTACCGGCCGCGCTCCACCCGGCCGTCGGCCCGGCACCGCAGCCAGCTCCCCGGCGGCAGCTTCTCCGCCTCGCGGAACGCGCAGCGCGAGTCCGGCACCCAGTAGTACAGCAGCGAGGCCACCAGCGCCGCGTGGTCCACCTCCAGCGACCCGCCGGTCGCGGCGGCGAGCGCCTTCAGCTCGGAGGCGAACATCAGACCCGTGCCGCGCCGCAGCAGGAACAGCGGCTTGACGCCGAGCTGGTCGCGGGCGAGCACCAGATCACCGGTCCGCTCGTCGAAGACCGCGAACGCGAACATGCCGCGCAGCCGGGGCAGACAGTCCGTGCCCCAGCGCCGCCAGGCCTCCAGCAGCACCTCCGTGTCGGAGGTGCCCCGGAAGCGCACCCCGGCGGACGTCAGCTCGGCGCGGAGTTCGGGCGCGTTGTACAGCTCGCCGTTGTACGTGAGGGCGAGGCCGCCCGAGACCATCGGCTGCGCACCGGTCTCGGACAGATCGACGATGGCCAGCCGGCGGTGCCCGAGGTGCACTTCGCCGTCACCGGCGGGGTGGCTGTACCGGCCCGCCCCGTCCGGGCCCCGATGGGCGAGGACATCGGTGAGCCGGTCGGTCACGACCTTCCCGTCCGGCCATCGGTACGTGCCTGCGATGCCACACATGTTCTACCGTGCCTCCTGGTCGCTGTCCGGGACCAGCGCGGCCGGCGTCGACGGCCGCTCCGTTCGCGGCTGGCCCGTCCCGTTCTGCCGGGCCTGCCGCTCGGCCGGCGGCCGGCTCGTCCCGTTCTGCCGGGCCGCCCGTTCCTGAGGGCCGCGCGGCGCGGTGTACGGCCCCTCCCACAGCGTGCCGTCGGTCCGGTCGCCCGGATCGGCGTCGATCAGCACCACACCGAGCACCGCTACGCGCTGGTCGGCGAGTTGCCGCGCCACGGTGTGCAGCCAGGCGGCACTGCCGTGCCCGGCCCGCACGACGAGCACGGCGGCCCCGCCGAGGTACTGGAGGTCGGTCCACGCCGTGCCGGGCGCGACCGAGCCGACACCGAGCCGGCGCGCCTGATGCGGCACGGTCGCGGTCTTGCCGCCGCCGACCACGGTCGGGCCGCCCGGCTTCCGGCGGCCCGCGGAGAGCTCCGCGCCGGGCAGACCGTCGACGACGACCACCGGCCCCTGCGCCCCCAGCGCCTCGGCGAGGTTCAGGGCGATCACACTCGTGGCGCGCGCACACCCCAGCTCCAGCAGCGACACCGGTTCCGCCGAGCCGCGCACGGCGCGCACCAGGGTCGTGGTGAGCCGTTCGCGTGCCGCCAGGGTCCGCCGGCGCTGCCACAGCCCGGCCGGCCGGTGGGGCGGACGGCGCAGCTCCGCGATGACCGAGACGCCCAGGTTCGCCGCGATCTCCCGGCGCAGCACGGGGCGGTCCGCCACCGCCGTACCGATCGCGGCCAGCGCGAGTCCGAGGGCGAGTCCGAGGACGAGCCCGATCCCGGCGCTGGTGACGGCGGCCTCGGTCAGGGAGTGCCGCACGGCGCGCGGGGCGTCCACGATCTGGGTGCCGGCGACCACCTGGGGCGTGCCGGTGCGCGCCTCCGCGGCGCGCCGGTCGAACTCGGCGATCCGCGAGTTGAGTTCGGCCCGGCGGGAGAAGAGCGACTCGGTGCTCGCCGACGCTCCCGGGTCGCTCCCCGGCGACCGGCCCCCGATCACCTTGTTGACCTGGGCCAGTTCGTCCCGCATCCGGTCACGCTGGTCGAGCAGGGCCTGGGACTCGGCCTTCGCGGCCTCCCACATCCGCCGCACATGGTCCGCGACGAACGCGTCGGCCAGCGCCCTCGCCCGGGCCACCGCCTCCGCCTCGGTGCCGGCCGTCACCTCGATCTGGAGCAGATTGTTGGTCAGGCCGGTACCCCGGTAGTCCGCCATGAAGTCCTCCGGTTTCTCGGCGGACTTGAGGGCGTCGAGGGCCTTCTCGGCGATCCGGGTGGTCCCCAGCAGGGCGACATCGGTGCGGATCAGTGTTCCGCTGTCGTTCGGCTGGTCCTCCCGGTGCGCGACCAGCACCTTGGTCACCGCGCTCGGCGGCGGTGGCAGCAGGACCGCCACCGCGGCGCCGGCCAGCAGTCCCAGCAGCGCCAGGGCGCCCCAGAGACGGCGACGCCTGCGCACGGCCACCACCAGCGCCTGAAGGTCCAGCAGCGGAGCGGCTGTCGCCGACTCCGAAGTCGTGCTCGTCGTCACACCGGCTCTCCCGTCGCGTGGCCGCTCGCGCGGCCGTGAACCGCGAGCGCCGGAGTGTCGCCGTCCGGGGGACGGCTGTCCGAAGGGCCGTCGGCGGAGCGTGCCGTACGGGCCCGGACCGCGCCCGCGAGGACGATGCCGACGACCTCGTGGCCGCCGTCCGCGCACGCCCCGGCGACCCCGGCCAGCTCTCCCGCGGTCCAGCTGCCCGCGCTGAGCACGACCAGGGCCCCGGACTCGGCGTCGCGGTCCGGCACCATCGGCCGGTCCACCGAGACCTCCACCACTCGCGGCACGGGATCTCCCCCGGCAGTGTCGGTCCCGGCCTCGGCGACGAGCCGCCCGGCGGCCCGGCGCGCGATCTCGTCGCCGTCCACCACCACGACCAGCAGCCGCCGGGACCCCGACAGCCGGTCCTGGAGACGGGACCACACCCGCCGGTAGCGGATCCGCCGGTCGGCCTCGCCGCCGGACGACCGCGGGGCCGGCAGGTCCCACCGGGTGTCGATGCCCAGCAGCCGGCGGACCCGGGCCCGCGCGCCACGGCCCCCGGGCCGGTGCGCACCCCGTTCACCGGGCACGTCGACGGTGCCCAGCAGCGTCGAACCCAGCGCCGCCGCGATCTCCGGCTCGGTGCGCAGCCGGCGGTTCACCCGCGCGGCGGCGAGATGGCCGACGACCGTGAGCAGGAAGAACAGCAGTGCCCCGGCGGCGATGAGCTGCACCCTGGTCGGCGGTGCCTCGGCGGTCGGCCGGGCGGCCGGCCCCATGACCACCATGCCGGCCCTGCCGGAAGCGGGGTCGGCCCGCTCCAGCTTCTTCATGGCCTCCTCCAGCGAGGTGCGCAGCTTCGCGAGCGAGGTGCGGGCCTGCACACTCTCCACGGTCCGCCCCGGGTCGGCCGCTCGGGCCAGGTCGCTGATGCGGCGGTTGGTCTCCACCACCTTCCGCCGCAGCGCCTCCGCCCCCTTGACCGCCTCGGACTCCGCGCTGTCGCCCGAGACCCGCGCGGCGAACGCGACGAGCTCCCGGGCCACCCGGTCGGAGAGCCGCTGCGCGCGCTCCGGGGTGTCGGCCGTGCCCGAGACCGTGATGATGTTCCCGTCGGCGGCCTGGGCGCTCACCCGCTCCCGCAGCTCGCCGCCGTCGACGCCTGTCCAGCCGAGCGCGGTGGCCGCGCGGTCGACCACCGCCGAACTGGTCGCTATCTCCACCTGGGTCAGCAGCTCGCGCTCCTCCCACTGCCCCGGCAGCAGCACCGATGCCGAGGCCGTGTAGCGCGGCGGGAACAGCGCCGAGACGCCGTAGCCGACGAGCGCGCCCACCACGGTGAGAACGGTGAGCAGCCGCCGTCGCCGACGGAGAATCCGCCCGATCGTGACCAGGCGTATCGTGTCATCGCTCAACGGCGCGGCCACTTCCCTGTTCTGACCGGGGCGTCCGCCGACACCGGCGCACGGTCGCGGCAGGCGGCGGCGTAGGCCGCGAGCAGCGAGGCCTGCGAGTTCCGCCAGGAGAGCCGGCCGCTGATCCGCTCCCGGCCGATCTCGCCCATCCGGGCCCGCCTCTCCGGATCGTCCAGCAGCATCGCGATGAGCTTCGCGAATTCGGCCTCGTCGTCGTCGGCCGCGTAGACGGCGGCGTCACCGGCGGAGACCCGCGCCTCCCGGAGGTCGAACGAGACGATCGGCCGGCCCATCGCCATGTACTCCAGGACCTTGTTCATGGTCGACACGTCGTTGAGCGGATTGCGCGGGTCGGGGGAGAGGCACACGTCCGCGGTGGACAGATAGCGCACCAGGTCGGCGTCCGGAACCCGCCCGGTGAACCGCACCTGCTCGGAGAGTCCGAGCCGCCGGGACAGCTCCACCATCGCGTCGAAGGCGTCCCCGGAGCCGACGAACACCGCGTGCCAGTCGGTCCGTCCCAGCTCGTCGCGCAGCTTCGCGAGGGCGCGCAAGGCGTAGTCGACGCCGTCCTGAGGGCCCATGACACCCAGGTAACAGAGCAGATGGGGCTTGCCCCGCTTCAGCTCGGGTTCGGGCGGTACGGGCTGGAACCGGTCGGTCTCGGGCGCGCTGCGCACCACGAAGACATCCTCCGGCCGCCGTCCGCCCCGGCGTATCGCGACGTCCCGGTAGCTCTCGTTCGTGGCGAGCACGACGTCCGAGGCCCGGTAGGTCAGCCGTTCCAGCGCGCGCACGGCGCGGTAGAGCAGGTCCTCGCCCCGGCCGAACCGGGAGAGATACAGCTCGGGCACCAGGTCGTGCTGGTCGAAGACGAACCGCGCGCCGCGCCGCTTCAGCCACAGCGCCGGAAGGAACAGCAGGTCGGGCGGGTTGCAGGCATGCACCACATCCACCGGGCCGACCTTGCGGGCCAGCCGGGCGGTGTGCCACAGCGCCGTTCCGTACTCCCGCAGATAGCCGGCCGGTCCTCCGGTGGCCGCGCGCAGCGGGTAGCGGAGGATCCGCACCCCGTCGATCTCCACCTCCGGCTCCGTGTCCCGCTTGCTGCCCCGGGGGCAGATGACATGCACCTTCCAGCCCGCGTCGCGCAGCGTCCTGCACTCCTGCCACACCCGCCGGTCGAACGGCACCGACAGGTTCTCCACCAGGATCAGCGCGCGCCGCTCCGCCGGCCGGCCGCCGCCGGCTGTCTCGTCGAACGATGTGTCACCAGGCAAGGCCCACGTACCCCGGTTCGGTCCGGCGCGTCTCGGCGTCGGGAAGGTGGATGAGATCGATGAGCACGGGGCCGTCGCCATGGGGCAGGGCCGACAGCACGGCCGGATCCCTGGTCCCGATCAGACACACCTCGGCGTGGTCCAGCACCTCGCCGACGGAGTCCGTGAGCAGCTGCGCGAGGTGCGGCAGCCGGGTCTCGATGTACTCGCGGTTCGCGCCGAGCAGCCGGGAGAGGCTCACATGGGCATCGTGGATCCGCAGGTCGTACCCCTTGCCGAGGAGCGTCTCCGCGAGTTGGACGAGCGGGCTCTCGCGGAGGTCGTCGGTGCCGGGTTTGAAGGACAGCCCGAACAGGCCCACCCGGCGTCTGCCGGTGCGCTCGACCAGCCCCACCGCGCGCTGGAGATGCGCGGAGTTGGAGGTCAGCACGTTGGAGAGGATGGGTACCGAGACATCGGCCCGCTGCGCCGCGTGGACCAGACTGCGCAGGTCCTTGGGCAGGCAGGAGCCGCCGAAGGCGAAGCCGGGCCGCAGATAGGCGGGGCTGATGTTCAGCTTGCGGTCGGCCAGGAACACATCCATCACCTGGTGCGAGTCCACCCCGAGGGCCTGGCACACCGCGCCCATCTCGTTCGCGAAGCCGATCTTGAGTCCGTGGAAGGCGTTGTCCGCGTACTTGATCGCCTCGGCCGTCGGGACCGGCACCCGGAACACCTCGCCGGGCAGGCCCTCGTACAGCGCCGCCACCGTGTCGCCGCTCGCCCGGTCGAGTTCGCCGATGACGGTCTTCGGCGGGTCGAAGAAGTCCCGCACGCTCGTGCCCTCGCGGAGGAACTCCGGATTGACCGCGACCCCGAAGTCCACGCCGGCCGTGCCGCCGGCGTACTTCTCCAGGATCGGCACCAGAAGTTTCAGACAGGTGCCCGGCAGCATGGTGCTGCGGAACACGACGGTCTGCCGACCGCCCCGCTCGGCCAGCGCGGTGCCGATCTGCTCGGTGACCCGCTCCAGATAAGTGGTGCACAGACTGCCGTTGGGCTCCGACGGAGTGCCCACACAGATCAGCGACACCTCGCTGCCCATGATCGCCTCGCGGACGTCGCCGGTGGCGCGCAGGGCCCCGCTCGCCACGACCTCGGCGATCAGCTCGCCGATCCGCTCCTCGACCACCGGGGCCCTACCGTCGTTGACCAGGTCGACCTTCACCTGGTTCACATCCACCCCGATGACCTCGTGCCCCATGCCGGCCAGGCACGCGGCCGACACACAGCCCACATAGCCGAGCCCGAAAACGCTGATCCTCATGCCCCGTCCTTCTCCCCAGGCAGGCCCTCCCGGCCTGCGGTCCGCGCGCCGGCGGCATCGCCCCGCCGCGGTCCCCCGCGCATCAGTACGCCCCCTGTCCGTAGACCACCGCACGCAGCGTCTTCCACAAGATCACTGTGTCCAGGGCGAGCGACCAGTCCTCCACATACCGCAGGTCCAGCCGGACGGCCTCCTCCCACGGCAGATCGCTGCGCCCGCTGATCTGCCACAGCCCGGTGAGTCCGGGCTTGACCAGCAGCCGCCGCCGGATGTCCGGGCCGTACGCGGCGGACTCCTCCGGCAGCGGCGGCCGGGGACCGACGAGCGACATCGATCCGGCGAGCACATTGAAGAGCTGCGGCAGCTCGTCGATCGAGTACCGGCGCAGCACCGCTCCCACCCGGGTCACCCGCGGGTCCCGGCGGAGCTTGAACAGCAGGCCGGCGCCCTCGTTGCGGTCGGCCAGCCCGGCGCGCGCCCCGTCGGCCCCGGCGACCATGGTGCGGAATTTGAGAATGGTGAACTCGCGGCCGTCCTTGCCGACCCTGCGCTGGCGGTAGAACGCCCCGCCCCGGCTGTCCGTCAGCACGAGCACTCCGACGAACAGCATCAGCGGCGCGAACAGGATCAGCAGGATCGCCGCGCCCATCCGGTCGACGACCGCTTTGACCGCCCTGGGGGCCCCGGTGAAGGTCGGCATGCTGACCCGCAGCAGCGGGATCCCGAGCACCGCGTCGACGTGCAGCCGCGGGCCGGCCACCTCCATCAGCACGGGGGCGACGACCATCTCCGCGTCGCTGCCCTCGAGGTTCCAGGCCAGCCGCTGCAGCCGGTCCGGCGACCAGTGCGGGTCCGGGGTGACCGCGACGACACGGTAGCCGTCGCGGCGCACGTGGTTGGCGACGTCCGCCAGCCGCCCGACGACCGGCACTCCGTCCAGCTGGTCGCCGTCGGGCCCGAGACCGTCCGTCGTGCAGACCCCGTCCACCCGCCAGCCGAGATGCGGGAACTTACGGGCCCGGGCGATCAGGTCGCGCACGGTGGCCGGGCTCCCGGCGGCGAGCACCGGCCGCAGACACCGGCCTTCCTTCCGCTGTTTGTGCAGCCAGAGACGGAGCAGATAGCGCGTGATCATGGTGATGAGCGCGATCGCGGGGATCGCCACGAAGATCCAGAGTTTGATGTTGCGCGAGGTGAGCGCGATTCCGCCGAGCGCCAGTACGACGACCGCCGTGAACAGCGCGCGTCCGAGCCGGCGGAATTCCTCGGCCCCCTGGCCGAGCACGGCCGGGGCCCACGATCGATTCACCGCGAGCGCTCCCAGCACCAGTAACTCGGTGCCGAATGCGAGAATTCCCCACTTCTCGTGCCAGTTGGCCGCGTCCCGGGCCCCGAAGAAGCTGCCGATCGCCGCCACCACGAAGGCGGTGGCCACCGTGTCGCTGGTGATCACGGTACGGCGGTACCGCTCCTCCCAGTCGACCGCGGGCTGACTGATCGCCCCGTTCGCCAGACGCCCGCGCGCTGACGGGAACGGGCTGACTAATTCCCCCTGCTCCACAGAATCCCCCCAGGTCACCACTGCTTCGACGTGCTCGCACAACACGACTGCTCCCCCGGGGGACCCCCGCCCCCCGCGCTGTTCCTCCCCTCGGGGCCCCCGCCCCCCGCGCATGGCGCACCGCTTGTTCCGTACCGTGTGAAACACCCCGTCCCGGCGGCGGCGGACTCGCGTGTCCTGCCGGGCTCCCGGGGTGTGCGGAAGCCGTCGAAGTCCTGGGTGCTCCCCGCACCCCAGGCCCCTTCGGGCTCCGAGAATTGATCACCCCCACAGCTGGGGGAAAGCGACTGCTGGCTGTTCGTAAAGCTGCTCGTACGGCTGTTCGTGGCGCCGGATCTACAGATCATTACTGTTCGCTTTGTGCCCGAACAGCTGAAGCACGGTCAATCTAGACCATCGGGGCCAGCGTGAGGAGGGGATGTGTGCAATTTGTGCTCAAGCTTTGGGGCCGGTTCGGCCGATCAATGATCATTCAGGGTTTCCCGATCAAGAAGGTGTGCCTTGTGACCTGTGACGATGGGAGATCTCCGAGTCGCCTTCCCCGGCCAACACGCCTTGTGCAAAGGCTTGTTGATGTTTCTATGGTCGGCCGAAAAGAGTACGGACCACGCTCTTGGAACCGCCCCTCCTTCCTGTCTCCGAGGGCTCGGTCGCCGGCTTCGATGGGGTACGGGAGCGGACCGGTCCGACAGCTGTCCGCCGGGCGGATCGCGGCCCGCTTCCTGCCGCGCGGCGAGACCATCCGTCCGCAGTTCGGACAGCCGAGCGGATGACGCGCCGCTTGGAAGAGGATTTCGGGGTTGCCCTCATGCTCGGCGAGAAGGACTGACCATGACCTCTGTCTCCGCTGCCCCTCCCTCCCGCGCGGGGGAGCTTCCCGGATCCCTCGACGGGCCGAGGCTCGCCGAAGCAGCCGCGGAGCACGGCACTCCGCTGTGGGTCTACGACGCCGGCACGATCCGGGCGCAGATCGCCCGGCTGCGGCAGTTCGATGTGATCCGCTTCGCCCAGAAGGCCTGCTCCAACGTCCACATCCTGCGTCTGATGCGCGAGGAGGGCGTGCTCGTCGACGCCGTGTCGGAGGGTGAGCTGGAGCGGGCCCTCGCGGCCGGCTACCAGGTCGGCGGGGCGGACGAGCCCATCGTCCTCACCGCCGATCTGCTCAACCGGTCGACGCTGCGCCGCGTCGTGGAGCTGCGCGTCCCGGTCAACGCGGGCTCGCCGCAGATGCTCGACCAGATCGGCGAGGCGTCACCCGGCCACCCGGTCTGGATCCGCGTCAACCCGGGCTTCGGCCACGGGCACAGCCGCAAGACCAACACCGGCGGCGAGCACAGCAAGCACGGCATCTGGCACGAGCACCTGGAGGAGAGCCTCCGGCTGGTCGACAAGCACGGGCTGGACCTGGTGGGCCTGCACATGCACATCGGCTCCGGGGTGGACTACAGCCATCTGGAGTCGGTCTGCGAGACCATGGTCAAGCAGGTCCGGCTCGCCGGACGGGACATCCGGGCCATCTCGGCGGGCGGCGGTCTCTCCGTGCCGTACGCGCCGGGCGACCCGGAGATCGACACCGACCGCTACTTCGCGCTCTGGGACGCCGCCCGCCGCGAACTCGTCTCCGAGCTGGGCCACCCCGTCCGGCTGGAGATCGAGCCCGGCCGCTTCCTGGTCGCGCAGTCCGGTGTCCTGGCCGCCGAGGTGCGCGCCCAGAAGCCCATGGGCAGCAACTACTTCGTGCTGGTCGACGCGGGCTTCAACGACCTGATGCGGCCCGCGATGTACGGCAGCAGCCACCGTGTCTCGGTCCTGGGCGCGGACGGCCGGCTCCGCGCCGAGGAGTCCCGGGACACGGTCCTGGCGGGCCCGCTCTGCGAGTCGGGGGATGTGTTCACCCAGATCGAGGGCGGCGATGTGGAGTCCGTGCCGCTGCCCCGCACCGAGATCGGCGATCTGGTGGTGTTCCACAACACCGGCGCGTACGGCGCGAGCATGTCCTCGAACTACAACTCCCGGACCCACATCCCCGAACTCCTCGTCGACGGGGACGAGACCACGGTGATCCGCCGCCGGCAGACGATCGCCGAGATGCTCGCGACGGAGCTCGACCCGCAGGCCTGACCCGCGGCCCGCGCTTCCCGCGGGCGGACGGCGGCCAACCCCGGCGGCGTACCCGGCGGCGTGCGCCGCCGCTCCGGGCTCCGGGCCCGGGGCACGGGGGCGGTGGGGGGCCGGATGGCTGGTCACCGCCCGCTCCGCCGGGACCGGCGCGGCTGATTCCGGCGGAGCGGGCCGTACGGTGCCCGCATGGCCGCACCTCACCCCGTACGCCGCCCCGGGTATCTCGCCGCGGCGGCGGTGTTCGCCGTGGGCATGGCGGGCACCACCCTGCCGACACCGCTGTACGGGATCTACCGCGCCCAGATCGGGTTCTCCGAGCTGATGGTGACGGTGATCTTCGCCGTGTACGCGGTCGGCGTCATCGCCTCCCTCCTGCTGGCGGGCGACTACTCCGACCGGATGGGCCGCCGCCCTGTCATTCTGTGCGCCCTCGGGCTCGCCGCCGCCGCCGATCTGTGTTTTCTCTTCGAGGCCGGTCTCCCGCCGCTCTTCGCGGGCCGGCTGCTGTCGGGGTTCTCGGCCGGACTGCTCACCGGCGCGGCGACCGCCGCCGTCCTGGAACTCGCCCCGCCGGACCGCTCGGCACGGGCGGGCTTCGCCGCCACGGCCGCGAACATGGGAGGCCTGGGCTGTGGCGCGCTGCTGGCCGGAGTGCTCGCACAGTACGCCCCGGCACCGTCGCGACTGGTCTTCGCGGTGCATCCGGCGCTGCTGGCCGCGGTCTGCGCGCTCGCCCGGCTGCTGCCGGAGACCGTCGCCCGTCCCCGGCGGCCGGCTTGGGGGCGGCCCCGGGGAATGGCCGTGGCGCCGGAGGCGCGAGGGGTGTTCCCCTCGGCGGCGGTCGCCGCCTTCGCGGGCTTCGCACTGCTCGGGCTCTTCACCGCCGTCGCCCCGAGCTTTGTGGCCGAGACGCTGGGGATCGACGATCTGGCGATCTCCGGCGCGGTGGCCTTCTCCGCCTTTCTCGCCTCCACCCTGGGGCAGCTGCTGACCGGGCGGCTGGGCGCGCGCCGGTCGCTGCCCGCCGGGTGTCTGATCCTGGTGGCCGGGCTCCTCCTGGTCGGCGCGTCCCTCCTGGCGGAGCGGCTGCCGCTGCTGCTGGCCGGCGCGCTCGTCGGCGGCTTCGGCCAGGGGCTTGCCTTCCGGGCCGGACTGACGGCGGTCGGCGAGGCCGCGCCGCCCGAACACCGGGGCGGGACCATCTCGGCGTTCTTCGTCGTCGCGTACGCCGGAATCGCCGTGCCCGTGGTGGGGGTGGGCGCGCTGACGCTCGTGCTGGGACTGCGGAACGCGGGTCTGGTCTTCACGGCGGTGGTGACGGTCCTCGCCCTGAGCGTCGGCCTGTATCTGCTCCGCCGGCCCCCGACGGGCGAAGCATCACCAGTGCGGTGATATATGCGTACATTCGGGTGGTCTACGGGAGGCCGGGCCCGCTGAGAGATGACGGCACGGCGGGCGCGTCGTTACGTTGACCGCCGTATACCACATCTACCCGAATGGTGATAAGTGCGAAGAATCTGGACGGGGGTAGGGGCGGCGCTCACACTCGCCGCCGGCGCGGGCCTCTGGGCCGTCACGACCGATCCGGACCCGGCGTCGCAGGACGCCGCGTTCGACCATCTGAACGGCAGCAGGCTCAAGACCGAAGCCTTGTTGGAGTCCGGTCTGCTACAGGTCCGCTACCAGGACATCCCCCATGCGAAGGCCACCTTCGAACGCGTTCTGGAGCTGGATCCGAAGAACAAACTGGCCTGGTACAACCTCGGCGTCCTCGCCCAGAACGAGGGCCGCCGGGCGGACGCCCACAAGGCCTACGACGCGGCCCTGAAGACCGACCCGTCGTACACCTCGGCGCTCTTCAACAAGGCGCTGCTGCTGAAGACGGACGACCCCGACAAGGCGCTCGCGCTCCTGCGGCGGGCCGTCGCCGCCGACCCGAAGGCGTCCACCGCCCATTTCCACATCGGCGAGACGCTGGCCCACAAGGGCCGGGACGAACAGGCGCGGGACGCCTACCGCCGGGCCGTCGAACTCGACACCTCCCTGCGCTCCCAGGTGCCGGAGTCCTATCGGGAGCCGGCCGCCGCCGGCCCCCCGTCCGCCGAGAACGCCGAGAGCGCCGAGAACGCTGAGAACCCTGAGACCCCAGAGAGGTAGCCGCAGATGACGTCGACCGAGACACCCGCGTTCTCCGTCTTCACCCCCAGCCACCGGCCCCGATTCCTGGACGAGTGCCTGGCGACGCTTCAGGCGCAGTCCCGCCAGGACTGGGAGTGGATCGTCCTCCTCAACAACGGCGCCCGGTGGCGGCCCGAGCGGCCCGACGAACGGGTCCGCGTGGAGATCGCCGACGAGATCCGGGGCGTCGGCGCGACCAAGCGCAGGGCCTGCGAACTCGCCCGGGGCGAGATCCTGGTGGAACTCGACCACGACGACCTGCTGGCCCGCGACTGTCTGGCCGAGCTGGGCAGGGCGTTCGACGAGAACCCGGACGCCGTCTTCGTCTACAGCAACACCGCCCAGATCACCGAGGACGGCGGGCGGGACGACTCCCGGTTCAACGAGACGCACGGCTGGCAGTACGAGGAGGTCCTCGTCGACGGCCGGCAGCTGCTGGCCGCCAAGACCATGGCCCCGACGCCGCACAACGTCTCGTACATCTGGTACGCGCCCAACCACGTCCGGGCGTTCCGCGCGGAGGCCTACCGGAAGGTCGGCGGCTACGACGCCACCCGCTCGGTCCTGGACGACCAGGACCTGATGTGCCGGCTGTTCCAGGTGGGCGACTTCCACCACATCGAACGCTGCCTCTACCTCCAGCGCATGCACGCGGAGAACACCCAGCGCGACGCGGAGGTCAACGCGCACATCCAGCGCGAGACCGTCGCCCTCTACGACAAGTACGTCGAGGCCAACGCCCTGGCCTGGAGCCGTCGCCACGGGCTGCTCGCGCTGGACCTCGGCGCGGCCCACCGGAAACCGCCCGGCTATCTGGGTGTGGACCAGTACCCGGGGGAGGGCGTGGACATCGTGGCGAAGCTGCCCGACCGGCTGGACCTGCCGGACAACTCGGTCGGCCTGATCCGCGCGGTGGACTTCCTGGAGCACGTGCCCGCGAAGGTGCCGCTGATCAACGAGTTGTACCGGCTGCTCGCGCCCGGCGGAATGCTGCTGACCACGACGCCCAGCTCGGACGGTCGCGGGGCCTACCAGGACCCCACGCACGTCGCGTTCTACAACGAGAACTCCTTCTGGTACTACACGGACGACCAGTACCGGGCGTTCGTCCCCGAGATCGAGGCGCGCTTCCAGAGCTCCCGTCTGGTGACGTACTTCCCCACCGAGTGGCACTCCTCGAAGAACATCTCCTACGTGGTGGCGAACCTCATCGCCATGAAGGAGGGCACGACCCGCTGCGGCGGACCGCTGCTGGTCTGAGACGGCGCCCTGCCGCGGCCCTCACCCCCGTGACAGGGTGAGGGCCGCGGCACGGGCGGCGGCGGCCGGCTCCGCGAACCGGGGCAACTCCAGGGCCGCCGCCAGCTGGTCCCGCCAGTCTGGCTGGCAGGACACCCCGGCGCGCGCCCACCCGCCGTGCCCCAGCACCCCGTACGCGGGCCGCGCCGCAGGCCTCGGGAACGCCGCCGAACCGACGGGACGCAGCCGCTCCGGATCGAGCCCGCTCAGCCGGTACACCTCCCGGGCCAGCCCGTACCAGCTCGTGCGCCCCGCCGCCGTGCCGTGGTAGACGCCCGCAGGGGCCCGCCCGGCCAGCGCGGCCCGGCCGAGCCCGGCCAGCTGCCGGGCGAGCGCCGCCGACCAGGTGGGCTGACCGTACTGATCGGCGACCACGTCCACGGTCGCCCTTCCACGGGCGAGTTCGAGCATCGTGGCCACGAAGCTGCGCCCGTGGACGCCGTAGAGCCAGGCGGTACGCACGGTGTAGCCGGTGCGCGGGAGCAGTTCGGCCACCATCCGCTCGCCCAGCAGTTTGCCCCGGCCGTACGCGTTGAGCGGCCCGGTCGGCGCGTCCTCGGCGTACGGGCGGCCGGCGTCGCCCGGAAGGACGTAGTCGGTGGAGACATGCAGCAGGACCGCCCCCGACTCGGCGCAGGCCCGCGCGAGATGCCCCGTACCCGTGCCGTTGACAGCGGTCGCGGACGCCTCGTCCGCCTCCGCGCCGTCCACATCCGTCCAGGCGGCGCAGTTGACGACCACACGGTGCGCGGCGACGGCGGCGCGCACGGCCGCCGGGTCGGTGATGTCGAGTTCGCCGCGCGTCCGCCCGGTCGCCACGGCGCGCGGATCGGCGGCGAGTTCCGCCAGCACGTCCCGGCCGAGCATTCCGCCCGCGCCGGTCACCAGCCACGCCGTCCTCACGGGCGTTTGCGTCATCCGCGCTCCGCCCCGGCCCTGAGCGGCTCCCACCAGCGGCGGTTCTCCCGGTACCAGCGGACCGTGGCCGCGAGGCCCTCCGCGAACGGGATCCGCGGCGCGTAGCCGAGCTGTTCCCGGATCTTGCCGTCGTCCAGCGAGTAACGCAGATCGTGGCCCTTGCGGTCGGCCACCCGGGTGACCCGGTCCCAGTCCGCGCCGACGGCGTCGAGGAGCAGCCCGGTGAGCTGCCGGTTGCTGACCTCGGTCCCGCCGCCGATGTGGTAGACCTCCCCGGGTTTGCCCCGGCGCAGGGCGAGTTCGATGCCCCGGCAGTGGTCGGAGACATGCAGCCAGTCGCGGACGTGGCGGCCGTCGCCGTACAGGGGGACGGTCCGTCCGTCGATCAGCCGGGTGATGAACAGCGGGATGACCTTCTCGGGGAACTGGCGGGGCCCGTAGTTGTTGGTGCACCGGGTGATCACGACGTCCAGACCGTGAGTGCGGTGGTAGGCGAGGGCGAGGAGATCGGCCGCGCTCTTGGTGGCGGAGTACGGGGAGCTGGGCGCGAGCGGCCACCCCTCGCTCCACGAGCCCTCGCTGATCGAGCCGTACACCTCGTCCGTCGACACCTGGAGGAACCGGCCCACCCGGTGGCGCAGCGCCGCGTCCAGCAGGACCTGGGAACCGACCACATTGGTGCGGACGAAGGGCCCGGCGCCCTCGATCGACCGGTCCACATGGGACTCGGCCGCGAAGTGCGCGACGGCGTCCTGACCCGCCATCACCTGGTCGACCACCTCGGGATCGCAGATGTCGCCGCGCACGAACCGGTATCCGGGGCAGTGGGCGACGGACGCGAGATTCTCCTCGACCCCGGAGTAGGTGAGCGCGTCGAGGACCGTGACCCGCGCCGTCGGATCCGCCCGCAGCCAGCCGCGGACGAATTCCGAACCGATGAAACCGGCCCCGCCGGTCACGAGGAGACGCATGCTTCTCCCCGGGTCGCGGACCGCAGCCGCCGCCGATGGGCGAGGCACTCCTCATGGGTGGGCAACAGCCCCCGCGCCCCGGCTTCCGCGAGTGTGGGGGCCGAGGCGTCCTTCTCGGACAGCTCCGGGAGGAGACCGTCGGGCCATGCGATCCCCAATTCCGGATCGAGCGGATGAATCCCGAACTCCCGCTGCGGCGCATATCCTTCGGAGCAGAGATAGACGACGAGGGAATCCTCCTCCAGCGCCATGAAAGCGTGGCCGAGGCCCTCCGAGAGATACACGGCCCGGTGCTCCCGGTCGTCCAGGAGCACCGCCTCCCAGGTGCCGAAAGTCGGGGAGCCGACGCGGATGTCCACCACCACGTCGAGCACCGCCCCGCTGACGCACGTCACATATTTGCCCTGCCCCGGCGGGACCGCCGCGTAGTGGATTCCCCTCAGCACGCCGCGCCCGGACCTGGAGCAGTTCGCCTGCTCCAGACGGAGCGGGTGACCGGCCGGCCCACGGAACCGGTCGGCCTTGAACCACTCGTGAAAGCGTCCTCTCCCGTCCGTGAACACCTGTGGCCTGTCCACCCAGGCGCCTTCGATACCCAGCGGTCTCACCTGTCGCGTTCCTTTCTTCTCCGCGGGCCCCCTCTTTCAGACGGCCGCCACGGGCCGGCCCTGTGATCCGCCGCCCCGAGGCGGTACGACGGCGCACTCGGCGTCCTGCTCCAAGAGGTCCAGCAGGTACTGTCCGTATCCACTCGCGAGGAGCGGACGGGCAAGGGCACGGAGCCGGTCGTCGTCGATCAGACCGACCCGCCAGGCCGCTTCCTCCACACAGCCGATCTTGAGGCCCTGGCGCTCCTCGACGACCCGGACGAACTCCGAGGCCTGGACCATGGAGGCGAAGGTGCCCGTGTCCAGCCAGGCGGTGCCCCGGTCGAGCCGGGTGACACGGAGTTCGCCGGCCTCCAGATAGGCGCGGTTGAGATCGGTGATCTCCAGCTCGCCGCGTGCGCTCGGCCGCAGCCCGCGGGCGAGCTCCACGACGCGGTGGTCGTAGAAGTACAGCCCGGGCACGGCGTACCGGGACCTCGGGCGGGCGGGCTTCTCCTCGATGGAGAGCGCCCTGCCGGCGTCGTCGAACTCGACGACGCCGTAGGCCGAGGGGTTCGCGACCTGATAGGCGAAGACATGGCCGCCGCGCGTCCGGCCCTCCCGCGCGAGCCGGGCGCTCAGCCCCGAGCCATGGAAGATGTTGTCACCGAGGATCAGTGCGACGGATTCTTCCCCGATGAAATCGGAACCCAGCAGAAATGCCTGGGCGATTCCTTCCGGACGCTCCTGTGTCGCGTATTCGATGCGCAGACCGAGCTGACCGCCGTCGCCGAGCAGGGAGCGGAACTGTTCCTGGTGCTCGGGGGTCGTGATGACGAGTACTTCGCTCACCCCCGCCAGTACCAGAGTGGAGAGCGGGTAATAGACCATCGGCTTGTCGAACACCGGCAGAAGCTGTTTGGAAACGGAACGGGTCAGCGGCCAGAGCCGCGATCCGGTGCCGCCGGCCAGCAGAATTCCACGCATGGGCGGTCAGGGGCGCGGTGCCCGCACAGGCCCGCTCCCGTCCCCCTTTCGATCTGTATATGTGCTTCCCGCAAGGGTCACCGTAGAGGAAGCGTTACGGCCTCCGTATTCCGACACGCGAATACCGTCGCTTCACCGCTTCGCGTCTCCAATCGGGTGATGTTTTCCGTCCGTCGCGAGCCGTGTACGCGCCCGGCCGCTGCGCCTGCCGAAAATGACCCGGTTCATACGAACGTCGCACAAATACTCCGTCAGGGTGAAAGCTTTCCCCCGGGCGGTGGCTGTGCGGGGTCCTCCTGCTGCCCTTCACCAGGCGGTCGGAGGGCCCGTCTCCGCCATTTCTTCGCGAAAGGAATTCTGGTGAACCGTAAAACCATCGGCCGTAACCGGGTGAGAGTCATCACCGCGGTCTCGGCAGGTACCTTGGCCGCCGTGCTCAACGTCGCGCCGAGCGCGGTGGCCGTCGCCGATGCCGTCGAGCGCTCGGGCGATCGGCACAGCCTCGGCCTGCCCGGCCCGAACGGGGCCATGACGGCGAGTGGGCAGGGCTACGAGCTCGACCGGCAGGGAGGCGGCGACGGGGGCAAGGGCCCACGGGGTCCGCAGGGCCCGCAAGGTGCCACCGGCCCTCAGGGAGCCACCGGGGCACAGGGCTCCACCGGAGCCACCGGATCCCAGGGCCCGCAGGGCGCCAACGGTACGAACGGGACCAACGGCGCGCAGGGGGCCCAGGGTGCCAATGGCGCACAGGGACCCCAGGGCACGCAGGGCGCCAACGGCACCAACGGAACTAATGGCACCAATGGCACCAACGGCGCGCAGGGAGCACAGGGTGCGAACGGCGCGCAGGGGCCTCAGGGCACCCAGGGCGTCAACGGTACGAATGGAACGAACGGCACCCAGGGTGCTCAGGGCGCCGATGGCGCGGACGGCGCGCAGGGTGCCAACGGTGCCCAGGGCCCTCAGGGCAGTCAGGGCGCGGACGGCGCGGACGGCGCGGACGGCGCGGACGGGACGCAGGGCCCGCAGGGCGCACAGGGTGCCAATGGAACCAACGGGACCAACGGCGCTCAGGGAGCCCAGGGCTCGCAGGGTACGCAGGGCAGCCAAGGTGCGAACGGTACGAACGGGGCACAAGGCGCTCAAGGCGCCCAGGGCACCCAAGGTGCTCAGGGGACGAATGGCGTACAGGGGCCCCAGGGTACGCAGGGTGCCAATGGAACCAACGGAACGGACGGTGCTCAGGGGGCCCAGGGCGCTCAGGGTGCTACCGGGCCTCAGGGTACCCAGGGCGCGAACGGCACTCAGGGAACCCAGGGAACCCAGGGCGCTCAGGGTGCCACCGGGCCTCAGGGTACCCAGGGCGCGAACGGCACCCAGGGAACCCAGGGAACCCAGGGAACCCAGGGCACACAAGGCACGCAGGGTGCCACCGGCGCGCAGGGTCCGCAGGGCCCGGCGACGCTGAGCACGTATGTCATCAGGGGACCCCAGGCCATCCCGGTGCTCATCGGCGTGGGTGTGACGTCAACGGCCAACTGCCTGGCCGGTGACGTGGCCACGGGCGGCGGCTATGACACCTTCGGGCTTCTCAGCGCGATCAACGTCATCGAGAACGCGCCGATTCCCAAGGCCGCCGGCACCCAGGCCGGGCCGGCCACCGGATGGCAGACCCAGGCCTCCGTCACACTGCTCGGCGGCGGGTTCCAGTCGTATGTGGTCTGTGTGGACCAGTAGTCCCGGCTAGTCCCGGCCGGAATTGCCACCGGTGTGGTGGAACCGTCTCCGGCGGTTCCACCACCCGCGAAGGCGGTCAGCCCCGGGGAACGAGTTCCAGCTCCGCCAGCTCCGCCAGCGCCTCCGCAGCACCGGCGGCGGGGCCCGACGAGCGGCTCTTGGCCAGTGCGCGGTTGAGATGGCGCTTGGCGGCTTCCCGGTCGCCGTCGAGACGCGCGGCGAGCCCCAGACCGATTTCGGCCCGGATCTCGCCCCGGTGATAAGCCCGTTCGGCCGAGACGGACAGCGCGCGCTCGTACAGCTCCGCCGCCCGCCGGGCGTGGCCCCCGGCCAGGGCGGTCTGGCCGAGCCAGGTCAGGGCCTCGACGACCTCGGTCCACAGCCCGAGTTCCTCGGCCACCAGAAGGCCTTCGCGGTGGAGCCGTTCCGTCCGCGCGTGGTCGCCGTTGCGTTCGGCCGCGAGCGCCAGTGAGCGGGTGGCCCGGAGCTGCCCCCAGCGGTCTCCGACCTCGTGGAACAGCGCCGCCCCCAGCTCGGCGTGGGATTCGCCCCGGGCCGGGGAGTGGCCGGCGAGTTCGACCAGGGCGGCGGCCTCGCCCCAGTGGTCCCGGGCGGTGCGCGCGCCGGCGAGGCTCGCCTCCACCAGCCGCAGCCCCTCGTGGTTGCGGCCGTGGCCGGTCAGGCCGGTTCCGACGAACCATTGCAGCCGGGCCCGCAGTACCGGGTCGTCGAGCCCGGCCGTCGGGTCCTCACCGGCCGGGAGCGGTGTGGCGTCGACCGGTGAGGTGCGCAGTTCCATTCCGGTCAGCCAGGCCCGCGCCGCCCGGCGCGCGGCCGGGGCGCTCTCGCCCTCGGTGGTCAGCGCCGCCTGGAGCGATCTGCGGGCCTCGGTGAGCCGCCCGCGCAGGAACCAGTACCACGTCATCGCGTTCACCAGACGCAGCGCGTGCCCGGTGTCGTTCCCGGTGACCGCGAGGTCGAGGGCCCGGCGCAGATTGATCGTCTCCGCGTTCAGCCGCTCCAGACAGCGCCGCTGGTCCGGGCCGCGCAGCCGCTCGTTCTGCCGTTCGGCCAGTTCGGCGTAGCACCGTACGAACCGTGCGCGGACGGCGGCCGTCTCACCTGCCTCCGCGAGCCGTTCGGCGCAGTAGGCGGCCACCGATTCCAGCAGCCGGAACCGGCCCGCCTCACGGACCACCAGCGAGCGGTCCACCAGCCGGGACAGCAGGTCGGGCACCCGCTCGGCGCGCAGCTCCCGGTCGGCGCACACGGCCTCGGCGGAGGACAGGGTGCAGCCGTCGGCGTGCACGGCCAGCCGCCGCAGCACGATCCGCTCGTCCTCGGTCAGCAGCTGCCAGCTCCAGTCGAGCATGCCCCGCAGCGTCTGCTGCCGGGCGGGCAGCCCGCGCGCCCGCACCTCGGGCGGGGTGAACCGGCCGTCCAGAGAGGTGGCGAGTTCTTCCGGGCTCAGCGTCCGCAGCCGGGAGGCCACGAGTTCCAGCGCGAGCGGAATGCCGTCCAGCCGACGGCAGATGGCGGAAACGGCCGGCGCGTTCTCCGCGTCGAGAGTGAAGCCGGGCACCGCGGCCGCCGCCCGCTCCACGAACAGTTCGACGGCGCCGGACCGGGCCACCGCTCCCGGACCGGTGTGCTCCGGCAAGGCCAGCGGAGGCACCGGGTGCACCACCTCGCCGGGCATGCCGAGGGCTTCCTGGCTGGTGACCAGCAGCTGCCCACCGGGCACCGTCGACAGTACGGCTCCGGCGAACGCGGCGACCGGCTCGACCAGATGCTCGCAGTTGTCCAGCAGGATCAGCAGGCGTTTCTCGGCCACCGCCCGGCAGAGCCAGCCCACCAGATCGTCGAGACTGGGCTCCGACGCCGCGGTGTCGCACAGCCCCAGCGTCGTGATGACCCGTTCGGCGATGTCGTCGGGGGCCGACGCTCCGCCCAGACCGGCCAGCTCGACCAGCCACACGCCGTCGGGGAACTGTTCGGCCATGTCGCGCGCCGCGGCGATCGCCAGACGCGTCTTCCCGACTCCGCCGAGGCCCGTGAGCGTGACCAGCCGGGTGTTGGAGTCCGAGTTCAGCCGCGCCCGTACCTGGCCGACCGCCTGCTGCCGGCCGATCAGCGAGGTCAGCGGTGTGGGCAGATTGGTGCGGCAGGACAGCGACTCGACGGTGGGCGGCGCCAGATGAGGCTCCTGACGCAGGATCGCCTCGTGCAGCGCGGAGGCGGCCGGACCGGGCGAGACCCCCAGCTCCTCCTCCAGATGAAACCGCAGCTCCTGGAAGCTCCGTAACGCCTCGCCCTGACGCCCGGACCGGTAGAGCGCGCGCATGTGGGCCATGCGCAGCCGCTCGCGGAGCGGATGCCGCGCCACCAGTTCGCCCAGCTCGGCCGCGAGGGCCGTGTGTTCGCCCAGGGTCAGCCGTACTTCGGCCTGGTCCTCCAGGACGGCCAGCCGCAGCGCCTCCAGCCGGGCGATCTCGCCGTGGGCGAAGAGGAATTCGGCGACGTCGGTGTAGGCCGGGCCCCGCCACAGCGCGAGCGCGTCGGCGAACAGGTCTCCCTTGACCGCCGGATCCTCGTGGGCGCGGGCGCGTTCGGCCAGCTCCTGGAAGCGTGCCGCGTCGACCGTGTCGTCCGCCAGGAGCAGCCGGTACCCCGCGGGCTCGCGGATCACCCGCTCCCGGCCCAGCACACGGCGGAGTTGGGAGACCTTGGTCTGCAGTGTGTTGACCGACCCGTCCGGCGGATTGCCCGCCCACAGGTCCTCGATGAGACGGTCCGCCGGCACCGGTCCGCCTCCGTGGATCAGTAGATTCGCCAGCAGGGCGCGCACTTTCGCTTCGGGAACTTTGACCGGCAGCCCCGCGGCGTCCCAGACGGCCAGCGGGCCGAGCACCTCGTAGCGCATGGTCGCAGTGTATCGCCGCAGGACCGTCAGGAAATCGTGCGCGACGGTCGGCACAGTGAACGCGCATGTTCTCGAACCCGAAAAGCATGGGAGTGCAATGAGCGCGACGACCGTACGCAGAGCCGGCCCCCGGGAGTGGGGAGGGCTGGCCGTGCTCTCCTTGCCCACCGTGCTGCTCGGCCTCGATGTCACCGTGCTGTACCTCGCGCTTCCCTCGCTGGCGGAGGATCTGCGCCCGAGCAGCACGGAAGCGTTGTGGATCATGGATGCCTACGGCTTCCTGATCGCCGGCTTCCTGATCACGATGGGCACGCTGGGCGACCGGATCGGACGCCGGAAGCTGCTGATGATCGGGGTCGCGGCCTTCGGGGCCGTCTCGGTGGTGGCCGCCTACTCCAACAGCACCGAACTGCTCATCGCCTCACGCGCGGCGCTGGGGATCGCCGGTGCCACGCTGATGCCGTCCACCCTCTCCCTGATCAGCAACATGTTCGCCGACGCGCGTCAGCGCTCACTGGCGATCGGCGTCTGGGCCACGTGTTTCGCGCTCGGCATGGCTCTGGGGCCGGTGGTCGGCGGCGCGATGCTGGACCACTTCTGGTGGGGTTCGGCGTTCCTGCTCGCGGTCCCGGTCGCGGTCGTCCTGCTGGTGGCCGCACCGCTGCTGGTCCCCGAGTACCGCGCGCCGCAGAGCGGCCGGTTCGACCTGCTCAGCGTTGTGCTGTCGCTGGTCGCGATCCTGCCGGTGATCTACGCGGTGAAGCGGTTCGCCAAGGACGGCCTCGACCTCTCCACGGTCGTCGCCGTGATCGTCGGTGTGGTGTTCGGGGCGCTGTTCGTCCGGCGTCAGGGCAGCCTGGAGAGCCCGCTGCTGGACATGCGGCTGTTCGCCAACCGCACGTTCAGCGCCGCGCTCAGTGTGCTGCTCGTCGGACTGATCGGCGTCGGCGGCTCGATGCTGCTGATCACGCAGCAGCTCCAGCTGGTCGAGGATCTGCCTCCCGTCGAAGCGGGCCTGTGGTTCGGGCCGCCCGCGCTGATGATGTTCGTGGCGGCGATCGGCGCACCGCTGGTCGCGCGCCGGGTGCCGCCGGGAATCGTGGTGGCCGCGACCCTGACGCTGTCGACGGTCGGGTACGTGCTGCTCACCCAGGTGGACGCCACGGGCGGCATCGCCCTGATCGTGATCGGCTTCGGGCTGGTCTACCTGGGACTCGGGGCGATCGCCGCCCTGGGCACGGATCTGGTGGTCGGAGCCGCGCCGCCGGAGAAGGCCGGTTCGGCCTCGGCGATGTCGGAGACCGTGCAGGAACTGGGCCTCGCCCTGGGCGTCGCCATCCTCGGCAGTCTGGCCACCGCTGTCTACCGCGGCGGCATCGACGACAAGATCCCCGCCGGCACGCCGAGCGAGGTGGCCGAAGCGACGGGCGACAGCCTCGCCGGCGCGTCCTCGTTGGGGAATCAGATGCCCGTCGGCCTGCTGGAGCAGGCCAAGGAGGCGGCGACCTCCGGGTTGAACATCGCGATGCTGGTCGCCGCTGTCGGCTGTCTGGTGCTCGCGTTCCTGTCCGGCGTGGTGCTGCGGCACATCGGCGTCATCGGCGGCGACGAGCCGGAGGCCGACCGGGCCGTCCCGGAGGAACCCGCCAGGTCGGAAGTCTGAGAGTGGGGAATCTGCCCCTCGGCTACTCGGCGACCTCGGCCACCACGTTCAGCGCCAATTGGATGAAGGAGCGCAGGGCCGGATGCCGGTTGTTGGAGGCCCAGACGAGATAGACCGGGACCGGCGGCGCGTCCTGGATCGGTAGATAGCTGATTTCCGAGTGCGGATGCATCCAGGCGGTGGAGGCCGGCGTCACCCCGATGCCGACGCCTGCGGCGATGTAGGTCTGCCAGTCGTCGATGGTGTCCACCTCCACCCCCACCACCGGCTTCTTTCCGTCCCGCCACAGTTCGAGATTGGTGGTGCCGGAGAACGAGTTGATGACCAGCGGGTATTCGGCGAGATCCGGCAGCCGGATCTCGCCCTTCCCGGCGAGCGGACTGCCCGCCGGGATCGCGGCGACCCGGGGCTCCATGAAGAGCAGTTCCTCGTGGAGGCCCCGGCCCTGGGTGTGGATCCGCATGATGGCCACGTCGCACAGACCGCTCGTGAGCCCGCCCGTGGGATCGTCGACCCGTTTCAGACGCACCATCACCTTCGGGTTGAGATCCTGCCATCGGCGCAGTATCTCGCTGGTGTACGCGCCGGCGGCCGACCAGGCGTAACCGATGCGCAGGGCACGCACATGGTGCGCGTCCGAGCGCATGGCGTCGTCGAACGCGGTGACGGCGGCATCGGCCTTGGCGCAGAACATCTTGCCGGCCACCGTGGGCCGCACCCCTTCCGCGGAGCGCTCCAGCAGCAGCTGTTTCACATGCCGCTCCAGCTCCGCGAGCCTGCGGGAGACCGCGGACTGGGCCATGTGCGACCGGGCGGCCGCTTTCGAGATACTGCCTTCGTCGACCGCCATGAGAAAAGTTCTCAGATGGTGAATTCCAACGGTCATAATGCTGTTCTCCGTTCACGGAGGAAATCAGAGGTGGCGTGCGGAATCCTTTCTGATGTGGATTCGGCGGCGGTGGGGAGAGGTGTCGGGGCAGGGAGCGGTCGCGCAGAACGGAAAAGTCTGTTTCGCTCACATATTTACCATGGACCCGTAACACGATGAACGATGGTCACGATAGATCGACCGGCATCGTACAGGGCAAGGAAAAATGTAAACCCGGCGGTCTGTTTGGCTTGAATGCGACAGTGCCCGCAATCGGTATTTCCTGGGCCTACCTGCTGGTTTCATTTTCGAACAAATGACTTCGCATTCGGCCCGGATGGCTCGTTTTCCCATTCCGTGGCGGGGCGGCGCCAGGGTGTCCGGCGCGTCGGCGCGGCCGGTCGTTCGCCCGTGGTGTGCCACGTCCTGAGGGATGCGCGAGGGCGGCTCGGGCGGAGCGTCCGCGCCCTGTGCGACCGTCGGGCCGATTCTACAGGGCGGGCCGCCGGGGGCGGGTGCCCGCCCGGTGGAGCGGCCGGTGGCTACGTATTCGTTTAAAAACCCTACTCGATCACGTAGTGGCCGCAAAAGATATTTCTGACCTAGCCTGACCTCAGGAGTTGCCTATTTCTTGTACGAATGCCAGGCGAAGGAGCGGCGTTCCATGGGGATCACGGCTGAACCCAAAATTATCGAATTGACCGGCCAGCAGCTCGACATCTGGACGGCCGAGACGCGGTCGCCGGGGAGCTGTCAATTCAATGTGCTCGTTCACGAGCGGCTCGACGGCGAGGTGGACAGGGGACTGCTCGGCGAATGTCTCGTCCGCGCGCTGAGCGCACATGACGCCTTCCGATTACGGTTCGGCGAGGACGGCGAAGGAGTTCCCCGGGTCTGGCGGACCTCCGAATACCCGGACGGCCGGACGCCGTCGTTCGAGACCGTCGACCTCTCCGGCGAGTCCGAGCCGCGCCGCGCCGCGCGGGCGTGGTGCGAGGACGAACTGGGCCGGCCGCTGGACGTCCGGGGCGGGCCGCTGTTCCGGGCCGCTCTGCTCATCGAGGGGCCGACCGCCGTTCATCTCGTCCTCACGGCCCACCACATCGTGACCGATGCCTGGGCGCTGAACTCGATGACCTCGCGGATACTCTCCGACTACCGTGCCCGCACGGCGCCCCAGGACGGCCCCCCGGACCGGCGGCCGGACGACGCGCCTTCGTACTGGGAGTCCATTCAGGAACTCAACTCGCCGTTCCACGACACGGAGCGCGAGAACGACCGCGCTTTCTACCGGAACTATCTGGCGGGGGTCTCGCCCGCGCTGTTCCCGCGCGCCGGCGCGGCCCGGCCAGGCCGGGGCCGTCACTCCTTCACCGTCGGCGAGGAACTCGTCGGGCGCATCCTGGCGGCGGGGGCGTCCCCCTTCCCCTATCTGCTCTCGGCGCTCGCGGTGTGCCTCGGGCGCGTCCACCAGGAGGACGAGGTCGTCCTCGGCGTGCCCTTCTCCAACCGCCGGACCGACGAGGAGCGCGCGACGGTCGGCCAGTTCGCCAATAACCTGCCGCTCCGGATCCCGGTGGAGGGCGACCGGTCCCTGGTCGGTCTCGCCGCACACGTCCGCGACCTGGTCGGCGAACTCAAGGAGCACGAGCGGCTCCCGTTCGGCGAGATCCTCCGGGAAGCCCCCACCCAGGGGGCCGACGGACGCCGGCTCTTCGACGTGACCGTGTCCTATCTGCGGTTCCCCCGGCCGCCCGAGATCCCCGGCACGGCCCGGACGACCACCGTCATGGCCCCCGTCCACGCCGCCAACGCCCTGTCGATCATGGTGCAGGCATTCGAGGACGAGCCCGGCCTCCGCGTCGACCTGGACTACGCCGACGATGTGTTCGACGGACACCTCACCGCGCGGGCTCTGGCCGGACACGTCCAGGAACTGCTGCGCCACGGACTGGAACTGCGGGAACTGCCGCTGCGGGCGCTCCCCATGCTGACCGGCGAGGAGCACGAGGACATCGTGCGCCGCCGACAGGGCGACCTGGTGCCCTACCCGGGGGAGAAGACGCTGCACCAGCTCTTCACCGAACAGGCGGCGCGCACCCCGGAGCTGACGGCCGTGGTCGACGACGCCTCCGGCACCGCACTGACCTTCGCCGAGCTGGACCGGCTGTCCAACCAGGTGGCGCGGGCGCTGCGCGAGCACGGCGCGGGCCCCGGCGACAGGGTCGCCATCCTCGCGGAACGCGGGCCCGAGCTGCTCCCCGGCCTGCTCGGCATCCTGAAGGCGGGCGCCGCCTATGTGCCCGTCGACCCCGGCTACCCGCCCGCGCGGATCCGGCTGCTCCTGGAGGACTGCGGGGCGAAGCTGGTCCTGCGCGGCGGAAACGGGATCGGCGAACCGCCGACCGATGCCCCGGTGCACCGGATATCCGAGCTGTACCGGGGCTCCGCCGAGCCGCTCGGCCCCACCTCGGACTCCGACGACCTCGCCTATGTCATCTACACCTCCGGTTCCACCGGCCGCCCCAAGGGCGTCATGGTCGAACACCACTCGGTGGGCAACCGGCTGATGTGGATGCAGCGCCGCTATCCGATCGGTCCGGGCGACACGCTGGTGCAGAAGACGCCCATCTCCTTCGACGTATCGGTGTGGGAACTGCTGTGGTGGAGCGTCCGGGGAGCCCGGGTGGTGCTGCTGCCGCCGGGAGGGGAGAAGGACCCGAGGGAGATCGCGCGCGTCGTGCGCGAACACGGGGTGAGCGTCGTCCACTTCGTCCCGTCGATGCTCGGCCCGTTCCTCGATCTGCTGGAGGACGGCCCGGACCGCCCCGGCGACGTCGCATCGCTGCGGTATGTGTTCTGCAGCGGCGAAGCCCTTCCACCGGAACGGGTCGCCCGGTTCAACCGGATCCTCGGCGACCGCGACGCGCCCCGTCTGGTCAATCTCTACGGCCCCACCGAGGCGGCGGTCGACGTGACCGCCTTCGACTGCCCGCCGGCGTCCCACGGGCCGCTCGCCCGGGTGCCCATCGGCCGGCCCGTGGAGAACACCACGCTCTATGTGCTCGGCCGGCACGGCGGGCCCCAGCCCGTCGGCGTCCCGGGGGAGCTGTGCATCGGCGGGGTCCAGGTCGCCCGGGGATATCTCAACCGCCCCGAACTGACCGCCGAGCGTTTCGTCAAGGATCCCTTCAGCCCCGGCGGACGCCTCTACCGCACCGGGGACCTGGCCCGGCTGCTCGCCGACGGCACCGTCGAGTTCCTCGGCCGCGCCGACGGCCAGGTGAAGATCCGCGGCAACCGGGTCGAACTGGGCGAGGTGCAGAACGCGCTGGTCGCACTGGACCCGATCCGCGACGCCGTGGTCGTCGACCACCGGCCCGGCGGCGGCCGGGGCCCGGTCCTCGTCGCCTACTGCACGGCCGACGAGGACCTCGACCCCGGCCGTCTGCGGTCGGCCCTGGCCGAGGTGCTCCCCGGCTACATGATCCCGGCGCACTTCGAACGGCTCGCCGCGCTGCCCCTCACACCCAACGGCAAGATCGACCGCAAGGCGCTCCCCGCCCCGGCCGTCGACGCGCCCGGCGGCGCGGACGGCGCGGACGGCGCGCCGCGCAACACCCGCGAGGCCGTGCTCGCCGACATCTGGGCACAGGTGCTCGGGACCGGCCGGGTCGGCGTCCACGCGGACTACTTCGTGGTCGGCGGGGACTCGATCAGCATGCTCCGGGTACGGGCGCTGGCGGAGAAGGCGGGCATCCGGTTCACGATGGACGACTTCGTCCGCAACCCGACCGTGGCGGCCCTGGCGGAGCGCGCCGAGATCTCGACGGCTCCGGCGGCCGGGCCCGAGGGCGGGGGAGATTTCGCCGCGCTCCGTCCGTTCGGACTGGTCTCCCATGTCGACCGCGCCCGCCTGGAGGCGTACGAGGACGCCTACCCGCTCACCCGGCTCCAGCTCGGGCTGCTGTTCCACAGCCGTGAGAAGAAGAATTCCACGACGTACAAGGACGTCTTTCAGTACAGCCTCGCCGTGCGATGGGAGGAATCGGCCTTCCGGACGGCCTTCGACCGCCTTGTCCGCCGCCATCCGGTCCTGCGGCTGTCCTTCGCCCTCGCCGGGCACTCCGAGCCGCTCCAGATCGTCCACCCCACGGCCGAGGGCGGGCTGTCCGTCGCCGATCTGCGCGGTTCCACCGCCGACGAGGCCGGGGCCGCCATCCGCGGGCATGTCGGGAAGCGGCTCCGACACGACTACCGGTTCGACCGCGCACCGCTCTACCACTTCCGGGCCTTCGTCCTGCCCGACACGGTCGAACTGGTCTTCAGCTTCCACCACGCCATCCTCGACGGCGGCAGTGTCGCCAACCTCGTGTCCGAACTCCTCAGGGACTACGGCCATCTGCTGGGACTGGACCTCGAACCGGTGCCGGACACCGTGCCGCCCTCGGCCGCGCAGCACGTCGCCGAGGAGCGCGCGGCCGTCGAATCGGCGGAGAGCCGGGCCTACTGGCGGCGCGAACTGGCCGGTTCGACCCAGCCCCAGCTGGAGAGCTTCCGCCCCCACGAGGCACCGGGGCCGGACGACCGCATCGAGCGCGACCTGCGGCTGCCCGCCGATCTCGCCGAAACCGTCCGCGACACGGCGCGCGACCGACAGGTCCCGGTGAAGTCGATCCTGTTCGCCGCGCACATCCTGCTCCTGCGCGTCTTCTCCGGCCAGAGCGACATCACCACCGGACTGGTGACCCACGGCAGGCCGGAGGCCGACGGCGCCGAGCGCACCTGCGGGCTGTTCCTCAACACCCTGCCCCTGCGCGTCGACGCGGCGGCGGCCACCTGGTTCGACGTCGTGGGGCGCGTGGTGGACCGGGAACGGGAGAGCTACCCGCACCGGCGGGTGCCGCTGTCGGTCGTCCAGGAGGATCTCGGCCGTCCGGCGCTCGCCGACACCCTGTTCAACTTCGTCCACTTCCGCCAGCTCGGCGAGGTCTTCCGGACACCGGGGCTCGCCAGCCGGGGTTTCACGGTCTGGGAGGAGACCAACTTCTCCCTGGTCGTCAACGCCATGGTCGACCCGGTCGACGAAGGGATCCGGCTGCGCCTCCAGTTCTCCGGCCGGTCGTTCACCGCCGCGCAGGGGGAGCTGTACACCGAGACGTATGTGCGCATCCTGCGCCGGCTCGTCGAACAGCCCGACGGCCCGGTCGAGTTCGGCTTCCTCGCGCCCGCCCCGGTCGAGCGGGCCGAGCCGGCCAGAACGAATGTGGTGCGCGCCTTCGAGGACCGGGCGCGCCGCTCCCCGCACACGGAGGCGGTGGTCTCCGACGGCCTCGTATGGACCTACGCGGAGCTGGACCGGATCGCCACCCGGATCGCCGTGAACCTGCTGGCTTCACAGGTGCGCCCCGGCGAGCGCGTCGGCGTCGCCATGGGCCGCACCCCGCAGACCGTCGCCACGATGCTGGGCATCGCGAAGGCCGGCTGCTCGGTGATGCCCCTGGACACCGCCTACCCGGTGGCCCGGCTGCGGACCATGATCGAACAGGGCCGGCCGGCCCGTGTCGTCGTCGACGAGGCGCACCGGGACCTCCTCGGGCCCGCGGTTCCGCTGGTCGCCTACGCGTCCCTGTCCGGCGGCGACCGGACGGCGGAGCTGCCGGAGATCGCCGAGGACGACGAGGTGTATCTGCTGTTCACCTCGGGCTCCACGGGACGGCCCAAGGGGGTGTCGGCACCGCACAGCTCGCTCGCCAACCTCGTGGCCTGGCAGAACGGGATCCCGAGCAGCGCCGTGGGCAGCCGGACCCTTCAATACGCCCCGCTCAGCTTCGACGTCTCGTTCCAGGAGTTGTACGCCACGCTGTGCGGCGGGGGCACGCTGGTCCTCGTCGGCGAGGAGCTGCGGCGGGACATGCCCGGGCTGCTGCGGCTGATCGACCGGGAGCGCGTGGACCGTGTCCATCTGCCCTATGTGGCCCTTCAGCAGATGGCGGAGGCGTCCGACACCCTCGGCCTGGTCCCCCGGAACCTGCGCGTTCTGTGCTCCGCGGGCGAGCAGCTCCGGGTGACGGACGAGATCCGCCGCTTCTGCGCCTCCCTGGACGGGGTGCTGCTGGACAACCACTACGGCCCCACCGAGACCCACGCCGGGGCCTTCTACGAGATGAGCGGCGATCCCCGGGCCTTCCCCGCGCTCCCTCCGGTGGGCCGGCCCGTCCACGGGGCCCGGCTGCTGGTCCTGGATGACCGGAGGCGCCCGGTCCCGGTCGGGTGCCGGGGCGAGATCTACATCGGCGGAGCCGGTCTGGCCAGCGGTTACGCCGGACGGCCCGATCTGACGGAGGAGCGCTTCGTCACCGACCCGGCCGGGGGCGGACGCCTCTACCGGACCGGTGACGTCGGCATGGTGCTGCCCGACGGGAATGTGGTCTGCCTCGGCCGCGCCGACCGGCAGGTCAAGATCCGCGGCTATCGGGTCGAGCCGGCGGAGATCGAACTGGCCGTCACCGGAGCCTCGTCGGACGGCCTCGACGGCCTCGACGAACTCGACGACCTCGGAGGGATCACCGACATCGCCGTCGTCGCCCGGCGGAACGCGGCGGGCGACGCCTTCCTGGCGGCCTTCCTGGTCGGCGACGCCGAGCGCGTGGACCTGGACGGGGTACGACGGCACCTCCGCGCCCGGCTGCCCGAGTACATGGTGCCCGCGCACTTCGCCTGGCTGCCCGCCATCCCGCTCACCCCCAACGGCAAGCGCGACGAGACCGCGCTGCGCGAGACACCGCTGGTCCGCGAGGAGCGCACCGGCCGGGTCGCCCCCCGGGACGCCCACGAACGGGCCCTGGCGGAGATGCTGGCCGAGCTGCTCCAGGTGCCCGAAGTCGGTGTGCACGACAACCTGTTCGACCTCGGGGCCTCCTCGATCACCGCGATGCGGCTGGTGGTGCTGGCGGAGGAACGGTTCGGCACCGCGATCCCGCTGTCGGACTTCATCGTCGCCCCCACCGTGGCCGAACTGGCCGGCCGGCTCCGCTCGGCGGGCACCGCGCCGTCCGGATTCGACCCGCTGGTGGCGATCCGGCCCGAGGGCACCCGGCCGCCGCTCTTCTTCGTCCACCCCATGGGCGGCAATGTGCTCTGCTACGTCCCGTTCGCCAAGCACCTGCCGCCGGACCAGCCCTTCTACGCCTTCCAGGCGGCCGGGACGGACGCCGGCACCGAGCCGGTACGCGGCATCGAGCGGCTGGCCGCCGACTACATCGAGGCGATGCGCCGGGTCCGGCCGACCGGGCCGTACCACCTCGGCGGCTGGTCCTTCGGCGGATTCGTCGCCTTCGAGATGGCCCGCCAGCTCCACGCCGCCGGAGAGGACGTCGGTTCGCTGACCCTGCTCGACACCACCGCGCTCAACCCGGGGCGGCGGCCGTGGACCGATGACGAGGCCCTGCTCGGCTGGTTCTTCTGGGAGCTGCTCTGGCTCCAGCACGGCAGCGCCACCGCCGGGGACCTCCTGCCGCCCGGCCTGACCACCCTGGACGAGAAGTTCGAGTTCATGACCGCACTCGCCATCGACGAGGGCGTGCTGCCCGCGGGCAGCGGCGACGCCGTCGTACGCCGGCTGTTCCGGCTGTACGAGGTGAACTGGCGCGCGGCCTTCGCGTACCGCCCCGAGGTGGTCGACCACGACGTGGTGCTCGTCCGGGCCCGGGACGCGCTCCCCGGCGTACTGCTGGACATGCACACCGCCATCGACAGCATGCACGCCGACCCGGCCAACGGATGGCGGGAGCGCACCACCGGCCGGCTGTCCGTGCTCGAGGTCGAGGGCGACCATCTCACGATCATGGAAGAGCCGAGGGTGTCCGACATCGTCGGCACGGTCCTCGGCTCCATCGAACTCCGGGCGAGCGAAAGCGGGAAGCGCTGACATGGGCGGGAAAAGGACAGCCATCGTCGTCGGTGCGGGCATCGGCGGACTGACCACGGCCATCGCGCTGCGGCGCGTCGGCTTCGACGTCGAGGTGTACGAGCGGGCCCCGGAGCTGCGGGCCGCCGGATTCGGCCTCTCCGTGATGAGCAACGCCACGGCCGCGCTCGCCACCCTCGACATCGACCTCCGCCTGGAGAAGTACGGCCGGGTGATGGAGACCTACCACGTCAAGGACTCCAGGGGCAGACTGATCCGGGAGTTCCCCTTCCCCGAGATCGTCCGGAAGCTCGGCGTCCCGTGCGTGTGCGTCAGCCGGGCCGATCTGCTCACCGCGCTGCTGGACGCGGCGGCCGACGTGCCCATCACCCTGGACGCCGCCGCCGAGGGGTTCGAAGTGGCCGGCGACCGGGCCCGGGTCCGTTTCGCCGACGGCCGGTCCGCCGAGGCCGATCTCCTGGTCGGTGCCGACGGATTCAACTCGGCACTCCGCCGGCAGCTCGCCGGACCGGACGAACCCGCCCACGACAGCGGGTACATCGCCTGGCTGGGCATCACCGAGTACAGCCACCCGAGATTCCCGCCCGGCTCGGTGGTGCACTTCTGGGGCGACGGAATGCGGTTCGGTCTGGTCGACATCGGCCGGGGCCGCCTCTACTGGTGGGGCACGAAGAACATGCCGCTCCAGGAGTCCAGCACCTGGGGCGGCGGCAAGGCCGGGGTGCTGGACTCCTACTCCGGCTGGCCGGACGAGGTCCGCGAGGCGATCCGGGCGACGCCGCCCGCCGATCTGCTGACGCTGAACACCCGCGACCGCCCGTTCCTGCGGCCCTGGGGCACCGGCCCGGTGACCCTGCTCGGGGACGCCGCCCACCCCATGCTCACCAGCCTCGGCCAGGGCTCCGCCATGGCGATGGAGGACGCCGCCGTCCTGGCCCGGCATCTGCGGCACGCCCCGGACGTGCCGCGCGGACTGCGCGGCTACGAGGCGGCACGGTACGACCGGACCCGCGCGATCGTCGAAGCCACCCGGTCGATCAGCGACTTCGAGCAGTCACAGGGACCCGTGCGCCGCAGGATCCGCGACGCGTACTTCCGGCTGATGCCCCACCGGACGCTGGTGGGCAAGCTGGAGCCCGCGCTGACCTTCCCCGGCGCGGGCCCCCTCCCCGACGAATTCGAGAGGTGGAACCGATGAGTGCACGGGCGGTACGGAGGAGTCTCCCGGCGGGCGGCGCGGTCGTCGTCACGGGCGCGTCCTCGGGACTGGGCCGGGAGTGCGCGCTGGAGCTGGAGAACCGGGGCTTCCACGTTCTCGCGGGGGTCCGGCGCGGCGAGGACGGGGAGAAGCTCGTCGGCGAGTCGCTCCGCGGCCGACTGCGCTACGCCGTCATCGACATCACCGACGACGCGTCGGTACGGGCCTCGGCCGAACTCGTCGAACGCGAGTACGGCGGGCTGCGCGGCCTGGTGAACAACGCCGGCATCTGCGTCCCGGGCCCGCTGGAATGCGTCGACAGCGACCGGTTCCGCCGGCAGCTCGACGTCAATGTGGTCGGCCAGCTCGGAATGATCCGCGCGCATCTGCCGCTGCTGCGCCGCTCGCGGGGACGGATCGTCAACATCACCTCGGGACTGGGCAAGACCGCCGTTCCCTACCTCGGGGCCTACGCCGCGGCGCAGTTCGCCAAGGAGGCGATGAGCGACGCCCTCCGCCGCGAACTGACGCCCACCGGCGTGCGGGTGTCGATCGTGGCGCCGGGCGCCATCCTCACACCGATGTGGGACAAGGTGTCCGAGGCGGGCGAGCGGCTGCTGCGCGACGCGCCCGCCGGGGTGGCCGAGCTCTACCGGGCCTCCTTCGGGGCGTTCATGGAGGGAAACGGGCAGCAGTCGACGAAGAGCCTCACCACGCCCGAGGATTTCGCCCGCACGGTCGCCCGCGCCCTGACCGACGTACGCCCCCGCACGCGCTACTGGGTCGGGGCCGACGCACGCAGCGCGGGCCGATGGGCGCGGCTGCTTCCCGATTCCCTGCTGGACCGCCGTTTCAGCCCGATCACCGCTTCCGTGAGGGCGCCCGGACGGGCCGACTACGCATTCGAGTAGTGCCGTATGGATTCGCTGGACCCGTCCTGAACCCATGGATAGCCTACGCAGCGTCGAAGTGATCGACAAAATGCGGACGAATAATCCATGAAAGGTTGCCGGTCCCTTCGCACCCCGGGGAGAAGAATGGTTTCGGAGCGAGAATTCAAGGATTTCATGGCCGGCGTCTGCACTCCGGTCGCGGTGGTCACGGCGATGGCGGACGGTCTGCCCCACGGGACGACCGTCGGCTCGCTCACCTCGCTGTCCCTGCGTCCGCCCATGGTGACCGTCGCACTGGACCGCCGCTCCAGGCTGCTGCCGAGGATCCGGCGGGCCGGGCGATTCGGGGTGAACCTGCTCGGCGCCGGGCAGGACGGCGTCGCGGACATCTTCGCCTCCCCGGCCGCCGACCGGTTCGACCAGGTCGAGTGGTACGCGGACGAGGGCCTGCCGCGACTGCGGGACGCGCCGGGCTGGCTCGTGTGCCGCCCGCGGCGGTTCGTCGCCGGCGGGGACCATCTGCTGCTGCTCGGCCTGGTGGACCGTGTCTGGGGCGCGGAGGGTGCGCCCCCGCTCGTTCACGGTCACCGGACGTTCGGCACACATTCCGCTTTCACGCGGAGAAAGCACCTGTCCATCACCGATCAGATCGCGGCATTTGCTCGCTGAGGTGGAGAACCCATGACCGTCACCCGAACACATCAGGATCGCAATTCTCCGGCATCACCCGATCTGCTCCGCAGCGCGCGCGAATTGATTCCGCTCCTCGCGCGCAACGCGGAACAGGGGGAGCGCGACCGCAGGCTTTCCGAGGAATCCGTGCGATCCCTGGCGGACGCCGGAATGTTCAAGCTCTCCGTGCCCCAGCGGTACGGCGGTCACGAGGTGCCCCTGCGCACCCTGATCGATGTGTCCGCGACCCTCGCCGAGGGGGACGGCAGCGCCTCGTGGCTGGTCTCGGTGTGCAACTCGGTGGCATGGATCGTCAGCCTCTTCCCGGAACGGGCGCAGGACGAACTCTTCGGCGCGGACCCGGGGGCGAAGGTGACCGGTGTGCTCACCCCGAGCGCCACCGCCCGGCGGGTCGAGGGCGGCTTCCGGGTCTCGGGCCGGTGGGCCTACGGCTCCGGAGCCTGGCACGCCGACTGGGCCGTGGTCGGCTTCCCGGTCCCGGACTCCACGGGGCGCGTCGTCGACCAGGGCATCGCGCTGATTCCCGCCGCCGACTACAAGGTGGAGGAGAGCTGGTTCGTGACGGGCATGCGCGCCACCGGGAGCAACTCCCTGGTGGCCGAGGACGTCTTCGTACCGGAGCACCGGGTCCTGTCCGTGCCGACGGCGATGGCCGGCGACTACCCGGTCCAGCGCTCCGGCGGAAGCCTCCCCCGCTCCGCCTTCGTACAGTTCCTCACCGCGGCCCCACTGGTGGCCCCGCACCTGGGGATGGGCCGCGCGGCGCTGGAGCTGGTCAAGGCCAGGGCCGCCGACAAGGCCGTCACCTTCACCTTCTTCGAGAAGCAGCGCGACTCCACGGCCTTCCAGCTGCAGATCGCCGAGGCGACACAGAAGATCGACTCCGCGCATCTGCACGTCCACCGCGCCGCCGACGACATCGACGCGGCGGCGGCGCGCGGCGAGGCCCTGGACCCCCTGGGCCGGCTCCGGGCACGGTCCGACCTCAGCTGGGCGGTCGGGCATCTCAGCGAGGCGATCGACATGCTCCTGACCGCGCACGGCGCGGGCGGTTTCGCCGACTCCAGCCCGCTTCAGCGGATCTGGCGGGACTCGGGCACAGCCGCCCGGCACGCGATCCTCCAGCCCGCGATGATCAAGGAGATGTACGGCAAGGCGCTGCTCGGCGTCGAGGAGCAGATCTCTCCGCTGGTCTGACGCGCGGAGACCGGAGGGACCGGCGAGACCACGACTGGACACCACGGACAGGAGACGGCCATGGCCGCGCGCACGTACGACACCGAGCAGGCGAACTGGCAGCAGTTCGCCGAAACCCGTATCTACATAGGCGACCTCGCCGACGACGGGATCCCGAAATCGATGGGCGCCGGATTCGCCCTGCTGCACCCCGGCGACGTCATGGAATGGGTGCCCAGCTACGACGAGTTCATCGTCGTCCTGTCCGGCAGGTTCGCCGTGGACTTCGAGGGCGGCTCGATCTCCGCCGGACCGCACGAGCTGGTCTGGGTGGAGCGGGGCGAGCCGGTCGCGTTCCGGGCCGACGGCGAACGGGCCCTGATCGCCTTCGGCACCAACCCGCCGTGGCAGACCACCGCGGAAACCCGGGCGAGCGCGGCCATGTTCCGGCCGCTCGCCGGATCGCCCGTCGACTGACCCCCAGGAGCGCACATGTCCACCACCCCCATGCCCCTCCGGACGCTGCGACGGGAACTGAGCCCGCTGGAGCGCTGGTACTGGATAGCCGACCAGATATCACCCCTGAACGTCATCGGGCGGGTACGTCTGCACGGCCCGGTCTCCCGATCGTCTCTGCGTTCGGCGCTGAACCTGCTCCAGGCCCGCCATCCGCTGCTCCGGGTGGCGATCGAGGCCGACGCCACCGGGCGGGAACCCCGCTTCACCCCGGTGGACGACCGGCCCGTACCGCTCGACCACCGCACCCTCGGACCGGCGGACGCCGAGGACGCGTGGGCGCGGGTCGTCGACGGAGAGCTGGTCAACGGCCCTGTCGACTGGCGCACCGGACCGCTGGCCACGGCCACCGTGCTCAGCGGCCCGGGACCCGACGGCGAGGCGCACGACCTGATCCTGAGCCTGCCGCACGTCATCGCGGACGGGACCACGGTCCTCTCCCTGCTGCGGCAGTGGGCCGAACTCGCGGCCGGCCGTGCCGTCGAACCGCGTGCCGTGCTGCCCGCGACCGAGGACCTCCTCCCGGCCGGGCACCGGGGTGCGGCGGGCGAGGCGCTGGCGAAGGCGAAGGCCGAGCGGGACGAGAGCGACCTCCGCCGGTTGCGCACCCGCCGTGTCGACGCCGACCGGGCCGTGCCCTTCGAGCGCCGCCGCACCCGGTTCCTCCACCGCTCGCTGGACGCCGGGGCGCTGGACCGGCTCGCCCGGGCCTGCCGTTCGCACGGAGTCACGATCCACGGGGTGCTCGCCGCCGCGATGGTGCGCGCGGTCGCCGCGGACGCCGGGGCCGACGATTCGGCGTGGTACTCGATCGGCTCCCCGGTCGACTTCCGGGGCGACCTCGAACCATCGGTGGCCCCGGACGACGTGGGCAGCTATGTGGCGACCATTCCCTCCCTCGTCCAGTACGGGAGAGCCCGTCCGCTGTGGGAGACGGCACGGGGGATCAGCGAGGACCTCAGGGCGCGCAAGACGCGGGGCGAGCAGTTCTCCATGATCCGCATGATCGGGGTCTCCGGGCCGGACCGCCTGGCCGACAGCCTTCCCTTCGTACGGCATCTGGACGAGAAGGGACCGATCAACTTCTCCCTCTCCAACATCGGCCGGTTCCCGTTCCCCGACACGATCGGCCCCTGGCGGATGACGGGCGCGCAGTTCATCGCCTCGCTCTCGGTGGTGGGCGCGTTCGTCGCCACCGTCAACTCCAGCCACCACCAGCTCGTCTGGAACTTCACCCACGCCGAGGGAATCGTCTCGGCCGAACGCGCGGCGAGACTCGCCGACAGCTGTGTGGAGACCGTACTGGCCCTCATATGAGCCGCCGCCCGAAACCCGAGCCCGAAACCGCAGGGGAGCAGCCGCCGATGGAATCGCCGATCTTCACGCCCGCGAGCGAACTCCGCAGTCTCATCCGGGACAAGGAACTCTCCGCCGTCGAAGTCACCGAAGCGGTGCTGGCCCGCCTGGAGGCGGTGAACCCGCTGCTGAACGCGGTGGTCGCCGTCCGGGCCGAGGGCGCTCTCGCGGACGCCCGCGCCGCGGACGCGAAGCCCCCGGAGGAGCACGGTCCGCTGCACGGGATCCCGTTCACCGTCAAGGACGCCAACGAGTCGGCGGATCTGCCGCTCGCCTACGGATCGCTTCCGTTCACCGGTCACCGGCCCGGCTTCGACAGCGAGGTGGTCGCCCGGCTCCGGCGGGCGGGCGGCATCCTGATCGGCAGCACCAACATGCCGGAGTTCGGGCTGCGGATCACCACGGAGAACCGGGCGTTCCCGGCCACCCGCAACCCCTGGAACACCGCGTACGGCCCGGCGGGCTCCAGCGGCGGCGCGGCGGCGGCCGTGGCGGCCGGCATCGCCCCGCTCGCCCTGGCCGCCGACGGCGCGGGCTCGGGGCGGGCGCCCGCCTCCGCCTGCGGGGTGGTGGGGCTCAAGCCCACCCGGGGGCGCACCCCGTGGGCCCCGGCCACCCAGGAGCAGTGGGCGGGATATGTCGTCAACGGCCAGATGGCCCGTACCGTCCGCGACGCCGCCCTGATGCTCGACGCGACGGCGGGCCCGGTCGCCGGGGAGCCCTACGGACTCCCCGAACCGTCCGGTTCGTTCCTGGCCGCCTGCGACCGGCCGCCGGAGCGCCTGCGGGTCGCGTACACCTGCACCCCGCCCCACGGCACGGTCGTCCCGGAGGTGCGGGAGGTCTTCGAACGGGCGGTCTCGGTCTTCGACGGCCTGGGGGCCGAGCCGGTCGAGGCCTCGCCCGACCTCGGCGGGCTGCTCGATCCCCTGCTGACGGTCATCGCGGCGAACGTGGCCGCCATGGTCCGCGGCGTACCGCGGGAGCGCCTGTCCGAACTGGAGCCGACGACCCTCGACGTCGCGCTGCACGGCGAGCGGCTCGGCGCCGCCGACTACTCCTCGGCCATCGCCGCCGCCCAGAGCCGGGCGGCCGGGATCATACGCTTCTGGACGCGGTTCGACGTCCTGCTCACCCCCACCCTCACCGTGCTTCCCCCGCCGCTCGGGACGGCTCCGGCCGGCCCGGGGTTCACGGAGCGGTGGCGGGAGTACGCGGACTGGCTGGCCTTCGCCTATCCGTTCAACATCACCGGACAGCCCGCGATCTCGCTCCCCGCGGGCCGGGCCGCGCGGAATCTGCCGGTCGGCGTCCAGCTCGTCGGCGCGCCCGGGGCCGAGGCCCGGCTGCTGGGCCTGGCCGCCGCCTTCGAGCGCGCCCGGCCGTGGGCGGACGAGCCGCCCCGGCTCGGATGACTCACCGGGGCAGCCCTTCCAGCCGGATCGCGCGCAGCAGGGCGATGCGGGAGTTCACACCGACCTTCCGGAACAGCTTCTTCAAGTGGTAGTTGACGGTGTGCGGGGAGATCTCCAGCCGCCGGCCGATCTGCTGATTGGTCAGCCCCTCGGCGACCAGCCGGACGATCTCGTACTCCTGGCCGTTCAGATCCGGTGGCCCGGCGGGCACCGCCGGCCGGGCCCCGGTCGGGTGTCCCGGCCGTGCGGCGGCCACCTGCCGGCGCAGCGCCTGCCGCAGCGTGGCCGGCACCGAATCGACGACGAGTCGCCACAGCAGCTCATTGGTGAAGCCGACCCGTGCGTTGTCGACGGTCAGCACCCCGGTGGTGAAGGTCCGGTCCAGGGTCAGCAGCAGGGTGGACGGCGACATGTGCAGGATCGGGAGCAGGGCGTCGACCGTGCTCTCCCGGCCCAGCACGGCCGCCACCCGCAGCAGCTGGCGGCACTGGTCCGGATACTCCTGGAGCATGGTCTGAAGGAGTGCCCGCAAGCGCTGCGGTATGCGCTCCTCGACCAGCTCGGCCTCCTGGACGCCCACCCGGATCGTCCGCTCCTCGCGCATTCCCTCGACCAGCTCCACCAGCAGCTTGGGGTGCCCGCCCGCGCGGTCCAGCACCCGGGCGAGCGGGGGAGAGGGGGGTACGCCCAGGATGTCGGCGGCCACCTGGAGCGACGCGGGGGCGCGGAGCGCGTCGAGCGTGATCCGCTCGGTGTGGCCGATGGAGCCGGCGACCAGCGCGTCGAGGCTTCGCGAACCCGTCCCGCGCCGGCGCGCGACCAGCCAGACCACCTTGCTGCCGCACTGGGCGTCCCGCCGGGCGAGCAGCGCGTCGCTCGCCCTCTCTCCCAGGAAGTGGGCGTCGTCGATCACCATCAGCCTGGGCCGGTCGGCCGCTTCGTCCTCCGTCGGACCGGACCCCCCGGGCGGCCCGGAGAGCGGGAACGGACGACGGGCCGCGTAACCGAGCCGTTCCGCCGCGGTCACGCACTCGTCCAGGAACCTGGTCTTCCCGGAACCGGGCGGCCCCTCGACCGCCACCAGCGCGCAGCCGCCCCGGACGCCGAACTCCAGCGCCCGGAGTACGCGCGCCAACTCGTTCTCACGGCCGCGCAGCGGCAGCCGGAGAGGGAGCGGGGGCGGTGCGACGGGCATGGACAGGCCCTCTCTCGTATCGGTCGCCGTCACTGGACCGCCCCCTTCCCGATCTGTTCGGCCGGCCGCCGCACCACCGGCGAACCCGGCTCGGTGTCACGGTGGAACCGGCTCAGCAGCGGCCCGGTCATCAGCGTGGTGACCACGGCCATCACGACCATGGCGGTGAACAGCCGGGTGTCCAGCGCGCCCAGGCTCAGACCCACATTGAGGACGATCAGCTCGGTCAGCCCCCGCGCGTTGAGCAGGATGCCCAGCACCATGGACTCGCGGCCACTCGCCCCGGTGAGCCGCGCAGCCCCCGCGGCGCCGAGGAATTTCCCCGCGCAGGCCACCGCGACCACCGCCAGCACCATCACGAACCCCTGGGTGCCGAGCGTGGAGAGGTCCACCGACAGCCCGGTCACGGTGAAGAAGACCGGGAGCAGCAGCAGGCTGGTCTGGTCGATGCGCTCCGGCACCTCGGGCGCGGTCGCGTCGATGTGGCGGCGGGGCACGACGGTGCCGAACAGGAACGCGCCGAACACCGCGTGCAGCCCTATCTGGTCGGTGACCCACGCACTGGCCAGCAGGCCCGAGCAGAGCGTGACATGGACGATCATGCTGTTGCCCGCCCACCGCCGCTCCGGGGCCAGCAGCCAGGCCAGCGCCGGCCGGGCCACGTAGATCATCGCCAGTACGAACAGCAGCGCGCCGACGATGGTGCGCCCGAACGACCAGGCTCCGCCGGCCGTCACCATCGTGGCGACCACGGCGAGCACGCTCCAGGCGATCACGTCCTGGATCGCGGCGCTGATCAGGGCCACCGTGCCCACCCGCTGTTTCTGCAGGCCCCGTTCGAGGATGATCCGGGCGAGGACCGGGAAGGCGGTGATGGACATCGCCGCGCCGAGGAAGAGCGCCGGGCCGAGGACTCCCTCCGTCCTCAGCTGGCTCTGGTCGAGCCAGGGGAACAGCAGCAGCGCGAGGGCGGCCCCCATCGCGAACGGCAGCGCCACCGAACTCAGCGACACCAGCGCGATGTGTCTCCCGACCCCTTTCACATGCGAGAGGCTCAGCCGGTACCCGATGCCGAACATGAAGAGCACCAGACCCAGTTGGGCGAGCACTTCGAGGTACGGGCGGGCCTCGGGGGGAAAGAGCACCTCGGGCAGATCGCCGGGGAGCAGCCCGAGCAGGCTCGGCCCCAGGGCTATCCCGGCGACGATCTCGCCCATCACGGCGGGCTGTCTCACCCGCTTGGCCAGGGTGACGAACAGGAGAGCGGTGAGCAGCAGCAGCGCCAGGTCCACCAGAACGATTCCGGCCACGCTACCGCTCTCCCCGGCACTCAGGGCTGGGACATGCGTCGACACTCTTCTCCTCCTACCTTCTCGGAAAGCCGGCACGGCCGGAGTCGTCTGGTCGGGGCGGCCGGGATCGAACCGACTGCGTCTCGCTCGGCGAGAAGGTGTGCCGCTCACACGCGCCCCGTCGCAGAGGGCGGTCAGAGCACTCGCGTCAGCGCCTTCCGGTCGACCTTGCCGCTCGGGGTGAGCGGCAGGCCCGACGGCAGGCTCCGCACCGAGGACGGGATCATGTGGTCGGGCAGCTGGGCCGAGAGGCTCCGCCGCACCGAGGCGGCCACCACCTCGGCCCCCCGCGCCGGAACGCAGAACGCCACCAGCTGCTTGACGCCCGCCGCACCCTCCCGCACCACCACGGCCGTGTCGGCCACCTCCGGCAGCGCCCGGAGCCTCGCCTCGACCTCGCCGATCTCCACACGATGGCCCCGGATCTTCACCTGGTCGTCCAGCCGCCCGAGGAACTGGAGGGTGCCGTCCGGCAGCGTCTCGACCAGATCGCCCGTCCGGTAGATCCGTCCTCCGCCGGCCACCCCCGCCACCGTCCGGAATTTCGCGGCGGTCGCCTCGGGCCTGCCCAGATAGCCCCGCGCGAGCACCGGGCCGCCGATGCACAGCTCGCCGGCCACCCCGGGCGGTCGCGGACGCAGCCGCTCGTCCAGCACATACGCCTCGGCCCCGGTGATGGGACGGCCGATGCCGGGACGGTCCGGCCACAGACGCGGGTCGCCGCCGAGTTCGAGAGAGGTCACCACATGGGTCTCCGACGGCCCGTACTGGTTCACCAGCACGGCGTCGTCCAGGTGCTCGAACAGGGCGCGCACCGCGGGGGTGACCTGGAGCTGTTCGCCGGCCGTGATGACCTCGCGGAGGGAGGCCGGCCACGCGCCGACCGCGCTGGCGTGCTCCGAGATCGCCTGCAACGCGACGAACGGCAGGAACATCCGCCGTACCGAGGCGTCGTTCATCAGCTCGATCAGGGTCTGGCAGCTCCGCCGTGCCGCGTCGTCGACCACCACCAGTGTTCCGCCGGACGCCCAGGTGCTGAACATCTCCTGGAAGGACACGTCGAAGCTCAGCGCGGAGAACTGGAGGGTGCGGTCGCCGGTGCCGCAGGAGGACTGCCCGCACTGCCAGCCGATGAGGTTGGCCAGCGGGCCGTGGGGCATGGCCACGCCCTTCGGCGTCCCGGTGGACCCGGAGGTGTAGATCACGTAGGCGAGGGAGTCCCGTCCGAGGGCGGGTGCCGCCGCCGTCCGGGGCGCGTTCCCGGCGGCCGACAGGGCGTCGTCGAGCACGGTGGCGCGGGTGCCGTCCGGCAGGGGAATCCGGCCGGCGAGCGTCCTGTCGGTCAGCAGGACGTCCGCTCCGCTGTCCCGCAGCATGCCGGCGAGGCGTGCGTCGGGGTAGGACGGATCGAGCGGCACATAGGCGCGGCCCGCCTTGAGCACGCCCAGCACCGCCACGGCGATGCCGAACCCGCGTCCGAGGAAGACCCCGACCGGCCGGTCCGCGTCGCCCGCCGAGCGCAGGGCCAGGGCCAGCCGGTCCGAGTCGCGCCCCAGCTCGCCGTAGGAGAGCTTCTCGCCGCCCCGGACCACGGCGGGCAGATCGGGGTGGAGATCGCGCCTGACCTCGAACAGTTCGTGGGCGAACAGCGGTCTTCCGTCGGATTCCCGTACATCGGTCAACGGTTGCTCCCTGGCTGGATCAGGTTCGGGACCGCGCCGGTTCGGTGATGACCGACTCGATCTTCGCGGCGAGGGGTTCGGCCCCGGCCGATTCCAGATAGAGATGGCCGCCGGGGAAGGTGAGGGTGGTGAGCGGCTGTACGCTGCTCCACTGCCACGGGGCGGTGTGCTCGTCGCCGAACGCGTCCTGTCGGCCCCGGCAGACGACGACGCGGCTCTCGGTCACGGTCCTGGACCGGGTACGGACGAACGAGTCGCAGATGTCGAAGTCGGCCCGCAGCAGGGAGACGGCGCGCGCGGCGATGTGCGGATCGCGGAGCGAACCGGCGTCCATCGCGCCGTACCGCGCGGCACGCCGCAGCACCTCCTCGTCGGAGGCGGGAACCTCGTCCTCGGCGAAGAGCGGTGAGGCGAGCCGCGGCGCGAGGTTGGCGGAGGCGAAGAGCACCCGGCAGCGCGGCCCTCCGCGCCGCTCCAGGGCCGCCGCCACTCCGAGTCCGAGGTAGGCGCCCATGCTGTGGCCGAAGATGGACAGATCGGTTTCGGCCCCGGCTTCACGGACCAGCAGCTCCGTCAGATCGCGCACCGCCTCGTCGGCGGTGTGCAGGGTGGGCTCGCGCCAGCGGCGGCCGCGGCCGGGAAGTTCGATCGCCACCGGCCTGATGTGGTCGGGCAGCAGCCGGATCAGCCGGCGGAACACGGCCGCCGAACCGCCGGCGTGGTGGAACAGGGCGAGCACGGCCATCGGTGCGCCTTCCGGGTCTGGGGGAGGGGCACCGGAGCGGCGTGACCGGTGACGGGGTTCGACCGGTCACGCGGCCCCGGGCGGACGGCGCGGTCGTCAGCTGCCGGCGGGCCGGGTGAAATCCCACGGGGTGAACGTGTAGTCCCGCCGGCTCCGGTCGGTCAGCCGGTTGATGCCGTGCTCGTCCTTGCCCGAGACGAGCACGGAGGCGAAGTTGTCGAGCGGGATCCTGCCGCCGTACTCGGCGACGTCCTCGGAGTCCGGGTAGATCTTGACGCTGGTCGGGACGTACCGGGTCGCGAACCCCATGCGGTAGTCCTTCTTGCTGCCCGTGTGCGGCAGCGAGCCGTGCATCAGGGTCGACCAGAAGATGACGCACTCGCCCGGCTGCATGACCAGGGAGAAGGCCTGCGACTCGTCGGGACGCCAGTCGGGGTCCTTCTGGAGCTGGCGGTAGTCGTAGCCGAAGAAGCCGCGCTTGATGCTGTCCTTCTCCGTCTTGTTGATCGTTTCCGGGTTGTAGGACATGCCGAGGGACTCGTCGTAGTTCATCACCCGGTGGGTGCCCGGCATGAGCTGGAGACAGCCGTTCTCCCTGGTGGAGTGGGTGAACGCGGTCCAGGCGGTGATCGTGCCGCCGAAGGCGGGCGCGTCGTTGACCTTGGGCCACTGGATCTGGGGCCGGCCGCTGGCGTTGCCGAATGTCGAGGCCTGGTGCCAGTCCGTCCCCTCGTCGCCCTGGTACTTCGGGAAGAACTCGGTGCGCCAGCAGAGCAGATCCGGACCGAGGATCGAGGAGACCCGCTCCGCGATGGCCCGGTTCATGATGTGCTCGCTGAGCAGATCGATGTCGAGGTGCCGGTCGTAGTTGGAGAGGTTGGTGACGGCGCCCAGCGAGTTCTCCGGATAGATGGCCAGGGAACGGTCCGGAATGGCCCGGCGTATCTCGTTCCAGCGCTTCTCCATGTCCTCCGGCTCGTACACCTTGAGCGGCCCGATGAAACCCTGCTCCTTGAACGTGGCGAGCTCTTCGGGGGTCAGTCGGAAGTCGGAAATCTGATCACTCACGGCTACTCCAGCTTCTGGTTGGAATGGGCATGGTGAACGAGGTCGCGCGTTATGCGGCGGGCTGTCCTGTCATACGGGTGTGGAGTTCCGTGACGGTCTCGCCGATGGATTGTTCGAACAGGGTTCTGACATCGAGTTCGTGACCGAACTTCTGCTGCACACGCACATTGATGTTCATGGCGAGGAGTGAGTGGCCGCCCAGGTCCAGGAAGTTGTCGGCCGGGGACGCGTCCGGCGCCTCAAGGAATTCACCCACCCAGTCGACGAGCAGCTTCTGTAGTTCCTGGAGGTCACCGGGGACAGAAACGGTCATTTTCTTCCTTGCTCCTCTCGTTGGGTCTCGTGCGAGCATCCCGCGAGGATGGGCGAGTGAGCCGACCGGGGATTCGCTGGACGCTCTGTTGCAGCTCTGCGCAAACACGCATGGTGCCTTGCGAGTTGAACTCTATAGCGGCTGTCACGATGGGTGGTAATGCCAATAGCTTGGGGGGTATGCGCGAAGAACATGCGTCTCTTCCGCCCCTCACGGGTCACCCGACCCAACAGACGCCGCCGTGCGCCCGACCACGTGTGGGTGGTGGGGCGCACGGCGGCGTCCGGGGCGGGGCGGGTCAGCGAGTGGGGGAGAACCTCACGATCCAGTCGGAGTCGCGGAAGTGAGTGGACACCCCGTTCCCCATCTGAGTCTTGTCGGGCGGCCCGGAGCTGGGGAACAGCGACGGTGCTACGCCGCGCCCCAGCTTCTCCTTCCAGGCGACCGCCCACTTCTCAAGCCTCGGGAATGCCTCCCGAACCGCCGTCCGGTTGACGAAGAAGTACTTCTGGTGGATGAAGCCCTTCCGGAGGTCTTCGTCCGAAAGCTTTCCCGCGTCCCTCAGCTCGTCCCATTTCTTCCGGGCCTCGGCCACCATCACATCGGAGGAGATGTGGACGTCGCCGTCGCTGGGTCCCACCGGCACCCCCTTCTCGTCGAGCGCCCCCAGCTTGTACAGCGTTTCGAACGGCCGGCGGGCCGGGCGCTCGGCGGGGGGCGTGGAGCCCATCCACGTCCGGAGCCTTTCCAGCGCCACGGGCTGCTCCGCCAGCTCCTCCTCGGTCGGGAAGTTCTTGTGGCGGCCCGAGAAGAAGAACGCCCAGGATCCCTGGAGCCTCACGTCGTACTCCTCGGGGCGCTCGCAGGCGGAGCACAGGGCCTTGAACAGGTCCGAGGACATGTCCTTGAACTGCCGCGGATTCGTGCCCAGCGGGGCCTGGTAGCGACGCCACCACTCGACCTGCTGCCAGGTCAGCCCGAGGAATGCCAGATCCCGGGGCCGGACGGCGTATCCGGTGTCGTCGTGCGGCCACCCCCGGAACCCCAGGCGCTGGCTTCCCGTGACCCTGCCGTCGGCGTCGATGAGCCCCTTGGTCCGGGCGTCCTGACGCCTCTTCGCGAAGGCGGCGTCCTGGTCGGCCGGCGCGCTCGCCCGGACGGTCTGTCCGGCGACGCTTCCGTCGGCTCCGCCGGCCGGCCAGGGGGGTGCCGCGGCGGTCGGAGCGACCGAGGGACCCAGGAGAACGAGAGCGGCGGCGGCGAGCACTCCCAGCCTTTGACGCTGACGTGACACCCTTTACCTCCAGCGGGAACTGCCTCGTGGTTCGCGCTTCTCGCGATCCACCCGCCGGATCAACGTCCGCCTCGCCGCCCAGGACACGGTCCGGGCCGGGGGAGCTCGCGGAACTCAGGGAGCGCAGACGACGCGCATGCACTGACCGCTCTGGGCGTTGTTGCCGGCCCGGTTGCCTCCGCCGTCGATGTTGCCCGGGTCGGCGTAGATGCCCCAGCTCTTGTTGTCGCGGGCGATGTTGCCCTGGAGGGTGTGGGCGGCCTTGGAGACGAAGATGCCGTCGCCCTTGTTGGCGCCGGCGGTGTTGCCGATCAGCTGGTTGCCGGCCCCGGGGGCCGCGTCCCCGGTGATCTGGATGCCCCGTGAGTTGTTCTGGCTCGCCTGGTTGTTCTGGAGATTGTTGTTGAGGGAGAGCCCCAGACTGATTCCGGTTCCGGTGGTGTTGCTCGCGATATTGGAATGGATCGCATTGTGGTGGGAGGAACTCAGCTCGATACCGCCGGTGTTTCTGCTGACGTCGTTGCCGGTGATGGTGTTGGAGTGGGACGCCTGGAGGGCGATCCCGCTGTCGCCGCTGCCCTGGATCGTGTTGGAGAGCAGCCGGTTCCCGGTGGAGTCGGAGACGGTCAGCCCGGCGTCCGCGCTCTGGGCGGACGAGTTGCCCTGGACGAGATTGGTGTTCGAGCCGAGCCGCAGAACGATCGCGCCGTCGCTGCTGTTGGCGATGGTGTTGGTCAGCAGGGTGTTGTCGCTGGATCCCTCCAGGACCAGGCCCGCGCCCCCGCTGCCGCTGATCCGATTGCCCTCGACGCGGTTGCCGCCGGCTCTCTGGACGAAGACGCCCCCGCCCTGGTTGCCGGTGAGCGTGTTGTCCAGGACCGTATTGCCGCCCGATCCGCCGGTGATCGTGACGCCTCTGTGCGACTGCCGGTCGATGAGGTTGTTGCGCACCCGATTCCCGCTGTGGGCGCTGTTGAGTTCCACGCCGGAGAATTCATTGTTCTGGACGGTAAGTTTTTCGACGATGTTTCCGGCCGTGCCGGTGTTGAGCCGTACTCCGTGGTCGAATTGCTGGACGAGCGCCTGAGTGCTGCCGCTGTTGGTGACGGTGACGTTCGCGAACCCGTCGTTCCGGATCCCGGATCCCAGGCCGACACCGTCGACGGTGCGTCCATTGAGGTCGATGGTGATGCCGCCGGCCCCGACGACCAGACCGTCGCCGGGGCAGTTGAGCAGGTCGGCGCCGAGGACGACGCTGGTCGTGACCGTCTGGCCGCAGGCGAGCGGCGCGGCGTGCGCCGCCGTCGCGGGCACCGTGCCCAGCAGCGCGGCCGCTCCCGCCACCGCGAACCACCTTGAACGGATCATGTCAAGTCTCCTTCTGGAGTGGATTCGCCCACCGGCCTCACGGGCCGGGCGCGGACCCTTGGGAACTGTGTGACGGGATGGATGATCCGACCCGCCTTCCCCAGGGTTGGGCGAAAACCTTCCGAAGGCCATAAGCGCGCGAAGGAATGACCTAAGACGCCCTGTCCAGCCGGGCACGGAGCGCGGACAGGCCGGTTCGGAGCCGCTGCGGGGGAGTGGGCGGCAGCGCGCGGGCCGAGCCGCGCGCGTAGTACCGCTCGACATAGAACTGCCCCGTGCTGAGCACGGTCGTGACGGCGATGTACCAGAGGGTCGCGACCATCAGCAGCGGGATGACCTGGTAGGTCTGGTTGTAGACCAGCTGCACCGAGTACAGCAGGTCGTGCACGGCCAGCACGCTGACGATGCTGGTGCCCTTGAGGGTGCCGATGAGCATGTTCCCCGCGGTCGGCACGATGGAGCGCATCGCCTGCGGGATGACGATCCGGTGCAGGGTGCGCCGTCTGCCGATGCCCAGGGCCTGGGCGGCCTCCGTCTGGCCGGATTCCACGGAGAGGATGCCGCCGCGCACCACCTCGGCGGCGTAGGCGGCCTCGTGCAGGGTCAGACCGATGACGGCGGTGAGAGTGGGGCCGAGCAGATTGACCGTCGTGACGGTGAGGAACTGGGGCCCGAAGGGGACGCCGATCCCGAGCGTCGGGTAGAGCGCGCCGATGTTGAACCAGAACAGCAGCTGCACCAGCAGCGGGGTGGACCGGAAGATCCAGACGTAGCCCCAGCTCAGCGTGCGCAGCACGGGGTTGGCGGAGAGCCGCATCACGGCCAGCGGAATGCCGATCAGAAAGCCGAGGACCATCACCGCGCCGGTCAGCCACAGGGTGAGCAGCAGCCCGTCGAGCACGGCGGTCGTGGTGAAGTACCGGCCGACCACACTCCACTGGAAGGCGGGGTTGCGGACGACGGAGTTGACCGCCATCGCGAAGACCAGCAGCGCGACGGCGGCCGTCAGCAGACGGCCGACATGCCGGCGCGGCACGATCCGGGGCGCGGCCTCGTCGGGGACCGGCCGGCCGGGGCCGGAAGCGGGGGTGTCGCCGAGGGCTCCGGGGCGCTCCGGGGGCGGGACGGAATCGGGCGCGGAAGCCGAAGCGGAGGCGGAAACGGAAGGGGAAACGGAAGGGGAAACGGAAGGGGAAACGGAAGGGGAAGCTGTGATGCGTGAGGGATCGGTGGTGTCGGACGGCGAGGCCATCAGGAGGCTCCAGGGGAGGGGCGCACACGGGCGACGGCGGCCACCCGGCGGCGCGCGTTCGTGGATGCCGCGCGGACACGGCGCGGTGCGGGGGCGTGACTGGTTCGGCGTCATCGCGATCGCCGCGTCCCTCAACGCGGCCGGCGCGGCTGCCGCGCGCGGCGGAGCCCGTCCGACCTCGATCGTATGCGCCCGACGCACACAGGTGTCAACCGCACGGAGAAACCTCTCAACGTCGCTCCATCACGCGGGACATGGTTGACGAGAAGCGAGATGTACTGCTCAATTAGTCGCATGATTGCCGAGCAGCGCCTGGTCACCCGTGATCACATCGACTTCGGTCGGGTGTGGTCCGCGGCGTGTTGCGCCTGACGCGGCAGTAGGCCCTCCGACCGGCCCTTTCCCTCCCTCGGTGACCCCGTTGCGGGCCGGATTCCGTCTTCGCGGCACCGTCGTGCGCCTGCCCCGAGCATGCGCCGAGTCCGTTGTGACAAGGGTCCGCGAGATCTGATCCGCGCCGCCGTCCCATCCCGCCCGAGGCCCGTGCCCCGGCGTCATCACACCCCGCTCACCATCCGGTTCCCAGCCCCCTGAAGCGCTGTCGCACCCCGGCCGTGCCGAGGGCTGCTCCGCCGCGCCCGAGCGCTGCCCCGCAGCGCGGCGGCCAGAGGATTTGAGAGAAGGCGATCTCCCGTGCCCGTGGAGTTCCTTGGCATCGCCGCCGACGGCGACGGCTCCGAAACGGCCCCGCGCCCCGACACCTCCGTGCGAGTGCGCCGCAGAACGGGGCGGCGCGTCGCCGCCGCCCTCGCGCTGCTGCCCGTACTCGCGCTGACCGCCTGCGGCTCCGGCGACGCCCCCGGGGCCGAGCCGGCGGGCGGCCGGTCGGCCGACGACCCGGTCGCCGACGTGCGCGAGGTGGCGTCCGTCGCGGCCCTGCTGCCCGCCGAGGTCCGCGAGGCGGGCACGCTGCGGATCGGCAGCTCCGTCGGAGCCCCGCCCGGCGCCTACTACCCGAACGGCTCGGACAAGCCGCCCGAGGGCCAGGACATCGACATCGCGGACGCGGCGGCCAAGGTCCTCGGCGTGCGGCTGGAGCGGCAGGACGCCTCCTTCGAGACGATCCTGCCCGCCCTCGGCAGCGGCAAGTACGACCTGGGCACCGGAAACTTCGGCGTCACCACCGAACGCCTGAAGACGATCGACTTCGTCACCTACATCAACGACGGCCAGGGCTTCGCGGTGAAGAAGGGCGGCACCGCGCTCACGAAGAAGGTCACCGACCTCACCCGGCTCTGCGGACTGACCATCGGCACCGGGGCCGGCACCACCTTCGAGGCGACCCTCACCGCACGGAAGGGCGTGTGCGCCAAGGCGGGGAAGAAGCCGTACGACGTGAAGGTCTACTCCGAGAACGGGGCCACCCTCACCGCGCTCCAGCAGGGCCGGATCGACGTGATCATGTCGACCATCAACGGCCTGCGCCACCAGGCGGCGCAGCCCGCCTCGCAGACCACCTTCCTCGGCGAGTACCACCGACTCGACGTCGGCTTCGCCTTCAAGAAGGGCTCCCCCCTCACCGAGGCGTTCCAGGCCGCCGTCAACGAGCTGATCCGCACCGGCGCCTACGCCCGGATCCTCAAGAAGTGGGGCACCTCCGCCTCCGCGACCGACACCTCGCGCATCAACCCGCCCGAGCACACGTGACGAGTGAGCGCAGCGCCCTCAAGGTCGTCCCCGCCCGCCACTACGCCCGCTGGGCGGCTGCCGTCGCCGTGGCCGTGCTGGTCGCCCAGTTCGCGCACGGGCTGGCCACCAACCCGGTCTGGGAATGGGGCGTCTTCAGCGAGTACGTCCTGTCCCAGACGATCGTGGACGCGGTGTGGGTGACCCTCCAGCTCACCTCCTACGCCACCGTCCTGGGCTTCGCCCTGGGCACCGTACTGGCCTTCATGCGGCTGTCGAGCAGCCCGCTGCTCCAGACCGTCGCCTGGACCTACATCTGGATCTTCCGGTCCATTCCGATGATCGTCCAGCTGGTGTTCTGGTTCAACCTCAGCGCCCTGTACGAGAGGCTGGGCGTCGGCATCCCGTTCGGCCCGGTGTTCTGGTCCGTCGACAGCAACAGCCTGATCGGCACCATGGGAGCCGCCATCATCGGGCTGACGCTGCACCAGGCCGCCTACGCCGCCGAGATCGTCCGGGGCGGCGTCGTCGCCGTCGACCACGGACAGCTGGAGGCCGCCGCGGCGCTGGGCATCCCCCGGCTCCGGCAGATCCGCCGGATCGTGCTGCCGCAGGCCATGCGCGCCATCCTGCCCACGGCCGGCAGCGAGATCATCAGCCTCCTCAAGGGCACCTCGGTGGTCTATGTGATGGCCATCGGCGAGCTGTTCTACCAAGTACAGGTGATCTACGGCCGCAACGGCCGGGTGATCCCGCTGCTGCTGGTCGCCACCGCCTGGTACGTGGTCCTCACCTCCCTGCTGTCGATCGCCCAGTACTACGTCGAGCGGTACTTCGCCCGCGGGGCCGACCGCACCCCGCCGCCCACCCCGATCCAGCGCGCCCGCCGCTTCGTACGCACCCTGCGCACCGCGGCCTCCCGGCGCGACCAGCCCGTCATCCCCCGGAAGAGCATGGGAGACAGCCGATGAGCGACCCGACGCCGGCCGCCGCCGAGGTGATGGTGGACGTCCACGGCGTGCACAAGAGCTTCGGCGCGCTTCAGGTGCTGCGCGGTGTCGATCTGCGGGTCCGCACCGGCGAGGTCACCGTGATCCTCGGCCCGTCCGGCTCCGGGAAATCCACCCTGCTGCGCACCATCAACCATCTGGAGAAGGTCAACCGGGGCTGGATCAGCATCGACGGCGAACTCATCGGCTACCGCCGCTCCGGCGACAAGCTGCACGAGCTGAAGGAGAAGGACGTACTGAAGCAGCGCACCCACATCGGGTTCGTCTTCCAGAACTTCAACCTCTTCCCGCATCTGACCGTGCTGGAGAACCTCGTCGAGGCCCCCGTCTCCGCGCTGCGCCGCCGCCGCAGGGAAGCGGAGGAGACCGCCCGCCGGCTGCTGGAGCGGGTCGGGCTCGCCGACAAGACCGACGTCTATCCGCGCCAGCTCTCCGGGGGCCAGCAGCAGCGCGTGGCCATCGCCCGCGCACTCGCCCTCGAACCGAAGGTGCTGCTGTTCGACGAGCCCACCTCGGCGCTCGACCCGGAACTGGTCGGCGAAGTCCTCGACGTCATCAAGGACTTGGCCCACACCGGAACCACCATGATCGTCGTGACCCATGAGATCGGCTTCGCCCGCGAGGTCGCCGACACCGTGGTGTTCATGGACGGCGGTCTCGTCGTCGAACAGGGCCCGCCCGCGGCCGTACTGGACGATCCGCAGCACGAGCGCACCCGCGCCTTCCTCTCCAAGGCCCTCTGACCCGCACCCTCCCCTCTCCACAGGCAAGGAGCGCGACCATGTCCGCCTCGACCGTCCGCCACACCACCGCAGCCGTGCTGGCACTGACCGCAGCCCTCGTCCTCGCCGCGTGCGGCAACCCCTCCGAGGGCGGCACGACCGGGGCGGCTGCCTCCACCAAGGGCACCGGCACCAGAATCAACACGAGCCCCGACCAGAACCGTGTCACCACCGACAAGGTCGACTCCATCGCCGCCAAGCTCCCCGAGCGGATCCGCAAGAGAGGCACCCTGGAGATCGTCGGCTCCTCCGGCTCCGACGCGCCCCTGACCTTCCACGCCAGCGACAACAAGACCGTCATCGGCGTCGAGCCCGACATCGCCCATCTGGTCGCCGATGTGCTCGGCCTCGAACCGCGCATGAACTCGGTCTCCTGGGAGAACATCTTCGTCGGCCTCGACAGCGCCAAGTACGACGTCGGCTTCAGCAACATCACCGACACCGAGGAGCGCAAGGAGAAGTACGACTTCGCCACCTACCGCAAGGACAACCTGGGCTTCGCGGCGAAGAAGGGCAGCGGACTGAAGATCGCCGGGCCCAAGGACGTGGCCGGCCGGACCATCGCCGTGAGCAGCGGAACCAATCAGGAGAAGCTGCTGGTCGAGTGGAGCGCGGAGGCCGTGAAGGCCGGTCTGAAGCCGGTGGACATCAAGTACTACCAGAGCGAGAGCGACACCTACCTCGCCCTCCAGTCCGGCCGGATCGACCTCTTCCTCGGCCCCCACCCGACCGCCGCCCACCAGGCGGCCACCACGGGCAGGAGCGAGGTCGTCGGCACCTACTCCGGGGCGGGCGCCACCCTCCAGGGCCTCATCGCGGCCACCACCAAGAAGGACAGCGGCCTGGTCGAGCCGCTCGCCGACGCGCTCAACGAGGTCATCCGCAACGGCGCGTACGCCAAGGTGCTCAAGCGCTGGGGCCTGTCCGACGAGGCCGTCTCCCGGTCCGAGATCAACCCGCCCGGACTGCCCAAGGGCGGCCAGTAGCACCCATTCGGGGACACGGGAGACCGCTCCGCCGGCGGTCTCGACCCGTGACCCCCGCCCCACCCCCCCATGCTCCCTAAGGATCCCCATGGCCACCGTCCTGTCCGTCTCCGGAAGTCCCTCCGCCGCCTCCCGCACCGCCCGTCTGCTGCGCCATCTGGACCGCCGGCTCACCGCCCAGGGCCACGAGGTGATCCCCCTGGACGTCCGCACCATCCCCGCCGATGCGCTGTTCGGCGCCGACTTCCGCCACCCGGCGATCGTCGGGGCGGCCGAACTGTTCGACCGCGCCGAGGGAGTCGTCATCGGCACGCCCATCTACAAGGCCGCCTACTCGGGGGTGCTCAAGTCCCTGCTGGACCTGTTGCCGCAGCACGCCCTGGCGGGCAAGACGGTCCTGCCGCTGGCGACCGGCGGGAGTCCGGCGCACATCCTGGCGATCGACTACGCCCTGCGCCCGGTCCTCAGCTCCATGGGCGCGGGGCACATCGTCCAGGGCTGGTTCACGCTCGACAAGGACATCGCGGTGGGCGACGACGGCACCGTCACCGTCGCCCGCGGCGCGGCCGAGGCCCTCGAACAGGTCGTCGACCGGTTCTCCGCCGCCCTCGACAGCCGTACGGCCCGTCTCGCGGCCGCCGGATGAGCGCCGCAGCCGCAGCCGCAGCCGCAGCCGCAGCCGACGCAGACGCCGACGCCGACGACCGCGCACGAGCGGGCGAAGACGACCGAAAGGCGTGAGTCTCCATGAGCCTCACCTTCCACTGGTTCCTGCCCACCAACGGCGACAGCCGCCACGTCGTCGGGGGCGGCCACGGCACCCCGGTCACCGCCACCGGCGGTGACCGGCCGCCGAGCGTCGGATACCTCGCACAGATCGCCCGCGCCGCCGAGGACCTCGGCTTCACCGGCGTACTGACCCCCACCGGCGCCTGGTGCGAGGACGCCTGGCTGACCACCGCCATGGTCAGCCAGCACACCGAGCGGCTGAAGTTCCTTGTCGCCTTCAGACCCGGCTTCCTCTCGCCCACCCTGGCCGCCCAGATGGCGTCCACCTTCCAGCGGCAGACCGGCGGCCGGCTCCTGCTCAACGTCGTCACGGGCGGGGAGAGCCCCGAACAGCGCACCCACGGCGACTTCCTCGACAAGGACGGCCGCTACGCCCGCACGGGCGAGTTCCTCCACATCGTCCGCGCGCTGTGGGACGGCGGGACCGTGGATCTGGCGGGCGAGCACCTGAGGGTCGAGGGCGCGCGGCTCACCCGGCTGCCCGACCCCGTCCCGGAGATCTACTTCGGCGGCTCCTCGCCCGCCGCGGCGGTGGTCGCCGCCCGCCACGCGGACGTCTATCTCACCTGGGGCGAGCCGCCCGCCGCCGTGGCCGGGAAGATCGCCCGCATCCGGGCGCTCACGGAGAAGGAGGGACGGAGCATCCGCTTCGGCATCCGCCTCCATGTCATCACCCGCGACACCTCAGCACAGGCCTGGGCCGAGGCCCGGCGGCTGCTCGACGGCTTCGACCCCGCGACCGTCGCCGCCGTACAGGCCGGGCTGGCCCGCAGCGAGTCCGAGGGCCAGCAGCGCATGCTCGCCCTGCACGGCGGCGGCCGGGAAGGGCTGGAGATCCACCCGAATCTGTGGGCCGGCATCGGCCTGGTGCGCGGCGGGGCCGGCACGGCACTGGTCGGCAGCCACACCGAGGTCGCCGAACGGATCACCGAGTACCACCGGCTCGGCATCGACGAGTTCGTGCTCTCCGGCTACCCCCACCTGGAGGAGGCCTACTGGTTCGGCGAGAACGTCCTGCCGCGCCTCACCGCCAAGGCCTCATAGCGGGTTCCCCGGCCCGCCGCCGGGCCCTCCCCGCACTCCGTGCGCACCAGGCCCCGGCGATCACATACGACCGACCAGGAAGGCACCCATCCCGTGTCCGCACTTCCCCCTCTTCACCTCGCCGTGGCGCTGGACGGCGCGGGCTGGCACCCGGCCGCGTGGCGCGAGCCGACCGCCCGGCCGGGCGAACTGTTCACCGCAGGCCACTGGGCCGGCCTCGTGGCCGAGGCCGAACGCGGCCTGCTCGACTTCGTCACCATCGAGGACTCCCTCGGACCGCAGTCCTCGCACCCCACGGACCCCGACGACCGCACCGACCAGGTGCGCGGCCGGCTGGACGCGGTGCTCGTCGCCGCCCGTGTCGCACCGCTGACCCGCAACATCGGGCTGGTGCCGACCGTGGTCGCCACCCACACCGAGCCCTTCCACCTCTCCAAGGCGATCGCCACCCTGGATTACGTCAGCACCGGCCGCGCGGGACTGCGGATCCAGGTGACGCCGAGGCCCAACGAGGCCGCGCACTTCGGCCGCCGTACGATCCCCTCCCTCGGCGCGGAGGACGTCGGCGACGCCGAGGAGTGGGACACCCCCGCCGCGCGGGAGCTGGTGGACCGCCTCTTCGGAGAGGCCCGCGACTATGTCGAGGTGGTGCGCCGGCTGTGGGACAGCTGGGAGGACGACGCGGAGATCCGCGACGCCGCCACCGAGCGCTTCATCGACCGCGGCAAACTGCACTACATCGACTTCGAGGGCCCCCACTTCAGCGTCAAGGGCCCTTCCATCACCCCCCGCCCGCCGCAGGGACAGCCCGTCGTCACCGCGCTCGCGCACCAGAGCGTCCCGTACCGACTGGTCGGCGGCTCGGCCGACATCGGCTACATCACCCCGTACGACAACGACCAGGCCCGCGCCGCGGTCGCCGAGATCCGCGCCGCCCAGGACGCGGCGGGACGGGCACGGGAGCCGCTGCACATCTTCGGCGACCTGGTGGTCTTCCTGGACGGCGACCGCGCGGCAGCCGAGGACCGCAAGGCACGGCTGGACGGCCTCGCGGGCGAGGTCTGGAGCAGCGACGCCCAGGTGTTCACGGGGACGCCCGCGGAACTCGCGGATCTGCTGCTGGAGCGGCGCGAGGCCGGTCTGAGCGGCTTCCGGCTGCGCCCCGGGGTGATCGGCCACGACCTGGAGGGGATCACCCGGGGGCTCGTGCCCGAACTGCGCCGCCGGGACGCCTTCCGGCACGCCTACGAGGCGGACACCCTGCGCGGGCTGCTCGGACTCGCCCGCCCCGCCAACCGCTACACCGCTGTCTGAAGCGGGAGGAGTCGACAGAACATGAGCGAGAACCCGACCACGGGCGCGTCGGCCACGGGCAGGCCCCTGAAGCAGATCCATCTCGCGGCCCACTTCCCCGGCGTCAACAACACCACCGTGTGGAGCGACCCGAGGGCCGGCAGCCACATCGACTTCAGCTCCTTCGCGCACTTCGCGCGGACCGCCGAACGCGCCAAGTTCGACTTCCTGTTCCTCGCCGAGGGACTGCGCCTGCGCGAACAGGGCGGACAGATCTACGACCTGGACGTGGTGGGGCGGCCCGACACCTTCACCGTCCTCGCCGCGCTCGCCGCCGTCACGGAACGGCTCGGTCTGACCGGCACCATCAACTCCACCTTCAACGAGCCCTACGAGGTGGCCCGCCAGTTCGCCAGCCTGGACCATCTCTCGGGCGGACGCGCCGCCTGGAACGTCGTCACCTCCTGGGACGCCTTCACCGGCGAGAACTTCCGGCGCGGCGGCTTCCTCCCGCAGGAGCAGCGGTACTCCAGGGCGCAGGAGTTCCTGACCACCGCCACCGAGCTGTTCGACTCCTGGCGCGGCGACGAGATCGTCGCCGATCAGCGGTCCGGCGTCTTCCTCGGGGACGCGCGGGCCGGGGAGTTCGCCCACCGGGGGGAGCACTTCGACATCGCGGGCCGCTTCAACGTGCCGCGCGGTCCGCAGGGCCGACCGGTGATCTTCCAGGCCGGGGACTCCGAGGCCGGCCGCGAGTTCGCCGCGTCGAGCGCCGACGCCATCTTCAGCAGGCACGACACCCTGGAGGCGGGCCGGGAGTTCTACGCCGACGTCAAGGGGCGCCTGGCCCGCCACGGCCGCGACCACGACCAGCTGCTCATCATGCCGGCGGCGACCTTCGCGCTCGGCGACACCGACGCCGAGGCGCGGGAGATCGCGCACGAGGTACGGCGCAGCCAGGTCAGCGGCCGGACCGCGATCAAGTACCTCGAACACGTCTGGAACCGGGATCTGTCCGGCTACGACCCGGACGGCCCGCTCCCGGACATCGACCCGGACCCCGGCGAGAACACCATCGCCCGGGGCCGGGCCAGCGTACGGATGTTCCGCGACCCGGTCGCCGTCGCCCGGCAGTGGCGCGAGCGCGCCGCCGCGGAGAAGCTGTCGATCCGCGAGCTGGTCATCGAGACCACCGGCCGGCAGAGCTTCATCGGCTCCCCGGCCACCGTCGCCGAGGCGATCGACACCCTCGTCCAGGCGGACGCCGCCGACGGCTTCATCCTGGTCCCGCACCTCACCCCCGGCGGCCTGGACGAGTTCGCCGACACCGTCGTCCCCCTGCTCCAGGAACGCGGGGTGTTCCGCCACGAATACACCGGCACCACACTCCGCGACCATCTCGGCCTGGCCCACCCCGACGCCCGCCCCGACGCCCGCGCCGAGCCGGAACCCCCGCGGGCGGCGTCATGAGATTCCTGGCCATCACCCTCATCGTGCACGCCCCCGATCCGGTGACCGGCGTCCAGAAGACGACCCGCGAGCGCTTCCGTGAAGTCGTGGACAACGCGCTGCTCGCCGAGGAGCTGGGATTCGACGGCTTCGGCGTCGGCGAACGCCACGAGCGGCCCTTCATCTCCTCCTCGCCCCCCGTCGTCCTCAGCCACCTCGCCGCGCTCACCTCCCGGATCCGGCTGTTCACCGCCGTCACCACCCTCAGCCTGCTCGATCCGGTGCGCGCGTACGAGGACTACGCGACCCTCGACCATCTGTCCGACGGCCGGCTCGACCTGATCATCGGCAAGGGCAACGGAACCGCTCAGCGCGAGCTGTTCCAGGTCACACCCGAGGACCAGTGGGACCGCAACTCCGAGGGCTACGAACTCCTCCGCCGTATCTGGCGGCAGGACAGGGTCAGCGCCTCCCCGCGCTTCCGCCCCGGGCTCACGGACGCCGAGGTCTGGCCGAGACCCTTTCAGCAGCCCGTCCGCGTCTGGCACGGCAGCGCGACGAGCCCGGACTCCGCCGACCTCGCCGCCCGCCACGGAGACCCGCTCTTCTCGGCCAATGTCACCCATCCGATAGAGCCGTACGCCGAACTGGTCCGCCACTACCGGGAGCGGTGGGAGCAGTACGGCCACGACCCGGCGCTGGCCGTCGTCGGCGCGGGAACGGCCGGCTACTTCGCCGCCCGCACCTCGCAGGAGGCGGTCGCCGCGTACCGGCCGGTCTTCGAGGGCCAGCTCGCCCTCCAGAGACGCCTGGGCATCGAACCGGTCTTCGCCACGCTGGAGGACTTCGTGGAGCGCAGCTCGGCGCTGATCGGCAGCCCCCAGCAGATCGTCGACAAGGTCCACCGCTACCACGAGCGGCTCGGACACAGCGTGCTCCATCTGCACGCCGACGCGTCCGGTCTCGGCGAGGCCCAGCACCGTGCCTCGCTCGAACTCTTCCAGTCCGACATCGCCCCGCCGCTGCGGCGGGGCATCCCCGACCCGCCCTTCGACTGGGCCCCGGTCCTCCCGGGACCCGGACCCGGGCCCGGGGACGCGCTGTAGCTAGCCGTCGACGCCCGGCGCGTCGACGAAGACGCCGCCGATCTCGGCCAGCCGCTGGACCGCGTACGCCGGGTCGATCAACGACTCGGGGGTGTGGATGCCCGGCGGGACGGCCTCGCCGCGCAGGCCGAGCAGCCGTTCGACGCCGAGCGCCATGCCGAGCGCCGTCAGGGGGCGCTGCCCCGCCGGGTGGACGAGGTAACGGCCGGTGCTGAACGGCGCGCCCGCCGAATCCGTTCCGTCGAGGTCGATCCGGACCTCGACGGGAGCGGGTTCGCCGCCGCGCCGGCCCGTGGACGCGCCGAGGGCGAAGTCGAAGCGGACGTTCGGCGCGCCCGTAGCGAGGGCGAGGCTCGTCACATCGAGGACGGCGATGCTCTGCCCGGGGTGGAGGGTGCCGTCGAGAGCGGGGACATCCGCTCGGGCCTCGGGGCCGTTCACCCAGGTGAAGACGGAGTCGCGGCGCACCAGTCCCGCCGTGGTGGCGGTGGACCAGCGCTCCAGGTCCGCCGCTCCCGCAGGCCCGCCGGTGTCCCGCTCGTCCAGCACGGCACCGATCCGGACGGTGTCGACCCGCCCGAACTCCCGGGCCGAGTCCAGTGCCGCGAGGGTGACACTGCCGGCGCACCAGTGGCTGGCCAGCAGGATCGGCGAGGCGCTCGCCCGCTGGGCCCCCGCGACGACCTCCGGCGCTATCTCCACCAGGCCGCTGGAGACGCTGAGATACGGCAGCCCCCGCCGCTGCGCGTAGCGCAGCCCGTGCAGGCGCTCGTCCCACAGCGCGGCGACCACCGCCGAGTGGTCGCTCCCGGCCGGCAGGCCGAGATCATCGCGCCGCAGATCGACGGTGACGGCTGTCGCGGTGCCCAGTTCGCCGGCCACCCGCCGGGCGCGGCCGAGGTCACGGCCCGCGATCGTCAGCGGCAGCGTCGGGTGCCATCGGCGCAGAAGGGCGGCGGTTCCCGCGCCGGCCTGGCCCGAACCGCCCAGGATCAGTACTGATTTCGGCTCTCCCACGGTGGGTTCCTCTCGCTTCCATCAAGTTACATTTTGTAGCCTACGTTTTGTAGCATAGCGTGGGGGTGCGACGCGAGGGAGGACCATGGCCACCACATCGACCCGGCTGTCCAAGCCGGCACGGCGGGAGCAACTGCTCGACACCGCCGTGGCGATCGTGCGCGCGCAGGGCGCGGACGGACTCACACTGGTCACCCTCGCGGAGGCCGCCGGGGTGAGCAGACCGATCGTGTACGACCACTTCGGCACCCGTCCCGGCCTGCTGCTCGCGCTCCACCGGCGGCTCGACGAACGCCACCGGGCCGCCGTCACCCGGGCGCTGGAGGCCACCGCGACCACCGCCCGCGAGGTCGCCCACGCCATCAGCACCGCTTACTTCGCCTGCGCCACCGACATGCCGGAACTCGCCTCCGTCTCCGCCGCGCTGAAGGGCGATCCGGAGATGGAGGCGGTCCAGCACGAGATCCTCGACAGCTACGCGACCGTGATGACCACGGCCCTCGCCCCGTACTCCGGCCTCCCGGCCGAAGCCCTCCGGCTGCGCTGCGCCGGGATCCTGGGCGCGGCCGGGGCGATCGCCGGCGAACTGAACCGGGGCCGTGTCACCGCCGCCGCCGCCATCACCGCGCTGACCGACGTGATCGTGGGCGCCCTCGCCACCGGGACCGACCGCTAGACCGGCCCGGCCCGGCCCGGCCAGGCCAGGCGGCCGTCAGGGGCGGCGGTGCACCGAGACGGCGTACTCCCCGCCGGTGTAGGGGGCGCGGGACCAGGTCGCGTATCTGGCTTCGAGGACGAGCCCCGCCGCACGGCAGTGGGCGTCGTAGTCGCGCAGGGTGTACCCCCGGTCGAGGGAGAACCCCGCGACAAGACGGCCCTCGGGCCGGACATGGCGCGCGACCCCGGCGACCAGGGCCTGTTCCGTTCCCGGCGGGGTGAACAGGGGGACATTGCCCGCCATCACCACGACGTCGAAGGAGACCCCCAGATCCAGGCCGGCCAGATCCCGCCGGTGCCAGGTGATCCCCGGCGCCAGCCGCCGGGCGGTGGCGAGCATCGACTCGTCGATGTCCACGCCGGTCACGGCGATCTCGTGCCGGGCCAGCTCGACGGCGACCCGGCCGGTGCCGCAGCCCGCGTCGAGGACGGTCCGGGGAGCGAAGGCGCGCACGAACGCGGCCTCGCCGTGGACGTCGCCGCCCTCGGAGGCGATGCGGTCGAACCGGGCCTGGTACTCGTCGCCGTTCCACGTCATGGGGTCACCCTCGCACAGGTGCCGCCCGGCCCTGGATCGCCCCGGGCGGCGGCCGGGCCGCAGGGGTTTGGCGGACCGGACGAAGGGATCGCCGATTCCCATGTCGGAACCTGCCCGGTCCCGCGCCATCGGTCACACTGCGTGTTGTGACGGATGCGCGAAGGGGGCGAACCGTGAACGCGGAGGGCCCCCCGCCCGGCCCGGCGGCGGAGTCGGCCGCGCTGGGCGCGGAGCAGCTGCGTGTGCTGCGGAGAGTGGGCCGGGAGTGGGGCAGGGGGATGGCGGCTCCCGAGGTGTGGCGCCGGGCCCTGCCGGTGGATCCGGATCTCGGGAGGTTCCCGCCCGTGGCGCGGCTGCGGTCCGCGGGCGCGGGCCGGATGGTGCGCGTCTCCGCCCTGGGGCCGCGCGCGGCAGGGGAGGGGGACGGTACGGAGGAGGTGCCGACGGGCGCGGGGGTACGGATCCGGCGTGTTCTGCTGGGGGTGCCGCTCAAGAGCTCCGCGGTCGTGACCGAGCGGATGCGCAAGCTGCTGGCGCTGCCCGTGCTCTCCGCCGACGCGGTCTCCTCGGTCGCCTACGGCCCGGAGGCGATGCTCGCGGTCCTGGTCCTGGCCGGTACGGCGGGGCTCGCGTACTCGCTCCCGGTCGCCGGGGCGATCGTGTTCCTCATGTTCGCGGTCGGGCTGTCGTACCGTCAGACGATCCGGGCCTATCCGCACGGCGGCGGCTCGTACATCGTCGCGAGCGACAATCTGGGCCGGACGCCCGGACTGGTGGCCGCCGCCGGGCTGATGACCGACTACATCCTCACCGTGGCCGTGTCGATCGCCTCGGGGATCGCGGCGATCACCTCGGCACTCCCCTCGCCGGCCCCCGCGACGGTGCCCCTGGGCGTCGGGGCGATCCTGCTTCTCCTGGCGGGGAATCTGCGCGGAGTCCGCCAGGCGGGAACGCTGTTCGCCGCCCCGACCTACGCTTTCGTCGCCGCCATGTTCGCGCTGATCGGCTTCGGTCTGGCGGACGCCGCCGACCGGGGATTCGAACCGGGGCCGGCCGCGGTGCCGGCGGTCACCGAGACCGTCGGGCTGCTGCTCATCATGCGGGCGTTCTCCTCCGGTGCCACGGCGATGACCGGAATCGAGGCGATCTCCAACGCGGTACCGGCGTTCAAACCCGTCGAATGGCGCAACGCCCGCACCACCCTGACATGGATGGTGGGGCTGCTCATCGCGATGTTCGCGGGAATCGTCGTACTCATCCACCTCGCCCAAGTGGTGCCCAGCGCGCAGGAGACCGCACTCTCCCAGCTCGCCCGTCTGAGCTTCGGCACGGGGTGGGGGTACGTCTTCGTCCAGGCGGCCACCGCCGCGGTACTGCTGCTGGCCGCGAACACCGCGTACAACGACTTCCCCCGGGTCCTGTCCCTGCTGGCGCGCGACGGCTACGCCCCACGGGTCTTTCTGCGCCTGGGCGACCGCCTCGCCCACAGCAACGGGATCCTCCTGCTCTCACTGGCCGCCGCGCTGGTCTTCGTGGCGTTCGACGGTCTGACCGGGGCGCTGATCCCGCTGTACGCCGTCGGAGTCTTCCTCGCCTTCACGCTCTCGCAGGCGGGGATGGTCGTCCACTGGTGGCGGCTGCGCGACCGCCACTGGCGCAAGAGCCTGTTCTTCAACGCCACCGGCGGTCTGCTGTCAGCCGTGGTCTTCATCACCGCGGGCATCAGCAAGTTCACCTCCGGGGCATGGGTGGCCATCGTCGCCGTCGCCCTGTTCCTCGTGGTCACCACCCGGATCCGCCGCCATTACGAGGCCGCCCGCGAAGCCCTGCGGCTCCACCCGCATCTGATCGAACTGCCCGCGCACAGCCCGGAGGGGCCGTCGCCGTCGCCGGAGCGGCGGCTGCCCCGAGTCGTCGGAGGGCGTACGGCGACAGCGGCCGGGAACGGGGAGGACGAGGAGCTTCCGGAAGAGATCCAGCACCTCTCGGTCGTCGCCCTCGCGAGCCTCGACCTCGCCGCCATGCGCACTCTCGCCTACGCGGCCTCGCTCCAGCAGCCGGTCCTCGCCCTGCACATCAGCCTCACCGAGGAGGAGGCCCGGCGCTTTCGCGACTACTGGACCCTCTGGGGCGACCATCTGCCCCTGGAGATCGTCGTCTCCCCCTACCGGGCCGTCGTCGCCCCGCTCGTCCACTGCATCGAGGGACTCCACCGGCAGCACCCCGGCCTCACCCTGACCGTGATCCTCCCGGAGATCGTCACCAGCCGGAGAAGTCATCAATTCCTCCACAGCCGCACCGCTTCCCGCCTGCGCCGCGCTCTGCGCCCCCTCCCCAAGATCGTCATCACCACCGTGCCCTTCCATCTGCAGCCCGGCCGCCCACTCCCGTCGGTTACCTCTGAGTGAGAGGTATTATGGGAGATATGTCAGATATGGGGCTGGTGCGAGAGTGGGGCGACCTGCTGACCGGCGTCAACCGACTGGTGCGCCGCGGTCTGCGCGGCGCTCAGACCGGCCCGCCGATCCCGGTGGCCCAGGCCGAGCTGCTGCGGCTGGTGCAGCTGAACCCCGGCATCCGGGTGTCGGCCGCGGCCGAGGAGCTGCGCCTCGCGGGGAACTCCGTGTCGACCCTGGTCCGGCAGTTGACCGGGCTGGGGCTCATGGCCCGGGAACCGGACCCCCGGGACGCCCGTGCGGCTCTGCTGCGCATCACGCCCGCGGCGGCCGAACGGCTGCGGGAGTGGGACGACCGCCGGGCCGCCCTCTACCGGGAACAGTGGCGGCGGCTCTCCGCCGAGGACCGAACCGCCCTGGCGGCTTCCGTGCCGGCGTTGCGCAGACTCGCCGCGCAGCTCCAGGAGCACACGCGCACGTATGCAGGGAAGTGACCCGGCCATGACCGACAGCGTCGTCGAATGCACCGGACTCGTCTACCGCTTCGGCACCACACGCGCGGTGGACGGAGTGGACTTCTCGGTCGCCGGAGGCGAGGTGTTCGGTCTGCTCGGCCCCAATGGCGCCGGCAAGACCACCACGATCAGGGCGATCACCACACTGCTCCCCGTCCGGGCCGGCATGATCCGGGTCTTCGGGCACGACGCGGCCAAGGAGAAGATCGCTGTACGGAGACTGCTCGGCTATGTCCCCCAGCAGCTCTCCGCCGACGCCGCCCTCACCGGGCGCGAGAACGTCACCCTCTTCGCCCGGGTGTACGACGTACCGCGCGGGGAACGCGCGCGCCGGGTCGACCGGGCGCTCGACGCCGTCGGTCTCGCCGAAGCGGCGGGCCGGATGGCGGGCACCTACTCCGGAGGGATGGTCCGCCGGCTGGAACTCGCCCAGGCCCTGGTCAGCTCGCCCCGGCTGCTGATCCTGGACGAACCGACCATCGGTCTCGACCCGATCGCCCGCACCACCGTCTGGGAGCGTCTCGGCGAGGTGCGGTCCGCCACGGGGATGACCGTTCTCGTCACCACCCACTCCATGGACGAGGCCGACCGCTACTGCGACCGGCTCGCCCTCATGCACCGGGGGAGGATCCGCGCGCTCGGCACCCCGGCGGGCCTCACGTCACAGCTCGACCGCCGGACTCCGGGGGCCCGCCCGGCCACGCTGGAGGACGTCTTCCGCCACTACGCGGGCAGCGGCCTCGACGACGACCGCACGGGAGGCGAATTCCACGATGTGCGCAGCACCCGCCGTACGGCGTCCCGCCTCGGCTGAACCGGCCCCTCTGCCCGTCGAGCCCTTCAGGGCGCACAGCGGCTGGGCCGTACTGCCCTCCCGGGTGGCCGCGCTGTGCACGGTGGAACTCCAGAAGCTCCGCCACGACCGGACCGAGCTGTACACCAGGGCGATCCAGCCCGCGCTCTGGCTGCTCATCTTCGGCGAGACCTTCACCAGGATCGGCGCGATCCCCACCGGAAACGTGCCCTACCTCGACTTCCTCGCCCCGGGGATCATCGCCCAGTCCGCCATGTTCATCGCCATCTTCTACGGCATCCAGATCATCTGGGAGCGGGACGCGGGGGTGCTCAGCAAACTCCTCGTCACCCCCACTCCCCGGGCCGCGCTGGTCACCGGCAAGGCGTTCGCCGCCGGGGTGAAGGCGCTGATCCAGGCCGTGGTCGTGATCCTGATCGCCGCCGCACTGGGCGTCGCGCTCACCTGGAACCCCCTGCGGCTCGCGGGGGTGGCGCTGGCGGTGGTGCTGGGGTCGGCGTTCTTCGCCTGCCTCTCGATGAGCATCGCCGGCGTCGTGCTCACCCGGGACCGGCTGATGGGCATCGGCCAGGCGATCACCATCCCCCTGTTCTTCGCCTCCAACGCCCTCTACCCGGTCGCGCTGATGCCCGGCTGGCTCCAGGCGATCAGCCGGGCCAACCCCCTGAGTTACGAGGTCGACGCCCTCCGGGGCCTGCTCATCGGCACCCCGGCGCATCTGCCGCTCGACTTCGGCGTGCTCGGTCTCGCGGCGCTGGCGGGCATCGTCTGCGCCTCCGCGCTGATGGGCCGCCTCGCCCGCTGAGCACCCGGGCCGAGGCTCCCGTTCAGGACGGCGGCCGGGGTTCGCCGGCCGCCTTCTCGGCGGAGCGCACCCGGGCGGCGAACTCCTTCGCGGGCATGCGTTCCAGTGTGCCGCCGTGGCGCTCGGCGAGGTCGTCGCCGGGCTCGGGGGAGGACTCGTGCAGCTCCACGATGAGCAAGGAGGCACCTTCGTCGACACGGCTGCTCAGCACGATCAGACCGGCCCCGCCCTCCAGCGCCTGCCGGTTCTCCGCCGCGCCGCCGAGGGCGGCACCCGCCGCCGTGCCCAGGAACACGCCCATCGGCCCGCCCAACAGCCCGAGCAGCCCGCCCACGAGCCCGCCGCCCGCCGTCGCTCTCCCGGCGCCCCGGACATGACTCTCCGGCACATCGAGCAGCCCTTCGGCCGACCGCTCCACGAGCGCCGCCTGCCGCAGCCCCGGAAGCCCGAGCGCCTCCTCGTAGGCGGACCGGCCCGCGTCCCGGTCGGTGAACGAGATCAGCAGCATCTGGTGGCTGTCCGCCATGGCGCGTTTCCCTCTGTGACATACCGGGGTGCTCTCCCCGGCCCTCCCAGTGGAACCCCTGTCCGGGCTCCCCGCCACAGGGAACGGAGCGCCCGGCCGGAGCCGTCGTGGCGCGAGTGCGCACGGCCGCACTCCTTTCCGCCGCTGGGTGTACACGGAAGCCGTTGGGCCCTGTTCCCCTGCTTGGTAACGTCGTTGGCATGGAGTTACGGACTCTTGAATACTTCGTCGCGGTCGCGGAAGAGGGATCCTTCACCAAGGCCGCCGCTCGCTGTCACGTCGTCCAGCCCGCCATCAGCCAGCAGATCCAGGGCCTGGAGAAGGAGCTGGGCGAGCCCCTGTTCGAACGTCTGCACCGGCGGGTCGTCCTCACGCGCGGCGGTATCGCCCTGCTGCCGCACGCCCGTGCCTGTCTGGCCGCCGCGGCGGCGGCCGTGGTGGAGTTCGAGGACCGGTCCGGTCTCCTCGGCGGGTCTCTCACACTCGGCACGGTCGGCGGTCTCGAAGGCACCTGCATCCCCCATCTGCTGGGGGAGTACTACCGCCGCCACCCCGGTGTGGCCGTGGACCTCGTCGGAGCGTCGAGCCCGTCGCTGCTGGCGGGGGTGCGTGACGGAAGCCTGGACGCGGCGGTCATGTCGGCCCCCAGGGAGGACCTGTCCAAGGTCATCGGGACCCGTGTCCTCCTGCGGGACTGGATCGTCGCGGCCGTGCCCGCCGGGAGCCGATCGGCGGACCGGCCGATGACGCTCGACGAGGTGTCCGAGACCCCCATCATCACGTACGGCACCGACAGCGGTGTCCGGGGATTCATCAGCGACGCCTTCGCCGCGGAAGGGCTGCGGTTCGACGTCGCCTACGCGACGAACAATGTGGCGCTCCAGCTCGCGCTGGTCGCGGAGAACGTCGGAATCGCCCTGGCCCCGTACTCCAGCCCGGTGCTGTTGGCCAGTGAGAAGGTCACCGTGATTCCGCTGGCTCCTCCCATATCGTTCCACAAGGTCTTCGTCTGGCGGTTGGAGCGGAATCTGAACGCGCCGCTGAAGGCTTTCCTCGACATGTGGACGGAACTGGCAGCGTGACGGTGCCCGGGCCCGGACCCGCACGGTCCGGACCCGGGCACCGGCACGTCATCGCGCGCGCTGCGGGGACCAGTACCGCCGGACGAGGGGCTTGTCCGGCTTGCCCACGACGGTGCGCGGTACGGATTCCACCTCGCGCACCGCGCCGTGGAGGCCCAGTTCGCGCAGGAGGGCCTCGACCTGGGCGACCGCCGCGCCGGACGCGGAGTCGGGCGCGGCCCGCACGACGACGAGGACGTCCGGTGCGTAGACCTCCGGGTCGGCGGTCAGACTGACGGAGTCGGCTGCCGCCGGGCACCGCTCGGTGATCAGGGCGTCGAGGACGGGGGCGGGGAGGGGGCCGTTCGCGGACTTGATGGCGTCGGTCGTCCGGCCCAGGATGCGGTACGAGCCGTCCGGGGCGCGCTGGGCGATGTCGCCGGTCCAGAACTCCCCGGCCCGGAAGGTGGCGGCGTTGGCCTCGTCGTCGTGGAGATAGCCCTCGCTGGTGCAGTCGGAGGACAGCACCAGGACGCCCAGATCGGGTCCGGAGTCCTCGCCGAGGGGCGCGAGACGGGCCCGTACACCTCTGACCGGGACCATGCCCGCCTCGCTCTGCACGGTGTCGGCCATGTTCCCGAGGCCGAGACCGAACTCGGTCGAGCCGTAGACCTGTCTGATCCGGATGCCCAGGGTCTCCGCTGCGGACCTCATCAGCGCGGGGCTGACATAAGCGCCCCCGCACAGCGGCCGGCGCAGGGCGGGCAGCTCGGTCGGCGCCGAGGCGCCCGCCCTGACCAGGTCCTCGTAGTGGTTGGGGAGCGCGCTCATCATGGTGACGCCGAGCCGCGAGAGCTGTTCGAGCAGCTCGGCGGGGGGCGTCCGGGGATCGGCCAGGATCAGCCGGGCGCCGGCCAGCAGGGCGGCGAAGACATGCAGATCGGTGGCGTGGGCCACGTCCAGGGTGTGACGGCAGAAGACGACGTCGGACTCCCTCATGCCGATGTCGGCCACCCAGCGCAGACGTTCGCGCACGAACGGCCCCTGCTTCCAGGAGACCAGCTTGGGCAGCTTGGTCGAACCGGAGGTCCACAGCCGGCGGAAGACACGGTCCGCGTGGCCCGTCGCCAGCGGCGGTTCGGCAGGAGTCCCGGTGACCGGGAGGGCGGCGAGATCGACGCGCGGCGGGGCCTGCTCCCCGGCCCCGGGGTGCCGGGAGCCGACCCAGAGCACCGGTTCGGTGAGGGTGAGCACACGGGCGACGGCGGCATGGTCGAAATCCGCCAGTACGGGCACGTAATCGGCGCGCAGGGCGGCCACCGCGAGGATGAACGCGACATAGTCGGGGGTGTTGGGCAGCCCGTGGCAGACCACGGTGTCCCCGGGGCGCACCCCCAGGGCCCGCAGCCCCGCGCCCATGCGCTCGGTGCGGTCGATCAGCTGTGCGTAGGTGAGGCCTCGGCCGTCGACGGTTTCCAACGCCGGTGCTTCGGGTCGGCCGGCGGCGATGCCTCGGACGGTCTCGAACAGCATGGGGCGTTCCCTTCCCTCTCTGGTGACCCGGGGTTCGGTGGGTCAGGGCAGCAGCAGATCTCTGGTCGTGGTGGTCATGAGGGTGGCCGCGGCGTCCGCTCCGACGCGCCGCTCCAGCTCTCGCAGCCAGGGGGCGACGGCCTTGGCCGGCCGCGGATGGCCGGTGTGTCCCATGTCCCCGCCGAAGACCAGCAGCGGGAGCGGATATCCGGCGGTCAGCCCGAGGCTGGAGTCCTCGGGAGGGCAGAGCCGGTCGGGAACGATGCCCAGTTCGCAGTGGGCGTCGAGGGCGCGGAGCGCGTCGGCCGTCTCCTCCCGCCAGCGCAGGAAGGCCAGCCTGGGGTGGTTGACCAGCAGCCGCCGTACCCCGCGCCGCCGGGCCTCGGTGAAGATCACCAGCGTCTCGGCGGCACTGAGATGGCCGCTGGCCAGCACCAGGTCATGGGCTGCCACGGCGTCGAGGACGTCGTGCCACTCCGGGCGCAGCCGCCCGCCGTCGGCCACGTCGACGGGGCGCAGCCCGACCTTCCGGAGGTCGGTGAGTTCCGGAGCGGAGGCCACCGCGGCCCGGTGGGTACGGGAGGAGAGGGTGGGCAGCCACACGATCCGGCCGCCGAGCCCCGCGGTGACCTCGACCGCGTCGGGGCTGGCCCCGCCGACACAGCTGTTGAGCACCACCCCGCCGTACACACCCTCCCCGGCCGCCGCGGCCCTTTCGGCCGTGCTGCCCTCGTGGGCCTTGAGGACCACGGTGGTGAATCCCTCGGCCCGCATCGCCGCGACCGTCTCGCGGTCGTCGCCGTGCCGGGGCAGCAGACTGGGGGAGGAGTGCACATGCAGGTCGGTCATTCCGCGCGCCCAGTCGGGCAGCGCCGGTGAGTCGCTCATCCGGTGCCTTCGGTTCTTCCGGCTCTTTCGGTTTTGACGGCTCCGGTCCGGGACGGGCTCCCGGTGCCGGGGCTCCCAGCCTGTCCGACGGGCAGCCACGGCGCGCGCGCCCGTTCGTAGGCGCTGATGCTCGGGCCGAGGCTCAGGGCGAGGTCGAGGAGTTCGAGACCGTTGACCAGCCGGTGATGGGCCGAATCGTCGAGCCGGAACGGCGCGCCGGTCACACCGGCGGCCGGGCAGCCGAGCGTCCGGCCGACGACGTCGATCGTGATCTCGGCGTACGGATCCCGGGTGGTGGCGCGGAGGAGGGAGTCGGCGACGTCCGCGCTCACCTGCGCGGGGACGAGACCGGCGTTGGGCAGATTGTTGCGGAAGATGTCGCCGAACCCGGGGGCGACGACGGCGGTGAACCCGAAGTCGCGCAGCGCCCACGCCGCGTGTTCGCGGGAGGAGCCGCAGCCGAAGTTGGGCCCGGCGACCAGGATGGTGGCCCCTCGGCGCTCGGGCCGGTTGGTGATGAAGGAGGGGTCCTGTCGCCACTGCGAGAAGAGCCCCTCCCCGTAGCCGGTACGGGTGGTCTTCTTGAGCCAGGCGGCCGGGATGATCTGGTCCGTGTCGACATCGGCCCTGGCCAGGGGCAGGCCCCGGCCGGTCAGCGCGGTGAGCGGTTTCATCGAACACTCCTGACGGGGCGGCGGCGGCCGCTCAGACGAGGTCGTCGGCGGCGGCCAGACGCCCGGCCAGGGCGGTGGCCGCCGCGGTCTCGGGCGAGACGAGGTGGGTACGCGCGCCGGGGCCCTGGCGGCCCTCGAAGTTGCGGTTCGAGGTGGAGGCGCAGCGCAGACCGGGCGCGACGGTGTCCCCGTTGATGCCGACGCACATGGAGCACCCCGGCGAGCGCCACTCGAAGCCGGCGGCCGTGAAGACCCGGTCGAGTCCCTCCGCCTCCGCCTGCCGTTTGACCAGCGCGGAGCCCGGCACGACCAGCGCCCGTACCGAGGGGGCGATCCGGCGGCCCCGGAGGACCTCCGCCGCCGCGCGGAGATCCTCCATGCGGCTGTTGGTGCAGGAACCGATGAACACGATGTCGATGGGGATGTCGCGCATGGCCGTGCCCGGTGTCAGCCCCATGTACTCCAGCGCGCGCTCGGCGGCGTTCCGCTCGGCCGGGTCCGCCATGCCCGAGGGGTCGGGCACCGCCGCGTCGACCGAGGTGGTCTGCCCGGGGTTGGTGCCCCAGCTCACCTGCGGGGCGATCGCCGACACATCGACGGTGACCTCCCGGTCGAAGTCGGCGTCCTCGTCGCTCCGCAGCGTCCGCCAGTGGTCCAGGGCCCGCTCCCACAGACGTCCCCGGGGCGAGCGCTCCCGCCCTTCGAGATAGCGGAAGGTGGTGTCGTCCGGCGCGATCAGCCCGCTCCGCGCACCGGCCTCGACCGCCATGTTGCAGACGGTCATCCGGCCCTCCATCGAGAGCGCCCGGATCGCCGCGCCCCGGAACTCGACGAGCGTCCCGACCCCGGCCCGGGTGCCCGCGCGGGCGATGACCGCGAGCACCAGGTCCTTCGCCGTGACTCCCGGGCGGACGGCCCCCTCGACCGTGACCGCCATCGTGCGCGGTCTCGCCGTACGCAGCGTCTGGGTGGCCAGTACATGCTCGACCTCGCTCGTGCCGATGCCGAACGCGATCGCCCCGAACGCCCCGTGCGTCGCCGTGTGGCTGTCGCCGCACACGATGGTCATACCGGGCTGGGTCAGACCCATCTGCGGGCCGATGACATGGACGATCCCCTGCCCCGGGGAGCCGAGGGGATGGAGCTCGATGCCGGCCTCGCGGCAGTTCCCGGCCTGGAGCAGCAACTGCCGGGCCCCGCCCGCGTCGACGGCCGGCGCGCCGCCGCCGTCGATCAGGGTCGGTACCTGGTGGTCGGCGGTGGCCACACAGAGATCGGGACGCCGGACCACGCGTCCGGCGCTCCTCAGCGCCTCGAACGCCTGGGGCGAGCTGACCTCGTGGAGCAGATGCAGATCGATGTAGATCAGATCGGCCTCGCCCGGCTCGACGAGGTGTCGCTCCCAGATTCTGTCGACCAATGTGGTGCGGTTCATGACCGTTCCTCACTCTCCGAGGGGTACGCCCGCGCTCCTGCCGCCGGGGCGGCTCAGGGGGCGACCCAGCCCGCGTAGGTCGCGAAGCGCCAGTCCTTGGCCAGGCAGTCGACCTCCGCGAAACCGGCGTCCCGGAGCCACTCCAGCTGGGTGGCGAGATCGATCGGAATGTCGAACTTCATCCGCTCCCGGCCCGCCTCCCACTCCGCCTCGGGCGTGCCGGAGCGGACCACATGGGCCTCGTGCATCCGGTCGTACATCGCCTCCAGCCACGGCCGCGCGCCCAGCAACTGCTCGACATGGACGAACACCCCGCCCGGGTTGAGGCTCTCCCGGATCCGTCCGAACAGCCGCCGCTTCCCCTCGTGGGGCAGATGATGAATGGCGAGACCGGAGACGATCGCGTCGAACCGCCCCGGCGGCAGCGGGTCCTCCAGATCTCCGACCAGCACCTTGACCCGCTGCTCCGACGCGAACCGCCCGCGCGCCTGGGAGAGCATCAGCTCGGACCGGTCCATCAGCGTCAGCTCGGCGTCGGGGAGCCTCTCCAGCAGCCGGGCGCTGAGCAGCCCGGTGCCCGCCCCCAGATCGAGGATGCGCGGTCGCTCGTCGACCGTCATCACCACGGTCTGGACCGCGCTGTCGTACAGGAGGTCGAAGGACGGGATCAGCTGACGGCGCAGTGAGTCGAAGGTGCTCGGGTCCCACAGGTCGTTTCCCCGAACAGTGAAGTTCTGCGACACGGTGTCTTCCGTTTCTTCGGAGGGTCAGGCGAGATGGGCGCGGTTCAGGGCGGCGAAGGCCGCCCGGAGGGCCGCGGTCTCCGGGTCCGGGGCCATGCCGACGCCCCAGTGCCGGCTGCGGACGGGCTGCTCCCGGTCCTTGAGGGCGATCCAGGCCTCCAGATGGACCACAGCCCGCCCGTCGGGGCGGCCGGGCGTCCGGTCCTGGACGTGGTTCACCACCCGCAGCTGCGCGCCGAGGGCGGACAGCGCGTCGGTGAAGGCGTCGAGCGGGGTGGCTCCCGGGGCCACCAGTTCCGTCTTGTCACCGTGGAGAGTGACGGTGAAGAGATGCGTACCGCCCCGGCCGCCGGCCGGCCCGTGGTGGCGGAGGAGAGCGAGCGGCCCGTCCGGGGCGATGTACGCGTCGTGGAACATCTCCCACAGCCGGCCGGGGGAGACCTCTCCGCCCGCCCGCTCGGTGAACGCCTGCACCAGTCGCGAGAACTCCGTCCGCAGCCCCGGCGGCAGATCCACGGAGTGCTCCGACTTCAGCACATGGGCCGTGCCGCCCTTCCCCGACTGGGAGTTGACCCGGACCACCGCCCGGTAGTCCCGTCCCACGTCCTTGGGGTCGATCGGCAGATACGGCACCTGCCAGGGAGTCTCCGCCGCCGTCCCGTCCCGGGGCGGCACGGCGGCGGCGGCCTGGGCCGCCAGCCCCTTGCTGATGGCGTCCTGGTGGCCTCCCGAGAAGGCCGTGAACACCAGCTCACCTGCGTAGGGATGACGCTCGTGCACCGGCAGCCCGGTGCACTGCTCCATCGTGCGGCGGATGCCGTCGATGTCGGAGAAGTCGAGCTGGGGGTCGACACCCCGGCTGAAAAGATTCATGCCCAGGGTCACCAGGCACACATTGCCGGTGCGCTCCCCGTTCCCGAAGAGACACCCCTCGACACGGTCCGCCCCGGCCAGCTGCCCGAGTTCGGCCGCCGCCACCGCCGTACCCCGGTCGTTGTGGGGATGCAGGGAGAGGATCACCGAGTCCCGCCGCTCCAGATGACGGCTCATCCACTCGACCGAGTCCGCGTACACATTCGGCGTGGCCATCTCCACCGTGGCCGGCAGGCACACCGTGGCCGGGCGCTCGGGAGTGGGCTGCCAGATGTCCATCACCTCGTTGCACACCTCCGCGGCGAACCCCAGCTCGGTGCCGGTGTACGACTCCGGCGAGTACTGGAGGCGGAGATCGGCCGAGGACCGCTCGGCGTGCGCCGCGACCCGGCGCGCCGCCGAGGTCGCCAGGGCCTTGACGCCCGCACGGTCCTGCCGGAACACCACCCGCCGTTGCAGCGAGGAGGTGGGGTTGTAGATGTGGACCGTCGCCTTCGGCGCGCCGGCGACGGCCGCGAAGGTGAGGTCGATCAGCTCCGGACGGCAGGGGGACAGCACCTGGATGCGTACGTCCTCGGGCACCGCACCCTCGTCGATGATCGACCGGATGAACGCGAGATCGGTCCGGCTGGCCGCGGGGAACCCGACCTCGATCTCCTTGAAGCCCATGCGCACCAGCAGCTCGAAGACACGTCTCTTGCGGGCGGGCGACATGGGATCGGCGAGTGCCTGGTTCCCGTCGCGCAGATCCACGGCGCACCACAGGGGAGCGCTGGTGGCGACGGCTTCGGGCCAGGTCCGGTCGGGCAGTGAGATCGGCTCGACCTCGTCGAAGTAGGGCCGGTACCGGTGAGCGGGCATCCCGCTGGCGCGCTGGGTGTTCCAGCCGGCCGGCGGCCGGGCCAGGGCGGTGACCGGGGAAGGAGGAGGAAGGGGAAGAGAGACGACCTGCCGAGGTTTCATGGAAGCTCCTTGTCGTGCTGACGGGCGCTCCGGCTGAGCTGTCGGGAGAAAACGGCATGGCGAATTTCCCGACAGCGAAAGGGAATGAGGGGCTGGGGCTTGTCCGCGTTGCTGCCCCGGTCGACCGAGACCGCCCTTGTAGGGCTTGCCGACAAGTCTCCCGCCCCGGCGGCCGTCGGACCAATACAGAGAGCTGCTGGCACCGATCACGGAGACTGATGTGTGGGACCGGCCCGGCGGCGGCCCCGAGGACACGGCCCGCGAGGGCGGGTGCGGTCAGTCGGTGACGAGGTCGTCCGGGGCGGAGCGGGCGAGTTCGGCGAGTGTGGCGAGGGCGCGGGAGAGCACATCGGCCCGGGGCGAGGCCAGCCCGATCCGGATCGCGTTGGGGGCGCGGTGGCGGCCGACGGTGAAGGCGGCGGCCGGGGCGACGCCGATGCCGTGGCGGGCGGCGGCGGCGACGAAGGTGTCGGCGCGCCAGGGGCGGGGCAGCTCCCACCAGCAGTGGAAGGAGCGCGGGTCGCCGTGTATGGCGAACTCGCCCAGCAGCTCGGCGGCGATGCCCTGGCGGACGGTGGCCTCCCGCTGCTTGGCGCGTACCAGCGTGCGTACGACACCGTCGCGCTGCCACCGTGTGGCGGCCTCCAGGGCGAAGCGCATCGGCGCGCAGCCGCCCGAGCGCAGTGACGCGGCGACGGGTCCGGCGACGGCGGCGGGGGTCACCGCGAACCCGAGCGTCAGCCCGGGGGCGATGCGCTTGGACAGGCTGTCGACCAGGACGGTCCGCTCGGGGGCGAACGCCGCGAGCGGCGGGATCTCGTCGCGGAGGAAGGCCCAGACGGTGTCCTCGACGGCGTGGATCCCCAGCCGCCGCAGCACCTCGGCCAGCGCCCGCACACGCTCTTCCGGCATGGTGAGCGACAGCGGATTGTGCAGGGTCGGCTGGACGTAGACGGCGCGCAGCGGGCCGCTTCGATGAGCCTCCTCGACGGCTTCGGGGACCAGCCCCGACCCGTCCACGGCCAGGGGTACGAGGACGACCCCGAGCCGGGCGGCGATGGCCTTGACCGCGGGGTACGTCAGCTCCTCGACGCCCAGCCGGGTGCCGGGCGGCACGAGTGCGGCGACGGCCGCCGCGATGGCCTGCCGTCCGTTCCCGGCGAGCAGCACCCGGGCCGGGTCCGGCCGCCAGCCGCCGCGCGCGAGCAGATCGGCCGAGGCCTCGCGGGCGGCGGCGACGCCGGCCGGGCCGATCGGCGTCAGCGCGGACTCCAGGGTGTCGGGGTGCAGCAGTTCGCCCAGTCCGGCGGTCAGCAGCCCGGTCTGTTCGGGCACCACGGGGTAGTTGAGCTCCAGGTCGATCCGGCTGTCCGCCGGTTCGGTGAGGACGGCGGCGGTGGGGCGGGAGGCGGCGCGTACGAAGGTGCCGCGGCCGACTTCGCCGACCGTGAGCCCGCGCCGGGCCAGCTCCTGGTAGACGCGGGTCGCGGTGGAGTTGGCGATGGAGTGCCGCCGGGCGAACTCCCGCTGCGGGGGCAGCCGGTCGCCCGGCGCCAGCCGTCCCGTACGGATCTCCTCGGCCACCGCGTCGGCGACGCTCCGGTAGTCCCTCATCGCGCTCCTCCCATTCCCGTCCCGGAATCTAAGCATGATATTGCACCGAGGGCAATAGCCGATATTGATCTGAGGCAATGAACTGATTTACACTCCGAACCGCTCCGGACTCGGCTCTCTTCGGCCGTGACCGGCACGCCCGGCCGTTGAGGAAAGGACCGGTTGGATGGCTATGACCACATCAGTGCGATGGGCTCGGGGCATTCTTTCAATGCCTCGGTGCAATTGCTGCGACGGCCGCTCTGTGCGGGACATGTATCTGCTCTTCCGGCTGCGGCCGAACACCACGCCGGGAACCACCGGGCCGCTTCCCGGAGGCCTCCGTGGTTGAGCCGAGCGCCGTCCTCGGCGTGGTGACCGTGGCCCTGGGGATGGTGCTCACCCCCGGACCGAACATGATCTACCTCGTCTCCCGCTCCATCACCCAGGGCCGGCGGGCCGGCGTCATCTCGCTCGGCGGGGTCGCCGTCGGGTTCATGGTCTATCTGCTGACCACGAACCTGGGCCTGTCGGTGCTCTTCGTCGCCGTGCCCGAGCTGTACACCGTCCTCAAGCTGGCCGGTGCCGCCTATCTCGCGTATCTGGCCTGGAACGCGCTGAAACCCGGGGCAGCGTCCGTCTTCGCCCCCCAGGACATTCCGCACGACTCCCCGCGCAGACTCTTCACGATGGGGCTGATGACCAATCTGCTCAATCCGAAGATCGCCGTCATGTACATCTCGCTCATACCGCAGTTCGTCGATCTGGAGGCCGGGAGCGTACTCCTCCAGGGCTTTCTGCTCGGCGGGAGTCAGATCGTGGTGGCCGTCTCCGTCAATCTCTCCATCGTTCTCGCGGCCGGCTCCATCTCCGTCTTCCTCGCCCGCCGCCCCGGCTGGCTCAAGGCGCAGCGCTGTCTGATGGGCGCGGTACTGGGGGCCCTGGCCGTCTCGCTGGCCTTCGACACCTCGGTCCCCGCCCCGGTGGGCTGACCGCCCCGGAGCGGTCCCTCAGGAGTTCCCGGGCGCGGTGAGCAGCGCGACCACGGCCGGTACCGACACGGCCAGCAGCGTCAGCGGCAGCCAGGCCACCGGCCACATGTCGCTGTCCTCCGGCATGTGGGTGAGGAAGGAGACGAGCATCAGGGCCGACACCGGGGTCCCGACGGCGAGCCCGGTCCAGAGTGCCGTCACCCCCAGACGGCTCAACAGACAGGAGAGCGCGAGCATCACCAGGGCCAGCGAGAGAAAGCCGAGCACGCTGACCGGCGTGGTCCCGTCGATCCCGCCGGGCTCCGCGGCGCGGTTGCGCAGGTCCCAGGGGATGCACAGCGCGTACGCACCGGCGCTCGCCGCCGAGGCGGCCAGTCCGGTGAGGGTGCGGCGGCCGGCGGCCGGACGGGCGAGGGAGGGGTTCCTGGGCATGGGCGTGTGTCCTGTTCCGGTCGTGGACGAGCCCGCCCCTCCCGGCGGCCCGCGAACGGGTCTCCGGAAGGGGCGGGCGGAGGCCGACATCCTCTCAGGAACCCGGAAACCCCCAGAGCGTCCCAGCTCCCGGGGCGGTGGGGGTCAGCCGGTGAAGGTGAAGTAGGTCCACGCCCCGTGCGTGGTCGTGTTGAGCGAATCGCCGGACTCGTCCTTGAGGTACGAGGAGCGCACCCGCATCCGGTCACCGGCCTTGTGGGGGCCCTCCAGCGTCACCTTGGAGACCCCGGCGGTGTCCAGCAGGAAGTCCTCGGCGCTCAGGTCCAGCCACTTGCCCTTGCGGTTCAGCTCCAGCGAGAGCCGCTGGGCACGGTCCTTGTGCGCCGTCATCGCCGTGGTGAACAGCGGGTCCTTGGAGCGCTTGAAGTAGTGGTACGTGACTCCGTCCAGCTTCCCCGTCCGGTCGTGGCCGCTCGTGGCGGTGGCCACCTTGACCTGGGTGCCCACGCCGGTCCCGGCCGTCCTCGGCGCGCTGCGCGAGTCCCCGTCGTACACCGCGGTGACGACGGTGTCCCGGGTCAGCCGGGTCGTGGCCGACAGCTCTCCGTCGGCGTTCACCCTGCCCGAGACGAGCAGCTTGCGGGGCCGGTCGGGGCCGGCGGGGTCCGCGTACAGCTTCAGCGTGCGGTTCTTGTGCGTGCGCCCCAGCCGGGCGGTGAACTCCACCGTGCTTCCGTACGCGTAGACCTTCTTGCTCTGGGTCACCGACAGGCCCGGGGTCCAGCGCGACACCTCCACGGTGTCCGACGCCGACGCCGCGTGGTGCGCCGGGCCGCCCGCGTAGCTCACGCGGTAGGTCACCGGGCCGCCCGACTTCGGGGTGTCCCGGAAGGAGAACGAACCGTTCGCGCCCACCTTGGCGTTGCCGACGGGGACGCCCTTGGGGGACTCGGCGTCGGTACGGGTCACGGAGACCTCGGCGCCCGCCGGGAGCGGCACGCCCGCGGTGAGGGTGCCGGTGACGGTGAGTTCGGTGGCACGGCTCGCCTTCGCGGGGGCGTCGACGGTCAGCTCCGGGAACGACAGGGCCAGATCGGCCAGCACCCGCAGGTTGTGCTGTCCGGTGCTGTTGTCCCGGCTCACCGCGAAGAGCCGGCCGCCGCCCGGCTCCCAGGCCAGCGCGCCGGTGCCCAGGGTGTCCGGCGGCGAGCCCGCTTCCCGGCCGGGAAGGTCGTACCGCCGGACCGGCTCGGCCCGGCCGGCCCGGAAGACATGGATGTCCGGGCCCTCCGGCGACTCGGTGCCCGCCGCCACGATGCCGTCGGCCCGGACGGCGACCGCGTTGGCGGGGCCCGAGGTCGAGTGGGCCCCCGTCCGCACCAGGTCCGAGGCGCGCCGGATCTGATGGCCGCCGGTCCGCTGGGCGGTGATCAGCTCGGAGCCGTCGGGGGTGAAGGCCATCTCGGTGAGCGCGCCCGGAGCGGGCTGGGCCGCGACACTCCGCACGCCCCCGTCGGACACGTCGAACACCTTGAGCGCCTCGCCGGACGACGAGTTCGGCGACGTCCCCGCGACGGCCAGCTTCCCCGTCCCGGGAGAGGCGGCGAGTTCCGGATCGGTGTAGCTGGTTCTGGGATCGAGGTCGTAGGCGGTGCCGGCCTGGGGCCCGGACAGCTTCAGATAGCCGAAGTTGCCCCCGCCGTGACGGTGCTTGTAGCCGAACCAGATCTTGCCGTCCGCGTAGGCGAGGCTCCCGGGAGTGCGGTCGTACAGATAGTGCATGTCCTTTCGGGCACCCGTCCCGGCCTCGATGGAGACGATGGAGTTCTCCCCGGCCGCGGAGGCGAAGACGAGCCGGGAGTCGTCGGAGATGGCGAGATCCTGGACATCCCGCACTCCGCGGACCGTGTTCACCACGGTGCCGGAGAAGTCGGTGACGGTGACGGTGCCGTCGCCGGGAGAGGCGATGAAGATCCGTTTGTGCACGTCGCTCACGAGGACGTCGCTCACGGACGAGATCGGCAGAACGGCGAGCGGATCGGCCGAGGCGGAGGCCGAGGCCGTGCCCGCCGTGCCCGCGACGAGCGCGGCCGAGCTGAAGAGAACGGCGAGAGCCGTCGCGGTGGAGATGGTGCGCCTGCGCACGGTGATGTACCCCCCGGTTGGAATCGCGTGGGACGGACCAGGAGGGCCGCGTGCCGCCCGCGACGGCGCGTTCGAGCGCCGCGCGGGCCATCCCCGGGCCATGCCCCTGACACATCACACAGTAATATTCCACTGGCACAAGGCAGTTGTGCAGGCCCGTGATGGGGGCCCCGGGGGAGTGCCGACACCATCGGCGGGCGTCTCGCTGGACAGCCACCGGGGTACGTAGCGCGCGAAGTGGCGGATGTGGCTGTCCTCGTCCTCCGTGAGCGGAGCGAGCAGCCGCAGCCGGGCACGCGGGTCGTGCTCCATCGCCAGAGCCAGCGCGGCCCGTCTGATGTGCCGGGCGTGCCCCGGAGCGAGGAGGCCCGCGAGATAGTGCTCGCAGAGCGCCTCGGCCCGCCGGATGAAGTGCCCGGCCGCCTGGCGCACGACCGCCGGGTACGGATCACTCAGAAAGCCGCCCACGGCGGAGGCCTCTCCGAGCCGGAGCAGCCCGCCCAGGGCCAGGGTCCTGACCCTGCCCTCGTGCTCCCGCCCGGTGAGCCGCCGCAGCAGCTCGGCGTCCTCGGAGACCGCATGGCGGATCAGCCCCGCCAGCGCGGCCGGCGGCACCGGGCCGTGGCCGGAACAGAGCCCCCGCAGCAGGGCGAGCGGATCCCGGCCCGCCGCCGACAGCTCGCGGTACGCCGTCCGCTGGACCACCGGCGCGGGGTCCATGAGGTGCGCCCGGACCTCCGACCCCCGCCCGGTGTCGCGCAGCGCGCCGACCGCGGCGGCGCGCACCCCCGGGAAAGGAGCGGCCAGCAGGGCGTCCAGCAGCTCGGGCCGTCCCTCGCGGGCGGCCAGGACGACCGCGTCGGCGCAGCTCTCGCGGACCGGCCGGTCCCGGCTCGTGGAGGCGATCTCGGTGACCTCGGTGATCTCGTCGAGGGAGAGCAGGCCGTCCCGGAGCGCGGTCCGCAGCACGAGGGAGCGGATCGCCCGCTCGGGGTGGTCCACGATCAGCGAGACCGTCTGGGCCGGGGACGGCAGCCGGTGCCGGAGCGCGTGATCCAGCGCCGTCCGGCGGATCGTGGGGTGCGAGTCGTTCATCGCGATACCGAGCACCCGCTCCGGGGGCAGCAGCCGGGCCGCGAGCGCGTGACCGACGGCGGCCCGGCGCAGACCGTCGGCCGTGTCCTCGCACGCCCGCACCGCGACCTCGTCGCCCGCGCCCGCGCCGAGGTCGGCGCGGAGCCGCTCCCACGCCCAGCCGCCGTGCCGGCGCGTGGTCAGCAGCAGGGCGAGGGGAAGCAGTTCCCGCAGGACGGCCGCCGGGAGAGCGCTCAGCTCCCCGTCCAGCAGGGTGCGTGCCGCGCCGCGTACGGCGGCGTTGTTGTCCGCGGTCCGGATGAGCAGCAGGGGGAGTACTTCGAGCCGTCCGGCGGCCTGTTCGACGGCTCGCTCCCGCACCAGGGCGTCGCGGTGGGCCAGCCCGACGGCCAGTTCATGAGAGGCGGGCGGAGAGTGCGGCCAGGACACCTCGCCGTCGCTCCGCCGGGACGGAGCGGTGCTCCAGTCCCAGGTCTCCGTACCGTCGAACCAACGCGTACGCACCCGTTCCCTCAGCGAACCGTACCGGTCCCGGCCGGGCTCCTCGGGTGTGTACAGCGCGATCGTCCCGTCGAGCTGCTCCCACATCGTCACGTCCGTCATGTCGAGCGGCTCCGCCGAGGGCCTCCGGTGCAGAGGGCACTGGTGCGGTTCGGGGAGGGGCGAGACGGGAGGCGAGTGGGGCGGCAGCCATTTCATGACGGCACTGTAGGACAGGGCAACGGCCCCCACCTGCGAATATTCTCCCCGCGCCCGGCCCGTGGGCGGTCCGTCCGAAGATCGCGGGACCCGGGTCGCGAGGGGGCGGCTGTGCGAAAATGACCGTTCGGGGACACGGGTTCGGGAGACTGTCATCTTTGGTGCGGCTGGGGCTTCGACGCCCCGGGGGGAGGGGAGCGCGGAATGAGTCGTCGCTCCAGTGGACTGGCCGGGGCGTGGGCGGAGGCCCAGCGGCGGCAGCAGCGCGAACGGGAGGCCGGATTCCGGGAAGCGGAACGGGCGCGGCTGGACCGGGAACGGCAACAGCGGGCGTACCAGCGGGACATGGCGCGGCGGGATCGCGAGCAGCGGGCCGCGTACAAGCAGCGCCGCGAGGCGGACGCCCGGGCGCGCACGGACGAACTGGCGGCGAGGGTCGCGGCGCTGACCGGGCTGCTGGCCGCCGGCTGCCGGGGACCGGCCTTCCGCCCCGCGCTGCTGACCCGCCCGACGGACATCGAGCCCTTCGCCCCCGGCGGGCTGGCCCGCCCCGTGCCGATGCCCGACCCGGGCGCCTACCGGGCCCAGGCCGGCTGGGGCCGGCGGGCGCGCGAGGCCGAGCAGGAGGCGCGGGAGCACTACCAGCGCGATCTGTTCGCGGCACGGGCCGCAGAGGCCCAGCGGCTGCGCCAGCTGGGCGACTACCAGCGGCAGTACGACGCGTGGGCGGCGGCCCGGCTGGCCGAGATCCGGCGGCACAACGACGGGATCGCCGAGATGACGGAGGTGCTGCGGACCGGCGACCCGGAGACGGTCGTCGAGTACTTCTCCGCCGCGCTGTACGCCTCGGCCGCCTGGCCCGAGGGGCTCCCGCGCCATGTGGAGGCGGCCTTCGACGCCCCGGCCCGGCAGCTGGTGCTCAACTGGGAGCTGCCCGGGTTCGACGTCATACCCGAGGCCAGGTCGGTGCGGTACGTGGCCTCCTCCGACGAGGAGAAGGAGAGCCCGAGACCGATCACCCAGCGCCGGGCGCTCTACCGGGACACCGTGGCGCAGTGTGTGCTGTTGGTCCTGAGGGAACTCTTCGCGGCGGACGGATTCGGCCTGCTGGACTCGGTGACGGTGAACGGATTCGTCGACGACGTCGATCCGGCGACCGGCCGCCGCACCCATGTCGTCCTCTGCGCCGTGACGGTCGCCCGCGCCGACTTCGCCCGGCTGAATCTGGCGCAGGTGGGCGCGGTGGAGTGCCTGGAGGGGATGAGCGGCCGGCTCTCCGCCAAGCCCGATCTGCGGGCGGCCGTACGGCCGGGGCGGCTCCCGGAGGACGTCGGCGTCGGGGTCGTCTCGCACGGCGGGGAGGACGAACCGGATCTGCTGGAGATGGATCCGATCGCGTTCGAGGGGCTGGTCGCCCAGCTCTTCCGCGCCCGGGGCATGGAGGCGGTGACCACCCGGCGCTCCAACGACGGCGGGGTCGACGTGGAGGCCTTCGACCCCGACCCGATCAGCGGCGGCCGGATCATCGTGCAGGTCAAGCGGTACCGCAACACCGTTCCCCCGAGCGCGGTACGCGATCTGTACGGCACGGTCCAGGGCTCGGGCGCGAACAAGGGCGTCCTGGTCACCACCTCCGGCTTCGGACCGGGCTCGTACACCTTCGCCAACGGCAAGCCGATGACGCTGATCTCCGGCCCCGAGCTGGTGGAGCTGCTGGGCCGGCACGGCCTCCCCGGCCGCCTCGGACCGGCGGGCGCGCCCGCGCCGGCCTCGGCCGCCTCGGCGCGCGCCGCCTCCGGGGCCTCCGCTCCCGCTCCGGACGGCGGGGCGGCCGACGACGCCAATGTGCTGGGGATGTTCTGGTCGGGCGCGGTGGCGCTGGACGTGTGCGCGCTGGTCTGCCGGGGCGGCCGGGTCCTCGGCGACGACCACTTCGTCTTCTTCAACAACCCCCGGACCCCGGACGGATCGGTCTCCGCCGTGCCCGGCTCGGCGACGGGCGACCGGGCGGCGATCCGGGTCCGCTTCGACGCCCTGCCCACGGCCGCCGACCGGCTGGTGATCGCGGCGGCCGTGGACCCCCTGGTCAACCCGGACGCCGATCTGTCCGGCTTCACCCGGGCCGGAATCGTGCTGCGCGACGCCTCGGGGGCCGAGCTGGACCGGCTCGCCGTCTCGGACGGCCAGCCCGGGGAGACCGCCCTGGTCCTCGGATCCTTCCGCCGCCGGGCGGGCGGCGACTGGGACTTCGTGATGGGCGGCAAGGGGTATCCGGGCGGCCTGGAGGCCCTGGTCGTCGAGTACGGCATCGAGGTCGCCTGACCCGTCCGCACCCGTCCGCCGCCCCGCCAGCTACATGTTGATCATGTGGCCGGCCAGGCCGTGGATCGCCTCCTTGACGGCCTCGCCGAGCGTCGGGTGCGCATGGACGTTACGGGCCAGCTCGGTGACGGTCAGATCCCACTGCTGGGCGAGCGTCAGCTCCGGCAGCAGCTCCGTGACCTCGGGGCCGATCAGATGCGCGCCCAGCAGCTCCCCGTGGCGCGCGTCGCTGATCACCTTGGCGAAGCCGGCGGTGTCCCCCAGGCCGTGCGCCTTGCCGTTGGCCATGAACGGGAACTTCGCGACCCGGACGTCGAAGCCCCGGGCCCGCGCCTGTGCCTCCGTCCAGCCGAAGCTGGCGATCTGCGGCTGGCTGTAGGTCGCCCGGGGGATCATCACATAATCCAGCTCCTGCGTCTCCGCGCCCGCGATGGTCTCGGCCGCGACGATCGCCATGGCCTCCGCCGCGTGGGCGAGCATCAGCTTGGCCGTGACATCGCCGATGGCGAAGATGTGCGGCACCGAGGTACGGCAGCGGGCGTCGACCTCGACCGCGCCCCGCTCGGTCAGCCGCACCCCGGTGTTCTCCAGGCCGAAGCCGTCGACCCGCGGCCGGAAGCCCATGGCCTGGAGCACCCGGTCCGCCTCGAGCACCCGCTGCTGATCCCCGGTGGAGACGGTCACCCGGACCGTGTCGCCGGACTCGTCGATGCCGACCACCCGCGTCGAGGTGAGCACCTCGATTCCCAGCCGCCGGTACCGCTTGGCGAGTTCGGCCGAGACCTCCTCGTCCTCCAGCGGAGCCATCCGGTCCTGGAATTCGACCATGGTGACCTTGACGCCGTAATTGTGCAGCACATAGGCGAATTCGATACCGATGGCACCGGCCCCCGCGATGACGATGCTCTCCGGCAGCCGCTCGGCGAGGATCTGCTGCTCGTACGTCACCACCCGGTCGCTCAAGGACGTCCCGGGCAGCAGTCGGGGGCTCGCACCGGTCGCGAGGACACAGTGACCGAAGGTCAGATCCCGTACGGTGCCGTCGCCGCCGGTGACCCGCAGGGCATTCGGGCCCGTGAATGATCCGCGCCCCTCGAACTGCGTGATCGCGTTCTTCTTCATCAAGTAGTGGACGCCCTTGACCCGGCCCTCCGCCACGCGCCGGCTGCGCCGGAACGCGGATCCGTAGTCGAAGGAGAGAGTGCCGTCGACCGTGATCCCGAAGGTCTCGGCCTCGTGCGTCAGCGTGTGGGCGAGTTCCGCGTTCCGCAGCAGCGCCTTCGAGGGAATGCATCCGACATTGAGGCAGACGCCGCCCCAGTAACGCTCCTCGACGATGGCGACGCTGAGCCCGAGCTGGGCACTGCGAATGGCCGCGACATACCCCCCGGGGCCGGCGCCGAGAACCACTACATCGAAGTGCGTTAACAAAATCGCTCCTTGGAGACGTGGACAGCTGCGACAGGGGCGCGGCGCGAGAACCGGCACCGTCGGGTACGCCCTTGATCAACGGCGACCGACGACTGAATCGTCACCGCGCGACAGCCCCGGCGCAACGTGATGACGGCCACAGGGGCGCCCCCGCCCGGGTGTTGCGCGACCGGGGGAACCGTCTCGTACGGCGTCACGTCGAAGCGCGGAAGATCCGGGAAGACCCGGTCCGTGTGACGTCTACCGAGAGGCCGAAACAATGAACGGTGCTGTCCGCATGGGGCGGAACAGGTATGTGAGAGCGCTCCTGGTGACGGCCCTCGCCGTCGCCGCCGCAGGGTGCACCAAGGAGTCGTCCTCGCCCGACGGGGGCGGGGCGGCGGCGGCCTCCTGCGCGTATGTGATGCGCTTCGCCGACCGCACGTACCAGCACCAGGACAAGGTGAAATTCGAGGTCGGCGAGAAGGTGGGCACGGCCCACTCGATCCCCTGCAACGACACCGGTCAGGACAGTCCGCAGGATCCTGTGACCAAGTCGGTCGCGTACGCCGTCGAAGGACTCGACCCCGATGTCGCCGTCGCGATCGGGGACTCCCCGCAGGACGCGGACTTCTTCTCCCTCGGCATGGGCAGGGAAATGCCCGCCGAGGTGGAGAAGTTCATCGCCCGCCGCTGAGGTCCGCCGCCCGGCCGGTCCGCGCACCGGCCGGGCCGCGCGGCGGGCGGACTCCTCCGGCGTACGGACGCAGGACCATGAGCGAGTCCTCCAGGGACGCCACCATGGCGAAGGGGAAGCGGTCGAGCTCCAGGCAGAGCGCGACATCATCCGGATGGGATCCCTGACGCACCCCTTCCGCCAGCTCGGCGGCGGCGCGCGACCCGGCGGCGCGGCCGAGGTACCCGGCGGCGTCCGTCCCGGCCCCGGCGGCCCTGCGGGCGATGTACTGGGCGCAGGCCAGATCCTCGTCGGCCCGCCCGTCCTCGCCGGTGACCACGAAGGTGACGCCGTCGCTCGCGCGCGTCCGCAGGAGCCGGGCCGTCGCCTCCGCCACCACGAAGGCGGCGCACAGCACCAGTGACGCGTCCTTGACCGCGAGAGCGCCGACCGTCCCCGCCGTGGTCTTCTGTACGACGGTCCGCCCGGCGAGGTCGGCGGAGCGCAGCAGGGCCGGCGAGTTGACCAGGTCGAACCCGGGCGCGGGCGGCCCGTCCTTGAGAGCCACCCGGTCCGGGTGGCCGGCCTTGAGGGCCAGCGCCTCGTCCAGCGACCCGGCGAGAACGATTTTCTCCGCCCCCCGGGCGAAGGCCCAGGCGGCCACGGTGAAAGCACGCATGACGTCGACCACGACGGCCACGGACGGGGTTTCGGCCACTTCGGCGGTGCCGATGAAACGGGTATCCATCCGGAGATGATCGCTTCCGCCCGCCCCGAAGCGGCCGGGGAGTGCCCCACCTCACATCGCCGGTCCCGGATCGGCAGCCCCGAACCGCCGGTACGGGAGATGACGGCCGGCCGCCCCTCCCGGCAGCATGGTGACCCCGCCGCCGACCGGGGCGGCGGGAAACGACCGCTGGAGGCACCCATGGCCGTGAACCGTACGGGGACGGGCCGGGCCGAGGGCCACCGCGCGCTGGTGCTCCGCCCTTCGCCCGCCGCTCCCCGGGCCGCCGTTCTGCTGCTGCACGGAGGCCGCGCGGACGCCCTGGAGGCTCCCCCCGCGCTGGATCCGCCCGCCGTACGGATGAGGCCCTTCGCCTCGGGCATCGTCCGCGCGGCCCCGCCCGGCCTGCTGGCGGTCGGCCGGGTGCGCTACCGCCACCGGGGGTGGAACGGCCCCCGCGAGGACGCGGTGCACGACGCGCGGGAGGCCCTCCGGGCGCTGCTCCACGAGACCGGGGCCGGGCCCGTGCCGGTGGTCCTGGTGGGCCACTCCATGGGCGGGCGGGCCGCCCTGAGGCTGGCGGCGGATCCCGGGGTGCGCGGCGTCGTGGCCCTCGCGCCCTGGTGCCCCCCGGGCGAGACCGTCGCCCGGCTGCGCGACCGCCGGGTGATCGCCCTCCACGACCCGGCCGACCGGGTCACCGCCGCCGACGACACCTGGGCGTATCTGGCCCGCGCGGCCGAGGAGGGCGCCCACACCCTGGGAATCCGGATGCCCAGAGGCGGCCACACGATGCTGCGCGACGCCCGGTCCTGGCACCGGATCACCGTCTCCCTCACCCTCGGTCTGCTCGGCCTGGCTCCGCTCCCGGTCCCCCTCACGGCCCCCGGCGGCCCCCCGGCCGCACCGCTGCCGGCCCGCCGGGTCCTCGACCGGATCGACGGCGTCGCCCGCTGACTTCTCACCGGCGGGACGTGCCCGCCGTCTCCTTGATGAAGAAGCCGGCGAACGCGCCCAGCACCAGCAGGATCGGCATCATCAGCAGCGCGTGACCGTAGTCGGCGAGCTGGGGACCGTCCGGCAGGATCTTGCCGGGGACGGCCTGCAGAACGCCGCCGACGATGAAGCAGACGCCGTTGACGATGGCGGCCGAGCTGCCCACCAGCGCCCCGGGGACGGACTCCCCGGCCACCGTGAAGCCCAGCATGTGCGCCCCGGCGAAGAGACCGACGGCGAACATGGTGACCACCGAGACGCTGTTGGTCTCCTTCGGCAGATAGATCAGCAGACTGATGGCGACGGCCTGGAGAAGCACCCCCACGACGGCCGGGATCCGGCGGTTGTTCCAGTGGTCGGAGAGGAGATTGAACAGCGGCGCGCCGATCGCGAGCCCCAGCCACGAGACGGCGGTCAGCACGGCGGCGAGGGAGCTCTCGGCCCCCCGGGCCTCCATCACCCGGGGCCCCCACAGCACGCCCATGGCGAGCATCGACCCGAAGGACACCCCGGCCAGCAGGGCGGAGAGGACCACATTGCGGTTGCGGAAGCACGCGCCGAGATCACGGAAGACGCTGGGGAGCAGCGGCGGCTTCACGGTGTCCGCGGCCCGCGCCGACAGCTCGGGACCCGGGGTGGGGTTCCGTACCAGCAGGGCGAACAGCACGATCAGCACGACCCCCGCCGCGCCGAAGCCGTTCAGCAGCTGCTGCCAGGTGACGAGTTCCAGCTGCCAGGAGATCGCGGGCTGGCCGAAGGCGGAGCCGAGCGAGGCCAGCGACTGCACCAGGCCGAACATCAGGCCGTAACGGGCGGCGGGGAACCACTGGCCGCCGATGTATCCGGCCCCGACGAAACCGAACGAGGAGCCGACGGCGAGCACGATCTGGGCGGCCACCAGGGTGCCCATGCTGTCCGTCTGCGCGTACAGGAACGCGCCCGCGGTGACGAACGCGACGGCGACCGTCAGCAGCGGGCGGGAGCCGAACCGGTCCAGCAGCGCGCCGGAGAAGAACTGGCAGAGCGCGAACGCCCAGGTGTAGATCGACCCGGCCAGACCGATCTGGGCGACCGTGAGGGACGCCGTGTCCTGGATCTCGGGGGAGACGACCGCGTAACCGGTCTGGATGGCGAACAGCCAGACGACGAAGATCGTGCACAGTGCCCAGACGATCCAGGCCTCGACCCCGCCGATCGTCCGGTGCGGCCCGTGCAGGAAACGGGCCCCGGGATGCTTCTTGTACTCGGTCCCGCCGCCGCTCGCGGCAGCCGTGGTGTTCGCCATGAAGGTCTCTCCTGTCGGCTCGGGCCCGGGCTGACGCTCAGGCCGAGGCGGACGGCGTGTCCCGGTCGTGGGCCAGGACACCGGCCACATAGGTGGCCCGTACCGTCCGGTCGTCCCCCATCACCGCCAGCGTGAACAGCAGCTCCTCGATGCCCTCGGCACGGGAGGTCCGCTGTGCGAGCAGCGGGGTGGCCCGGGGGTCCAGTACGACGAAATCGGCCTCGTGCCCCGATTCGAGGGAGCCCACCCGGTCGCCGGCGCCCATGGCCCGCGCGCCGCCGAGGGTGGCGAGGAAGAAGGCCTTGACGGAGTCGAGGGGGTAGTTCGACAGCTCGGCGACCTTGTACGCCTCGTTCATGGTGGCCAGCAGCGAGAAGCTGGTGCCCGCGCCGATGTCGGTGCCGAGACCCACCGTCATCGGATGCCGGGAGTCCTTGGCGTCGTGGACGTGGAACAGACCGCTGCCGAGGAAGAGATTGGACGTCGGACAGTGCGAGACCGCCGCGCCCGTCTCCGCGCACCGGTCCCGCTCGTGGCGGGTCAGATGCACACCGTGCGCCAGGACCGCCCGGGGGCCCAGCAGCCCGTAGTGGTCGTAGACGTCGAGATAGCCCCGGCGCTCGGGGAAGAGCGCGCGGACCCAGGAGATCTCGCCGGTGTTCTCCGACACATGGGTGTGCATCAGCGCCCCGGGGTGCTCGCGCCACAGCGCGCCGGCGGCCTCGAGCTGTTCGGGGGTGCTGGTGGGGGCGAATCGCGGAGTGATGGCGTACAGATTGCGGCCCGTGCCGTGCCACCGCTCCAGCAGCGCCTTGGAGTCCTCGTAGCCCGACCGGGGGGTGTCCAGCAGCGCGTCGGGGGCGTTGCGGTCCATCAGCACCTTGCCGGCGGCGATCCGCATGTTCCGCCGGGACGCCTCCTCGAACAGCGCGTCGACCGACTGCGGATACACCGCGCAGAAGGCGAGCGCGGTCGTCGTCCCGTTGCGGAGCAGCTCGTCGCAGAACGCGGAGGCGACCCGCCGCGCGTAGCCGGCGTCGGAGAAGCGCTGCTCCTCGACGAAGGTGTAGTGGTTCAGCCAGTCGATCAGCTGGGAGCCGAAGGCGGCGATGATCCCGGTCTGGACGTAGTGCGTGTGGGTGTCGATGAACCCGGCGCTGATCACATGGTCGGGGTAGTGCGTGGGGGTGAGGCCCGCGGGGAGCCGGTGGGCCAGCTCCCGGTGGCCGCCCGAGGCGGTGATGATCCCGTCCTCGCAGATCAGCAGCCCGTCGCTCTCGTGGACGAAGACGTCCTCGCGGGGGGAGAGGAACGGATCGCCGCGGAACCAGATCATCGGGCCGCGCACCGCGGTCACCCTTGATGCCATCGACGCCTCCGGAACCGGCTCAGCAGGTGCTGCCAGTCGACCCCGCCGTCATCGGTCCGGCATCCGGACGCGCCCGAACGAGTGATGGCGTCCGCCGTCGCGCCCACGGGCGTACGGCGGGCGGATCCGGGGCCCGGGCGGCCTCCGAGGCCTCGGCTCCCTGGCGGGAACCGGGCGCCCGGAGGCCCCTGAGAAGGGTCAGACGGTCCCGGAGGCCGTGATGACGACGCGCTTCTTCGGGTTTCCGCTCTGCGAGCCGGCGGCCTCGATCGTCTGGACCAGCTCCAGGCCCTCGACGACCTCGCCGAAGACGACGTGCTTGCCGTCGAGCCACGACGTCACCACGGTGGTGATGAAGAACTGCGAGCCATTGGTGTTCTTGCCGGCGTTGGCCATCGACAGCAGACCCGGCTTGGTGTGCTTGAGCTGGAAGTTCTCATCGGCGAACTTCTCGCCGTAGATGCTCTTGCCGCCGGTGCCGTCACCGCGGGTGAAGTCGCCGCCCTGGAGCATGAAGCCGGGGATGATCCGGTGGAAGGCGGACCCGGCGTAGCCGAAGCCGTGCTGGCCGGTGGCCAGCTCGCGGAAGTTCTGGGCGGTCTTGGGTACCACGTCGTCGAAGAGTCGGAACACGATCCGCCCGGCGGGCTCGTCGTTGATGCTGATGTCGAAGTAAACATTGTTCGTCATGGGACTCATTCTGACAGCCCCTGTCCCTCGTACGATCTTCGCGCCCCCGCGTGCCGCCGAGACCGCCCGTTTGAGCCGGAGCACGGGGCCTGAATCAGCCACTCCGGCCACTCCGGCCCGCTCCGGCCGCCCTGCCCGCCCTGCCCGTCCGGGTCGGCCCGGTCAGCCCCGGCCGAGCGGATGGGCGCGGCCGTCGAGGCCGTCCCGCTCCGCCGGGGTGATCCCGAGCGCGCCCAGCACCGTGGGGAGGATGTCGACGGCCCGCAGCGCCGCACCGGGGGTGGCCCCGGGCCGGTCGGCGGTCCAGAAGGCGAGCGGTACGCGCTGGGCGGCGCGCTGCGCGCCCCCGTGGTCACCGGCCGCGCCGTAGCTGGTGTCGTCCTTGAGGAGGCCGATCACATCGGGCCCGTACGGCGCGGCCATGGTGTTCACCAGCTCCTGGCCGTGCTCCTGCCACCAGGACCGCTCGCCCCGGCTCATCCGCCCGGGCGCGCTGCCCGCGAGCCGGTAGCGGTCGCCGTCGAGGGTGTACGTCGCGATCACGTCCGGAAGCGCCGCCATCGCCGTCGCCGCCCGGCGCAGCGCGGGGCGCGAGGTGTCCTTCAGCCAGGTGCGCACCGCGCTGTCCTGGTACGAGCCGGCCACGTTCCCCGTGTCCACCAGGGGGGCCAGGGCCGGAGCGGCGTCGAGGTAGTCGCCCTGTGCGGACCGTCCGTAGAACCAGTTGTGGTCGCCCCGGCCGGCCCGGTCCACTCCGTGGAACCGGGTGGCGGGCATGCCGCCGTGGTCCGTGGTCAGGACGACGAGCGTCTGCCTGTCCTGGCCGAGGGCGCGCAGCCGGTCCATCACCCGGCCGATCTGGTGGTCGACGTTCTTGGCGAGATGCCGCAGATGGGCCATCTCCGCGTCCGAGCCCGGCGGGTGCACGGCGTCGTCGGTGATGCCGCCCCACATGTGGCCGGCCTTGTCGACGCCGGGGAAGGTCAGCAGCATGCCCGACCAGTCCTCCCGCTCCATCATCGCCATGCCCGCGTCGGCCACCCAGGTGTCGCCGCCGAGGTGGGCGCGGTCACGGCCGGGGACGTAGTGGTTCCCGTCCAGCGGGTACATCCACGCGGGGGCGGTGGTTCCGGTGCCGTAGTCGAGCGCCTGGTCGGAGTCGACGTGGAAACGGCCGCAGACGGGAGCGGTGAGATAGGCCGGGACGGCCTTGCCCGCCGGGCCGCGCCAGGTCTTCGCCCCGCTCTTCCCGCAGGCGAAGTCGCGCCCGGAGAAGGTGACCTGGATGTCGGTGCCGGAGCCGCCGGAGACATGGGTGGCGTAGGTCTTCGCGCCCACAGTGATCACTTTGGTGCCGGGGAACGCGCGGTGCAGATAGTCGCCGAGCTTGGGCGCGCCGGTGGTGTCCATCAGGGTGTCGAGCTGGGTGCGGGCCAGCCCGCTGGTGATGTGGAGGGTGTCCTTCCCTCCGCCCAGCAGATCGCCCGTGTCGCGGTAGACCTCGTCCGCCCAGCCCATGTCGCGAGGCAACTGGCCGGAGGTGATGACCTGGTGGCTGACGACGGTCTCGGAGGCCATGTGCCCGAGGTAGGCGTCGCGGAAGTCCGTGCCCTCGCGCATCAGCGCACGCGCGTTGACCATGCCGAACTTCTCGACGTACTCGGGCCGGAACTGGTCGACCACCAGGATCAGCACGCGGTGGGGACGGGGTTCGGAACTCCGGGCCGGTGGCCGGGTGTCGCCGGGGCCGGCCGCGGCGGCACCCGCGGACAGGAGGAGGACGGCCATCAGGACCGCCGCCTTCCGGACCGCTCGGGAGCCGATCCGGAAGGTGTCTTTGCGTAGTCGCTCTGTCACGTCAGGTGAGCGTACGGGGTGTTCGCCGTTCCGGGGGAGGGTGTGCCGGAATGGGGGAACGGGTGCGGACGGCGATTGACGCGGTGGCGCGGCCGGTTCGGGGGCGGCTCTCCGCTTTCGGCCATGGAGCGTCACTTTGGCCAATGTCATTGCCGTGGGTGCGCGAAGGTGATCGGCCGGATACCTTTCTCTTTCGGTCGGCGTACATCTGTTTTCTCTGTCGGACGCCACTTCCGTTTCTCTGTTCACAGCACACCCGGAAATGGTGCGAGGACACGCACGGTCATCATTCCGCCCGATGAGCGCATCGGTACGCAGGAGGACTTCGTTCCATGAGCGAGCAGACCGTCATGACCCACGGAAACGACGTGCGCGATCGTTTCCGGGAACGGGGATATCTCGTCCTTCCCGGATTCCTTCCCCCGGAGCTGACCGCCCGGCTCGTCCCGGAGGTCGATCACTGGGTGGACAGCGGTCTGCGTCGGCGGTCCATCGAGGCATGCCTGAACCCCGATCCGCACGGAGCGCCGCCCGTGGTCGAGATCGAGCTGCCCGCCCACGGCGAACTCGCGGCGCACCCACCGCTGCTGCGGCTGCTCTCCCGGCTGCTCGGCCCCTCCTTCGTCTTCCACCATCTGCACAGCGACCGGCGCGCCCCGGGGGCCCCGGGCAAGGGCTGGCACCACGACTACGAGCAGTCTCCGCAGCGGGACCGCCGCCGTGCGATGGTGCACGCCCTGCACTACATCGGGGGACTGGCCCCCGGCATGGGCGGGCTCGCGGTGCTTCCCGGATCCCACCGCGAGGTCGCGGGCAAGACCGACCTCGCCCATCTGGGCACCGCCCGGCTCCCCGGCGAGGAGGTCGTCGACGAACTGCCGCCCGGCTCCACCGTGCTGCTGCACTCCGCGCTCTTCCACGCCCGCCGGCCCGCCCCCGGGGCCGGGCCGGGGGAGCGTCCGGCGGACGGCGGACCCCGCTACATGATCGACGGCTCCTACTGCCAGACCGGCGGGAAGTGGCCCCCGGTGAAGCCGTACTGGCGGCATCTGCTGGCCACCGGGCGGGAACGGGGGCTGGGCGGCGGCGAGTGGCCCGAACTCTTCCGTGACGCCCACTTCACCGAGTACGAACGCCGTCCGCTCTGAGGAGCGGTGGGCGCGCGGTGGCCGGTGGCGGACGCGCGGTGCGCCGGGTCCGGGCGGGCGTCGTCCCGCGGCGGGCGGCCCGGAGCCGTCAGCCCCGGCCCACCAGGGGCATGGCGCTCGGCATGACCGTGACCGACTGGACGTTCACTCCCCGGGGAAGGCCGGCCATGGCGAGCACCATGTCGACCACATGCCGGACGTCCATGGTCGGCTCCACCCGCAGTGACCCGTCCGCCTGCCGCGCGGGCGGCTGCTCCCGCCCCTCGGGCGTCACATTGCCGACGTCGATCTGTCCGACGGAGATGTCGTGGCGGCGGCCGTCCAGCGAGAGCGCCCTGGTCAGCCCGGCCACAGCGTGCTTCGCCGCGGTGAAGGCGACCGAATCCGGCCGGGGCACATGGGCGGAGGGAGCGCCGTTGTTGATGATCCGTCCGCCGCGGGGGGACTGCGCCTTCATGATCCGGAACGCGGCCCGGGAACAGAGGAAGGTCCCGGTGGCGATGGAGTCCATCACCTTGTGCCAGTCCGATGCGGACACCTCCTCCACGGGGGTGGACGGCATGGTGTCGGCCGCGTTGTTGAAGAGCAGATCGAGCCGTCCGAACCGGCCCACCACCTCGGCGAAGAGCGCCTCCACCGCATCGGGATCGGTGATGTCGCAGATCAGCGGGGTGGCGACGGCGGAGCCCGGCCCCTGTCCGGCGAGTTCCGCAGTCTCCTTGAGCGGCCCCTCGCGGCGGCCGGTCAGCACCACCGTCCAGCCCTCGGCGACGAGCCCGACGGCGCAGGCCCGGCCGATGCCCCGGCCGGCTCCCGTCACCAGGGCCACTCCGGCCGACTCCGCGCCGATCTCCGTGATTCCGGTCATGGGTGAATTCCTTTCGCCGTAAGGTGCGAGCTGCCGAGAATTCCGCCCGGGTGATCTTTTGCCGGCGGCATGCCCCGAGTCTCGGGACGACCGAGAAGTACGTCAAGACAGCGAGTTCACGCCATCGGAATGCTTCCGCACGGCCGCAGCCGGGTGGAATTCGGAAAAACTCACGACCGGCCGTCAAGGCCTTTGAGGCGGGAGTGACATATGGATACTCAGGTTTTCTCGGGCGACTCGCTCGAACGGCCCGCGCCGGCGCTCGGCGGAACGGCCGCGAGCCGTGAACTCTTCGCGCGGGCCAAAGGCTCCCTCGCGGGTGGCATCAGCTCCTCCTCCCGGCTCACCTCCACCGGGCCGCATCCGTACCCGCTCTATATGAGCAGCGGCTCAGGGGCCCGGATCAGGGATGTGGACGGAAACGAGTACATCGACTACCTCATCTCCTACGGCAGCGCGATCCTCGGCCACGCGCACCCCTCGCTCACCTCCGGGCTGACCGAGGTGCTCGCCCGGGGGACGATGTTCGGGACCTGCAATGTCCCCGAGGTCGAACTCGCCGAGCTGATCACGGACATGGTGCCCTGCGCCGAGCTGGTCCGGTTCGCCAACTCCGGCTCCGAAGCGGTCCAGGGCGCGGTACGGGCCGCACGCGGCCACACCGGACGTACGAAGATCCTCAAGTTCGAGGGCCACTACCACGGCTGGTCCGACACCCTCGCCGTCTCCAACCGTCCGGACGAGGCGGAGACGGGCCCCTACGGCGCTCCGCGCGCCGTGCCCCACTCGCCCGGCATCCCCGCCGGGGTGGTGGACGACGTCGTGGTCTGCCCCTGGAACGACCCCGAGGCGCTGCACACCGTGCTCGACGCCCACCGGGGCGAGTTCGCGGCCGTGATCTGCGAGCCCATCGTGGCCAACAACGCCTGTGTGATGCCGCTCCCCGGCTATCTGGAACGGCTGCGCGATGCGGCCACGGCCCACGGCGCGGTGCTGATCTTCGACGAGGTGTGCACCGGCTTCCGCACCGGGCCCGGCGGCGCGCAGTCCCTCTTCGGGGTGCGGCCGGACATCGCCGTCTACTCCAAGGCGCTCGGCGGCGGGCTGCCGATCGCCGCGTTCGCCGGGGTCCGCGAGGTCATGGAGCCCCTGGCGGCCGGCCGGGTCAAACACGGCGGCACCTACAACGCCTCACCGCTCTGCGCCACCTCCGCCCTCATCACGCTCACCGCGCTCGCCGACCCGGCCGTCACCCGGCGGATCGAGGAGACCGGCCTGCGCGTCGCCGAGGCGATCCGGCGCGCGGCCCACGACCGCCGGATCCCCTGCGCGGTCCAGGGCGTCGGCGCGATGTTCCAGGCGGTGTTCACCCCCGACGGAGCCCCGATCCACCGCTACCGCGACGCGTTCCGGCTCCACCGGCGGCGCTACGACACCCTCCGCCACGAACTCCTGCGCCGCGGGGTGCACTGCAACGCGTACGGCCTCGCCTGCTGGTTCGTCCCGGCCGTGGTCACCGAGGACGAACTGGCCCGGACCTGTGAGGCGATCGACGGGGCCTTCGCCGCGATGGGCTGAGCCGGCCACTTTCCACTTGCCAAGGTGGAAGTGTTTGTGAATCCGGCAAAGGAAAGTGACGTGCAGGAGTGCGAGCCGAAGCACGAGGGGGACACCTGACCGACGTCACCGACGCCGGCGAGGCGTTGCACCGGGCCGGCTTCGTCCGCGATCTCGTGGAGGTCACCGACTCGGCCCTGTCCAAGCAGATCGCCGCCCTGGAGGACGGCGGCCTGGCCGCCGTGGACAAGGGCCGCGTCGGCCGCCGGCCCGGACCTGGCTCTCCCTCACCGAGGACGGCCGCGCGGCCCACGCCCGGCATCTCACCGCCCTCCGGGCCATCGCCCTCGGCCCCGGCTGACCCGCTGACCGGATCGGTCCGCCGCGAGCCCGGATCGGGCCTGCGCCCCGGCGGCCGTGCCCGCCAGACTGGACCCATGGGAAACGCACTGATCGTCATCGATGTCCAGGAGTCCTTCCGCGCCCGCCCGGAGTGGAAGGACATCGCCGATCCGAAGATCGCGGAGCCGGTGAACCGGCTGGTGCGCCTGGCCCGCGCCCACGGCGAGACCGTGGTCTGGGTGCTCCACTCCGAAGCCGGCACCGGTGGCGTGTTCGACCCGGCCGAGGGTCACGTAAGGCTCCTGGAGGAAGTGGAGACACCGCTGCCCGGCGAGCCGGTCCTGTACAAGACCTCCCACAACGCCTTCACCACCACCCGGCTGCAACAACTGCTGACCAGGGAGGGCGTGACCGGTCTGCGCCTCTGCGGCCTCCGCACCGAACAGTGCGTGGAGACCACCGCCCGGATCGGCAGCGACCTCGGATACCGCGTCGACTTCGTCACCGACGCCACCACCACCGAGGCCATCGGCGGGCTGAGCGCCGAAGCGATCGTCGAGCGCACCGAGGCGGTCCTCCGCGACCGGTTCGCCAGGATCGTCACGGTGGCGGAGCTGGAGGCCGAGCTGGGAGCCTCCCCGGCGTGAGCCGCATCGTCTTCGTCCTCCTCCCCGGGGTCCATCTGCTCGACCTGGCCGGACCCGCCCAGGTCTTCACCACGGCCGCCGATCTCGGCCTGCCCTACACCCTTGAGCACATCGCCGAGCAGGAGCTGGTGACGAGCGCCCAGGGGCTGCCCCTGGTCGCGGGCGTCCACTGGCCGGAGCCGGACCCCGGGGATCTGATCATGGTGCCGGGCTGGCGCGCGCCCACCCTGCGCGCCGGCCCCGAACCGGGCCCCGGGACACTGGAACGGCTGCGCGCGCACCACGCCGCCGGCGGCACCGTCGCCAGTGTCTGCGCCGGCGCGGCCGCGCTGGGCCTGGCGGGGCTGCTGGACGGCCGCCGGTGCACCACCCACCACGACCTCCAGGACGAGCTGGCGGCCCGGTTCCCCCGCGCGACGGTCGTACGGGACGTCCTGTTCACCACCGACGACCGGGTGGTGACCTCGGCGGGCATAGCCAGCGGCATCGACCTGGCGCTGCATCTGCTCTCCGTACGGCACGGCCCCGCGCTCGCCGCCCAGGTCGCCCGGAACATGGTCGTCTACGTCCGCCGCAACGGCCACGAGCCCCAGGCCGGAGCCATGCTCCGGCACCGCTCACACCTCGACGACACCGTCCACCGCGTCCAGAGCCTCATCGACGCACGCTTCACCGAAACGCTGCCGCTCGGTGTCCTGGCCGCGTCCGCCGGCGTCAGCGAGCGCACCCTGACCAGGCTGTTCGGCCGCGCCACGGGAGGCCTCACCCCGCTCCGCTATCAGCAGGCGCTGCGCCTGGAGCGCGCCGAGCATCTGATCAGCCACGGCGCGACCAGGGAGAGCGCCGCCCGCGAAGTCGGCTTCGACGACGCCCGGATGCTCCGCAGGCTCCGCGCCCGGACCTCCTGACCCGCCCTTTCCCGGCGGACCCCGGCGAAACGGGTATCTTTGCCCGATGATTGCCGGCGCAGCCGCTCAGGCCATTGTCGACGACATCGTCGCGCGCCTCGGCGTGAACGTGAACATCATGGACGAACACGGAGTCATCACCGCCAGCAGCGATCGCGGCCGGGTGGGCAGTCTCCACGAGGGCGCGCTGCGCGTGCTGGACACCGGCATGCCCTTCTCCGTCACCGGAGAGGAGGCCCGCGCCCTGAACGGCACCCGGGCGGGGGTCAACCTCCCGCTGCGGCTGGGCGACGAGGTCGTCGGCGTGGTCGGCGTCAGCGGCGAGCCCCGGGAGGTCGGCGAGATCGCCCGGGCCATCTCGCGCATGGCCGAGCTGATGGCCCTGCAACAGGCCTTCCTCGGCGAGGCCGGCTGGCGGCACCGGGTCCGTCAGCAGATCGTCCAGGACCTCATCGCCGGACGGCTGACCTGGGAGAGCTGGCGACAGCGCCAGCAGCTCGCGGGCTGCCGCGTCGAGCCCCCGTACGCCCTCTTCGTCCTGCACGACCGCCCCGCGGGCAACGGCCGGGACCCGCACGATCTGTACCGCCTGCTGGAGGCGGACGAGAGCGCCGTGCTCGCCGCCGAGGACACCGAGGGCGCGGTGTGGGCCCTGGCCGGCGGCTCCGCCGCCGTCTCGCTGCGCCACCGGCTCTCGACCCTCTGCGGCTCACGCCGGGACAGCGGATACCTCGACGCCGGACGCGCCGGCGACTTCACCGCCCTGCTGGAGCGCGCCGCGCAGGCCCGCTTCGCACTGCGCCGAAGACTCCGGGGCGAGGTCCATCTCTCCGACCTCGAACTCCCCGTACTCCTCGCCCGGATCGAACCGGAGACCAGGGCCGCCACGGCCGAACGGATCCTCGGACCCCTCTCCCCGGAGCTGCGGAACACCCTCCGGGCCTACTTCGACCACGACCGCGGCATCACCGACGCGGCCCGGGCGCTCAACGTCCACCGCAACACCCTCACCTACCGGCTGGGCAGGGTCCAGGACCTCACCTCGCGCGACCCGCGGGCCTTCCAGGACGCGGTGGTCCTCCAGGTCGCCCTCCACCTCTGCGAACTCGACTGACCCCGCACCGCCCCGGCTTTGTGCACCGTGCACAAAGCCGGGGCGCGACACCCCGACAAGTTCGTCGTCCGGGCCAATGCGGACGCCACGGCCCAGTACCTAGAGTGCCGACACGGCTCATCACCCCTCTTCGGATGCGCCGACTCCATCTCGAAGGGCCTGGTTCCGTGCGTGTCGTCATCGCTCCCGATTCCTTCAAGGGCAGTCTCCCCGCCACCGCCGTCTGCGCGGCGATCGAGGAAGGCGTACGCCGCGCCCTGCCCGACGCCGACGTCGTCCGCGTTCCGATGGCCGACGGCGGCGAGGGCACCCTCGACTGCATTCGCGGCGCGACCGGCGGCGAGGAGATCGGGCTGACCGTCGCCGGCCCCCTGCGGTGGCCGGTCCGCGCCCGCTATCTGCTCTCCGCCGACAGCCGCTCCGCCGTGATCGAACTCGCCTCGGCCTCGGGCCTGCCGCTGCTGGCCGGCGGCACCGACGCGCTGCGCGCCGACACCACCGGTACGGGGGAGCTGATCGCCGACGCCGTCCGGCGCGGCGCGCGCGACGTGCTCGTCTGCATCGGCGGCAGCGCCAGCACCGACGGCGGCAGCGGCCTGATGCGCGCGCTCGGCGTACGGTTCGAGGCCGCCGACGGGACCGAACTGCCCCCGGGCGGCGTGCACCTCGCCGACCTCGAACGGATCGACACGAGCGGGGTGGACGCGGCGGTCGGCGAGACCCGCTTCAAGATCGCCTGCGATGTCACCAACCCGCTGGTCGGGCCGGAGGGCGCGGCAGCGGTGTTCGGCCCGCAGAAGGGTGCCACCCCCGAAGAGGTCGTGCGGCTCGACCACGCCCTGAACCGGTTCGGCGATGTGCTCGCCCGCGACTTCGGCGTACGCGTCCACGATCTGCCGGGAGCCGGAGCCGCGGGCGGCACCTGCGGCGGCATGGTCGCGATCCTGGGAGCCGAACCGGTCCGGGGATGCGAACTGGTCGCCGAGACCGTCGGCCTCCCGGCCGCGCTGGACGGCGCCGACCTGGTGATCACCGGCGAGGGCAGGCTCGACCGGCAGAGCGCGGCGGGCAAGGTCGTCTCCCAGGTCGCCCGGCTCGCCAAGGAGCGCGGCGTCCCGGCCCTGGCACTCGCCGGGGAGATCGTCCACCCGATCGGCGAGCTGCACGCCATCGGCCTCACCGCGGCCCTCGGCATCGCCGACGGCCCCCGCACCCTCCTCGACATGACCGAATCGGCGGCCCCCCTCCTCGCCGCCGCGGCCGAGCAGGCCGTACGGCTGCGCCTGGCCTGACCCTTCACCTCCCCGTACCCCCGTCCCCCGTAGGTCCCCTTCACGTCCCCTTCGCGGCCCTCGTATGTCCCCGCATGCCGCCGCACGCCCCCGCACGAGCCCCTGTCCGCCCCAGGACCGGCTTCCTCGTATCCCTGTTCTCCCAGCAAGGAGTCCCATGAGCAGCGCCGGACCCGCCCTGCTCGCCGCGTTGGCGGCGAGCATCGGCTTGATCATCCTTCTGTGCGGCCGATTCAGAATGCATCCCTTTCTGGCCATCGTCCTCGCCACCTACGGATTCGGCCTCGTCGCGATGGGCATCGGCGCCGCGACCGGCTCCGAGAAGCCCTTCGTCGACAAGCTCGGCACCACCATCGCCGAGGGCTTCGGCTCCATCCTCGCCAGCATCGGCCTGGTGATCCTGTTCGGCACGATCATCGGCAAGGTGCTGGAGCGCACCGGGGCCGCCGTGACGCTCGCCGAGGCCGTGCTGAAGGTCGTGGGCAAGCGGCACCCCGCCATAGCCATGTCGCTGATCGGCTGGGTCGTCTCCATCCCCGTCTTCTGCGACTCCGGCTATGTGGTGCTCTCCCCGCTCCAGCGCTCCATTGCGCGGAAGACCGGCAAGAACCCGGTCGTGCTCGGGACGGCGCTGGCCACCGGCCTGTACGCCTCGCACACCTTCGTCCCGCCGACGCCCGGCCCGATCGCCGCCGCCGGCAATGTGGGCATCGGGTCCGACGGCCTCATCTGGGTCATCCTCTTCTCCATCCCGATCTCCCTCGTCGCCGCGCTCGCCGGTCTCGTCTGGGCCCTGCGCCGCACCGGCCATCTGGAGAGCAAGCTGCCCGACGCGCACCAGACGTTCGAGGAGTACAAGGAGCAGTTCGAGCGCCTCCCCAGCCTGAGCCGCGCCCTGACGCCCATCGTCCTGCCCATCGTGCTCATGGCCGTCGGCTCCGTCGCGGCCTTCCCCTCCGGCGACACCACCCTGGTCGACGGAGCGCTGGGCAGTCTGCTCATGGACCTCGGGGCCCCGGTCAACGCCCTGCTGATCGGTGTGATCCTGGCGCTCGCGCTGCTGCCTCCCAAGCGCGACGCCAAGGCGCTCACCACCTGGGTCGCCGAGGGGATCGTCGACGCGGCCCCGATCCTGGTGATCACGGGTGCGGGCGGCGCGTTCGGCTCGGTGATCAAGGCCACGCCGATCGCCGACTACATCTCCTCGCTCGTCGGGGACGGCTCCGCGCTGGGCAGCATCTCCGCACTGCTGGTCCTCTTCGGTCTCGCCGCCCTGCTCAAGACGGCACAGGGCAGCAGCACCGCCTCGCTGATCATCACCTCCACACTGGCGCAGCCGCTGCTGCCGGCCCTCGGACTGGACGGCCATCTCGGCTCGATCCCGATCGGACAGGTGCTCGCGGTGATGGCGATCGGCGCCGGTGCGATGGTCGTCAGCCATGTCAACGACTCGTACTTCTGGGTCGTCTCCCAGTTCTCCGGCATGAGCGTCCAGACCGCCTACCGGGCCCAGACGGCGGCCACCCTCGTACAAGGGCTCACCGCCCTGGGCGCGGTGCTCGTGCTCGGCGTGTTCCTGCTGTAGACACCTCCACCGCCCGGCGGCGGGGAACTGCTTCCCCGCCGCCGGGAGTTCGCCGGCGGCCCCGGAGAAGCCCGCCCGCCGGCCGCCGGAACCGGTCGGAAAGAATGAAGACTTTCGTGCGGTACGGCCGGCCGTCCCCGTGACGGCCGGCGGGAGAAATGCCAGAGAGATTCTGTCGGCGCGAAAGCGCCGGAGGAGGAGCACAAAGTGCGCAGTCTGCTGCCGTTCTTGAGCACCAAGCCGCACGCGGGCGGACGATCCGCCCTCACCTGTCGCTACCGCTGTGGCGACGCCTGCTTCCTGGAGGTGCCGAACACCAGCGACAACGAGTACGCGGGCGACATCATCGCCGGAGCCGTCTCCCGCCGGTCGGTGGTGCGGGCCACCGCCCTGGTGACCGTCGCGACCGCCGCCGGCACCGCCCTGACCGTTGCCCCGGGCACCGGGGCCCAGGCGCACGCCGCCCCGGTCGCGGGCCGGGGCCACGGCCGCCCCGACGGAGCGAGGGGCCTGCGGTTCACCCCCGTACCCCCCAATGTGAACGACACCGTCACCGTCCCCGCCGGACACGCCCAGAACGTGGTGATCCGCTGGGGCGACCCCATCCTGCGCGGCGCGCCCGCCTTCGACGCGGAGAACCAGACCGCCAAGGCGCAGGAGGGGCAGTTCGGCTACAACAACGACTTCCTCTCCCTCCTGCCCCTGCCGGGGGAGCGGGGCCGGCAGGTCATGATCGCCAACCACGAGTACACCAGCGAGCAGCTGATGTTCCGCGGCTACGACCCCGAGAACCCCACCCGGGAGCAGGTGGAGATCGGCTGGGCCGGGCACGGGCTCTCCGTCGTGGTGGTCCAGGAGGAGCGCGGCACCGGCAGGCTCACCCCCGTCGTACGCCACCGTCTCAACCGCCGCATCACCGCGACGACCGAGTTCGAGGTCACGGGCCCGGCGGCCGGCAGCCCGCTGCTCACCACCTCGGCGGACCCCACCGGCACCAGGGTGCTGGGCACCTTCAACAACTGCGCGGGCGGCACCACCCCCTGGGGCACCACCCTCCACGGCGAGGAGAACATCAACCAGTACTTCGCCAACGGCACCCGCGCCACCGACCGCCGCTACGGCCTCCCCACCGGGGTCACCGAGCGCAAGTGGGAGCGCTTCGACCGGCGCTTCGACGTGGCGCTGGAGCCCAATGAGCCGCACCGCCACGGCTGGGTGGTCGAGCTGGACCCGTACGACCCCGACTCCACCCCGCGCAAGCACACCGCGCTCGGCCGCCTCAAGCACGAGGGCGCGGAGCCCCGGCTCACCGCCGACGGCCGCCCGGCGGTCTACACGGGCGACGACGAACGCTTTGAATACCTCTACAAGTTCGTCTCCTCCAAGCGGATGCGGCAGGGGCGCTCGCGCGCGGCGCGCCAGCACAATCTCACCCTGCTGGACGAGGGCACGCTGTACGTCGCCAAGCTCACCGGCGACAGCCCGGAGGCCATCGACGGCTCGGGCAGACTCCCGGACGACGGCGAGTTCGACGGCTCCGGCGTCTGGATCCCGCTGGCCACCGGCGATGTCTCCCATGTGCCGGGGATGACCGCCGAAGAGGTGTACGTCTTCACCCGCCTCGCCGCCGACAAGGTCGGCGCGACCAAGATGGACCGCCCCGAGGACGTCGAGCCCTCGCCGCGCACCGGCCGCGTCTATGTCGCGCTCACCAACAACACCGACCGCGGCAAGCCCGGCAAGCCCGGCGCGGACGAGGCCAATCCGCGCAACCTCAACAAGCACGGCCAGATCCTGGAGCTGATGGAGGACCGTAACGACCCGTCGAGCACGACCTTCGCCTGGCGGCTCTTCCTGGTCGCGGGCGACCCGGCGGACCCGTCCACCTACTTCGCGGGCTTCCCCAAGGAGAGAGTGAGCCCCATCTCCTGCCCGGACAATGTGACCTTCGACCCGCACGGCAATCTCTGGATCTCCACCGACGGCAACAAGCTCGGCTCCAACGACGGGCTCTTCGGGGTCGCCACCCGGGGCGAGCGGCGCGGTGAGCTGAAGCAGTTCCTGAGCGTGCCCGTGGGGGCCGAGACCTGCGGTCCCATCGTCCAGGACCGCCGGGTGGTGGTCGCGGTCCAGCACCCCGGCGAGGTCGACGGAGCCTCCGTCGAACTGCCCGGCAGCACCTGGCCGGACGGGCCGGGCAAGCTGGTGCGGCCCGCCGTGGTCGCGGTCTGGCGCGAGGACGGCCGCGACATCGGCGTCTGACCCGCCCGGTCCGGTGCGCGGACACCCGGCGGCCGGGATCGCTCCCCGAGCGGATCCCGGCCGCCGGGCCGTCACCGGCCCATCACCGCCTTTCGCGCTCCAGCAGGACTCCGGCCAGGGCGACCTGGGCGGGCTCCAGCGCCGCCTTCCCGTCCTCGACGTCCCACAGCGCGTTCTGCAGTACGCGGCCGAGCGTCCAGCCGATCGCCCGCCGCCGGTCCAGCCCGAGCACCTCGGTGAGCAGGTCGAAGCGGCGGAGCACCGTGCGGGTCACCCCGCCGGGCACCACCGCCTCCTCCCACCGGCTGTCCAGCGCGGGCCACAGATCGAACCCGGGGTCACCGGCCAGCGGTTCGGGGTCGATGGCCAGCCACGGCTCCCGCCGGCCCGCGAGGACATTGCCGTAATGCAGATCCCAGTGGAGCAGCCGGTCGCCGGACTCGCCGACCAGCTCGGCCACGGCCGACGCGCAGGTGCGCACCAGCCGCCGCTCCGCCGGGTCGCGCAGCGCCGCCACCGCGCGCGGCGTCTCGTCGAGCATGGCCGCGGCGATGTCGGACAGCCGCCGCAGCCCGGGCGGAGCCTCCACGGCGACCAGCCGCGCCAGCAGCTCCGCGAGAATCCCCATGGCGGCGGAGTCGTCGGCCACCGCCGACAGCGGGCGGCTCGCGTCCAGCCGCTCCAGCAGCATGGCCCCGGAGCCGGGATCGTGCTCCAGCAGACGCACCGCCCCGTCGCCGTTCCACGCCCGCAGGCCGCTCGCGGCCCCCGCGTTCTCCTCCTCGGCCTTCTGGAGCCTCAGCGCCGCGCCCGTGCCGTCCGCGCGGGTCACCGGCAGTACCAGGGAGGCCATCCCGTGCCCCGGGAGGCCGTCCGGTCGCAGGTTCCAGCGGTCCAGGAACTCCGCAGCCAGCGCGGGCAGCGCGGCGATCCAGCTCCGGCCGGAGGGGTTGTTCCGGAGGTATGACGCGACGAACGCGTCGGGTACATCGGGTACATCGGGTACGTCGGGTACGTCGACAGGGGTCGACGGATTCATGTCGGGTCTCCTTCGTGGGTTCCGGTTTCTCTGGGACACGAAGGAGCGGCGGGGGCGCCCGGGCCTCGGGCATGCGTCAAAGCATGGGATCACCTTAGGCGAACACGCCCCGCCGGGCCCGGGATTATTATTCCGCGGCGGAGTCTCCGTCCGTCCTCCGGTGTCACTCGTGCCGGTGTCTCCGGGCGTGTGCGCCGGGTCGCGGGCACCGGTGCGCGGGACGATGACCGGATGCGCCAGCGGTCCGTACTCCTCGTCCTGTCCGTCTCCGCCCTCCTCGGCCTGTCCGCGTGCGTCTCCGTGCCGGCCGAGCCCACGGGCAGACCGGGCGCGCCCGGCCCGGCCCAGGACGGCGGCCGGTCGGCCCTCCCCGCCGGCGGCCGGCACCCCGCCGAGCCCACCGGCCGCGAACAGCTCACCTCCCCCAGCCACAAGCCCGCGCCCCGCCCCGCGAAGCGCCCCGACGACAGCGCCCACCACCCCTCCCGCCCCGACCGCCCCCTCCACACCGCCCCCACCCCCCG